>DATFYM010000212.1:0-84117 GCA_035315065.1 Terriglobia bacterium
CAGGGTCTTTTCCGAGTGTCAGGCATTGGTGATTATCATCACCGTGCCAGGAAGAGGGGTCAGCGTGGACTTAGTCGGAAAGCTGGTGGGTCAATTCTGAGTAGCAGACGTGGGTCAATTCTCGCGAGCGCCGAAGTTCCTAACGACAGCTAACAGGATGCTCATCCTATCTGTTCACGAACAAGTTTGGCGATCGTCGCCGGAAATAGTCTCCTTACCTTCATCCGGCAAAGTGACACCGCAACGAGCAGCGGACAGTAAAACCTTGATCTATCCCAGAGTGGAAGGTGCCCGCCGATGGGCAAGATGCCAATCATCTGGCATCACCGATTCGGAATCCAGGGCCTGAAATCAGTCACGACTGCTTCTCGCTGCAATCCGGTATTCGTGGCCCAGTGCGCCAACACTTATCATTTTCAGGCGCATACGAGAAGACGTTGGTCGCCGCCCGCTATCCTGTTCGTTCCCGCTTCCGTTTGGAACCCCGCTTGCCTTGTGTATAGGCGGATCGCAAGAAACTGAATGGTTGCTATTTGAGCCGGAGAAATACCATGACAAGTGACAGCGTCCAACAGAACGGACCAAACCAATCATCGTTTATCGGCGATTATCAAGTCCAGAAGCTGTCAGTGTTCTTCAACAGAGACATCCCTTCGGACCCCAAATTTCTCGACGATGCGGTGGAAGAGATTACACGGACGATAGATGGCACCACATTTTGGGGCGACGTCGAGGGAATCGGCCTGGCTGTGCGGGAAGCAATTGCCAATGCCATAGTCCACGGCAATAACTGCGACCCCGCGAGGACCGTACGCGTTTCCACGTCCGTGAACGAAGATGGCGATCTCCTCATCACGGTTAAAGATTCAGGCTCCGGGTTCGATCCGAGCAGGATTGCCAACCCAACTGCCGCACCGAACCTTTTGGCCGCTCATGGAAGGGGCATCTTCCTTATAAAACAGTTCATGGACCAGGTTGACTTCAAGTTCGACCACGGCACCGAGGTTCGCATGCGGAAAAGGTGCAAGAACTCGCAGGTGGTAATAGGCTCGCCCAACTCCCCAACCCGCCGTGGGAGGCTCAAACGAGCTTCCCACGGCCCCGCCCAAGCAAGAGTAGGGGATGTTGCAGAAGCCTTGTGCAAGGAGGACAGCATGGAGTTTAAGGGGGATCGCGACACAGTTCGTAAACGAGACCAGGGACTTCAACTGGCATTGAACGGTGACCAAGAGGCGCTAGGCCGTCTTTTGGCGTCATACATGCCCCAACTCTATCGTGTTGCCCTGCGGGTTCTCGACACGCCCCAGGACGCGGAAGACGCGCTGCAGGACGGGTTGGTCCAGGTTGTCCAGCATTTCCGGGAGTTCGAAGGGCGCTCCCGGTTGTCTACCTGGTTGACTCGCATTGTGATCAACGCCGCCCTGATGCGATTGCGCCGGAGCCGCCCCGAAGTAATGACCTCGATCGATCAGAAACTCGATCAAGAGGCCCTATCCTTGGCAGATACCACCGCCGATCCCGGACCCAATCCAGAGGAAATATGTGCGCAGGAGGAATTGCTTCAAATTCTCAAACGAAAGTTGTCGAGCTTGCCGGCAGCCTACGGCTCGGCTTTCTGGTTGCGTTATGTTCAAGGTATGAGCACTAGAGAAGCGGCCCAGGCTATGGGAGTCCCAGAGGGAACTGTGAAATCGCACGTCCACCGAGCGCGCCTGAGACTCAGGAACGAGGTGGGCGCTGCCTGCGGTACGCATAAAACTCCTCGGGCGGCTCGGAGCGATGCTACGACGACCGGGCATCGACTCAACGTGGAGTTCATGGGGGAAGGCGCCAAACCGGCGCGTGAGGGAACCCTTCGCGCTTCATTCAAGAGGCGAAGCAGCCTTTAAGTGAGGGCTTGTGTACATCATCTCGGAATACGCGGCTTGCGTTGGAATAGTTTTCGTCGGTGCAGCCCTTTTGCTTGCGGTCTGCGCCATATTCCTTCTACTCCAACAGGGTGGTGTGGCAGTGGGGCGCACTGTCCGTCACATCGCATCGCACTGGCGCCAAACCGCCCCGCAACCGCTGGGCAAAGCTATGAAGCCTATAAGCCAAGAAGGCTAGGAGAATTAGACCATGTATGACATCGTCGCACAAACCGTCATCGCTTTCTTTCTCGTCGGCTATTCGGCCCTTTTCATGGCGCTGGTATGGTGGGTCCTGGGCGCCCCACTCAGTCTCGCCGTCAAGAACGGCATCGGGCCGGTCCGGGCGCGTCTGGTCGGTCGGCGCGTTCATAGCGGTCGGGTCGGTTGTTGCCTGAGTGTGATGCTGCTGTCGGCCTTGATCCTTTGTGGACCTTATGGATTTGCCCACGAATCTGAGGCCAGTCCAGCGGCGACGGCTTCGATCGAAGGAGCGGTCGCGGCTGGCGGCGAAGGAGAATCCATGCCCGTTCCGGGCGTACCCGTAAAGCTGACCAGCACCTCGCCTGGGCAAGGACCCTTCTCCACTACAACTGACACCGATGGCCGTTATCAGTTCACGCAGCTAGCTCCGGGTGTCTACAAGGTGGAGGTGGGTCTGGAAGGTTTCAGAACCTTTACCGGCAGTGTGGCACTGAAGCAGGGAGAAGTCGCGACTAACAATATCCGTCTCGAGCTGGATAAGATCGTTCAGCAGGTCGAGGTGCAGGATAAGGCAACGCCGGTAGCTACCGAGACCTCCGACTCGACAGCCACCGTCAGCAACCGTCAGATCACCACGTTGCCACTCGCCGAACAGAAGTTCACGGCGGTGTTGCCTCTGGTGCCCGGCGTGGTGCGAACCTCGGACGGAAAGCTCAACATGAAGGGAGAGGTGGAGAACCAGGGGATGCTTCTGGTGGACTCCGCGCAAAGCGTCGATCCGGTGACGGGAAGCTTCTCGATTCCGGTACCCATTGATGCCATTCAGTCACTAAATGTCGACAAGACTCCCTACAGCAGCGAATACGGCGGCTTCTCGGGCGGCTTGGCGGCCATTGAAACCCGGCCGCCGTCTGGAAACTGGCACTACGGGATGTTTGACCCCCTGCCCGGACTTCGCGGCAAGAACGGTCACCTTGTAGGCGTTTCGGACTGGACGCCTCGTTTCTTTTTCGGGGGACCGATTCTCAAGAACAAGCTCAGCTTCTCAGAAGCGCTTACCTACGACGTGCGAAAGCGGCCGGTTCGCGGGCTGCCGTGGCCTTATGACGAAACCAAGCAGCAAGGTTTCGACTCACTGACCAGCTTCCAGGCGGTTTTGTCGCCGCAGCACATCCTATCGGTGAGTGTGAATGGGTTCTCGAACCGCAAACAGTTTGCCGACATCAGCGCGCTGACACCGCAGACAGCCTCGTCCGATCAAGGCCAGCGAGGAGTGTCCGTCGGAGGCACCGACTCTTACCAGTTCAGCTCAGGCGCGCTTTTGAGCACCGTATTTCGATACACCCGTTTCGACAGCAATGCCCACGGCCAGGGCCCGCAAGAGATGATGATCGGTCCGGAGGGCTGGAGTGGCAACTTTTTTGACGCCTGGACGAGGTCCGCCAATCAGGTGGAACTGTTACCCATCTTCCAATTTGCGCAGAAGGAATGGTTTGGCCGCCATCAGTTCAAGGTCGGCGTAGACCTCAATCATCGCTCCTACAGCGGCACGGACCATTCCCACGCCATCCAGCTAACCCGGCAGGACGGGTCACTCGGCGAACAGATCAACTTTCAGGGCGGCGGCCGTCTCAGCGCGCAGGACACCGAAGTCTCGGAGTTCCTGCAGGACGACTGGAGGGTGAACGACCGTCTGAGCCTGAATCTCGGCGGGCGACTCTCCACCCAATCGATGGGCCGCTCGGCTGCGATCGCCCCTCGGGCTGGTTTCGTGTACGCGCCGGGGGAGGATCGCAAAACGGTTATCCGAGGCGGTGCCGGCCTTTTCTATGGGCGCGTCCCACTGCAAGCCGCCGACTTCCTCGACAACCCCACACGGGTGGTGAGCCTCTACGACGGGAGCGGGCAAATCGCGTCACCCGTGGTCTTTCAAAATGCCTATGTTACCGCGGTTCCTGGTCGTGGGTTGGTCCCAACAGGCCGCGATCTTGACAGCAGCCCGCGCAATTTCACCGCGAACCTTGAGGTGGACCGGGAGATTCGGCGTAATGTCGTGGCCCGGTTCAGCTACCTTTACAGCCGGACCCAAGACCTCTATATCGTGACTCCTCTGGCCGCTGCCCCGGGATCAGCGTCGCTGCTCGGCCTCGCTCACACCGGCGACTCGCACTATCGCGAATTCGAGGCGACAGTGCATTACCAGGCTGGTGAACGGAGCGAGCTGAATGTGTCCTACGTTCGCAGCCAGGCGCGCGGCGATTTGAACACTCTGTCGGACATCTACGTGCCATTCGAGGCACCGGTGATTCGCCCCGACGTCACCGGCAACCTGGCTTCGAACGTTCCCAACCGGCTGGTGAGCTGGGGCGCCTTTGGTCTGCCTTGGAATATCACCCTGAGCCCGGTCGTCGATGTTCGCTCGGGACTCCCGTACTCGAACGTCGATACGCTTCAGAGCTACGTGGGCGAGGCCAATAGCCAACGTTTCCCGACCTTCTTCTCGTTCGACCTCAAGGGGTACCGCGAGTTCAAGCTGCCGTTCTTCAGCAGTAAGAAGAATCGGAGAGTACGCATCGGGCTCTATATGATCAACCTCACCAATCACTCGAATCCACTGGAAGTGTACAACAACATTACATCGCCGTACTTTGGACATTTTGTCGGCTTCCAGCACCGCGTCAACGGTTTTGTGATCGATATCGTGAACTAACGGCTTACGCCTCGGCTCGGTGTTGAGCCAAGGCAAGGCCGCAACAGAAAGGAATTCGTCATGGTAGCTTGGCCGAGATCAAAACCAACCTTACTGATAGTGCTGGCCGTCGGATTGACGACGCGCACCGCTCTTGGGGCTGATGGAACTGCGCCCGTCTTGGGAGATACCATTTCGCCGCTCCAGGCTACGTTTCAGGGCATGACCGGCGACGAGCTCTTTGCGAAGCTGCTGGAGCACAACCAAATTCAAGACGCGCGGCTGCGGCAGTATTCGGGGGTACGGACCTACGAGGTCGCCAGCGACAAAGGCAAGATCTACGCCCGGGAGGTTGTGAGCGTGCACTATCAGGCGCCCGACCAAAAGAGCTTTCACACCGAGTCCGAAGAAGGGTCTCGACTAGTCCGGGACATGGTCCTGAAACGGCTGATTGAGAGTGAGTCCGAAACCTCGTCTGGGCGGGCGCACCACGACAGCGCGATCAGGCCCGCCAACTATGAGTTCAACCTCGTGGGCAAACAGGACGTCGGACCCTATCACTGCCTGGTGGTGGAAGCCACTCCGAAGCGTAAGGACAAGTACCTGTTCGAGGGTAAAGTCTGGATCGACGCTCAAGACTACGCCATCGTGAGGATCGCCGGCCAGCCGGCCAAATCCCTCTCGTTCTGGATCACCCGCGCCGACTTCGTGCGGCAGTACGAGAAGATCGGAGAGTTCTGGCTGCCGGCCCAGGATGAAACGCTCGTTCACGTACGGATGAATGGGAAGAAGATTCTCACCATCCATCATCGAGACTACGTGGTCAATGAGAAGACCAGCGGAAGCGGCCACGACCTCGCTACGGAGAATCAGCCTAACGCAATAAGGTAGAAAAGGTAGAACATGCTCTCGACACTTACCAAATCGCACAAAGTCGCCGCGTTGTTCCTGATCGTGGCGCTCGGCCTTGCTCTTCGCCTTCGTGGACTCGGTCGGGTCGGATTCAATGAGGATGAAGTGAACAAGGTTGTGGCGGCGCGAGCCTATTTGCACGGCGATTTCTCGAACAACCTCGAGCACCCCATGCTGATGAAGTCGATGATCGCCGTTTCGCTTGCCGCCACTGACCTCTGGAACCGCGAATTCGGCGGGGCTCGCCCGGTGCCGGAAGAGGTCGCCGTCCGCCTGCCCAACGTCATCTTTGGCGCCCTGACGGCGGTGGTGCTTTTCCTCCTTGCACAGGAGTTCTTCGGTGTCGAAATTGGATTGCTGACGGCCTTCCTATGGTCCGTCGGTACCATCGCCATCATGGACAACCGCCTGGCCAAAGAAGATACGCTGCTGGTGTTTTTCACCTGGCTGGGCTACTACTTTTATCTGCGCGCCAAGAGGCTTGCTGCTGCTGAGCCTCAACGAGCCGGGAAGCATTACTTCGCCAGCGGCTCCAGCTTCGGGCTGATGCTAGCCGCCAAATACTTTCCGCATTACCTGGGCTTGAATTTTCTCTACTACTACCTTTGCGGCGATAAACGAGTCCAACCGCCTCGACGGCGGCGAGAGACGGTCCTCCTGTTCGGCGCCTGTGCGCTGCTTTTCGTCGTGTTCAACCCTGTAATCCTGCTGCCGAGCACGCTCAAGTACATGCTGCACTATGCCGGCGGAAACGCGGTAACGCATCACGGCTACCTCATGATGGGTCGTTTCTATTACAACGACCCGACCCATCTGCGGGGCGGAATGCCAATCTACTTTTATCCCTTGCTTCTCGTCCTCAAGACGCCCCTTCCGGTTATTGGTGCCTTTTTGGTCGGCCTGATCGAGGTTTGGCGGCGTCGGCGCGAGCCGGGCCCCTCGTTCGTGCTCTTCATGTTCCTGTTCTGGCTGGTTCCGTTCTCACTCCTCGGCGCGAAGTGGTTGAGGTGGATGCTCGCCTGGATGCCCACGGTCTACATCATCGCCGCGCTGGGGATCGCGAAGATTCTTTCGTATTCCCTAGGAATCCATCCGCAAACCGTGGCAACGCGAAAAATTGCCGATTGCCGATTGCCGATTGCCGATTGGATCAGAAGAGTCGGGAAGCCGTGCGGCGCTTTCAACATGCCATCAACAATCGTCAATGAGACTTTCTTTCAATCGTCAATCGTCAATCGTCAATCGTCAATTCTTCGGGCCCTGGCAGGAGTCCTGGCTGCCGTGTTCCTGCTCCAACCGGCTTGGGTGAGTGCAAAGGCCGGCCCGTATTACTCCCTTTACTTGAATCCGATGGGCCACGAGCGTGTGGGCTACTACTTTCCCCATGATGAGGTGAATGACATGGGGATGCGCGAGGCGATGGAAGAACTGGCTCAAGCCGCCCCACCGGACGCCTTCGTCGGCGGAGAAACCAAACCCGTCTTCGACTATTACGCCGCTAAATTCGGCCGGGAGGATTTGCACTACTTCGATCTCTCCGACGCCCGGCAGAGGGCGGAGGCGCCTCCATCGGCGTACCTCGTCGTCCAGGACGGTCGAAAGTACTTCGACAACCGTATCTTCCTCGAGAAGGTGGAGTCCTACCAGACCCCCATTGAGGTGGTCAAGGTGGGCGGTGTCGCCGCGGTGCGCGTTTACCGGGACGAGGAATTCGCCCTACTGCGAGAAGTCCGATGAAGAAGAAGAAACACCAATTCGTCCGGGTGCTGACTCCGATCGCCAGTGTCGCGCTATTCGTCTACTTCCTGCGTCGGGCGGGAACGGCGTCCATTCTCGATAGTGCTCGCGCTCTGGGATGGGGCTTCGCGTTGCTGATCCTGCTGTCGGGATTGCGCCACGCTCTAAGGACCGCCGCCTGGCACGCCTCGATCGAGCCGGGCACGCCACGGCCGGGGCTGCTCGAGCTGTTCGGATTGCGGCTGGTGGGCGAGGCGCTGAACGGCGTCACTCCAGCCGGTCCAGTGCTGGGCGAAAGCGTTAAGACTTGGGCAGCTTCCAAGTCTATGCCTGGATCCTCCAGCGCTTCCTCGGTGGTCATCGAAAACATCATCTACGGGCTCGGAGCCGGACTCTTCATGCTCGGCGGCGCCGTTCTATTGCTGGTGGCCGCGTCGCCACGCGCCCGTCTGGGGAGTTGGACCGTAGTCGCCTGCTTGGTGGCTTCTCTGCTGGTTCCTTGGGTCATCCTGCGTCGGCGCACTGCGTTGGCTACATCCCTTTTCGATCATCTGCCGGCGACCTCGCGACTGAAGCGCTTTCTCGGCCCTTACGAGCCCACCATCAAGGCTGTCGAAGCTGAAGTTCGCGATTTCTTTCTGACGCGCCGAGGCGTCTTTATCGGCATCCTCGGCCTTGAATTGCTGACGAATTTCACGGGCGTGGCGGAAGCCTATTTGATTCTGAGAGTCACCACCTTTCACGCCTCGCTGCTGACTTCATACCTGGTTGAGGTCGCATACCGGGCGGTCCAACTGTTCTTCGCCTTCGTGCCCTTTGGCCTGGGCGTGGAGGAGGGGGCGGCAGCGGAAACCTTGAAAATCCTAGGCTACGGTGCCAGCCAAGGTGTGTCGCTGGCCATCCTTCGCCGGGCCCGCGCGGTTTTTTGGTCCGCGCTAGGCCTACTGTTCGCCGCGCGCTATTGCGTCGCGAGGCCCGTTGAAGCCCATTTCGCTGTAGCGTCGGTGTCACCATCGACGCAAAGTTGAGGCCCATGGAGGAAGGGATCGCACTATGAAACGTCTTATTGTGAATGCGGATGACTTCGGGTTGACCGCAGGAGTTACTCAGGGAATTCTCGACGCCCACCGGGAGGGCATCGTTACCAGTACCACGCTCATGGCCAACGGCGGCGCCTTTGAATTCGCGGTTGCCGCCAGCCGCCAGGCGCCTTCGCTGGGTGTGGGAGTTCATCTGAACCTCAGCGAGGGCCTCCCCATCTCACCGTCGTTTTTCATCCCGACTCTCGTCGACCATCGGGGGCGGTTGCATTTGACGCCGGGCCGCTTGCTCAAGGGTATCCTGACCCGCCGCGTCAATCTTGCCGAAGTGAAAATCGAACTGGGAGCACAGATCGCAAGGGTTGTCGGGAGCGGGATTTCACCCACCCACCTCGACGGGCACAAGCACGTACACGTTCTACCCGGTGTTTCCGACATCGTCATTCGCTTGGCTTTGGAGTTCTCCATTCCCAGCGTGCGCTGCCCCTTGGAGGCCCCCCCCGGACTCCTGGAGACACTGAATCGCCGGCGGACCGGCCGGGCTTCCCTCCTGAAGCAATACCTCGTGGGGCGTGGAGTCTCCGCCTTCGCGTGGCGCTTCAAGCAAAAACTGGCTAAGGCCGGCCTCGGTTATCCCACCCACTTCTATGGACTGAGCCAGACCGGCTTCCTCGATCTCCGAAGAATTCGAGGGGTGGTAAGCCAATTGCCGCGAGGCACGAGCGAGTTGATGTGTCATCCGGGATACGCCGACGCCACCCTGGCCAAGACCGGCACTCGACTGTTGGTAGAGCGGGTGATTGAGAAGTGCGCACTGTGCTCTCCTTTTCTCAGAAGTTTTCTGGAGGTTTCAGGAATTCGATTAGTGAACTACCAGGCGCTGGCCAGGCTGCCGCAGTCTGGCGCGGTAGCGGCTTGAAGTATGAAACGGTGCTCGCGAGCCGGCTCCAAGCGGCGAGAGCGAGCCCTCATCAAGGAGGTTTTCGTCATGAACTCGCACGACAGTATCAGATTTTCGATCGTGGTCCCTCTTTACAACGAGGCCGCTAGCCTCACGGCGCTGTATGTCCGGCTGACCCAGGTGATGAACACGCTCGAAGGCCGCTATGAGATTATCTTCGTGGACGATGGCAGCCGGGACGGCACGCCGCAGCTTCTCGACGAGATCTACGAATCGGACTCGCGAGTGAAAGTCATCACCTTGCGCCGCAACTTCGGCCAGACGCCGGCCCTCAAGGCGGGCTTTGACGCGGCACGCGGCGACATCGTCATCTCCATGGACGGCGATTTGCAGCACGAACCCGAACAGATCCCGGCTTTCGTCTCCAAGCTGGAGGAAGGCTACGACATCGTCAGCGGCTGGCGCGCGCAACGGCAAGATCGCTGGCTCACCCGCCGCCTGCCCAGCCGGATCGCCAACTGGGCCATGTCCAAGCTGGCGCGCGTGCCGCTCCACGACTTTGGCACCACTTTCAAGGCTTACCGGCGGGAGACCATTCAGAGCATTCAACTCTATGGCGACCTGCATCGTTTCATCCCGGCATTGGCCGCCGGCGTCGGCGCCCGCATTGCCGAGATCCCCATCAGCAACCCGCCCCGCACTAATGGGAAGTCGAACTACGGCATCTCCAGGACCTTCCGCGTTTTTCTCGATCTGCTGAGCACCAAGTTTCTGCTCGATTATTCCACCCGGCCCATGCATTTCCTGGGCTTCTTTGCCCTGCTCCTGACTGGCGTCGGGATTCTTATGGGATCCACCGTCATGGTCAACAAGCTGTTGTTCCACCAGTCCGTCATGCTGCAAAACGGGCCGCTCCTGTTTGGCGCTACCCTGTGTACTCTCGCGGGAATTCAGCTCCTGGGTCTGGGACTGGTGTCGGAAATTGTGTCGCATACTTACTACGAATCGCAGCAAAAACCGATTTACGCCACGCGCCAGATCCAAAGCCATGTGCCGGAGTTCGGCCTCGTTGCCGCCCCATCGTCCCAGGTGTCCCATTGGTCACGGCGGACTCGCCGGCCAATGCGTCGGCCTGTGCATGTTCTTGAAACCGCCAGAGTCGACGGTATCACGTCCTTTGACGAAGCCGCGCAAAGTCTGGCCGCCAACACGGAAGGAAACAGGCAATGATCGTCAATATGCAAGCGGATCGAGCAGGATCAATTGAATCGGTGGACGCCACACTGCCAACCGGGGGGCAGCCCAAGCAGGAGTATGACCAGCAGCATGACCAGGAGCTTGGCAGCAGGGAAGGCATCGATCCTCGAGGCGAAACGATCGTCTGGCGCGACAGGATTCTGTTGCTGGAGCAAATTGCCGAGCAGAGCCAGCAAGCGTCGCGCACGGCCATGGTGGCCACCGAGAAGATCAGTCGCGATGCCTTCTGGCTCCGTCACGCATTGAAGATCGGACTCGTCGTACTGTTGGTAGCGCTCGCCGCGATGGGCGCCATCAACTATCGGTTTTCCAGCCGTGCCTCGCGCGACAGTCAGCGCAGCTACGCGGCCGTGGCCGCTTTAAGCCGCAATCTCGCCAATCAGCAGGATTTGATCGAGCGGGCGCGTAAGCTCAGCGGACAGGTGAAGGCCTCCAGCGATTCGGCCGCCGTACAAGAACAGGAACTGGTGCAACGCTCAGAGCAGTTACGGGCGGGTTTGACCCAAGTTCCGGCCGACTCGGCCGGCGACCTGCGCGGTGAACTGGCGCGGACCGAAGCGCGCCTGCAAAGACTGGAAGACGAGTCCTCCCTCGCCGAGAGAATTATCAAAGATTATGCTCCCAGTGTGTGCCTGATCTATGTGGCCCTCGGTTTTCGCGACGCCACTTCCGGACGACCTCTGCGCTATGCCACCAGCCCTAACGGCGAGGTGGCTAAGGATGCGGATGGGGATCCCCGGATGACGCTCGAAGGCACGGGCCCCGAATTCCGTCTGTATGGGCTGGGAACAGGGTTTCTGGTGGGCAAGGACGGCAGCATCCTGACCAATCGCCATGTCGTGGAGCCGTGGTGGCACAACGATGACCTCTCCGATCTCATGACCCGGGGCTTGCAGCCGGTGCTGGTTGAAATGCGAACCTACTTCCCCGGAACGGCTCGCCCGTTTCCCCTAAGCGTGGTGCACATTTCTCAAGATGCCGATCTCGCGCTGGTGCATGGTCCGGTCGACGCTCTGAACCGCAAGGTTCTGGCCCTGGACGGAAGCGCGCAAGCGTCGGTGCGAGGCGAGTCGATTGTCCTCATCGGCTATGCCACCGGCATCGATGCGGTTTTGGCGCGTGTCGAAGATTCCACGCTTCGGAACATTGTCACCGAGAGTCGTGGAGACTCGCGACAGATTCTCGACCGCCTGTCGGAGCAGGGCCTTATTCGCCCCCTGATCACTCAAGGACATCTGGGCGACGTGCTGCCCGACCAGATCGTCTATGACGCCCAGACCGCCGCCGGTGGATCGGGCAGCCCGGTTTTCAATCGCGAAGGCAAAGTCATCGGGGTGAACCATGCGATGATGGAGGGGTTCGGAGGATCCAATTTCGGCGTTCCGGCCAGGTTCGCCGAGTCTTTGCTGCCGCGCTAGCAGCTAGATGAGGGCTGCCTGCGGTAAGTGTAGGGCGTTGCTGCTGGCACCAGCGTTCTTGAGGGCGGTCCTGGGCGACAATGCAAGGCAGGGCTGGCGGAGACGGTGCGCGGAGGCCCCCGCGGTAGGCAGGGAAACAGTTATGGGAGAAAGAGTCAAGCAAAGCGGGACCGTGCCGAGGGTGGTTTTGATGGGTCTGGCTGAAGGCCTTGCGGAAAAACTGGGGAAGGTCCTGTCCCAAGAGGGCTGCACCGTCTGCCTGGAACCTCGGTTGCCCCGCGATCTGGCCCTGCGCCTGATCGACCAGGCCGAGGCCGACGTGGTGTTCTGCCCAGCCGAGCCGGAGCAATACGCCCCGCTTCTCGAAGCCATGAAGGCGGAAAGGCCCGGGGTCCCGGTGGTGGTCGTCAGCCGGTTGCCAGAAGTATCCGGATGGCTGGATGCACTCGAGCTCGGGGCGGCGGACTACTGCGCCCCTCCCTTCGAACCGGTCCAGATCCAGTGGATTCTGCAGTCAGCTCTCAAGGCCGCCGTGGTTTGAACCGCTGTCAAATCTCGAGGCACGTGTCAGGCTGTATTCCCGCGCGTTCGCCGGACGTTCCCGAAGGTGGCGAAAGGAAGAGCGGGAGCATTCGACTCTTACCGGTCAAACGGAGAGTGGGTCATGGTTCCGCTGCCACGCGAATTTCAATCGGCAGCGAGGCCCATTTGGTGAGACTCCGAGCTCGGGGCATGCCGGATCGGAACGAAGACAAGTTGCGAAAATGATCCGAAAATTGACAGGACTGTTCTCGCTGGCATTGTTGGTGGCGTGCCCCTGCCAGCATGCCTTCGGAGCGCAGCCCGTCGAGTTCAATCGAGGGGCAAATCGCATAGAAGTGCTCATCGGCGGACGCCCCTTCACCGTCTACTATTTTGATCCTGACGTGGCCAAACCCTATCTTTCTCCCTTGCGCAGTGCCCAGGGGACGATTGTCACGCGGGGCTTTCCCATGGTAACGAACATTCCAGGCGAGGATCGGGATGAGCCTCACCAGCGCGCCATGTACTTCGCCCACGGCGACATTAATGCCTACGACTTCTGGGGGGAGGCTGCGTTTCCGCGTTGGAGCAGTCATTCTGCGTCGACCTTTGGCCGCACCGTGTTCCGCAAGCTCGACGAAGTGCGCGGCGGCCCTGACTCTGGGGTCCTGCGGGCCGAATTCGATCTCCTGACCCCTGAAGGGCAGGTGATCGCCGCCGAGACCCAAGCCTACACTTTCAGGGGCGACGAGCACTCGAGGATCATCGATTGCGAGTTTACCATCCGCGCCGACCGCGGTCCGGTCAAGATCGGTGATACCAAAGAAGGAACGTTTGCGATCCGGGTGGTGAAGGCGCTCGATTCGCCTCCGGGCCGCATGATGAACTCTGAAGGTGCGATGGGCGAGAAAGCCGTCTGGGGCAAGCGTGCGGATTGGGTGGACTTCTACGGGAACGTAGCAGGGGAGGAAGTCGGCATCGCCATTTTTGACGACCCCAAGAACCTGCGTCACCCGACTTACTGGCACGCCCGCCATTACGGACTCCTCGCCGCTAATCCTTTCGGCCTGAAAGAATTCACCCACGACCGGCATCAGGACGGGAGCTACGTGATTGGGGCTGACGGATCACTCACGCTTCGTTATCGCGTCTTTATCCATCATGGGGATTTCCAGCCGGCAAGCGTGGCGGACGCTTACCGGCAATACGTCACAGCGCGGCCCTTGGCTGCAACCAAATGAAAAGACTTCAACACGGCGCGGCGGATGGCCGCATCCAAAAGAAGACCTCAACACAGAGGTCCCAGAGGCTCCACGGAGGCCACAGTGATCTCTGTGTTGAGCTCTTAATTTTTCGCACGGTACAAAGAGGTTTGGAAATAGTAGTCTAGGGGAATAGGAGAATACACACATGGAATCGGATGATTCGAATATTAGTCGCCGCGACTTTCTCAGGACCGCGGCGAAGACGACAGCGGGCCTGAGCGCGTTCAGTGGAATCACCTTTCTGGCTCATCCGGAGCGCGTTTTTGGCGCCAACGATCGCGCGCGCGTGGCGGTCTGCGGCCTTCACGGGCGCGGGAAAGACCACTTGTCAGCTTATTCTCACCTCTCTAACGTGGAGATCGCGGCGCTTTGCGATGTGGACGAAAATGTGTTGCGGTCACGGCTCGGCGAAGTCGCCGGTAAGCCACAAAGCTACGTCGATGTCCGCAAGCTCCTGGAAGACAAGTCCATTGATGCTATTTCCATCGCCACTCCGAATCACTGGCACACCCTGATGGCCATCTGGGCCTGTCAGGCGGGCAAGGACGTGTACGTCGAAAAGCCGTGCTCGCATAATCTCTGGGAGGGACGCCAACTCGTGCGGGTGGCAGAGAAATACAACCGCATCGTTCAGCACGGCACTCAGATTCGATCTGCGCCCGCGATCCAGGAGGCGATCAGAGGGCTGCACGGGGGCAGCGTCGGGGAAGTGTACCTGGCTCGGGGATTGTGCTTCAAATGGCGCGATACGATTGGACACGCGCTTCAGGAACCTGTTCCTGCGGGCGTTAACTATGACCTCTGGACGGGGCCCGCTCCCCTGAAGCCCTTCACGCGCAACCGGTTCCATTACAACTGGCACTGGATCTGGGATACGGGCAACGGGGACCTGGGCAATCAGGGTATTCACCAAGTGGATGTCGCCCGCTGGGGACTTGGTCTCAAGTTCCCCAATCGCGTCTCGGCCGTGGGCGGCCACTTCATGTTTGATGATGATCAGCAGACGCCCAACACGCTCAATTGCGCCTTTGAATTCGATCTGCCGGATGGCAAGCGCAAGATGATGGAGTTTGAGGTCCGGCACTGGATCACCAACAGCGAGGCGGAAATCGGGCGAGGCAGCCTGGTGGCGGGCAAACACCGCTTCTTCGGCCATCACAACACCATTGGCAACATCTTTTACGGTTCGAACGGATACCTCGCCACCGGCGACGAAGACGCGTCCAGTTATGAGACTTGGCTGGGGCGCGACGAGAAGTCCGGGCCTCACGGTCATGGCGGGGGCGATCACTTTGCCAACTTCATCGACTGCGTTCGCAGCCGGAAGAAAGAGGATCTGAACGCCTCCATTGAAGAAGGGCACATTTCCTGCGCGTTGGTCCACCTGGCGAACACGTCCTACCGCCTGGGCCGGGCGCTCCGCTTTGATCCCGAAACCGAGCGGGTGATCGGGGACGACGAGGCCAATAACCTGTTGCGCGATGGCGACCGAATGTATCGTGAGCCGTTTGCGGTGCACGAAGAAGTCTGATGGGGACCAAGAGAATCAACGATGATGAAGGTTCAGAGCGCGGTCGCAAAGAGAATTCATGGCCTCTGCACTGAGTGGTCGAACTCCGCGATTGTGGTAAGCGCCTTTTGCACGTTTCTGCTTGCTGTCCTTCTGGTGGGCTGTGGCAGGCCATCTGTTCATGAACCGACTACGTTGACTCTTCTGGACCAGCGGTGGGTGAGCAAGCAGTTCGTCGAGGAGTACGAGCAGGAATTGCAGCAATTCACTCGGGAAACAGGAATCCAAGTCAAGTTCCCTCCGACTCCGGAGTCGGCTCGGGAACAACTAGCTCTGTGGCGAGAGTTACTCGCGACAGGCGCCGCGGGTCCTGACGTGTACGCCATCGATGTGATCTGGCCGGGGATTCTGAACGAATATTTCATAGATCTGAAGCCATATTTCGCCAACGAAGTCTCCGGCTTCTTTCCGGTGATGGTCGCCGGCTACACCGTGGATAACAAGCTGGTGGCCATACCGTACCGTGCCGACATCGGGGTTCTGTTTTATCGCACTGACCTGCTGCGACAGTATGGATATCGCGCGCCGCCCAGGACCTGGGATGAGCTGGAGGCCATGGCGGCTCGGATTCAGGCGGGCGAACGAGCCAAAGGTAAGAAAGAGTTCTGGGGCTTTGTGTGGCAAGGGGCCGCTGCCGAAGCCTTGACCTGCGACGCGCTGGAATGGCAGGTCGCCGAAGGCGGCGGCCGGATCATCGAGGAGGACAAGACGATCAGCGTGAATAATCCGCAAGCGATCCGGGCGTGGCAAAGAGCGGCGCGCTGGGTGGGTTCCATCTCACCACCCAGCGTGGTGGCATACAAGGAGTGGGACTCGCTGAACGTTTGGGTGGCAGGCGAGGCAGCGTTCATGCGGAACTGGCCGGGAGCCTCTGCCGACAGCCAGGCGGCAGGGTCACGAATCCGAAATAAGTTCGATGTCACCCTGCTGCCTAGGGGTAAGGCGGGCCGGATGGGTACCCTGGGAGGAACCGGTTTGGCAGTTTCTCGATTCTCGGCTCATCCCCGTGAAGCCTTAGAGCTGGTCCGGTATCTCTGCCGCAGAGACGTGCAGGTGAAGCGGTCTAGAGTGCTTTGGGTCCCACCCACTCGACCGGAACTCTGCGAACAGCCTGACGTTCTTGAACCGAATCCCCGTTTTGCCCTATTGAGTCAAGCGTTCCGGACCGGCATGGTTTCGCGGCCTTCGAACCTCACAGGCAAGAACTACGAGGACGTGAGCAACGCTTACATCCAGGCAGTGCACTCCGTATTGACGGGCGAAAAGAGCGCGCCGCAAGCGGCTGCAGCCTTGGAGAACGAGTTGATTCGAATAACCGGTTTCAAGAAAGGACCGCCTGCAACAGGACTTGCACTCCGATGAGGAAAAGTTCTGAACCCGGCATCACCCCTCCCCGACCGGTTTCGGCTTCCGGCTCAGACGCCTGCGGTGAGAAGCTGGGCGCGAGTTCCAGAGCAGCAATGGCTGGACAGGAGCAACGGATGGGGCGTCACACCGCGGCAGAATTTGCCCGTTGGGTAAAACGCGCTGAAGAGAAAACTTTTCGTGCCGATCGCCTCAACATCGGTCACCGTTTGATAGTGTGCTTCGTGGTCATCATCCTGTCGATGTTAGCCGGTGATGCCGTCGTCCTTTGGCAATTCCACCGGGTCCGTGCTCAGGCAGAGCGCCTGAACGGTATCGACCAGAAGCTGGTCGCGGTGTTACACGTTCATACGAGTCTTTTGGCGTTTTACGACCGGCTGGACGAGTTGGCGCAAGCTCAGGATGCAGGTCAATTGGTGACGGAAGCCGGCCCCCTTCGTGCCGCAGTTCTGGAGGACACGCAGCGCGCCAGGAGCGCCCTGAGCCTTCTGCCTCCCGACTTCCAGCGCGATGCCACGATTATGCCTACCCTTCTGACCATTCAAAGCGCGCTACCCTCTCAGCTTGATGCAATTACCAGCTTGGCCATCTCGGGCGACTGGGGGGCTGTGCGCCTGCGCCTGGCGAACCAGGTACGACCCCTCGAATCCCTGACCGCGGCACTTGCCGAGAAAGTCGAGAACGAGGCCGCCGAAGAGCAGGCGCAAACCGTACTGAACATTGAGCGCGGGCAGCGGCGAGTTTTCCTGATTGTACCGTTGACCGCCCTCTTCACGTTGTTGATGGCCGCTACCCTGGGCCTGACCATCACGCGCAGCATCACCCAGCCGCTGGCGCGATTGGTGGAGGGCTCCAGGGCGTTGGCGCGCGGGGAGTTTCAACATCAAGTGGCGATCCGCGGGGAAGATGAACTCGGTCACCTCGGAGAGGTCTTCAACGACACGGCAGCTCGCCTGCGCGATCTCTACGCGACTCTCCAGAGCAGCGAAGACCGGCTCCGGCTTGTTATCGACACCATCCCGGCGCATGTCTGGAGCGCCCGGCCTGACGGCTCCGTGGATTTCATCAGTCAACGCTGGCTGGAATTTACTGGCCTGTCGCTAGCGGCTGGACTAGGCTGGGATTGGAGTTCCGTCGTTCATCCGGATGACCTCCCGAGGTTCGTCGACGCATGGCGACAAGCCCTGGCGGCTGGGGCGGGGATGGAGAGCGAAGCACGCCTGCGGCGGGCGGACGGGGAATATCGCTGGTGGCTGATCCGCAACGTACCGCTGCGCGATGAGCGGGGAAACATCGTTAAATGGTACGGAACAAGTATCGACATCGATGATAGGAAGCGCGCGGAGCAAGCTCTCAGGCGAAGCCAGGCTTACCTGGCCGACGCACAGAGCCTGACCCATACGGGCAGTTGGGCCTACGATGGCACGACTCGTAAGATCTCGTACTGGTCGGAGGAAACATCCCGACTGTGGGGTTTTGATCCGCAACAGGGATTACCGACGTGGGACCAGATGTGGCAACGAATACACCCGGAAGATCTCTGCGAACTCGAAAAGCTCAGTCCGACGTTGCTTGAAAAAGGAGATTCGGACTTCGAATACAGAATCGTGTTGCCCGATGCAACCGTCAAACACCTCCACACCCTTGCCCATCCGGTGTTGAGTCCCACTGGGGAGGTCCTTGAAGTGGTGGGCACGACGGTCGATATCACGGAACGCAAACGCGCCGAGGAAGAGCGCGAGAGGCTGCGCCAGCTCGAGGCAGAACTCGCGCACCTGAACCGGGTGAGTATGCTGGGAGAACTGGCCGTCTCGATCGCGCATGAGGTCAACCAGCCGCTGTCGGGCATCGTGAGCAACGGCAGCGCTTGCCTGCGTTTCCTGGCCCGCGATACACCTGACGTGGAGGAAGCCTGCGAAGCGGCCCGCGACATCGTTCGCGATGGCAAGCGCGCCGGGGAAGTGATCGCCCGGATTCGGGCCCTGACCAAGCGGGCGGCCACGCCCCGCGAGGAGCTGGACCTGAACGACACCATTCGGGAGGTCCTGGCGCTCGTCGGGGACGAAGCGAAAAAAAGGAACGTGATCATCCGCACGCAGTTGGCCGATGACCTTTCACCTGTTTCCGGCGATCGCGTGCAGTTGCAGCAGGTGGGGCTGAACCTCATCATGAATGGTATCGAAGCGATGAGCGGCATAGATCAGCGGCCGCGAGAACTGGTGATCACCACCCGGAGAATGGAACCGGACCAGGTGCAGGTAACGGTGGAAGATTCGGGGACCGGTCTGGACCCGAACACGATGGGAAGGATCTTTGACCCTTTCTACACCACCAAGGCTGGCGGCATGGGCATGGGACTTTCCGTTAGCCGTTCCATTCTTCAGGCCCATGGCGGCCGGCTCTGGGCTACGGTCAATGACGGTCCCGGCACAAGCTTCCACTTTACCCTTCCGAAGTACCACGCAGGAGCAGCGGATGGGGGAGTTGCAGGAGTCTGACGCGCATTCGCAGGGCCACTCGCACGGGTCGGAGTCCTTCTCACGGCAGTCGATATCGGCCCGCGAAATAATTTGCTTGACATCCATCCCTTGGTACTGTACAATCCTCTGGGCTTGATTAGAGCCGGGGTCCGGGTTTCGGGGTTCGCTGAGAAAAGAAAAGCGGGACTCGCGGGCTGGGGACTCGCAGAAGGAACATTACGTCGTGATTACGGTCCGTCAAAACCGGAGCCGTGCCAAAACGGACCAGCGGCTGGAGCCAGGAAAGCAAGAATTGCGCATGAGCGATGTCAATAGCCGGGACTCGGGACTCGGGGTTCGGGACTCGCGAAGAGGGACTCAACCGGTAGCGTTGGGCCCCAAAAATGGAAAAATGAAAGAAAGGGTCAATCAAACCTGGCAAGTGCTGCATAATCAATGACATAACCCTTAGAACAAACCTGGAACAGACCCAGTAAGTCCTTTAGAATTGAGTCGCATTTCAAAACAAACCTGGAACAAACCTGGTAAGTGATTGAGGGCGGAAGCGACCCCAAAAACAAACCTGGAACAAACCCGGCATTAGGGTTGATGAAAGAGGAAAGTCCGTTTCCAGTCCCGCGCGGCTGGCCCCCAACCGCCGCAAGGCTCAGAAATCCACCGGCCCCAGGACAGTGGCAGGAAAGCACCGCTCCGCCCTGAACTCACAGAGGCGTGGCCTCGCTCCACCCGAGATCGAACGCCAACTGCAGGATCGCGGCGAGAACTCGAACGATTTCCGGCGCCTGCATCGCGACCTGGCGGCCCTTTTCCCGCCCCACGAAGCGAACGACGAGACCGCCGTGCGCGCGCTGGCAGAGACATGGTGGGAGAAGGACCGATCCCAATGAGGTGGCAAAGGCGGCCGTGGAGTTAAAAGCTACCATGAACGACATTCTGGACCAAGTAGCGGCGGAGACTGCTGCGGGCATCGGGCGGAAGCCTGCCGAGTTTCTGACCGATGCCAAGCAGACGCCAGATCGAGGACGCTGACCGTAAGACAACCGAAAGTTCCCCACATTTTGCTGGACGATCCACCCACGAAACCCCCTGAACGCGACCCCAAAAAACAGATTGACACGTGTATTAACCTATGTTATAAGAACGTGTGTGAAGATGACCGTACTTAGACGTAGCTCATAAGCGGATGGCTCGGCCAATAATGCGAGAACCACGAGAGGTCATGAATATCGTCGAAGCCAGCGACTACCTTGGGGTTTCGCGTGAGGCCCTTTACAAATACGTCGCGGAGGAACGAATCCCTGCCTTCAAGCTGGGCAACCGTTGGAAATTCAAGAAGACGATTCTCGATCTCTGGATGGAACGGCAGAGCGCGCCGGACTCAGCGGGCAAGCGCAGGAAAAAGGCAGGGGTACGCTAAATGTCAGACCCACTTTCAGCTCTCTGGTGCATGAAAGCTAAGGAGGCGGCGCTGACGGCCATATATCAAACGCTAAGTTATGCAGCAAGTAATTCGATGGTCTGATTGTTTGGCATTCTGAATAGGATAGGCGAAGCGGCGATGGTGAAACCTGATGGTTGCCAGACTTCGAGCTAGCAACCCCTTGACTCACATCGCGCCCAGGGGAATGCGAATGTTTGGCTGGCGGCGAAAGCCGAAGGGTCTGGTGGGACTGGATATCGGGTCCAGTTCCATCAAGGCAGTTGAACTCGGGAAGCGTGGCGACGAGTACGACCTGGTGAGCTTTGCCATCGCCCCTTTGGGAACGGACGTGGTGGTGGACGGCATTGTTCGCGACCGCGACCTGGTCTCACAGACGATCACGAAGATGTTCACGGACAGCGGGATCAAGACCCGGAGCGTCGCCGCGTCCGTCTCCGGCCACTCCGTGATCGTAAAGAAGATCACGGTTGAGGCGAACAACGAAGACGAGCTTGCGAGCGCCATTCCCTACGAAGCGCAGCAGCAAATCCAGCTCGACATGGAAGACATCAAGCTGAGCTATCAGGTGCTGGGCGCCGCTTCGTCGAGCGCGTTCGATGTGCTCCTGGCGGCGGTGAAACGGGAGAAGGTTGCCAACTACACGGACGTGCTGCAGCAGGCTCGGGCGGTCCCGGTGGTGATCGATATCGACGCCTTTGCGCTGGGGAACGCATTTGAGGTGAATTATGAGCCGCATCCCAATCTCGTGGTGGCCTTGCTGAACATCGGCGCCAGCACCATGAACATCAGCATCATTCGCGGGGGGGTGCCCCTGTTTACCCGCGATGTTTCGGTGGGCGGCAACCTGTATACCGACGCTTTGCAAAAGGAGTTCGGCCTGAGTTTCGCCGACGCCGAAAGTCTGAAGGAGGGGCGGCAATTCGGCGATGTCAAGGTCGAGCGCCGGTCCGCTCACATCCGCTCGGTCTCGGAAATCCTGTTGCTGGAAATCCAAAAGACTCTGGACTTTTTCCGACAGAACGCCACCGGAGAGGCTATTCAAAATATCTACTTGGCTGGTGGATCGGCGCGCGTGGAGGGGTTGGCCGACCTGTTGCGGCAGGACCTCAACGCGCCGGTTGAGATCATCGACCCATTCCGCAAAGTCAAAATCGATCCGACCAGGTTTGACCTGGATTACGTCGGCGAGCTGCGGCCCCGCATGGCGGTGGCAGTAGGGCTGGCCCTGAGGGCCTTTGATCCCCAATGATCAGAATTAACCTTCTCGGAGAAACGGCGAGGGCGACTGACGTTCGCGCTCCCGAAGGCCCGCCCCTGCCGGTGACCAGCCTGGCTCTGGCCTTCGGGGCAAGCCTTGTAGTTGGCTTGGGCGTTGTCGGGATCCTCGGCTGGGCCTGGGGCCGGCAAGTAAACCGGCTGCACCAGGAACTGACGAAGGAGCAGGCGGAGCAGGCAAGGTTGGCGGCCGTGGCTACGGAGAACAAGCGCTACGAGCAGGAGATCGTTGAGGTCGAGACTCGAATCAAGACCATCCAGGAGCTGGAGAAAGCGAGGACCGGACCCGTGGATTTGATGAACTCCCTCGCCGATTCGGTGAACCGTGCCGACGGCCTCTACCTTCTCTCAGTGAAGGCGGATGGCGGACGGCTGATTTTGAAAGGGGAGTCCGGTTCCGTGCGCTCCATCACCGACTTCATCGCCGCCCTCAAGCGCGACGGCGATTTCTACGATGTGCACCTCCAGCAATACTACCAGGACGATGAGAACGAGCGAATGAATTTCAAGTTTGACCTCGACTGCGTCTATTCGCGGGAGGGGCCGCCAGCACTCCCGGTGCCAAGCGCACCCGCAACCGCCACTACCGTGCGGGGAAAGGTGTAGGCGCAAGGACTTTATGGCCAAGAAATTCCAGGATCTTTCGCCAAACTTACAGATGGGTATTGTGGCCTTGGTTTCCGTGCTGCTGGCGGTGGCTATCTATGTTTACTGGGCCAGCCCCATCGCGGACGAGCGCGACACGCTGACCGCGCAAGTGAAGGCTCTGCGGGCTCAGAACCAAACCAACCGGATCTTCGATCAGCAACGCCAAAAGAACCGGGCGCGAATCGCCGAATTGAAGCTACAACTCGAAGAGTTGAGCGCCGTTGTGCCTGCCCAAGAGGACTCGGAAGGGTTCATTTCGACCATCCAGAACGCTTCGTTGACCGCTGAGATCCACATTCGGAGCCTCATCGCCCTGCCCCTAGTGGAGCGTGAGGGGTACACGGAGGAACCGTTCAAGGCGCATGTGGACGGGGCTTACTTTCCGATGTTGGACTTCTTTGGTCGACTGGCTCACGGAGCCAGAATTGTCAACGTAACGATTACTCAGCTAACGGACCCTAAAGGCGGCGGGCAAGGGCACTTCACCGTTTCGCCCGACGAGACTGTAGGGGCGGATTGCCTTTTCACTACGTATTTCAACAGTTCGAAGGGCGCATCGCAGAGCGCGGTGCCGTCCGCGAAGAAATAACGCCAGCAGCGATGGGCATCGAGATGATCAGAAGCGTAAGGCGTTTTGCTTGTCAGGATGAGAAAACGGAAAGCGAAGCGAGGGAGGGAGTCCCACGCTACCGAGGATGGCAGATGACAGGAAGCGCAATCGAAGTGAGCTTGATGCTGCTCTTGGCCCTGCCGGGCCGCGGCGAAACACAGAAGCGACCGGTGCAGGGGCAAGCGAATTCGCCAGGGGTGGCCGCGGCCCCGAGGGCGGTCGGGCGGCGGGACCCCTTCAAACTGCCGGCGCGAGCCACGGCTGGCCGCGGGGCCTTGCAGGCACCTAGGGTCACTGCGCGCCCTCCCGGCCGGCGCGGGCTGCTGATTGGCGATCTCAAGCTGAATGGCGTCGTCCGTGAGGAAAGCTCGCACTGCATGATCGCGCTGGTAACCGGCAACACCAAGGTCACGTATTTTCTGCGAGAGAATGATGCTCTTTACGACGGTACCGTGCTCAGAATCATGCCGGATTCGATTGAGCTTAAACAGAACTACCTCGACCCGGACGGCGAAGTCCGGTCACGTCAGGTTATCAAGCGGCTGATCCCGCAGGGCGGGACTGGGGGAGAGGGACAATGAGAAAACCGTCCGCTCTTATATTAATCCGGTTCGGAGTGCTTCTGACAATCCTCTCCGGACCTCCCGCCGCAGTTCCCGCAACGGCCGACTTGGCGGCGCAAGCTTCCTCTCCAACCTCCAACGCTCCGCCAGCCGCGGATCGAAAAACTGGCGACCACCAATCCTTGGCCGCGGTTTCCAGCGTCTTGGTTCAAAGCGGCGGGGCAGGGAAGACGTGGGTTGATATTTCCACCTCGGTTCCGGCCGCCTACCACGTCGAGCATATGGACCACCCCTGGCGTGTCGTGGTCGACGTTAAAGACTCGCGGGATCGGACATCACAGCACCTGTACCCGGTCCAGTCGCCGGTGCTCAAGCAGGTCAAAGTGGAGCAATACCGCGCCGAGCCTGGCTCCCACGTTGTCCGGGTGGTGGCCGTACTCGTCAGCGATACGGCCTTCGACGTGCAGCAGCGGCCGGGCGGGTTTCGGATTGAGCTTGAGGCCCGGCCCAGGGCAAGAGATGTTGCGCCGCCCCGGCCGGCGGGCGGCGGGTCATCCGCCTCCAGCCCGGTTGCAAAACCGGCCCCGCACCCCCAGGAAGCGTCTTCCGTTCACTCGCCGGCTTCGCCTCCCGGGAACCCGGCCACGGTAACGGGCTCGAGTGCCGCTCTGTCCAAGCCGCAGCAAAGCGACTCGGGTCTGCGGACAAAAGCCAAGGGGCAACCTCCCTCGTTGGGACTGAAGTCCAGCGCGCTGGCAGCGGTGCCGTCTGAGCCAAGGCACGAGCCCGTCCCTGTGAAATCCGGCTCGACAGCGCCGCCGAAGGCTGAGCGAGCCGACACTTCGATTGCGGGCGCGAAACCGAAGCCGCCACTGGTTGCAAAGGTTGCGACTCCCTCAAGGCCCGAGTCGCGAGTTGCGAGGCCATCCGCGTTGGGACTGAAGTCCAGCGCGCTGGCAGCGGTGCCGTCTGAGCCAAAGCACGAGCCCGTCCCTGCGAGATCCGGCTCGACAGCGCCGCCGAAGGCTGAGCCAGCGGACACTCCTGGCGTTACGGCGGAAGCTAATGGATCCCGCGCTTTGGGACCACGGTCGGCGCCTATGGCGCAAGTCGCGACCCCCTCGGGCCCCGAACCCCCTGTACCGAGTTCCGCGTCGCCGGGACAGAAGCCTGCGATCCCGCCTGGCGGAACGACGTCACCTGTACCTCAAGTCGCGTTAGCCCATACCGGCGAGGTCGCGACGCCCAAGAGCCAGACGCCAACCGATTCCGGCGCTGCGGCTGCGAGTCAGGGGCAGACCTTCGAGACCGAGCGGATCCCGGAAGCGGCAGCATTGGTGCCAGCACGCGCGGCGGCGCCCGCGAATCCGGGCCGAACGGCGCAAAGTGATCGCCCTGTCCTGCAAGCGGCCGCCGCAGCCGGAGGCGGTGCCCCAACGCAACAGGGGCCCCAAAACCCTCCTGCCAGCGGCCAGCCTTCGGCTCCGTCAACCGGCTCTCAGGCCGTCACGCTGGTGCCGGAGGCGTCGGTCCCGACCGCGGCGCCGCCCAAGTATACCGGGGACTTGGTTTCAATGAACTTGAAGGACGTCGATATCAAGGACTTCTTCCGCATGATCCATGAGGTCAGCGGGTTGAACATTGTGATCGATTCCGGAGTCACCGGTGCGGTGACGATGGTCCTCGATCGGGTGCCGTGGGACCAGGCCCTTGACCTCGTCCTGCGTGACAACGGTCTGGGAAAAGTCCTGGAAGGAAACGTGGTTCGCATCTCCAAGCTTGAGACCTTGGAAAAAGAACAGGAAGACAACGTCAAGCTCGCAGATGCACGAGAGGGTGCCGAGCCGTTGGTGACGGTTATCATTCCGCTGAAGTATGCTTCGGCGATCGACCGGACGCCCACCCAGGCTACCATCACCAGCGCCGGTGGGGCGGGCGGCGGTATGGGCGGGGGCGGCGGGGGCACCTCCCAGCAACAGAACATCATTATCCCGGGAGTCGTCAGCATTCTCACGGGACGCGTCAGTTCGGGCGGCTCCTCCGGAGGCGGAGGCGCAATTCAGGGCAGGTCCGTGTTAAGCAAACGGGGCAGTGCCATCCCCGATACACGGAACAATTCCATCATCCTCACGGAAGTCCCTTCGCGTATTGCCTTGGTTGAATCGGTCATCGCCAAGCTGGATACCCCGGCGAAGCAGGTTTCCATTGAGGCGCGAATCGTGGTGGCCAATTCGGACTTCGTGCGCAGTCTTCAGTCGGCCCTTAATTTTGGAACCGTCAATCCATCCGGATCGACGGTGACCGGCGGGGCGACGGGAACCGGAGCCACCGCCCAGGGGAACGTCCCCGGGTCGACATCCTCCAGTAGTGCATCACCGCCCCGCGTGACCATCGGGCAGACGGCAGCCAGCGGGTTCGGTGCTTTCGCCATTTCCAATCAGTCGCTGCGTTACTTCATCAACGCGGCCATTGCGGCGGCCGAAACACGCGACCAGGCCAAAGTGATCTCAGCTCCCAGCGTGGTCACGCAAAACAACTGGCCGGCGGTGGTTATGCAGGGCGTGCAGATCCCCATCCAGACCACGGTCAACAACACGATCTCGACGCAGTTCGTCGACGCCGCCTTGACGTTGCAGGTGACGCCCACCGTAACGGAAGGGGGTCATCTATTCCTGCAACTTTCCGTCGCCAACAACAGCGTCGGCGCGGTGCTCACCGGCGCGGCCGGCCCCAGCATCAACACCCAAGCTGCCACCACCCAGGTGATGGTGCCCGACGGGGGCACAGTCGTCTTTGGCGGAGTCAAGGTGACCTCGCGCACGAGGTCCGTCACTCAGGTGCCGGTGCTGGGTGGTATCCCGATGCTGGGCAACCTTTTCAAGTCCAGCAACCTCGAGGACAACGATCAGGAGCTGCTCTTTTTTGTCTCACCAAAGATCCTGCCGGAGTGACCTGGCAGACCGCCCGTGGGTCGGCAGTAGCCTATACTACTAGCTCTCCAGGTTTAGGCCCGGAAAGGCCCCGCGCGTCCGATTCGGCGCCACCCTTATCCCCCCGCCCCGTGGGGACCCCTTTTTTGGTACAATGCCTTCGGGTGATGGCGCCCGCAACGGTGTTTTTTGAGCGATTCCCACAAATGCAACCAGTGAAAGACAACGCGTCTCCTTTCCGGGCCCGCCAAGAGCGGCTCGTGGCTCTGCTCGAAAAGAAAAACATTAGCCGACTGGTGATCACGCAGCCGGCCAACATTTTCTACCTGACCGGCTTCCGGGGCAGCGCGGGTGTAGCCCTATTTGCGGCGACGGACGAAGCGCGCCTGTGGGTGGATCCGCGCTATGCTCTCCAGGCCGGTGAACAGGCGCAGGGGGTGCGAGTCAAAGAGGAAAGGAAGGCACTGCTCAAGAGTGTGGGCGAGTGGCTGGGCCGGCGCCAGATCAGAATGGCCGGCCGCGTGGGGTTCGAGGACTCGCACCTCACCTGCGCGGCGCTGACTACCTTGCAGGGGGCGGCTGGCCGCCGAGTGCTGTTTGAACCGGCGGGCGGCCTGGCGGAAGAACTGCGCGCGGTCAAGGACTCACAGGAAATTGATGTCCTGCGACGGGCTGCCTTCCTGACCGGACACGTTCTGGACGGCCTTCGTGCCAAAGTGCGGCCTGGGGTCCGCGAGTCGGACCTGGCGGCCGAAATCGAATACCAGATGCGGCTGGGCGGAGCGGATGGAGCCGCTTTCACGACCATCGTCGCCTCCGGCCCCCGCGCGGCTTTGCCCCATGCACGTGCCTCGTCCAAGGAAATCAAACGAAACGAATTGGTGATCGTCGATCTTGGTGCTATACTCGCGGGCTATGCGGCTGATATGACCCGCACGTTTTACACGGGGCGGCCCACGAGGCGAATTCGAAGCCTTTATGCCGCCGTGCTGGAAGCCCAGCAACGCGCGATCGAGTCGGCGAAGGTAGGGGTCAAGGCGGGAAAGGTAGACGGCGCCGCTCGTCGAGAGCTCAGTCGTCGAGGCTTAGGGAAGTACTTCACGCACAGCACCGGACACGGAGTCGGATTGGACGTCCACGAGGCGCCGCGACTGGCCCGCGGTCAGAAAGAGCAACTGCAGGCCGGCTACGTGGTGACTGTGGAGCCTGGGATTTACCTGGAAGGCTTCGGCGGCCTTCGCCTCGAAGATACGGTCTTGGTTGGCAACGACGGTCCCGAGGTTCTTACGCCGTCCACCAAAGCCGACTGGTACATTGAGTGATTGCGTGATTGAGCCATTGCGTGATTGGGTGATTGCGTGATTTCCGATCACTGGTCGTTTTCCAATCACTCAATCACCCAATCGCCCGATCACGCAATGAGCCTAGCCCATGGAGCGGAATTCAATGCCAAGCAAGAATCCGCGAGGCAGGGAAGAATCGGATCACCCCTGGCCCCTTCAGGATATCGAGGAGTTGATCAACCTGCTGGTCGCGAAGGAGATCAGCGAGTTTGAGCTGGAAAAGGACGGGGTGAAGGTCCGCATCAAACGTGCCGCCCCGGCCGCTCCCGCGGCCGCGCCCGTTCCGGTGCTGTTCGAGCCGGTTCCACTGGCACCGCGATCTCCATTCTCGGTGATCGCCGACTCGCCCGGCGCCACGGGAACAAGCCCGGCCCCAACAGGTCAAGCCGGAGCCGGTTCTGTTGCCGGCGCCGTGCCTCCGCTGGCTGAGCCGACCGAGGACCTCCATATCATCAAGTCGCCCATCGTCGGCACCTTCTACGGCTCACCGTCTCCTAACGCGCCTCCCTTCGTCAAAGTCGGCGACACGGTGTTTGTGGGCCAGATCCTGTGCATCATCGAAGCCATGAAGCTGATGAACGAGATCGAATCCGAGGTGGAGGGAGAAGTCGCCCGGATTTATGTCGAGAGCGGGCAGCCCGTCGAGTACGGGGAATTGCTGTTCGCCGTCAGGCCGTCTCGCAAGAAGAGTGGCTAGTGGTTAGTGGCGAGTGGCTCGTGAAGAACAGTGATTTATGATGAGCGGAGTACCTGTCAGCCCTCAGTCATCAGCTCTCAGGCTTCTCTCTAGCCACTAGCCGCTACTCCCTAGCCACTGCTTTCATATGTTCAAGAAAGTGCTGATCGCCAACCGGGGTGAGATCGCGTTGCGAGTTCTTTGCGCCTGCAAGGAGCTGGGAATTCGCACTGTCGCCGTGTACTCGGAAGCCGATCGTTACGCCCTGCACGTTCGTTTCGCCGACGAGGCGGTCTGCATCGGGCCGCCTCGTGCCTCGGAGAGCTACCTGAATATGGCTGCCATTATTGCGGCGGCAGAGATCACTGACGCCGACGCCATCCACCCCGGGTACGGCTTCCTTTCGGAAAACGCGCACTTTGCCGAAGTGTGCGAGGAATCCAACCTCACCTTTATCGGCCCGCGTCCGGACGTGATGAGGCTGATGGGCGACAAGAATCTGGCCCGAAAGAAAATGGCCGACTTGGGCTTGCCCGTGGTTCCCGGGTCGACTGTCGTCAAGGAGCCGCGCGAGGCTTTTCAGGCTGCCGAGATGATTGGCCTGCCGGTCATGGTAAAAGCAGCGGCGGGTGGCGGCGGTCGGGGAATGCGGATCGTGCATTCCGTCGATGAGTTGCCCCACGCCGTCGCGACCGCGCAGAACGAGGCCAAAGCAGCTTTCGGGGTCCAGGACGTTTACCTGGAAAAGTACATCGCCTCGCCGCGCCACATCGAATTCCAGGTGCTGGGCGATCAGCACGGCAAGTTGGTTCACCTCGGCGAGCGGGAGTGCAGCATTCAGCGGCGACACCAGAAGCTGGTGGAAGAATCGCCTTCCACCCAGGTTGATTCCGATCTTCGCCGGGATATGGGTCACCGGGTGGTGGAGGCCATGAAACAGGTCGGCTATACCAACGCCGGCACGGTGGAATTCCTGATGGATGAGGATCGCCATCTCTGGTTCCTGGAGATGAACACTAGAATTCAGGTGGAGCATCCGGTGACAGAGATGGTGACCGGTCTCGACCTGGTTAAACTTCAGATCGGAATCGCTGCCGGCGAGCCCTTGCCGTTCGAGGGCGAGACCATCGGACTACGCGGCCACGCGATTGAGTGCCGCATTTGCGCCGAGGATCCGGAGACCTTCGCCCCTAGCGCCGGGAAGATCACCGGCCTTTCCTTGCCGGGCGGACCGGGAGTGCGTGTCGATCGGGGCGCCTATGCTGAGTCCATGATCCCGCCTTACTACGATTCGCTTATCGCCAAGGTGATCGCCCACGGCCGCAGCCGCACGGAAGCTATCGTGCGTATGGCCCGTGCCCTCGACATGCTCATCATCGAGGGCGTCTCCACCGGTATCCCAGTACATCAGAAGATCATGGCCGATCCCGATTTCCGCGCCGGGAACTTCGATACCCACTTTCTGAAGCGGTTCGCCCGCAACGGAGTGGACTGAAGAAGCGATGAATTCTGAATGATGAATGATGAACAGAAGAAGACAGTAGAAGGTAGACGGCAGACGGGGAAGAGCCGCCACCGTTGCTGTCTTCCTGTATGCCGTGTGCCGTCTACCGTCTACTCTCTTCTGTTCATCATTCATCATTCAGAATTCATCATTCGCTTATGCCCTTTCCCCGCCTCTATGCCATAATCGACCGCGCCCACACGGGGAACCGGACGCCGGTCGAGGTCGCCGCCACCTTGCTTGGGGCGGGCGTCGTTTTGATTCAGTACCGCAGTAAGCACGGTTCCTCGCGGGAGATGTACGAAGATTGTATCGCGATTCAGGAGCAGGTGCGCCGATCGGGCGGAGTGTTCATTGTGAACGATCGCGCGGACGTGGCGCGGGCGGTAAACGCCCACGGCGTGCATGTGGGCCAGGATGACCTTGCGGTCGAACTGGCGCGGAGCGTGCTTGGACCAGGCAAGTGGGTCGGTTACTCGACCCATGACTTAAGGCAGGTGCGCGAGGCGCACGGTTCGTCGGCCAACTACATCGCCTTCGGGCCAGTTTTCCCGACCGGCAGCAAAGAGAATCCCGATCCAGTGGTCGGCTTATCGGGTTTGTCGGAAGCGCACCAGGCCACGCGCAAGCCTCTCGTCGCGATCGGCGGAATCACCGTCGAGAACGCTCGCGCGGTGATGGAAGCCGGTGCCGATTCGGTGGCCGTGATGAGCGGCTTGTTGAAAGCGCCGGATCTGGCTGCGCGTGCGCGTGAGTTCCTCGCTGTTTTGGCAGCGTACCAGAGAAGTCGGGTGTAGTCAGGCACGATCCTTGTAAACTCCATCGCGCTTGCGCGTAGACTTTTCGAAAAGGAAAACTTGCTTATGGATAATCCGCTGTTGGTGAAGAAGCCGATGAGCCTGTTGATGTCGGAAGCCGCCGAGACGGGCGAACATAGCCTGAGACGGGCATTGGGGCCAGTCTCACTGACCGCGCTGGGCGTCGGTGCCGTAATCGGCGCCGGAATCTTTGTGCTCTCAGGCTTGGGGGCCCACTACGCGGGACCTGGACTGATGCTCTCGTTCGTGATTTCGGGGTTGGGATGCGCCTTTGCCGGGCTTTGCTATGCCGAGTTCGCCGCCATGATACCGTTGGCAGGCAGCGCTTATACTTACGCCTACGCAACGCTCGGCGAAATCTTCGCCTGGATCATCGGCTGGGATCTCACCCTGGAATACGCGATGGGCGCCAGCACGGTTTCTTCCGGCTGGTCGAACCACTTCATCGAGTTCATGCGAATCTTTCACATTGAAGTCCCGCTTTGGCTTGGCTATGACAAGTGGACGGCTTTTCGCACCGCCGAGAACGTGATCGCGCGCCAGATGGCCGTGACGGCAGATCCCTCGCTCGTACCTGGGACACAGCCCTTTCTGGAGCGAGTTACGAGCATCGTTTCAGCAAGTCCACCGGAACTCGTCCAGCGCGCGCACGATCTCGTGGGCGCGCCGCACCTTTTCGGCTTGGACATCGGATTCAACCTCCCGGCTTTTTGTATTGCGCTGATTATCACCGCAGTCTTGGTGATCGGCATCAAGGAAAGCGCCGGGTTTAATGCGGCGATCGTGGCCCTGAAGGTTTCCGTAGTTTTGTTTGTCATCATTCTCGGAATGAGATACGTGAACACTGCGAACTGGGGCCACGACTGGTCTTCGTTTGCACCCATGGGATTTTCCGGAATTGGGGCCGGAGCGGCTTACATTTTCTTTGCGTACATCGGCTTTGACGCCGTTTCCACTACGGCGCAGGAGGCCAGGAACCCACAGCGGGATCTGCCGATCGGCATCATCTGCTCGCTATTGGTCTGCACCGTGCTTTATATCCTGGTGGCAGGAGTTCTGACGGGCATGGTGCCGTGGAACAACGTCAATATCGAGGCCCCCATCGCCCGAGCCTTTCTCGATCGTGGGTTGACGAAGGCGTCGTATCTGATTACAGCAGGCGCCCTGGCGGGGCTTACCAGCGTCATGTTGGTGATGCTGCTCGGACAAACGCGTGTACTGTACGCCATGGCCAATGACGGGTTGCTTCCAAAGGGGTTTTTCGCTGCCATTCATCGGAAGTTTCGTACCCCCTACAAGAATACGATTCTGGTTGGTCTTGTCGCTGCGATTGTAGGCAGCCTGTTCCCCATCGAAGATATCGGAAGGATGGTTAACATAGGCACGCTCCTAGCTTTCGTAATTGTATGCATCTCGGTGATCGTCCTACGCCGGACCAATCCGGGGCAGCCGCGGCCGTTCCGAACCCCCTGGGTGCCGCTAGTGCCGCTCTTGGGGATTGGATTCAATGGCTACATGATGACGAAACTGGGCTGGATCAATTGGGCCCGGCTGATCATCTGGCTGATCATCGGAATGTTTGTGTACTTCGGCTATAGCCGCCACCACAGCCGCGTGCGAGCCAACGCGTCGGTCGCCAGTTCGCTGGCGCCCGAGGCGTAGGCGCAGAGATCCGTACGGTCGAGGCTCAAAGGCAGCGCCGGCACGCGCTCGGCCTTAACTCTCGACTTTCGACTGTCAACTTTTCGACTGCTCTATGCTGACGTCCCTGGCACGATCCCTCCGTCGTGAATATCGCAGCCACCGCATGGCGCGTTTTGGCATCTGGGTGGTGGCCTACGGCGTGGCCCTGCGCGTGGTGGACCTCTTCACCGCCGGCGCTCCCGGCCCTCTCTGGTTCCTCTTCTGGGTCGCGATCATCCCGGTCGGCTTTCACTACCTCATGCGGCTGGTCCGGTATATCCGGCAGCGCGTGCTCTGGCGTTTGCGTCGCCGTCTGATCGTCGCCTACTTGTTCATCGCTGTCGTACCCATTCTGCTGATCGTGCTGCTGGCGGGCATCGGTGGCTACATCATCAACGTGCAGTTTGCATCTTTTCTGGTGGCGCTGAGGGTGCACGACCACGTCGATCACCTTCAAGAACTGGCGCGAGTGGTGGCTCACGAAGCGCACTTGAACGGTCAACCCTTGCCCGCGGGCCAGATCGACCATCTTAAGAAGGTCTTTCTGAATGAGCTGCGCCGCGAACACTCGGCGGAGTATCCGGGCCTGGAGGTCACGCTTCTTGTTAACCGGGAGGCAAGCGCCTTCCACATGGACGGTAAGCCCATCGACAAGGCGGTCGCCGTTCCCGAGTGGCTCAGCCAGAAAGAGTTTGCCGGCATCGTTCTCGATCGGGACCGGATCCAACTTCGCGCGCTCGACCGCACCCCAACCGCGGCCGGAGAAATGACGGTGATTCTGTCACAGCCCATCACGCCCGAGTTGCTCGACCTGGTGGGCGCCGACCTCGGGCCGGTAGGGGTCGCACTGCCTAAGAGCGGGACCGACCAGGGGGCATCGACCGCGTCTTCCTCCCAAGATACCTTCACGTTCGACATGGGCGAGGGTCGGAAGGTGTCGTTTGTAAGCGGCGTCCACTCGAAGTCTCTGCAATTGCCGCCGGCCACCAGCCGCCTGGACCTTCCGGTGATCGGACCGTCGGCGCTCGATCCCTTCGTTTGGGAGGGCAAGGAGCAACGGCAAGAGTCAACCGCTGGGGTTGTCTACGTGAACTCGCGCATCATGACGCTCAACCGGCAACTTCTGGCTACACAGGGCCAAGTCGCGCGCGTTTACGTACCGGCGTTTGTGGCGGTGGCCGTTCTCTTTCTGCTGATTGAGCTGTTCGCTATCGTGGTCGGCGTTCAACTGACCCGATCGATCACCGGCACCGTGGACAAGTTGTACAACGCCACGGAGCGGGTGAGGGTCGGCAACTTCTCTTACCGGATTGCCACGCCGGCGCACGATCAGTTGAGCGCGCTGGGCGAGGCGTTCGATGGCATGACGGCTTCCGTCCAGCGCCTGCTGATTGAGTCGCAGGAGAAGACCAAGCTGGAAGGAGAGCTCCAGATCGCGCGCGAAGTGCAGGCCCAGTTGTTTCCTCAGGCGCCGCCGGAGGTGCCAGGCCTGCGGCTTTACGCGGCCTGCCACGCGGCCCGCACGGTGAGCGGCGACTACTACGATTTTCTGCGATTGGAACAGAATCGCGTCGGCCTGGCGGTGGGCGACATCAGCGGGAAGGGAATCTCCGCTGCCCTGATGATGGCGACAATCCAGTCCGCCATTCACGCCCAGTTCTATGACGGACACTCCCGGCGGGGTCTCCACGATGCCTTGCCCGTCTCTACGGCTGACGTGGTGGGGCGCTTGAACCGCCAGATCTTTGCCAGCACGCCGCGCGAGAAATACGCCACTTTCTTTTACGCCGTCTACGATCCGGCCGGTCGTCGGCTCGTTTACACTACTGCCGGCCATCCGCCGCCATTCCTCTTCCGTCGCGAAGGCGCCGTCGAGAGATTGGGCATGGGAGGCACAGTGGTGGGACTATTCGGGCTGGTGAGCTTCGACCAGGCTTCCATCCAACTCGCACCCGGCGACCTGCTCCTGGCTTTTACCGACGGCATCACCGAGCCTGAGAACACGTTTGGGGAGGAATTCGGCGAGGACCGCTTGGTCGCGGTGGTGCGGCATGCCTTGAACTCGCCGCCGGAAGCGCTGGCCGACGAAATCTATCGCAGCGTGAATGATTGGACGGGAACCTCGGAGCTGCAGGACGACATGACCTTGATGCTGGCGCAAGCGATTCCGTGAGAGCAGCAGTAGGTAGACGGTAGGTGGCAGATGGCATAAAGGGAAGAAGCCCTCTTCCGCTGTGTGGTCTACCGTCTAACATGTGGTCCCCTCTTCCCCTTATGCAGTCTACCGTCTACCGTATGCCTTCCGCTGTGCTGGACTGGCGCAATGAAACCCAAGTCGATTTATCTGACGCTCTGCTTTTCGGAGTTCTGCTCCCTTACTGGCAGCTCGTTCCCTGGCTGTTTGCGCACGGACTGAACCTAACGTTGTTCGGTTGCGAACTCTTCGCCAACCGGATCAGCGCCTTCTTCGGGATGGACGTGATCGTCTCCGCTGTAGCGCTGCTGGTTTTCATCCGGATCGAGAATTCCCGCGTGCGTATCCGAGGGCGGTGGCTTCCGCTCGTGGCAGTACTCACCGTTGGGGTTTCGCTGGGGCTGCCGCTGTTTCTCTACTTGCGGGAACTGGAATTCGAGCCTTGGGCGGATCGCGATGAATCGTGACGCCATGCTGTCTCGAACAACTCAGCGATGGCCTCGGTGGGTGGCGGAAGGGCCGGTTCCCTGGCGTGGTGGGTGGCCCAGGCTTGCACGACGCTGTCGTATTATGTAATAATGCTGGTATGGGCATAAGAAGGCGGCGATCGTCTCGTGTATTCACCATAAGTTTTCCCGAGGACCTCGCCAAGCAGGTTGACAAGGTAGCGAAGGAGGAGAGCCGCAATACGAGCGAGCTCTTCCGCGAAGCGTTCCGCTCATATCGGATGGAGCGAGTCCGCCGGCGTCTCCAAGCGGACCGGGAATACGCCCGCACCCGGAACCCCAAAGGCTACGGCGAGGCCGACGTGGAGAGCTTGGTAGACGAGGTGCGCGCCGAGATACATGCCAAGAAGAAGGATCAGAAGTGATCGTCGTCCTCGATTCGGGCATTTGGATTTCGGCGCTACACTTTGGCGGGACACCACTCGTGGCGTTAGAAAGGGCGCATGGGAACCTGGTAGTTAAAGCCGCGCGCCGCAAGTATAACGGCAAACATCTCATCTTTCTAATCAACGTCAAGAATCGCCATGGGGAAACTGAGTGGGGCCAGCCCACTGGCAAGGAGATCTGGTGAAGCGGAAAACACCGGCGCGATCCCCGCAGGGGCGGAGGCGGCTCCTAACCGCCGAGTCGGCCTCCCCAGCCGAGCTCGCCGCGATCCGCCGTGGCCGTGCGGAAATTAGACGCGGTGATTACGTCACTCTCGAGCAAGTCGAACATGGCTTGGCAACTGCGCATCGCAAACCAGCTCAAAAAAAGCTTGAAACGGTTCCCGCCAAAGACGAGAAGCGGATTGTCGCCGCCATGTCAGCGATCCGTGACAATCCGTTCAGAGGAGACATCGCACCCCTGAAGAATTAACCGACAGCTTGGCGCCGCGGGGTAGGAAACTACAGGATCTTCTTTGACCTGGATCGAGAGCTTCTAATCGTGGATGTGGCCGAGATAGTCCGCCGCAGCTCCACCACCTATTAGGCGGCGTCACGATCGGAGGAACACGATGCCTTCTCGACGAAGTTTCTTGCGCAACGCCGGCGCCGGACTGGCTCTTACCCCCGGCGTTGTCCTGACGCCGGGCCCGCTCGCAGGGCAGGGAAGTGCCCCGTATGGAGTTTCGGGTACGTCTCCCGCCGGGTTGCCACCTTCCATCGCCGCCCTGAAATCGATGAAAGATCATGCGAAGCCGATCACCACCGAGGAGCGGCGGGCGCGGATCGAGCAGGCTCGCCGTTTGATGACCGAGCACCAGATTGACGCGCTGATGCTGATGGGCGGCACGTCGCTCGACTACTTCAGTAACGTCCGCTGGGGTGGCGGCGAGCGGCTGTTTGCCTTGATTCTGCCCGCCAAGGGCGAGCCTTTCTTTGTATGCCCCGCCTTCGAGCGCGATCGCGCCGAGGAGCAGATCGCCCTTAGCCCTTTTGCCGGAAACCGCGACGTCCGCACCGGGGAGGAGGACGAGAGCCCCTACCTGCGGGTTGCCGAGGGACTGAGGGATCGCGGCATTTCCAGCGGCTGTCTGGGGATGGAAGAAACGGTCCACTTTGTCTTCAGCGACGGCGTGGGCAAGGCGGCGCCGGCAGTGAACATTGTGAGTGGCACGCCAGTCACCGCCGGATGCCGGATGCACAAGACCGACCACGAAATTGAGTTGATGCGACTGGCCGCGCAAGTGACCATCACCGCCTACGAGGCGGCATGGCGGGCTCTCGAACCGGGGATGACGCAGCGTCAGCTCCGGCAGCTTATCGACGCCGCCTACTCGCAGATCGGATTCCCCGGCGAGGTCAGCATCAACGTTGGCCCGTATTCGGCGCTGCCGCACGGATCGATTCAACCTCAGACGATCCACGAGGGCGAGATCGTGATGATCGACGACGGCTGCCTTGTGGAAGGCTACGGTTCCGACATCACGCGCACGTTCGTCCTGGGCAAACCCACGGATAAAATGCGCCGGGTGTTTGACATCGTCCATCGCGCGCAGAAGGCCGCGCTGGAAACCGCCCGTCCCGGGGTCGAGGCCCAGGCGGTGGACGCGGCGGCGCGTAAGGTGATCGCCGACGACGGCTACGGCCCGGATTATAAGTACTTCAAGCATCGCCTGGGCCACGGTATGGGGATGGACGGCCACGAGTGGCCATACCTGGTGCGTGGTGATACCATCAAGCTGGAGCCGAACATGACGTTCAGCAATGAGCCGGGGATCTACATCCACGGGGAGTTCGGCGTCCGCCTGGAAGACGACATGCACGTGATGGCAAACGGCGCCGAGCTGTTCACGGGTCAGAGTGCATCACTCGAGGAACCTTTCGTGAAGAGTTAGGCGGTTCCCAGTTTTCAGTTCTCAGTTCTCAGTTTTCAGTTACCGAGCCGACGATGAGTCTTAGGACCTCAGGCCGTGGGTTCGGACGCACAAAAGTGAGTATAGGGGTTCGCGGGGCGCCGATAGTAAAGGAAGGGACTTCACTCGTATATAATCATATGGTAGGCTTGCTTCGTAGCCCTGGTGGCCAAGGCGGAATCGAATGTGCGGCCCTGACTTAATAAACGAGACCACGGATTTGATTGAAAACAAACAAGGTCGAATCGCAGAGGTCCGTACGGTTAGGCGGACAACGGCGGGAGTAAGGCGTGAGTGAATTCGTTGCCAGGTCGGCGGAGTTTTCCGGCGGGTTCGCCGTCGCGGGCCCGGTGGACCAGGTGTTCGAGCTGTTTTCGCCACTGGGCGAGAAATTGTGGGTGCCACAGTGGAATCCTGAACTTCTCCACCCTCCCGGCGTCTCCTGGGAGCGGGGACTCATCTTCCGCACCCAAGAAGAAAAAGGAGAAGCTATTTGGGTGGTCACGGCACTTGAGCGGGAGGCCCACGAGGTGGAGTACCACCGCGTGGAGTCCGGGCGTTACGTCGCGCGCGTCACGGTGGCGTGCAAGGCGGAGACTGAGGGACAGACTCAGGTCGGTGCGACGTACGTTTTCGTTGGCCTGTCTCCTGAGGGTAACGTCGACATCGCGATCATGACCAGAGAGTCGTATGTTGAGAAGATGAAGCGTTGGGAGCGGTGGATCAGCGAATCCTTTGCTCGCAACAGGACGGTCGGTACGGTAGCGGGCGTCGGACAACGCCATGGGCTGGGCCTTGGAGCCCGCGGGACTCCGCGTGGAGTGCCATCCCAACCGCCAGTAGGCAGAAAGCAGTAGGCAGAAGGCAGAAAGGTAGGCCTAGTCAAGAGTGCCATCCCAACCGTTAGTTGCAGAAAGCGTAGGCAGAAAGCGGTAGGCAGAAAGCGGTTGGCCAGAAGATCGAAAAGCGGGAACGAAGCCATTGACTTGTTGAAAACAAAGGATCGTGCCCCGGGACCGAACCCATTACGAACCCATTTCGGAAAGGTTAGGATCTGGAGTGCCATCCCAATGGTAGTAGGGAGGAGAGTGAGGCAGAAGGCAGGCGTCTTTGCTTCGACCCTATAAATCCTGATTCTTGGTTGGTTGGAGAACACAGGCAAATGGTTTTGACAGGACCGAAGCCATTGAGTTGTTGAAAACAAAGGATGCGCCCCGGGACCGAACCCATTACGAACCCATTTTGAAAAGGCTAGGATCTGGAGTGCCATCCCAATGGCAGTAGGGAGGAGGGCGAGGGCAGAAGGCAGGCATCTTCGTGTTGAGCCTGTATCCTGATTCTTGGTTGGTTGGAGAACACAGGCAAATGGTTTTGACAGGACCGAAGCCATTGGCTTATTGAAAACAAAGGATCGTGCCCCGGATCGAAGCCAATACGAACCCATTTCGGAGAGGTCACGAACAGGAATGCCATCCTAACGGCGGAGGGAAGGAAAGCAAGAGAGAAAGAATGCGTCTCCAAGCCAAGTCAGGAACGTAATCGGGTGAGAGAAAACAAAGTTACTAAGAATGGGTATTTGGTAGGAATGAACAACGGCGGATTCCTTTGATTCTGCGGAACAAAGCGGGGGAGTAATTGAAAACAAAGGATCGGCTGTTGGAAACAAACCGAAGAATCGAGCGCGAAGGGTACAGCCGGACGGCGCTCACGCCGGCGATCACGGTCTTTGAACCCTAATGTCGTTTATGAGGTTCTGTCAGTCAAACGGAGCAAAATGTGTCACTTCAGAATCGAGTGGCCCTTGTCACAGGGGCTTCACGCGGCATCGGAAGGGAAATCGCGCTGACCTTGGGACGTGCCGGGGCGCGAATGGCATTGGCATACCGCACCGACCGGTACCGAATCCACCGCGTTGCGCAAGAGCTTCAATCCCTCGGCCCCCAAGTGATGGCGGTCGCCACGGACGTCACTCGCCCGGAGAGGGTGAAGCAATTGGTGGAAGAGGTCGTCCAGCACTTCGGACGTTTGGACATCCTGGTAAACAACGTCGGGGAATTCCAGTGGAAAACGGTGATGGATTCGAGCGCAGAAGAGTGGCACGCCATGCTAGCCTCGAACCTTTTTAGTGTCTTTTACACTTCGAAGCAGGCACTGCCCGTGATGCGCGCCCAGCGTTGGGGCCGGATCATTAATCTGGGCTCGGTGGGAGCCGAGCGGGCTTTCGGTCAGGCCAAGATTTCCGCCTACTCGGCTGCCAAGGCAGGAGTGGTGGCTTTCAGCCGGTCGCTGGCGCTGGAGGAGGCGCGCTACGGCATCACCGTCAACGTGGTGAACCCGGCCATTCTGGATAACAAGGACCTGACGCTGGAAGAGGCGAAGCGGATGAGCGACACGCGCTTTCCCGTCGGACGACCCGCCACTGCACAGGACGTGGCCGAGGCGGTGAAGTTCTTTGCTCAGGACGAATCCGGCTTCATCACCGGCCAGGCCCTGAGCGTGAGTGGCGGATGGATGTTGTGAGAAGAATTGCCGATTGCCGATTGTCGATTGACGATTGGAAAAGAGGCTTATTAACGGCGGTGGATGGCCTACTTGAGCGGCCGCGTGGCTTGCCTACTCCTCTCTTTCGATCGTCAATCGTCAATCTGCAGTTCTTGTTGTTGGCGGCAAGATCAAGATCCCCGATGGGGGCCGCCTCCGCTAGGCTACATAAGTCTAAGCGAACTTGAAAACGACCAACCGCATCGCGATTGCAGTAGTTCTCCTCTTCGCCCTGGTGGGCATGGGGACAGTCGGATTTCATCTGATCGAGGGCTGGCCATGGTTCAAGTGCCTTTACGGTACCCTGATGACCGTGAGCACCATTGGCGCGGAACCCGAAAACCAGCTCTCCGACCGCGGCCGCGTTTTCAATGTTGTGGTGATGGTACTGGGCCTGGGCTTGGTCGGCTTCACCATTGGCTCCTTCACGCACGCGGTGATACAATTTGAACTAGGCTCGGTTTTTGGGCGCCGCCGGATGGAAAAAGAAATCGACAAACTGACCGACCATTTTATCATCTGCGGGGCCGGCCGCGTGGGACGGCGGGTGGCCACCGAGATCGCCGCACGCAAGATCCCGTTGGTCCTCATCGAGAAAGACCCGGAGCAAGCCCAGTGGGCGCAGCAGAACAACCTGCCTTTTATCATCGGCGACGCCTCTAGCGAGTCGGTGCTGCGACAAGCGCACATCGAGCGAGCGCGCGGCCTCGCCACCGCTGTAGCCTCCGACGCGGAGAACGTCTATGTCGTCCTTACAGCTCGCGGCCTGGCGCCTGACCTGCCGATTGTCGCCCGCGCCGGCGAGGAAGAAGCCCAGTCCAAGATGAGCAAGGCGGGAGCCACCGTAGTCGTATCCCCTTACTCTTACGCCGGCCAACGTATCGCGCGCGTCCTTACCCGCCCTCACGTGCAGCAGTTTATCGACCTCGCGTTTGCGCCCCTCGACGAGGGCGGCTTGGATCTACAGATCGAAGAGGTCTTTGTCGCCGAGATGTCGAAATTGGAGAACTTGAGCCTTGCCCACCTTCGCGTGGGTTTTGGAATCATCGTCCTGGCAGTTCGGCGCAAAGCCGGCCGGCTCGACTTCAATCCCGAACCGGAAGAGACTGTCTCGGCAGGAGACTTTGTCGTGGCTATGGGGGACTCGCGGAAGATAAGAGAGTTCGCAGGTCTCGCCGGCCGAGAAGCCCGCGCCTAGAGACGGTCGTCCGTCTCCCGTCGCGAAGGACGTGGACAGCGGGTGCGAACAACGGGCGTTTCGCAATGAAAATACTGACTGCGACTCAGATGCAGCGCATCGATCGCCTCACCACCGAGCGTTACGGCGTGCCCAGCCTGACGTTGATGGAAAACGCCGGCCGCAACGTAGTCGAGTTCATGGCGCAGCATTTCGCGCCGCTGGCCAGGCACAAGATTACAGTCATCTGCGGGAAGGGAAACAACGGCGGTGACGGGATGGTGGTGGCGCGGATGCTTCGCGAGCGGGGTTGTGACCCGCGGGTGATCCTGCTCGCCCTTCCCGGCGCTTTGAAGGGCGACGCGGCCGTGAACTGCGAGCGCCTCGCTGCCTCCAGCACCCTTGAAACGGCGGAGAGCCCGGAAGCCTGGGACCGAGTGCGCCCGAGTCTGGCGGGTACGACGTTGGTGGTGGATGCCATCCTGGGAACGGGCTTGTCGAAGCCCCTGGAAGGCTTTCTCCTGCAAGTGGTGCGCGACCTGAATCGAGATCTGGCCGCGGCCAAGGTGGTGGCGGTGGACCTCCCGTCGGGGATCTCCGCTGATACCGGAGAATTGATGGGCGAGTTCGTTCGCGCCGACGCGTCGGTCACCTTCACGGCGCCCAAGGTAGCGCACGTGTTTCCTCCTGCCGGCCAGCAGGTCGGCAAATGGGAAGTGAGGCCGATCGGCACTCCACCCGAAGCGCTGGCGGGCGATCCTGAACTCAATCTCAACCTGACCACGCGTCAGGATCTCGCTTGGCTCCTTGAGCCGCGAAGAGCCGACGCGAACAAAGGGAACTTTGGCCACGTCCTGATCCTGGCAGGCTCGGTGGGCAAGACCGGCGCCGCTGCCATGGCCGCCAAGTCCGCTTTGCGGTCAGGGGCGGGCCTGGTGACGGTGGCCACTGCTGCGAGCGTGTTGCCGGTGGTCGCAGGACTGGGCATGGAGTTCATGACCGAGCCTTTGCCGGAAACGGAAGCCGGAACCATCTCCCTGCGCGCACTCGACCAAGGCCCGCTAAGCAGACTGGACAGGCTGATCCAAGGCAAGACGGTGCTCGCGGTGGGGCCGGGAATTGGCGCCGCGCCGGAAACCGCCGAGCTAGTGCGAGCCGTGTTGCAACGGTACGACCTGCCGATCGTCCTCGACGCCGACGGACTTAACGCCTTCGCGGGCCGAGCCAGCATGCTTCGCTCCGGCGGCCGGACTCGCGTTCTCACGCCTCATCCGGGCGAGATGGCGCGGCTGACGGGCGAGACGACGGCGGATATTCAGGCTCACCGGCTGGAAGCGGCGCGGAGTTTCGCGACGACTCATCAGTTGCATCTGATTTTGAAAGGCTATCGCACTCTGGCAGCCGGTCCGGACGGGGAAATCTGGGTGAATCCCACCGGCAACCCCGGGATGGCCACCGGCGGGACCGGCGATGTCCTCACGGGCCTGGTGGCAGGGCTTCTAGCGCAACACCCGCAACGTTCGGTAACCGAAGTCGCGGCCGCCGCAGTATACTTGCATGGTCTTGCCGGCGACCTTGCGGCACAGGAGTTCGGAGAGGTCGGGATGATTGCGGGCGATCTGGTGAACGCTCTTCCCAGGGCCTTCAAGAGTCTTGCCGATGCGGCCGCGTGACAAGTGACGAGTGACGACGACAAAATCTTCGCCGCGAGAGAAGAGCGCGGCACCTTATGCCGTGCGAGCGAAAACTGAGAACCGAAAACTGAGAACTACTGCTAACCGTGAAGGGCCGACTGCGAACTGCTACACCACCCACTCGCCGGAGGAGACTACCGAGCTGGGGCGAGAATTGGCGCCGGACCTGCGCCCGCCTTGCCTGGTGCTGCTGGAAGGCGAGTTGGGCAGCGGCAAGACGACGCTGGTGAAGGGGATTGTGGCCGGACTGGACGCCGGCTCCGAAGAAGAAGTGCACAGCCCGTCGTTCACACTGGTCCACGAATACGGGCGGGATCGTCGGGTGTATCATGTGGACCTCTACCGCATCGAGGGCGGCGCGCGGGAGATCGGGACCCTGGGGCTGGAAGATCTGGTCGACCAGGAGGCTACAGTGCTGGTAGAATGGGGAGAGAAACTGGGTGATGTCGGCCTCGTGCCGCAAGTGAGAATTCGCTTGCAGCATCTTGGGGGAGACAACCGGCGCATTTCGGTCGAAGGGCTCCGCTCGCCGCAGCCGAGGACGCCGGCCCATCGATAGGTGTCTTTGCTTTCTGCCTGCTGCGTTCAAAGGGAACCCGGCATGTGGGAAACTGGTCATGAACAGAGAGGAATTACGGAAAGCACTCACCCGTTTAGGCGAATTGTTACGGGAAAGGCGCGTAACCGGTGAGATTGCTGTGTTTGGCGGCGCGGCCATTGTGCTTGGCTTCGACTGGCGGGAAGGTACGGAAGATGTGGATGCCCTTATCACTAAAGGTCACGGTGAGGTGGTAAGGGCACAACAAGAAGTCGGGGAAGAATTGGGTCTCCCCTCTGATTGGCTGAATGAGCAAGCCACCAGTTATCTGGCTAAGCAACAAGACTTTGAGCTCTACAGAACCTACCCCAGTGAAGGACAATTCGGCTTGCGTGTCTGGCTGGCCAAACCGCAATACGTTTTGGCGATGAAGATTCTTGCGGCGCGGCGGTACAAGGACGTGCAGGATATCATACCCCTCGCGCGCCACCTGAATCTCACCACTGCAGCGGACTTACGGAACTTGGTAAAACACTATTACCCCGAGGAAGAAATTTCGCCTGAGCGGCTTGTCTTCCTTCGCGACCTGGTAGGAAAAATCAATGCGGCCCCACAGCCTTAAGGAGGCGGTAGCCCGTATAGGTCAACAAGGCTTTTTCCGGCCTCTCAACGAGTTTCTTGATGAGTTTTATCTGGCTCAAGAACGCCAAGCCCTGATAAATGAAGAACCCGACCTTACCGGGGATGACTGGCAGGATTCCTATATTGGCGCTGTGGGGGAGCACTTGGCACGACGCTGGGGCTTGACGATACCACCGTGGGTAGATGATCCACGCCGTTTCTTGGGTAGCCCCTGTTTCGCCGATGACGCCCAATGGGCGAAACCGGTATTACTGCGTGACAGCCCTATTGCGTTTCGTCGTCGCTTGATTTTCACCGAAGCGGAACCATTACGAAGGGCCCGCTTTCCGAAGGAGGCAGCAGAAGGCAGCAGGCAGTAGGCAGAAGACCGTAGGCAGAAGAGTGCCTTCGGTGAGAATCTACCGATGCCTATTGCCTACTACGTTCCGCCTACTGATTTGAGAAGGGACACAACATGACAGACAGCACCGGGGTCCAGCGCTGGGCCCTGATCATCGGTTCATCCAGCGGGTTCGGAGAAGCCACCACCCGCGAGTTGGCTCGTGCCGGGCTCAACATCTTTGGCGTTCATTTTGACCGCCGTTCGGCCATGGAGCACGTCAATCAGATTATCAGCGCCGTGAAAGCCGAGGGCCGAGACGTAGTGTTCTTCAACATCAACGCGGCCGACGCCGAAAAGCGCGTCGGGGCCCTGGACGGCATGCAGGAGCACTGGCGGCTGTCAGGTGGGGATCACTTCGTCAAAGTTGTGCTGCATTCTGTGGCTTTTGGATCGCTCCTGCCTTATGTCTCGGAAGATTCGGCCGGTCAACTGACCCAGCCACAAATGGAGATGACCCTGGATGTAATGGGAAGCAATATCGTCTACTGGGTGCAGGAACTGATGCGCCGCAAGATGATGCGCTCGGGGAGTCGCGTCTACGGCATGACCAGCGCAGGCGGTCATAGCGTGATCCCGAACTACGGCGCCGTCTCGGCCGCCAAGTCAGTGCTGGAGTCACATATCCGCCAACTGGCCTACGAGCTGATGCCGCACGGCATCACCGCCAACGCCATCCAGGCCGGCGTCACCATCACGCCGGGATCGAGCAAGATTCCGGGTATCGACAAGCTGGCCGAGTTTGCCGGAATGCGGAATCCGGGTGGGCGCCTCACCACGCCGCAGGATGTGGCGCAAGCGATCGCCGTGCTGATGGACGATCGCACCCAGTGGATGACGGGCAACGTGATTCGCGTCGACGGAGGCGAAGATATCGTGACTTAGGGCGCAGTCTCTTTGGCGTAAGTCGACGACACCGAGGATCAGGGACCAATGAGTATAACAAGCGGAATGATCGGGGGTCATGTCCTCCGGCTCGTGCTTTAGTTAACATAATATGTCTTATCGGACGTTGCGAACAATTGACGATTTTCGATTGACGATTGGAAAAACCGGAGTGGCTTGCGTCTTCTCTTCAAATCGGCAATCGTCAATCTGGAATCGGCAATTCTTAGACGGTCACGGAGCCGATCCGGTCCAGCAGGTCGAGTTGCTCGGAGCGACTCTCGGCTCCGATCGTGAAGGCGTCCAGCACGTTGAGCGACAGCGCGTAATGGAGGGCCTCGTCGACCTTCGAACGCAGGTCGCCTTGGCCAAGGATCTTCATCCCGATCACGGCCTTGCCACGGGCCTTCATTTCGCGCAGCACGGAGACCACCGTGTCGGGTTCGGCATCCATGTGTGAACCGATGGGATTGACCCGGGCCAAGTCGACTTGAACCCAGTCGGACTTGGCGGCGGCCCGAAGCGCTTCGATGGAGTGGCACGAGCAACCGTGGGCGCGAATGATCCCCTTCTGGCGGGCTTCTTCGAGCGCGTCCATGGCGCTGCGATAGCGATCGGTCCAATCGCTTTCGGTGAGGCAGTGCATCAGGCAGATATCGAGGTAGTCGGTTCCCAGTTCTTTGCGGAAGCGATCGAGGTCGGCGCGGATGCCGTCGCCATCCCGCGACCAGGACTTAGTAAGGACCGTCACTTTGTCGCGCGGCACTTTCTTGAGAGCGACCGCCAGATGTGGGTGACTGCCGTAGGAGTCGGCGGTATCGAAGAATCGCAGCCCGTGGTCGTAGCCTTGCAACAGCAGGTCCGAGAGACCCTGGACGCCCAGCGCCGTCTGGTTCGAGTGATGGCCGGAGCCGACGGTGCCGGTGCCGCAAGCGAGGCGGGAGGTCTTGATGCCGGTGCTGCCCAGCGTGACCATGTCGGCGGCCTTGAACCGACCGGTGGGCGAGGGCGAACCCCACGCCGCCGCCGGTTTGAATCCCAGCCACATGGCACCGACGCCGGAGGCGGCACGGCCGATGAACTCTCGACGTTTCATGACGCACCTGCCTTTCGAAACCGATTTATCCCAACAGTCCAGCGACTCATGTGCTTTCGTATATCACGCCCGGTGAGACCTGTAAAGCGGAACTTTGGCGGTTGGCTAGCATCTATTAACGGTCTGCGTTTGAGGTGAGTGACGGCTCAGGGCAAATTCAATCGGACTTGATGCGAACCCAGCGTCTCGGACACCAAGGGCCTGAGGCGCGGCATCGGCGTCCAGGGCCGGCACAAACTGGCAGAGCCCATGCGCCCCTAGGAAGCGCGGGCGAGGATTGGAAACCAATGGCGACAGCGACGATTCCGATCACGGCTCGTTCTAGGGCTAGCTGGATCATTTCATCGCGGGCGGACCTGGCGTGGTTCACCCTAGGCGGAGCGGCGGCCGCTTACGTCTTTTGGATGCTCTGGCGCTTCGTTCACGTCCCCCTGCTGTTGCTTGTCGCGATCTGGGCGATCGTGTTTGATGAAACGCACGGCTTCGCCACGATCTCTCGCACCTACTTTGATACTCAGGAATTGACCCGGCGCGGGCGGTGGCTATGGGCGAGTCTTGCCTTCTTCTTCCTCATCGGTCCCGTGCTAATTGTGATGCGTCTGGGCGACTGGCTCGAGCTCGGCACCGAGTTATGGGGCTATTACCACATTTTCAAACAGCATTACGGCTTCATGATGATGTACAAGAAGAAGAACCACGACTTCGCGCCGGAGGACATGAGGATCGACAAGCTCTTCTTCGCCGCGGCGTTCTACTACCCATTCTTGACTTATCCGCTCCATAATAGAGAGGTTGCGGAGATGCTTCCCTTCCCGGTTCCGCCGCGTGCCGGAGCACTCTATGAACGTGTCCTGCTAATCCTGCTGGTTCTCATCTCTTTAGTCTATCTAAGTCGGCAAGTTCAGAAATGGCGGGCGAGGCTTTCGCTCAACTGGCCGAAGCAGCTTCTGTTTGCGGCGGCGATTCCCGTAAACTATCTGCTCTTCCGAAGCGCCATGCCGCTCCTCGGTGTGTATGCGGCCACCACGATCTATCACAACATTCAGTATCACCGGCTCGTGTGGTTCTACAACCAGAACAAATACGGGCAAGAGGCTGACCGTGCGACGAAGTACGGGCTGGCTACCCTGGTTAACAGCCGCTGGCTCGCCTACATCGCATTTGCCGGACTCTATGCATTCATCTTCGATTTCGTGCCGCGCTTCATGCTGAAATCAGAGCTTGGCCCCGGCGACGCCAGCCTGCGCAACCAGCTCATCTTCTCTTTCTTCGCCGCGCCCGGTCTCCTCCACTACTGGCTTGACGGCCACATCTGGAAGGTTCGTTCCGACAGAGACCTGCGTACCTATCTGCAACTTGACCGGGCGTAGGTAGCTTCGTAGGGAGCCAGCAGGTCCGGATTGACTTGTCAGGTGACTGGAACGTAGTCGCCGGGCTTCTGGTTAGGGTTGACGCGCGGTGGGTTGGTCTTGGGCTCGGGCGCCGATTGCGCGGGCTCGAGAAGCTGTTCTTTGCGCCACACCAGCGCGTTCGTATCGTAGGCGGCGATCTCGAAGGCCTGGCCGTGCGTGACCGCGTCGCAGGGACAAGCTTCGACGCAGTAGCCGCAGAAGATGCAGCGATTGTAGTCGATGTTGTAAACCTTGGCGTAGCGCTCCGCCGCGCTGATGCGGTGATCGCCGGTGTTTTCGGCCGCCTCGATATAAATACAATTGGAAGGGCACGCCGCGGCGCACAGGAAACAAGCCACGCACTTCTCGAGACCATTCTCGTCGCGCCTAAGGACATGCAGTCCTCGGTAGCGGTCCTCGAAGTGGACCGGCTCGCGAGGGTAATTCTCCGTCACCGTGGGCCTCACCATGTTCTTGAAGGTGATGGCGAAGCCTTTGACGATGGCCGTACTGGAATCGATCACTTCTTGAATGATGTTGGCCATGACTTCAAGGTGTAGTATAGAAGGTGCGAGCCGTGGCGGTCAACAGGAGGGAATTGACGATTGTCGATTGACGCTTGAAAAGCGCAGGGTTCACCATTTTGTCTTTCAATCGGCAAGCAGCAATCGGCACTGCTCGACCAACGCCGGCTCGCCCCGGCGCATCAAACCGCCTAAGGAGCAGCTCATGAAAAGCCCGAAAAGACTGGCAGTGGCCTCGACCGTGTCTCTCGCTTTCGTTCTTATTGCCTGCTTCCCTGCCTTGGTGGTGGCAGCCGACGACGGCCCGAAACTGCCGGCGGGCACGACGCTGCAGATGACGCTCACCACCACGCTGAGCAGCAAGGCCAACGAGAACGGCGATCCCTTTACGGCCGAGATTGAAGAGCCGGTCTTCGCCGGCGGCGAAGAGATTATCCCGGCGGGAAGCACCGTCGAGGGGCGTATTTCCTTTATCAAACCGCCCGGCCGTGCCACCGGCAAGGCCGAGATGCGACTGACGCCGGAGAAGGTAACCACCAAACAGGGGTTGCTGTTCAACATCTCGGCGGCGCTGACGGACGCCAAGGGGGACGTCAAGATGAAGGGTAACGAGGGCACTCTCGAGGGGCCGGGCAAGAGCAATAAGGATGCGGCCAAAGAGACCGGGATCGGCGCCGCGGCAGGAGCGGGCGTCGGGGCCATCGCCGACGGAGGAATGGGCGCGCTTTACGGTATGGGCGCAGGCGCGGCGGCGGCGATCATCCACACCGTCCTCAAGAAGCACGGAAACATCGTGGTGCCTCAGGGCACCGAGTTGACCTACGTCGTCAACCGGGATACCATCGGCCAGAAAGCGTCGACCGAAGGGGCGCCGCTGGTTATTCATCAAGACCACTAGGGGAGTAGATGGTAGGAGGCAGACGGTAGAAAGGGAAAGAGCCCCGTCTACCTCCGCCTCCCTTCATTCCGTATACCGTCTACCGACTACCCTCTTCTCCACCACGTCGGCGATGATCTGCTTCCCGTGGAAGCGTCCGTTCTCAATGAAGATCTCGTTGGTTTGCCGGCCCGAAACCACTACTCCCGCCACGTAGAGACCCGGCACGTTGCTCTCCAGCGTTTGCGGATTACAGGCCGGCCGGTAACTCTCGGCGTCAACCTCCACCCCCGCCCGGCCCAGAAAATCGATGTCGGGATGATATCCGGTCAGCGCGAACACGAAGTCGTTCTCGATCCGCAAGGTCACGCCGGAAGCCTGGTGCACCACTACCGAATCTTCGGTGATCTCCTTCACGGTTGACTCGAAGAAGGCGCGGATGGACTTCTCCTTGATCCGATTCTCGATATCCGGCCTGATCCAATACTTGATATGCCGGCTCAACTCCGGCTCGCGGCAGATCAGAGTAACCTCGGCTCCGTGACGATATAGGTCAAGCGACGTAATCGCCGCCGAGTTGGCGCCGCCGATCACGGCCACCTTGCGCTGAAAGAACTCATGACCTTCCACCGCATAGTGGGTCACCTTCGGCAAGTCCTCGCCCGGAATGTCCATCCAGTTGGGAAGGTCGTAGTAGCCGCTGGCCACGATCACGTTCAGCGCCCGATAGCCGTACCCCTTCCCCGACTTCGTCGCGGTCTCGATTGCGAACCCTTCATCCGACCTTCGAACCTCCAGCACGCGTTCCTGGTAACGAACCGGCAAGTGGTAGAAGTCCGCCACCCGCCGGTAGTACTCCAGCGCCTCGGCGCGCGTCGGCTTGACGTTGACGCTGGAGAAAGGCACGTCGCCGATCTCCAGTCGCTCGCGGTTGGTGAAAAACGTCATGTTCGCCGGATAGTGGTAAAGCGAGTTAACCAGGCAGCCTTTCTCGATGATCAGTGACCTCAACCCGGCGCGGACAGCCTCGATGCCGCACGCCAAGCCCGTAGGCCCGGCGCCAACCACCAAAACGTCCAACATGTCCGTCATTCAAAGTCCTCAGTTCTCAGTTGGTTTTCAGTTTTCAGTGATCAGTTTTCAGTTAGCTCAAGACGCTGTCAGCACTCAGCCCATCAGCTATCTATCAGCCTGCCAAATCGTGAGCACGCCAGGCTTTCTTGCTGACGGCTGATAGCTGGCTGAAAACTGAAAACTGAAAACTGAATACTCTTCAACCTTCAAGTAACACTTGAATCTCACTCCTGAACCGCTCGTAGCCGCCAAGCAACTCCGGCGTGGCTGACACTAGCTTCGATTTCCACACAAACGCCTTCCCTTCCCCTCGCTCCACCAGCATTCCGAGCCCTTCCGGAAAGCGATAGCCCACCTGCCCGAACTGAACCAGCCTGCCGTCAGACGGATCGAGCAAGGCGACGAAGCCGTCCTTCTCGACGCCGAGGTAGCGCTCCATCCGCTCCAGCGTCACAAACCGGAAACCGGCTTGGAGAAAATGCTCCAGCGTGGCGATTTGGGTTGGCGTCAGGTCCATTGGAAGAATTGAGTCATTGAGCGATTGAGTGATTGAGCCATTGAAGACGTCTTCCTTCAATGACCCAATCACCCAATGGCTCAATCACTCAATGTTCCGCGTAGTCCCCTGAGGCAATGAGACGTTTCGGTCCAGGCCAGCGAGCTAGCCAATAGATCCAGGCCTGCGTCGTCGCGCCATTTTCCAGGGTGACCTCGGCCGCCTCCCGGCGATAGAAGCTCTCTGCCGGCGCACCCGGTCGCAAGCCTTCTGTACGATCGAGGATCCCCAAGGCGCGCTCAGGGTTGGCCAGGCGATAGACTTCTCCGTGCACGCGATCGGCCGCGGCGTTCGAAGGCTTAGCGCCGCAGTAATGGCCGAGATCGAACAGGCGACCGCGCAAGCTTGCGTTTCCGACATGCCGCGCGCCCAGACCGGCGAGGACACCATGCAACTCGAATCCCCGCCGCAGGGAACCGTAAACGAACAGCAAGTCGGGCGTTGGAATCATGAGGAACGAGCAAAGGGTGAAGGGCAAAGGGTAAAGTGTGAAGGGTAAAGGGTAAAGGCTGAGGTGTTGGCTTTCACCTGCGCCAGAAAGGCACCGGCAGCTTTGCAGCGCTGAGCATTCCGCGGGACGTATACATAGAGTCCTAGTCTTTTACCCTTAGCCTTTTACCCTTTATCCTTTACCCTTCACCATTCAAGCCTCACATTTTGTACCGTCCCATATCTTCGTCCCCAAGATTCTCCAGCCACTTGCGCAACTCCTCGTTGTTTACCTTATCCGCCACCGAGCCGGCGACCTTGGAGTTCTTCAGTACCTCGTCCTCGACGTAGATGGGGCAATCGGCGCGCAAAGCGAGCGCCAAAGCGTCACTGGGACGTGAATCGATGCTGAGCACCTGGCCTTCCCGTTCCAGCCAGATGAGGGCGTAGAAGGTATCGTCGCGCAACTCGGTCACCACCACCTTGTGGATGTGGGCGTCGAGTCCCACCAGGACGTTCTTGATCAAATCGTGGGTCATGGGCCGGGGAGTGGCCACCTTTTCGATTTCGAGGGCGATGGCGTTGGCCTCGTAGATACCCACCCAAATGGGCAGCACCGACCCGCCATTCACGTCCTTCAGGATGACGATCGGCATATTAGTAACCGGATCCATCATCAGCCCTCGGATCTTCATTTCCACTTCCATGTCGCCCTCCAATGGAATAGTGGCTAGTGGTTAGTGGCTAGTGGCTAGTGGCTAGCGAAAGTCGGCAAGAGATCCGCCTTTTCACTAGCCACTAGCCACTAGCCACTAGTCACTGCTACCCCCCCTGTGCAACTCCCACCAAGCTATTCGGCCCTGCTTCGGTGACGCGCACGTTCATGTACTGCCCCACCCACGCCGGCTCGCCCGCAAAGTTAATCACCCGGTTGCTCGTTGTTCGCCCGACCGCCTGACCCAGGCGCGGCTGGTAGTTCTCCACCAGGACTTCAAACTCGCGGCCGATGCAGGCTTGATTGCGCCGCAACTGGATCTCTCGCTGGCGTTCCTGGAGGATTGCCAGCCGCCGCCCCTTCTCCTCATCCGGCACCGAATCCATCTGGCCAGCCGCCGAGGTGTTGGGCCGAGGAGAGTACTTGAACGAGAAAACCTGATCGTACTCCACTTCTTCCAGCAAGGAAAGAGTCTGCTCGAAGTCTTCCTCCGTCTCGTCGCAGAAGCCAACAATGATGTCGGTGGAGAGGCTGATGGGGCGCCGCGAGCTGCGCAGGCAATCAATCTTCGACATGTACTGCTCGCGCGTATAGCCGCGCAGCATGTGCGCCAACACCCGGCTCGACCCGGACTGCACCGGCAGGTGTACTTGGTCGCAGAGTGCCGGATGCGATTCAATGACGCGGACGATTTCGGCCGTGAAGTCGCGCGGATGCGAAGTGGTGAAGCGCACGCGCCGCACCCCCTCGACTTCCGCCACCGCCGCCAGCAGCTCGGCAAAGCTCAGCCGGGCGGGTCCCGGATCGCGGTAAGAATTGACGTTCTGGCCCAAAAGTTGAATTTCGGTATAGCCTTCACCCGCCAGGCGGCGGCAATCCGCAAGGATGCGATCGGCGGGGCGGCTGCGTTCCGGACCGCGCGTCATGGGTACCACGCAGTACGCGCACTCCTTGTCGCAACCCTCGATGATGGTGAGGTAGGCGCGAAAGGGATTATCGCGCCGCGTCATCTCCGTCTCGAAGCACTCGTCGATCTCCAGCGAGAGCCCGGCTACGCGCCGGCTCCCGGTTTCGATCTGGTCGAGCAGACCGGGCAGCTTGGAGTAACTGGCGGAGCCGCACACCAGCCCCACTTGCGGCGCCCGCTCGAAGATCCGCTCGCCCTCCTGCTGCGCCACGCAGCCCAGCACGCCGACGATCCTGGCGTTCCTTCCCGGGCCGCGCCCCGCCCGCTCCTGCTGCTTCTTGAAAGCACCCAGCCGCGAGAAAACCTTTTGCGCCGCCTTTTCGCGGATGCTGCAAGTGTTGTAGAGGATGAGATCGGCGGCGTCGTGATTTTCCACCGGGCGATAGCCGCGCGCCATCAGAACGCCCGCCACCTTCTCCGAATCGTGGACGTTCATCTGGCAGCCGAAGGTCTCGATGTAGAAAGTCTTCCCTGCCCCCGCAATGGAAGCTGCCGCGGCAGTCTTCTCCAACCCGGCGTCCGGCGGCGGCGAGCCCTGCGCAGTCGCGGCTGAAATCTGGATGAGGTCGTTGCCCATGATAACTTGCGAAGCTTAAGTATAGGGGAGTCCAAAGTCGAAAGTCAAAAGTCGAAAGTCAAAGCGGAACAGCCGTCAGCTCTCAGCAAGAAAGTCCGCTAGTCTTGCTGAGAGCTGACGGCTGATTGCTGATAGCCGATACGCGAAAAAAAGGGCCGCCTCCGAAGGGCGGCCCAAGTTGAATCAGAAACACATTTCGTTCCGCCCGCTTGAGGGCGGGGCCTCTTGTCACGCAGTCTCAAGTTGAAGTCGAAAGTAGAAGCGGTCGGTCTTAACTTCGACTTTCGACTTTCGACACCGCATATAAGTCGAAGGTCACATGTTGCTAGCCTTCTTCTTGCCAGCAGCGTCCACCTTCTCCACCGTAATGGCATCACCGGTGAGCGTGCCGGTCACCTTCACGCTCTTTCCAGCGTAGTCCTTGAACGCATCCTGGTTGTCCACCTGGTACACCTTGTCGCCGGACACCAGAACATACTTGCTACCCTTGGCCACGCACCCCGCAACGCACTTCGCCGCGTCGGCACCGGCCTTGGCGTGCTTAGCGCCGCACATACTGTCACTGACGGTCCCCGTCCACGAATCGGCCCAAGCCAGGCAGCCGAAGGCCAGCAGCATGACTCCCAGCATTATCAGTTTCCTGCCCATGCAACTCCTCCTTTTGGTTCAATAGCCCAACGTTGAGATTCCCTCAGCGGGAAAACAATTAACTCCCAATGCCCTCCCGAGCAACAATTTTCGAAACACTGTAGATTTTAGTCCGCAGCGCATCGTGAAGCAAGCGGGAAAAATGGTGAATTGTGAATGGTGAATTATCAAACTGGCCAGGCGGAATTCGTGAATCGTGTGAGGACGAGAGCGGCAGGTCTCTTCTCCTTCTTCCATTCACAATTCACTGTTCACCATTCAGCGCCGTCCCAACGCCGGGCCGCCCCGTCCCAACACGAACCGTTCACCTTTTACCCTTGACCCTTCATCCTCTCTTCAAGCGACTGCCGACAGATCCTCCGAACTGTTGGCCGGCTGATCGGAAGTAGCTCTGACGGGGGGTTGGGCGGGAAATGGTGCGGGACGCGACGCCCTTTGGCGTTGGATCGAAGGGATCGTCGACACCCACCAATCCAAGCATTTCTCCACCCTCGCCGTGAGTTGATCCATCCACCGAAGAAAGGCATCTTTACTTGGACCCTTTGGCCGGGCATCTTTCTTGGACCCAACATGCCGCCCTAAAGGGCGCCTCTACGAAGGTTCCCACCCCGTCCCATGTCTTCGTAGAGGCCGGCTCTAGCCGGGCATCTTTACTTGGACCCAACATGCCGCCCTAAAGGGCGCCTCTACGAAGGCTCCCACCCCGTCCCATGTCTTCGTAGAGGCCGGCTTTAGCCGGGCATCTTTGCTTAGACCCAACGTGCCGCCCTAAAGGGCGCCTCTACGAAGGCTCCCATCCCGTCCCATGTCTTCGTAGAGGCCGGCTTTAGCCGGGCATCTTTGCTTAGACCCAACGTGCCGCCCTAAAGGGCGCCGCTACGAAGATCCACATCCCTGCCCTGCCTCCGTAACGGCCCGGTTTAGTCCGGCGTATTCGGCGTGGCGCCAGCATCCGCGCCTGATGTCGCCCCGTCGCCCGAAGGTGAGATGCTCCCTTCAATTTGAGAAAGATCAGCCAAGCGGGAAAAAACGAAGCTGCGCAGCCCGCCAAGAAGTTGCAACCGGTTTGCCCGGATTTCAGGATTCTGGTCCATCACCAGTACCTTGTCGAAGAAACGGTCAACCGCTGGGCGTAGCGTGGCCAGTACTCGAAAAGCCTCCTCGAATGCGCAACGCGCCTCCAAGTCTTTAAGGGTTGCACGTGACGCCTCGTAGGCGTCATAGAGATCGCGCTCAGGACCATCGGTGAGCAGCGATTTATTGATCCCCATGGCAGACCCCCAGTCCTCCCGGGCAGCCGATTTCTTCAGAATGTTATGCGTACGTTTCGCGGCAGCCGCCAGGGCCCCAAAGTCTTGCGTGTCTCGAACCTTTTCCAGCGCTTTCCCCCGCTGGAGCGCTTCCGAGGGTATGCGCCATCCCAAATGGGAGTGGATCACGGCGCGCACCGTGTCGTATCTCAGCTTGCCGGCTTCGGTGAGGTAATACTCCTCTCGTTCTCGCAGGAAAGCAGAAACCACTTCGAGACTCGGTCGCTGGGGCAGCCGCAGGTCAACCGCGCCAGCTTCCGTGAACACTGAGACTAGATCCAGGAGGTTGAGACCGGGTAAAGCCTCCACAGCGAGCTTGATGATGCCGTTCCCCGCCCGGCGCAAACCGAACGGGTCGCTCGATCCCGTCGGTTCCAGACCGACCGCAAAGCCTGCAAAGACGCTGTCGATCTTGTCGGCGAGTGAGACTACGGCTCCCACAATGGTGCGTGGCAACTTGTCGTCTAGCCCCGCTGGCTTATAGTGGTCGTAGATGGCATCCGCGACTTCGTGCGGTTCTCCTTGATAGGCCGCATACAGCCCACCCACGACGCCCTGGAGCTCCGTGAACTCTTGGACCATTTGTGTGGTCAGGTCGCATTTACACAGTTGAACGGCCCGTAAGGCATGGTCGGCCTCGGCACGGGTCATCTTGCCGTTCTCTTGGAGAGTCGAGCACAGAGACTTCGCGATTGCTTCCATCCTTCGAACCTTGTCGCCATAACTCCCAAGCTCCGCCTGGTAGGTGACGCGATCCAGCATCGGCAGCCTGTCCCTAAGCGGGACCTTCTGGTCGGCATTCCAAAAGAACTCGGCATCGCTGAAGCGCGCCGTCAGCACGCGCTCGTGCCCAGCGCGAATGTTACCTTTAGGATCCCGCACCACGTTCAGCACGGTCACGAAGCAGGACTGAAGCTTGCCGGCGCTCGACTCCACCGCGAAGTACTTCTGGTGGTCCCGCATCACGGTGATCAAAATCTCGCGCGGCAGTTTCAGGAAGCGCTCCTCGAACGTGCCCAGAATAGCGTGCGGGCATTCGGTGGAGTTGACCACCCAGTCTTCCAAGTCACGGTCCGTGATCAGGCGAAGATCGGATTCGTCGGGAAGGGCTCGGATGTGAGAACGAACCGCTTCCAGACGCTCATTGGGGTCGGTCCGGCCGGCCCCGGCGCGAAGGATTTTCGCAGTTCCCGTCATCACGCCCAGGGCCGGAAACTTAAGTAATACTTCAATTTCGTCTAGAACCCTCCCTCGGCGTTTCTCGGGGTCAACCTGCACCAAAAGCTCGCCCAGCTTTTGGGTGTAGTCGTAGAAGCTGCTCACCGAAACTGGCTTGGTTCCGGCCGCACGGTGGCCATAGGTGGAATTGCCGGTCGCGACGCCCGCCACCTCGAAAGCGACAACATGGCCCTGATCGCCTTCCCCGAGGAGCGCCAGGATCCAGCGGATCGGACGCACGAAGCGCGTCTTGGAAGGCTCCCAGTACATGCTCTTGGGGAAAGCGAGTCCGGTGATGACACCGGGAAGAATCTCCTTGAGAACTGTCGAGGCCTGGCGACCAGGAGTGAGCTTCTTGGCCTTTAGATACTCACCATTAGGAGTGGATACCTTCAGTAAATCCTCAACTCGGACGCCGTTCTTCTGCGCGAAACTCTCGGCCGCGCGAGTGGGCTTTCCCTTCGCATCAAAGGCCACTCTGACGGGCGGACCCATCACTTCTTCACTCTGGTCCGGCTGCGTCGCCAAAACCCACGGAACGTGCGCCACCAGACGCCGGGGCGTGGAGTAGGTCTCGATAGGCGGCTGGCTCGCGGGATCTTCCTCGGCGACGGGCAGGAGGCGGGCTTGCTCCAGGGCCGCGCGTAGGCGCTCGCCGAACTGCTTCTGAGCGTCAGTCAGAAAGCGGGCAGGAATCTCTTCACAGCCGATTTCGAGCAGCAGTGGAAGCGACGCGGACGAGAGGGTTTCGACCAAATCTGCCTTAACCCACAGCAAGTTGGACCGGTGTAGTGGGGGTATTGTGGAACCCGAGGGGACCGTGGGGTTCGGCGTTGGGGGCTCGGGGTTCGGAGACGAAGACTGCGAACCAGTTTCGGCTATCGGCGAACTCCCAACCCCGAACCCCAAATCCCGCTCTTGGTTGCTCATGCCGGCTGTGCCTCTTCGACCGGAGCAAGGCGGTCTACGTAAATCTCCGCCACCCGGCAGGCCATCTTGCGGATACGCGCGATGAGGGCCACCCGCTCGGTGACGCTGATCGCCCCCCGCGCATCGAGAATGTTGAAGAGGTGCGAGCACTTCAGGCACAGATCGTAGACCTTGCGCAGGGGAAAGCGCCGCCGCTGATCGTCGTCCTTTGGGCCCTTGAGGGCGCGGTAAGAATCCAGCACCCGCAAGGCCTCGCGCTCGTAGCGATCCAGAATCTCGCGGCAAGTCTCCGGGTCGGCCACCTCGAAGTCGTAGACCGAGAATTCCAGTTCTTCGGCGCGGCGTATGTCTCCATAAGTGAAAGTATTATTCCACTTAATCTCATATACTTCTTTAACATTTTGCTGGAAGGCGGTGATACGTTCCAATCCGTAAGTCAGCTCGACGCTAATAGGGTCGAGGTCGAGCCCGCCGCATTGCTGAAAGTAGGTGAACTGGCTGATCTCCAACCCGTCGAGCATCACCTGCCAACCAATGCCCCAAGCGCCGAGCGTGGGCGCCTCCCAGTTGTCCTCCTCGAAGCGAACGTCGTGGTGGTCCAAGTCGATGCCAATGGCGGATAGGCTTTCCAGGTACATCTGCTGGATATTCTCAGGTGGTGGTTTCAAAATCACCTGCATCTGGGTGTGCTTCAGCAGTCGGTTGGGATTCTCGCCGTAGCGGCCGTCAGCCGGGCGGCGCGATGGCTGGACGTAAGCCACACGGTAGGGTTGCGGTCCTAAAACGCGGAGGAAAGTCTCGGGAGCCATGGTCCCCGCCCCGACTTCGACGTCGTAGGGCAGCGCCAGGACGCACCCCTGGTCAGCCCAGAAACGGCTGAGCTTCAGGATCAGATCCTGGAACGTCAGGCCAGTAGTACCGGATTGGAGAGTTTCTGGCATTTCTTAAAAGGAGTCAGGAGACAGGAGTCAGGAGTCAGAATGAAGAGAAGACAGCCGCAGACAGCCGCAAGTCGAGAGCTAAGAGTCGAAATTTCGCTCTCGACTCTTATCTTCATTCTGACTCCTGACTCCTGTCTCCTGACTCCTTCAGTCCCTACTCCTCATTCAACAACTCGCGTGTCACAAACTTCCTTTCCGCATGTGCCTCCAGCACTTCCTCGAGGAAAAGTCGGAGTTCCCGGACACCAGCCGAGGGGGTTTCGCCTGACAACCACTGCTCAAGGGGCGACCGCCGCATGCCCGGCGCCAACCCCAGAGCCGCCGGCGAGACCGTCTGGCGGGCAAGTCCGGTGCGGCCGGTGGGACCGGTAAGACTTGTTCGGCAATCGGCGCATACCAGACCTTCTGAGCCCCGGCCATAGTATCCAGGCCGGTCGCCCAGCGCCTTGCCGCACGCCGCGCAGTGCTCAAGGTCGGGCAGGAATCCCGCGAGCCGCAGCAGCCAGTAGTTGAAGTAGAGCAGCGGCCGGTCGACCTCGCCCGAACGCTTCAGCGCCCGCCCCACCGCCAGCAGCAGGCGAAACGCCCGCTCGTTCACCTCGCGCTCGGGCAGAATGCGCTCCGAGACCTCCACCAGGTATTGCACCGCCACCTGCACCCGGTAATCCTTCTGCATGTCGTAGAAGGACTCCAGCAACTCGGCGGAGTTGAGGCGCAACAGGTCGCGGTTTTCCCTCTCGAACACCCACAGGCGAACGTAGCTCAACGGCTCCAGCGATCCGCCGTAGCGGCTCTTGGGTCGCTGGGCCCCGGTCGCCACCGCCCTCAGCCGTCCGAACTGCCGGGTGAAGAACGAAACGATCTTGTCTGCCTCTCCCAAGCGGTAAGTTCTGAGGACAATGGCCTCTGTTTCGCGCAGGGGCATCGTGAATGTCGACGCATCGACAAGAACCAGAACTTAGCACAGTGCAGGGCGATTGTCGATTGCCGAATGAGGATTTCTGCGCGAAATGTAGCTACCCACCGCCCTAGTTATCCACGGGCACGTCTGATAATTATTTTGCCGGCGACCGCAAGTTAACATAATGTGTTTTCCACAAAAACAGCCCGACTTTTCCACAGCCCGGCCAGTAAGCCAAAAGAGCGATTCTTCACTCCGCTTCGCTACGTTCACAATGACAGCCCCTTAGTCCAGACCAGCGACTTTCGAGTTTCGAGTTTCGAGTTTCGACTTTCCAATTCACGCAATCGACAATCGTCCATGCTTGGAGTATCCTGCCCTGCTTAACTCCGAGGGGGGAAGTGGTGCCGAAGGCCAAGCAGCGATCCACGGTTGACGTGGTCGGGTTGGGGTTGAACGCCACGGACACGGTTCTGGTGGTCCGCGACTTCCCTGCCCTGGGCGGCAAGGAGCGAGTGCTCTCCACCTTGCGTCAGGCGGGCGGGCAGGTGGCAACGGCGTTGGTCACGTGCCAGCGACTGGGTCTGGCGACGCGCTACATCGGCAAGGTGGGCGACGACGACGACGGCCGCTTCCAACTGGCTAGCCTCAAGAAGGAAGGGCTGGACGTGCGCTACACCAAGGTTGCCCCTGAGACGCCCAATCAATTTGGCATGATTGTCGTCGATCGGGCGACGGGCGAGCGCACGGTCTTCTGGGACCGGGACTCGCGTCTGGCGGTCCTGCCTTCCGAACTTGAGGCCCGGGCGATCACTTCCGCCCGTGTGCTGCACATCGACGGATGCGACGTCGAGGCGGCAGTCCGCGCCGCCCGTTGGGCCAGGCTGGCATCCATTCCCGTGGTCGGCGACCTCGACACGGTGTATAAGAAGGTGGAGACGCTGTTCCCCCACATCGACTACCTGATCGCCTCCACCAACTTCCTTCCGACCGTGACCGGCGAGGACGATCCGTTCCGCGTCCTCGATTACATGGCGCGCGAGTACAAGATGCGAGCCACCGGCATGACTCTCGGCCGCGAGGGTGCCTTGATGCTTTGTGACGGAAGGTACTACTACTCCCCCGGCTTCGTCGTGGAAACGGTGGATACCACCGGCGCCGGCGACGTTTTCCATGGCGCCTTCATCTATGGCTTGCTGGCCGGGTGGGAGGTCGTCCGCATGCTCGACTTCGCTAATGCTATGGCCGGCCTTAACTGCTCCGCGCTGGGCGCCAGGGGCGGCATCGCCACTCAGGCTGAGGCCGAGAGGCTGATGGCTACGGGCAAGAGGCACGGCAACAAGAAGTACAAGACAAGAAACGATGAGTGACGAACGACGAATGATGAATGATGAATGATGAATGATGAACAGAAGACTGTCCGTTGTCCGTCGCTGAAGAGGGCGGCGCCCTATGAGCGCCACTACACTATGAACATGAAAACGTGGGTCCTCCGCAATGCCCAACTGACCACGGGCGGTGCGCTTGAGAAGCACTGATCCACAGATTACACAGATTTGTAAGAATTGAAGAACGAAAGGCCAAGAAGGTAATGGATTCTGATGCTTCAGGAAGTCCTTTTGTCCTTCAGAATCTGTAAAATCTGTGCAATCTGTGGATCGCGTCTTTTTTTCAATCGGCAATCGGCAATTTCCCACCTATCCGTAGGTCTTCGCGGCTTGCTCGATGGCGGGACCGGCGTTCGCGAGGTCCTCTGGGACCATGGCCGGTGTCACGTCGATGCCGGCATCCAACGCCTGGAACCACGGCTCGGCAATCGCCGGGATCTGTGATGGGTCCTCCATGTTGATAATGAGAATTCCCGTCCGTTTGCCGCCGTCAGCGACGAAATAGGCAGCCTCGGGCTTCTGCTGTTCGACGATGCTCTTTATCGCTCGGAAGCCCTCCTTCGCGGCGGCGTTCCCTGCTTCCACTGGAATTGAAATCTTAAACAAAAAGCGCATTGGTTCTCCTCCTTGTGAATCCGGAATCTCCATTTTCCATTTCCGGGCATTGGGAGTATATACGCGCTCTGGGTGGGAAACAACCGCTAGGCAACGTTGGAGGGGCAATTTGCGGCCAGAACTTGGCGTCAGAGTTCAGCCGCCTCGCGGCAGGGGCTTGCTGACTTCACTTAGCGGTAGAAGCTCATTCCTCGCAAATACAAGCCAGGTCGATCATTGGCTTGGTCACGGTCATGATTCCATTATCCCAGTCTACCAAGAACTTGTTCCGGTAGCAGCTCTTGAGGAAGGACGCGTAGTCACGGTCGCATCTCACCTTCATAATCCACCTCCGACCTATACTCTTTTTAAATGCACTTGCACTGCCAAAGGTGGAATCCGGGGTACATTGAGCCTAGCGCGGCCCTGCGGCCCGCAACCCGTGACCTCAACACCGAGTTCACTGAGGCCTCGGGAGACACAGAGGAAAGAAGAAGCGTTACCATGAGAACGTGTTTCATTTTCTGATAGTTCCCTTTTCTTTGCGTCTTCGAGTCTCAGTTTGGGAGGATGGTTTATGGGAGAATTTCCACGATTCGATTTGACGGGGCAGGTAGCACTGGTGACGGGCGCGGCGCGGGGCTTGGGACGGGCGATTTCGCTGGCCTTGGCCAACGCTGGGGCCGACGTCGCGCTGGGCCTGCGCGACGTGAAGTCCGGTGGTGGGCTGGCGTCGGAAATCGAAGCCATGGGCCGGCACGCGTTGCCGTTGCAAATGGACGTCGCCCATCTCGACCAGATTTTTCGCGCTGTCAAGGATGCGGTGGGACGTTTCGGGCAACTCGATATCCTGGTGAATAACGCCGGCATCGCGCCCGGCAATCTGGCCGAGAATGTTCGCGAGGAAGACTACGACCTGACGCTGGCGGTGAATCTGAAGGGAACGTTCTTTGCCAGCCAGGCGGCGGGACGCGTGATGATCTGTCAGCGGCGCGGGCGCATCATCAACCTCAGCTCGCAGGCGGGCCTGGTGGCGCTGCCGACCGAATCTGTCTACTGCACTACCAAGGCTGCTATCGCGCACCTCACCAAATGCCTCGCCGTCGAGTGGGGGAAGTACAACATCACGGTGAACGCGGTGGCGCCCACCTTTATCCATACGCCGGGCACAGAGGAGGCGCTGGCGGACCCAGCGTTCCGGGCCGACGTGACGGAGCGGATCGCCGCCTTGCACCGGGTTGGCGAGCCCATGGACGTGGCTGGAGCGGTGGTATTCCTGGCCTCGCCGGCGGCGTCTCTGATCACCGGCCATACCCTGGTCATCGACGGCGGGTGGACGGCAAGATGAGTGGGTGGTGGAGTTTGCCGGGCGCGGGTAGTGGTGTCATCCGGAAAAGAATGGAATCCACACATTACACAGATTCGGCAGAGTAAGAGGAGAAATCGCCTCCTCAGCGGACTAGCCATCAAGTGGTTTGTTTGCTGTCGCTTTTGACAGCTCCGACGTGCAGTCGATCGCTTCTTTTCTCAATCTGCGAAGATCTGTGTAATCTGTGGATTCTGTTTGCCTACTTGGGCGCGGCAGATCTTGCCGGGTCCGGTCGGAGGCCGGCAAGGTTGATTAAAGCCTTCTCATGAGAGGAAACTGGCGGCGCCCAAAGCAAGAAAGCAGGCCTTATTGTAATCAATAGACTGCAAGCTCGCCGGATCGCATCTGATTGTGGTACGCCGCGTGCTGCAAGGGGAATTGAAGTTGAACGCCACACGAGCAGGTGATGCTCATGCATATGGATGCCACCAATTCCGCCCCTGCAGCACCCACCAACCAAGCGGGACAGACCTCGGGGCCTGTCCCGTCACGCCACACGTCGTTCTGGTCGGAGTTCGTCAGCCGGGCGGCGGAGGCGGCGGGGATCGATCCGCACCTTGCCTTGCAGGTGGCCATGCATGAGTCGGACTTGAACCCCCACGCCTTGAATCGATCGAGTGGCGCCATCGGCATCATGCAACTCATGCCAGCCACGGCGACGGCGCTGGGTGTCGATCCGCACAATGTGGCCCAGAACATCCGCGGCGGCATCCACTACCTGCATCAACAACTGGCGAAGTTTGGCAATACGGCCCAGGCGCTGGCCGCTTACAACTGGGGGCCGGGACACGTGGCGCACGCGGTCGCGCATTGGGGATCTGAGTGGCTGAATCATGCCCCCAGCGAGACGCGGCATTACGTGGCCTCGATCCTCGCGCACGCCGGCATTCCGATGGAGCCCTCGACCGGCAACGGTACGGTTTTGGCCGCCAATTCGGTGACTTCGGCGCCCGCAGCGGCGGCCACCCTGGTGCACCAAATGACGCTGACCGAGCGCGCTCGTATGAAGCAAGCGTTTCAGGCCTATCTGTTGGCGAGGGTGCTCGGCTGACTAACCGCGCGTACCGCACGGCCTTTAGAAAATGTGTAATTTGATTGACAGGTACTTCTTAGGCTCCTTGCGAAAATCAGCCAGGAACTCCTTGAGCGACTCACTGCTCGCGGTGAGGTTGCTGTAGAGTTTGCTGTCGGTGGAAAGCAGTCCGAGGGATCCCTCGCCCTTGGCCATGCGCGCCGAGATGACGTTGAGGTGCTCAACCGTCTGGTTGAGACGATCGTAGAGTTGCTCGTCTTTGACGAGCTTGCCGAGTGTCCCCTTGCCGTTGTCGATGTCGGTGACGAGCTTGCCGGCCTTTGTGGTCACGTCGTTGAGCCGGTTGTAGAGACTCGGGTCGTTCATGAGCTTGGCGACCGTGCCGTTGCCGTGCTCGGCTTGGTCGAGCAGGCGGTTGAGGCGGTCCATCGCCGCGATCAGCTTGTCGTAAGCCTCGTTGCTGTTCACCAGCTTGCCGAGAGTGCTCTGGCCGCTCACCATCTGGTCGGCCATCCGGTCCACCACGTCGGCCGAGTGGCTGATCTTATTGTAGAGAGTGGGGTCATAGATCAGCTTGCCCAGCGATCCCTTACCGGAGTTGATCTGGTTGGTCATGTCCTGGACTGCTTTGCTCAGGTCGCGCAGGTTAGTGACCACGTCGTTGGCGTTCTGTACGACATTTTGAACGCTGGCTTCCAGGTGCGTTTTGACCTCGCCGCCGTCCGGCACCTGGGGCTGACCCGGACTGCCCCGGGAGATGTCGACGTAACTATCGCCCAGCAAGCCCGCGGTGGTGGGAGCAGCCACCGAATCCGCACGAATGTCGTTGGCGAAGCGCCGTGACACCCTCATCACCACCTCGACGGCGCGTGCGGGGCTCTGGTCATTCGAGATGCGGAGCTTGCTGACAGTGCCGGCGGTAATGCCGGCAACATCGACATCCGAACCTTCCTTCACGCCGGCGGCGCTGGGGAGATAGCATCGCAACGTCATCTTTCTGGTGAGGAATCCGACCTGACCGCTGATGAAAAAGATTCCCACACTTAGCACGATCAGGCTTACGGCCACCAGGGCTCCGACGCGTAGCTGCTTCCAGGTGAGTTCTTGGCGTTGCGGCATGTCGTCTCCTTCTAGGGAACAGGGTACGGGGAATAGGGAACAGGGAATAGGGAACAGGAGAAAACAACTCCCCCTGCCTCTAAGTTCTTCCGCAGAGTACCGGGTACAGGGCGCTGTTCCCTACTCCCTACTCCCTACTCCCTACCCCCTATTCCCTGTTCCCTGTCCCCTGTCCCCTATCATTGTATCAGGCGAGGAACTTCCCCAGATAAGGATCCTGACTTCGGACCAAGTCGTCCCGGTTTCCCTCGAAATAGAGCCGGGTGTCGCGAAGAAGGAGAAAGCGGACGTCGTCGATCGCGGCTCGTTGCGCAGCGCTGGTGGCCGCTACGAGTCCGCCTTGCTCAACCGAATAGGCAAAACTGGCCAGAAAAAAGGCGTCCTGAAGGCGTTGGGTAACGACCACGGAAGTCGCATGCTGGGCGTCGCGCAGCTTGGCGATGAGCAGATCGATGGTGTGGGCGGTGAGCGGATCGAGGCCCGCGGTGGGAGAGTCGTAGAGCATGATCGAGGGCTGGCTGATGATGGCCCGCGCGATGGACACGCGCCGCTGCATCCCGCCCGAAAGCTCAGAAGGCGCCTTGTCAATGGCCTCTTCCATTTCCACGAAGCTCAGCACCTCGCGCACTCGCCGCTCGACCTCAGCTTCGTCTCTCACCTTTTCCTCGCGCAGTCGGTAGCACACGTTCTCATAAACGTTGAGCGAATCGAACAGCGCGCCTTCCTGGAACACGATCCCCATCTGGCGCCGCAACGGAACAAGCTCCGTCTCGGAGAGAGGAACGATGTCCTGCCCGTTTATCAGGACCTGCCCGGCGTCCGGCTTCATCAGGCCCAGCATGATCTTGAGGAGTACGGACTTGCCGGTGCCGGTGACGCCGAGCAGAAACAGAGTCTCCCCTGGGGCGACCGCGAAGGAAAGGTCGACGAGCACTTGCTTTTTGTCGAACGCCAGAGAGACGTGACGGACCTCGATGGCCGGGAGAGGGGCGGGTTGGGCATGGGCAGCCAGAGTGGACATTTCTCAAAGTATGAATTATTGAATTATGAATGATGAACGGAAGAAAAGAGTCGAAAGTCAAAGGTCGAAAGTCAAGACCACCGCTTCTACTTCTACTTTCAACTAACTCTTAACTTTCGACTCTCGACTTCTTCTTCATCATTCATAATTCATCGTTCATAATTCCTCAGGAAAAGTGTATTCCGATCAAAAACTGCGTAATGAGCAGATCCAGCATCAGGATCCAGACGGATGCCATCACCACGGCGCGCGTAGTCGACCGGCCCACGCCTTCGGTGCCGCCAGTCGTGGTGAGACCGCAATAACAGCCGACCGACGAGACCACTACGGCAAAGAAGACGGGCTTGATCAGGCCCTGCGTCAGATCATGATAATCGAGCGACTGATAGGCCTTGGTCCAGTATTGCGTGCCGGTCAGATGGGCGATGAGGGAGCTCACCATCCAGCCCCCGATGAGAGCGGTGAAGTCGGCCAGGATGGTGAGGAGGGGCAGGGTCAGCAGGGTGGCGTAAAGCCGCGGGGTCACCAGCTTCCGCACCGGATCGGTTCCCAAGGCACGCATGGCGTCCACCTGCTCGGTTACCAGCATGGAGCCGAGTTCCGAGGCGATGCCGGAACTGCTGCGGCCGGCGACCATCAAGGCGGTCAACACCGGCCCCAGTTCCCGTACCGCCGCGATCGCCACCGCTTCTCCCATCAAGGTGACCTCGCCGAAGCTTTGCATCTCCCGGTAAGTTTGAGCGGCCAGGATCGCGCCTGTGAAGAGACCTGTCAGCAGCACGATCGGCAGGGACCCCACGCCGATAATGTCCATTTGCGTCAGGAGATCGACCCAGTAATGGGGAGGGCTGAATGCAACACGGAAAGCGGCAATCAGGAGATAGGTGAAATCCTGCAAGGTTAACAAGCTGCTCTTCACAAAGCGTTGCAACAAGCGATTGATCCTCGCGCTCTCGAGAGTAAGGATGAAGTGAGCGCACAAGGCACTGTACCCAGTGGCGACTCATGAAGTCAAGGATAGTCGTGCTCGCAGACGGTAGACGGCAGACGGTAGACGGGGAAGAAGCCCCCGGGCTATCGGTTATCGACACCCTGGCTTGGGCCGATGCCAAGCAAGAGCATGACGCAAGGCTGGTGGGAAAGACGTTGAGCTTTGCGAACGGCACTAGAAACGAATAGAATCCTCCCGAGGATCATCCCGTGGAAATGTCCCACATAAGAACCTACAGTTTGACGCTGCTCGTCTTGCTTCTTGCCGGCTGCACCAAAGGCCCAAAACACATCAGCGTGCAGGAATGGCAAGCCTTGAAAAAGGCTGTCCCTGCCTACGAACGGGCTGTTGAGTACAAGCACTCCGAAACCCTGCTATTTGAGCCGCGGTACCTGGACTTGGAGAAAGCGCGTGATGAGGTAAACCAAGCGGCCTACACGGGCTGGAACTCGGACATCAAAACAGCCGATATAGAGGCAAGCTCATACTTCGCAACTTGCGTAACAGCCGTATTATGCATGGCTGAGCGCGCTTAAGAGCAGGGCGATCTGAATAGACCATTTGGGGACCCCCGAAAGATGGGGTAAAACAGAATTTCTGCGAAGTGCGCGACTTCGCGGAAAAATCCCTCGGGAGGTCACCCAAATGGTTACAGACGGAAATCAGGATACTCGCCCCAGGCGCTCTCCGCAAGGGTCGGCAGGACCTATTCCGGAGGCCAATAAAATCGGGGCTGCGACGCCCTACGACTTTGAAGGTAAGAATCTGACGGCTTATGGTGGTCTGTTACCGGTGGCAACCATGCTGGAGAAGTTGGGGTTCCAGCGGCTGGTGGAAGAGACGCTCCGGGTGAAGCGGATCACGCGGGTCATGAGCCTGTATCAGTTCGTGCTGGCGATGGTGCTGGCGCTGTATGTGGGTTTTTCCCGCTTGCACCATTTGCGGTTTCTGGAGCGGGAGCCGATGCTGGTGGGGATCTTAAAGGTTTGGCGCTTGCCGCCGCAGTGTACCTTTTGGCGGTTTCTGGCCTCGCTGCATCTGCAGATCGCCCCGCAGTTGTTAGAAGTGCAGCGACGCCTGCGCCAGCGGGTGTGGGAAGCGGCCCACGTGCGACTGAAGTCGGTCACCCTGGACACCGACACCACGGTGCACACGCTGTTTGGGCAGCAGATGGGAGCGCGCAAGGGCTACAATCCGCAGCATAAGGGGAAGAAGAGTTACCAGCCGATTCTCACTTTTATGGCGGAGACGCGGGAGTACGTGATGGGCGAGCTTCACAACGGGGACCGGCCGAGTGGGGCGCAGATCGCCCGGCATCTGGAGAGCGTGTCGGCGGCGTTGCCGCCCGGGGTGGAGATCGTCTACGCTCGGGAGGACTCGGGTTTCTACTGTTGGGAGGCGGTGGAAGCTCATGAGCGTCGGGGCTGGCAGTTCATCATCTCGGCGCGCAAGACGGCCCGTTTGGTGGAGGTGTTGAAGGCCGCGGAGTGGAAGCCTTCGCCCCGCACCGATGCCGACGGGCAGTGCGAGTTTGGCTATCAGCCGGAGGGATGGGGCCGGGCCTATCGCTTCGTGGCGCTGCGCTACGTGAAGGAGAAGAAACCTCAGCCCGGAGAGGCCGAGCAATATCAACTGTTCGAGACGACGGAGTATGTCTATCGGGTCTTCGTCACCAACATGGCGCACGCCGTTGACCTGCTGGTGTGGTTCTACAATCAGCGAGGGGGAGCGGAGAACCTGATCAAAGAAGCCAATAATGATGCCGGGCTGGCCGCCTATCCCTCAGCGCGCTGGGCGATGAACTGCGTCCACTTCCAGATGGCCATGCTGGCCTACAACCTGAACTGCTGGCTGATGCTGTTTAACCGGGAAGAGAAGGCTCGGGCGGAAGACTTGAAGCACACGACCCTGGCGACCTCGCGGTTGCGGTTTCTGTTTTTGGCCGCGAAGATCTGGCGGCACGGAGGGCGGGTGGGGGTCAGCTACAGCGACCACTATGCGGAGCAGGGGATTTTCCAGCGACTGATGCAGCGGCTACGAGCGATCGCGGTCGGCCCGAAGGGCTACGCGCCGGTGCTGGCGGTGGCCCTCCGCTTTTGAGCTTCTTCTAGCGTGCATAAAATTCTATGCACGCGCAGCCCAAGCAGACCAACAAGTTACAGGGATCTTACAACGAGGGAGTGAAACCAGGGCGGAATCGAACGGGCGGGGTAGCAATGATCAACGTCAAGCCGCTGGCTCAGATGCCAGCTCTGGCCTCAATCTGTGCATAATTTGGGTAACAAAGCTGAGCTTCTACCGTGTAGAGCAGGATACCGACCTCCTCCAAGCAGGCAAAAACGCTCCTCAGGCCGACTTCGAGCCCGTCGAACAGTGCCTAAAACATCTTCACGAATACGTTGGTGAGTCCGAGTAAGCTGGCGAGAAGGAAGTTTTAGCCTACCCAATTTCCACGAGCCTGCCCATGCATTCCAATCGGGCTCAGTTGCTTAATTCACCGCCGCAACGCTAGAGGAAGAAGCCCCGTATGCCGTCTACCGACTACCGTCTGCCGTCAAAGTGCCTTGGCAAAACGGCTGGGCTTGTGTAGGCTCATGGAGATGACCGAAAGATTCACCGTTGCCCTCATTCAAATGGCGATGACGCTCGATCTGCAGGAGAACCTCGCGCGCGCCATCGCCAGCGTGGAAGAAGCGGCCGACCGCGGCGCGCACTTGATCTGCCTGCCGGAGCTTTTTCGCTCGCGATACTTTTGCCAGCGGGAGGACGCGGCGCTGTTTGACCTTGCCGAGCCCGTGCCGGGCCCGACCACGGAAGCGTTGGGGAAGGTGGCGCGACGGCGGCGCGTGGTGGTGATCGCCCCTGTTTTCGAGCGGCGCGCGCCCGGAGTTTATCACAACAGCGCCGCCGTGATCGACGCGGACGGCGAGTTGCGCGGCCTGTATCGCAAGATGCACATTCCGGACGACCCGGCCTATTACGAAAAATTCTACTTCACGCCCGGTGACCTCGGCTTCCGCGCCTTTGATACCGCCGTGGGGCGAATTGGCACGCTGATCTGCTGGGACCAGTGGTACCCGGAGGCCGCGCGGCTAACGGCCCTGCGGGGCGCGAGCATCCTCTTTTACCCAACGGCCATCGGCTGGCATCCTGACGAAAAGGAGCGCTGCGGCGCGGCGCAGCGAGATGCGTGGCGCACCATCCAGCGGGGCCATGCCATCGCCAACGGCGTTTACGTGGCAGCGGTAAACCGCGTCGGGCTCGAACGTCCGGCCGACGGCGGCCCAGGGATCGAGTTCTGGGGGTCGTCGTTTCTTGCCGATCCCTTCGGTGTGGTCGCTGCCGAGGCCTCAACGGACAAGGAAGAAATCCTGATTGCCAATGTCGATCTGAAACGCTTGGAAACGGTGCGCCGCCATTGGCCCTTCCTGCGCGACCGCCGAATCGACGCCTATGACGGAATTGAAGAGCGCCTGCTCGATGAAAAGGAATGGAACCGTGGCGAATAAGAAAGCTGCCTCTCCCAAGCCAAAGCCCGCCCGACCGCCGGAGATCGCGCCCGCAACGTTGGGCTTTCACATGCCTGCCGAATGGGAACCGCACGAGGCCACCTGGATCGGCTGGCCGCACAACAAGGGCGACTGGCCGGGGAAGTTCGGGCCCATCCCGTGGGTCTACGGTGAGATCGCCCGCAAGATCACACGCGGGGAAAAACTGCGCGCCCTGACGAACTCCTCGATGCACGAAGCACAGGCGGAGAAGGTGCTGACTCGGGCGGGGGTCGATCCCTCGCAGGTCCAGTTTTTGCGCATTCCCACCAACCGCGGCTGGACGCGCGACCTCGGACCCATATTCCTGCGCCGGCCGGCTACCCCGGCGGAAGCCGAACAGGGCGCCGAAATTGCCGTCGCCCGCTTTCATTTCAACGGCTGGGCGAAATACCCGGATTGGCGACTGGACGATGGCGTGCCCCAACGCGCTGCCCAGGCGCTGGGATGCCCCCTCTTTTCAGCCCGCGCCGGCAAGCGCGATTTCGTCCTTGAGGGTGGCGCCATCGATGTGAACGGGCGGGGCACGGTCTTGACTACCGAAGGATGTCTTCTTGATCACGTGACGCAGGTGCGCAATCCCGGTTTAGGCCTACTAGAGATTGAGGCGGCACTCCGAGAGAATCTCGGCGTGACCAACGTGCTGTGGCTGGGACGCGGCATCGCTGGCGACGATACGCATGGCCACGTCGATGATGTCTGCCGCTTCGTGGGTCCACGCACCGTGGTGCTGTGCCGCGAGAGCAATTCGAGCGACGCAAATTACGAGCCGCTGGAGGAAAACCGCGAGCGACTCGAAGGCGCGCGGCTGGAAGACGGGTCGAAGATCGACGTGGTAGCCATTCCGATGCCCGCGCCTCTGTACTTTGACGGACAGCGGGTCCCCGCCAGCTACGCCAATTTCTACATCAGCAACGCTGCCGTCCTGGTTCCCACCTTCAACGATCTTAACGATCGCATTGCCCTCGGCACGCTTGCCGAATTGATCGCCGATCGACCCGTAATCGGCATCCATGCCGTTGATTTGGTATGGGGATTGGGGACAATACACTGTATGACGCAACAGCAGCCGGCGTAGGACAGTCGGCGGGAAAGCAGTAGGCGGAAGGCAGTAGGCAGTAGGCAGAAAGCAGTCAGCAGAAGGCAGTCAGCAGCCCAGGGCGCAAGGAGTGAAATAATTGCGAACGAGCTTCAACACAGAGACACAGAGACACAGAGGCACAGAGAAAAATGGGAAACGTCGAGAAACAAAAGACATCTTCATGTGATTCTCTTTCCCTTCTCTGTGTCTCCGTGCCTCTGTGTTTAATTTCTTCACACGTTCTGAGCAAGCCTATGAACCACAAACCCGTCGTCTTACCGCCAAGACTGATGCAAGGCATCCTGATAGTGCTGCTGTTTACATTCGCCAAGGGCGCGGCGTTAGGCCAATCGACGCCCGAAGAGGTGATCTTCCCTAGTGGCAAGCTTGAATTGCACGGGTTTCTTTGGAAGCCGGCAGGGGATGGTCCGTTTCCGGCGGTGCTGTGGAATCACGGCAGCGAGAAATTGCCGGGCTCGCAGCCGACACTAGCCGGCTTCTATACGGCGCACTCCTACGTCTTCTTTGTTCCCCATCGTCGAGGACAAGGCCGTTCCCCGGGTGACTACATCCAAGACCAAATCGAGCGAGCGCCTGGGAACGAGCGCGCCCAGCTTATGGTGGCACTTCAGGAGGCGGAGGTCAGCGACGTGGTTGCCGCCCTTGATTACTTGAAGTCACGCCCGTTTGTTGACTCGGCGCGGGTCGCAATCTCGGGCTGCTCTTACGGAGGCATCCAGACGCTGCTCGCCGGTGAGCGCGATCTGGGGGTAAAAGCGCTCGTGCCGTTTGCTCCCGGTGCCATGTCGTGGGAGCGGAACCCGTGGCTGCAAGAACGTCTCAGACACGCGGTCGATCACGCCGAAGCGCCCGTCTTTCTGATCCAGGCCCAGAACGATTACAGCCTTGAACCGAGCCGTGTCCTGAGTCAGGAAGCAAATAAGAAACATAAAGATTTTCAGTCGAAGATCTACCCCGCCCTGGGAAGCACCCATCAGGAAGGTCACTGGAGATTCTGCTCTACTGCGACCGATGTCTGGGGAGACGATGTGCTCGCGTTCTTGGCCGCGCAGATGAAAACCAACATCAAATCAGAAATCAGAAATTAGAAATCAGAAGGAAGAACACAAACGAGCCAGACCTGCTTTTTTCTTCTGACTTCTGATTTCCGCTTTCTGCCTTCTGCTTTCATTTGAGTCTCCCACGCGTCTTTTTGTGGCATTCTTACCACACTCTTTCCGAGCTGAAGACACTCAAGGTACCGGCATCTCATTTATTTGCAGCGCATAACGATGATCGGGCACCTTGGCATGTCAAGTGCAGTTTGGTACAGCGCGTCGGGAGGATCAAAGTTGGCTTACCAACAAACCGTAGCTTCACCAGCCGCCGTGTCCGGCGTTGGCGTCCATACTGGAGTGAAAGTAAGCCTCCGCTTGGCACCGGCTCCAGCCAACACCGGTATCGTTTTCAAGCGGACCGACCTCGAAGGTTTCGCCATCGAGGCGCGCGTTCGCAACGTCGCTCGCGTCAGCTACGCTACTACTTTGATGAGGAAGGGCGTGCTCATCTCTACCACTGAGCACCTGCTCTCGGCACTGGCGGCGTTCGAGGTGGACAACGCTTTCGTCGAGATCGACAACCTCGAACTGCCGATCATAGACGGCAGTGCCCTGCCCTTTGTGCGGCTGATTCGGGAGGCGGGCCTGAAGCGGCAACGCGCTCGCCGCAAATACATCAAGATCTTGAAGCCCGTGGAGGTGGTGGACGGCGGCAAGCGTATGGCCGTCTATCCCTCCGACCGTTTCTTTGTCACCTATCGCATTCTCTTCCCCCATCCCCTGATCGGCGAGCAAATCCGCGAATACGTTCCCGGCGAAGCCAGCTACGAACGGGAGATCGCGCCCGCTCGCACCTTCGGCTTCATGGAGGAGCTCGAGGCGCTACGCAAGATGGGCCTGATCCGGGGAGGCTCGCTCGAGAACGCCATTGTCCTCACTCGGGACGGTGTCATCAACCCCGAAGGCTTGCGGTTTCCTGACGAATTCTGCCGCCACAAGATGCTGGACTTGATCGGCGATCTCGCGCTGCTCGGCCATCCCGTTATCGGGCATGTGCTGGCCGACCGCGCCGGGCACGCGATGCACGCCGCCCTCGCCACACGGATTCTGGCCGATAAGACGGCCTGGAAGTTGGTAACCGGCGCTGAGGTGAAGCGACCGCAGCTCGACATGGAGCCGGTGGGGGTCGTCGCCTGATGGCGATTGCCGATTGCAGATTTACGATTGACGATTGAGAGAGAAGAAGTGAATCCACAGATTACGCAGATTTCACAGACCCATGACAAGAGGGCAGGGGTGCGAATTATGCTGTCCTTGTCCTGTGTCTGTGTAATCTGCGAAATCTGTGGATTGTCTTCTCCAGAAATGCCGGCGTGCGGCAAGTCCTGAACCGGCTGGAACTTTCACTTTATGAGTTTAAGCCGCTTAAGGTCTTCGGTACTCCATCCAATGTCTTTGAGCAGGGCCTGCAACAACTTTGCCCCGTAGGTCTTCTTCGGATGGTAATGCACTGTGACTCGATTGTTGATTTTTCCTTTCTTGATGAAGGCGAGAATTGCCCCGCTGCCCTTGTCAGACTCCCAGCCATCCTTCTTTAGGGCCGAGATGATCTCGTCGGCAGTCAGGTTTTTTACCTGGTTCCAGACATTTTGTGGCATCCCCATTCGACAGTCACATTCTGCAAAAAGGCGCCCACCGGAACCGCCGGAACTTTCTCTTTGTGCAGCGTTAAATCCGGTCCTATGGGAATTGGGTCTCCATGCCTGGAAAGCGAGTCGAGGTACAGGGCGACAGCCTGGCGTGCATTCTCCAGCGCTTCCTTCTTCGTCTTTCCGTCTACGTGCAACCCCTTCAATGCCGGAGCGTAAACGTGGTAGCCCCCGTCGTCAGGTTCAATGACAACTGTAACCCGAGCTCGGTGAACTGTTTCTTCCCCCAAATCGAGCATCGTCGTTTCCTCCGAGTCATTCGACGAACAAACCACCAAGTTTAGATGCCAAGACACTTAGACGCTCAACATTCAGGTCGCTCACCGTTGCAAAATAGTCTACGGCCCGGAGGTGGAAGCCGTCAAGACTACCCCAATAGCCGGGCGAACTCCTGTCATCGGCTGAGACGCGCTTGCGTGCATTCATTTCTTCTCTTCCAATCGTCAATCCTTCGCTTCGCTCAGGACCAATCGTCAATCGGCAGTTCTTTGGCGGGGCTGCTCGGCAGAACAGGATTCTTCGAAAACTTCGTCGTCCGAGGCGCCGCACAGTTTGGTCTTGTTGAAGGTCACCGAGGAGATACGCTGATACCGCCGAGTTCACCCCAGCGGTCAGCCCTTCAAGTGGATCCTGGAAAGGTTGCTCAAGAGTCCGAAGGTATTCAGGAGCCACAAGACCACACTGATGACCACGACGGCATTCAAGATCGACTTGATGGATCGTGCCATCGGTATGTAGTTGTTGACGAGCCAGAGTAAAACGCCAATCACGATCAGAACCAACAAAACTTGAACTAGCATGATTCAATCGATCCCGATGCCTCCGTTCGTCCCCCATCTCCGATATCCGTAATAGCCTCCGCCTCTGCCAAACGCGAGTAGCAAAACGACAAGCAGCAGGATCAGTTCATTTTGGAGTCTCCTTTTGTCCTTACACCTACTGACCGGCGTGCCCGATGTCCCCGTTCAGGCCTGTCGGACTACGAGCCGGCGTTACCGTTATTCGAGGGCTTTCTCCACCTGGCCGATTTTCTTTTGAATCTTCCCGGCCACCTTTTCCACTTTGCCCTCGGCTTGCAAGTCGGGATTGTTCGTCAGCTTCCCCGCCTTCTCCTTGATCTTACCCTTCACCTCGTGAAACTTGCCCTCCGCCTGATCCTTAGTGCTTGGCTTCATCATATTGGCCTCCTTTATTACGCGGACGAATTCTCGATCGCCGGTTGGGCCCGAAAGCGGTAGGGCAGCAGCCCATCCGCCTCGGACCCGGTCTCTGGCGTTGTTTCTCCTATAGCGAGCCTCCCGCCGTGGCGCCGACCTCAGTGCCGATCGCGTCACCCGATACCACGAGTTCAACGCGGCGGTTAGTCTGCCTGCCGGCTGCCGTATCGTTGGTGGCCATGGGCTGGGTTTTGCCAAAGCCCTTGGCGGTGACCGAATTTGTCGCTACCCCTTGCGCTACCAGGTAGTCGCGCACTGAGCCTGAGCGTTGGTCGGATAGTTTCTGATTAAACTCGTCACCTCCAACGTTGTCGGTATGGCCGTCCACCTCAATATTGAGTGCAGGGTAGGCGATCAGAATTCCGGCAACCTTGGCCAGCTTTTCCCGGGCTTCCGGCTTCAACGTGTATCGGCCCGTGTCAAACAGCACATCGGACATGTTCACAATCAGCCCGCGCGCACTATCGCGCGTTTGAAGAACCGAGTTCAACTGCTGCTCCAACTTGGCGCGCATGGCCGCTTTATCGGTGTCGGCCTGTTGCGCCGCCAGTCGAGCTTGTTCAGTCTCGGCCTGAGACTTGGCTAGTGCCGCGTCTGTCGCGGCTTGGGTTTGGGCTGCATCGGCCCGGGCCTTAGCGGCCGCAGCGTCTGCCGTCGCTTGGGTTTGGGCGGTTTCTGCTTGGGCCTTGGCGGCATCGCGCTCGGCCTGTTCCTTCTGGCGTGTCGCTGCATCGGCCTCGGCCTTCGACTGGGCTTCGGCGTCGGCGGAAGCCTGGAGCTCGCTCGCGTGGCGTTCCTCCCCTATCTTCTTGACCGTAATGATGCGAGCGTCCTCGGCGGTTTGCACGGCTTCGCGCGCTTCCGTGATCTCCGACTTCTTATTGCCTCTTCCCGCTTGATAGCCCTCTGCGTTCTGCAAATTCACTTCTGCCTTCTTCAGCGAGTCAGAGGCGTAGTGTTCCGCTCCCGTCCACTTGGCAATGCGCACCGCGTTGCGAGCTTCGTAAAGCTCGATCGGGGTCTTGTGGTCCAGGATCATGGGCTGAAGGTCAGCCGGATTGACATGAACTTCGTACTGCCCACGTTTCAGCAGTTCGAACTTCGCGTCAACCTGCTCAATGGTCCCGGTGGTGTCACTTCTGACTTGGTTCTCCATCACCACCACATCGCTCGGTTGGGTGACGGCGAAATAAGGTTCGGCCGTCACGATTAAACCGAAAGCTTGCAAATCGCTGGTCACCGTTAGTTTGCTCTTGCCATCATTGTTGAGCAGGATTTCTCCCAGGTTCACCGGGCGTCCCTCCGGGCTGATTGCCCACAGGACGTAGGTCAAGTACTCAGGACCGAAGTTGCTCGCCGGACGCAGGTCTCTGAATTCGGCATCGATGTGGATGGCTCCCTGCTTGCTCGCGACCTCGGCATTGCCGCGGGCCCCGGACATGAGGCTGGTACCCTCAAAATCAATCTTGGTCGACCCACTCCGGTGGCGGTAATTGATGGCCTTGGTGGTCCGCCCTACGACTGTAATGCGGTAAATCGGCACCGAGTCGGTCTTTTGTGGCTCGGTTTGGGCTAGAGCACTCAAGGAGCTCAACCCAACCAAAAGCGTAATAAGTGTCTTCTTCATTACCGTTTCTCCTTTTTTCTTTTGGGCGGCGCATGGTGCGCCGCCCGTGTGCATCGTCCAGAAGAGCGAATTGTCCTGCCTGCGTGGTTCAGACGGCGGGCGCTACCGGCGCCAACGGGAGTATCCCCAGCCGCCACCGCCGAGCAAAAACAGCAACACAAGAACAATCAAAAGGGTTTCCATGTCTCACCTCACTTGTTAGATCCAGAACAACTGCAACTCGCCGAATCACGAGATGGGAGCGGTTTGCCGGACTGCCTACTCCGCCCCACTGGCCTTAGCCGTGTGAGCCAGGGGTCTGTCGCCTCTCACATAGTCGGCGCCACCCTCTCCAGTTACCGAGATATCCTGCGCTCCCGTCCGCTCCAGGATGTCCTTGGCGCGCTTCGTCCAATCCTTATTGTCCGAATGCACCGAGAGGAGAATTCCGCCCTCCTTGACCCGCACCTCATAGTGTTTGGCCTGGTGCTCAGGGATCCCCATGCCAATCAAAGCCCCCGCTATCCCGCCTACTGCGCCGCCCACGCCCACCCCCGCGAGAGCAGCCATAAGAGGGCCAGCGGCGACAAAAGGACCCAAACCCGGTATCGCCAGAGCGCCAATTCCCACCAACCATCCCAAAGTACCGCCGAGCACGGCACCCGTGCCGGCACCTGCGGCAGCGCCCTGCGGAGCCTTGGTGCCTTTCTTGTGGGCGAAGTCCTTGGAGACCACCTTTTCCGGGAACAGCACGGAAATATCCGTGTTTCGAAAGCCGGCCTCCTTCAAGACGTCGACACCGTTCTCCACGCTGGCGTAGTTCGGGTAAATACCCAAAACCGCTATTTTTTCTGCCATGTTGCACTCTCCTTTGCTCTGAACACCTGTTCTCCAGGTTTAACTTCGACTTCGTTCGTTACCCCAGCCTTGGCCTGCCACTCGCGGCTTCCAAACGGTGCTTTAGTTCCAGACCCTTCGGCCGCGCACGAAATGGAGGATTAAGGCAACGATCGCCACGATGAGCAGCAGATGGATCAGCCCACCCGCAACGTGGAATCCCACCCAGCCTAAAAGCCAGGCGGCGACGAGCACCACAAACAGGATGAGAAACATAACCACCTCCCCTTTTCTTGATATTCGCCTCCGGCTGAGACTTCGAGGCACTTCTGTTATAGCCGTGCGCTTGATTCCGTGTCAGTTCAGTACGGCTCACGTGTCTGGTCACAATTGCTCATTCCGTTAATGATCAGTGCCTAGCCTACGCCGGGAGACCGACGGGAACTCTGAGTCAGGTTTATTGCGGGTTTCTTGACTCTGATCGCGAGACGCTGCGCCGCGGGTCCCGCAGGATGGGAGGGCGCAGTACCCGGAACAGATGCAGCGCTTCCTGATAAGCCCCGTGCTCATCTAATTGCTCACGATCTGTAGCGTTCATGGCTGCGATGAGGAAGCGCAAGCTTCTGCTCACCTCGATCTGGATGAGCTCCTCTATGGGGACGGCATTTCCCGTCCCGCCGTTTACGTTCACTTTTCTTCCTCCTGGATTTCCGATCCCACTCCAAACAGAGGCTCGCCAACAAATTACTCGCTTGGGACCGCTTCGCATGACGATCCGGCGGGAGACCCCGCCCCACGCGGATTACAAAGTCTCCCGAAGGTTACGCTGGAGATACCGTTAGATTACGACGTTGATCGAAATCTGAACGCCGGGATGCATTGGGCTCAGCAAGTAATACCCACCATCAATGTACTCGACGTAAATGTCGTCGGTGTAGCGCCAGTCTCCCGGCCAGGGATCATACATCCCGAACCAAAAACCGCCGTACTGGAAGCGCGAATACCCGCCCGCGACCATGTAATCACGGTCGATGCGGAACGAGTGATCACGTCCAAAATTGGCACGAAAGCGGTCGTCGGGAATGCGGCGACTGCGGTCGCCGTCGTAGCGCCCAGACTGCCGTGAGGACGCGGCATACTGTCCGTGCTGTGAACTGCCCTGTTGTCCGCGCTGGGCCGGCTGGACTTGTTGGGCCTGCTGGCCAGGTTGAGCGTGCTGTTGCTGTTGCTGTCCGCGCTGGGCCTGCTGGCCAGGTTGGGCGTTCTGTTGCTGCTGGTGTCCGCGCTGGGCTTGCTGTGTAGGTTGAGCGTGCTGTTGCTGGTGCTGTCCACGCTGGGCCTGCTGGGTAGGTTGGGAGTGCTGTTGCTGCTGCTGTCCGCGCTGGGCCTGCTGGGTAGGTTGGGAGTGCTGTTGCTGCTGCTGTCCGCGCTGGGCTTGCTGGGCCGGTTGAGCGTGCTGTTGCTGCTGCTGTCCGCGCTGGGCTTGCTGTGCGCCTTGCCCCTGCTGCTTCGGCTGAGCGTGCTGTTGGGGCTTGGCTTGTTGTTGCTTCTGCTGCTTATCTTGTTGGGGCTTGGCTTGGTCTTGGTGCTGCTCCTGTGCATAGGCCGGAGCAGTGGTTCCGAAAAGGGATAACAGAACTGCGATCCCCATAACTCTGACGAGATGTTTCATACTTACGGCCTCCATTCCAATTCACCTTGCATCCGCCTCTCACTCTCGTGACTGGCCTGTTGCAGGCACTCTGGTTATACCGTTCAATGGAAGTTGTGTCAGTTCAGTACGGCTCAGCGCATTGGTCAAAACTGCTCACCGTAAGGGTGAAGTGAGCCCTGGGAGAGTAAGCCCCGGCACCGGTCAAGCCCCGGAAGGGGCGGCAGAAGGGCATAGAAAGTTCCCGCGTCGGAAGGTGGGGACCTTCCGTTGAGGCTCAGCGGTGAATCGTTTTGAGAGGAGCGGTAGTGCGCGGCTAATGGATTCCGGCGTCTCACCTCGCCGCCAGCATCTTCGTTTCGGGGTGCAGTCTGATGTAGGCCGCGGCGGCACGTACGCGCACCGCACCCTTCTTGTCGTCCAGCAGGGGGACCAGCTTCTCCCGGAATTCTGGGAAGGGATGCATCCCAACCAGGTACGCGGCCGCAGCGCGCACTGACCATTCTCTATCCGACAGGGCAGATCCCACCGCATCAGCCAGGGTTGGATCGGGCGAGCTTCCGATGAACAACAGGGAGGCGGCCCGTGCCGAAGAATCGCGGGCGGACAGGATACCTCGTGCCGAAGACAATACGAACCCAAGACCCGGCACGGGAGCGAAGCCTGCTGCCTTGATGGCGACGATGGTGAAAAGCTTGGTGGGAGTGTGCAACAAGCGTAAGGTGCTGCGTTTCTCTTTGCTGAGATAGCTTGAAGAGACCTTCGACTCTCCGGCAACAACCGCAAGAAGGAACTGCACTCCATCCGGGTCGTGGAGCTGGTAAAGCACCTTGGCGGCGGCGAGGTCGACTTCGGGAACGGGATCCTGCAAAGCTTTCTTCAAAAGAGGAAGGGTAAGGGTCCGGTCGTCCATGAAGTCACCCAGGGTGACAACCACCGCAATCCGGACCGAGACGTCGTGGTCATCGAGCATCGGGGCAAGGGACTCAAGAGCGTCATCTTTCACCCCCACCAGGCTCAGGGCCTCCGCCGCGCCTTTGCGAACGTCCGGATTCTTGTCTTGCGCGGCCTCGTCCAGCATGCGCCGGCACCTTTGGACGGTATCGGAGGGTTTGGTTTGCCCAAGCGCGAGCGTCGTGGTCAGCACCATCAGTGCCCAAATCCGCATGGCTATGGACTCCTTTCCTGCTGGGTCTGGCCGCCGGCGGGTGCCAGCGAACCAGACGCCGCCCCCCAGCGGCAAACGGTAGTGTGGTTGATCTTCAGCCCCCTCTTGGCCATGAGTTTCTCGAGGTCGCGATAGCTGGGGGGAGAACCGCGGGTCCCGAGCCATCCAAGGGAAGCTGGCCCGATCTCACATGGAGGTTGTCGGTGGGGTAGCCAAGTCGGGCCAGCGCCCATTGGAATTCTCTCCGTCCTTCTTTTCGCTGTCTGTTTTGGTTTGCTCACTAGCGTTTCCAGAATTGCTCATTACCGGCGAAGCGTCCCGAGGGTCCAGAACCCAGGCTAGTCGCGCAGGAGAACAGTGAGGAGTCCGCTGTTGACCGTCAATCCGCTGCCGTTGCGGTAGTCGACAAAGCCAAGGTCCCTGAACTTATTCATGAAATGGCTCACCCGCGCCCGGGTTACGCCGACCATCCGTGCCAGGCTTTCCTGGTTGATGCCTGGCGTTACCGTCTCGGCTCGACCTTCCTTGCCGAAATGAGCCAGGAGTAAGAGAATCCGGGCCAGGCGCTTCTCGCTGGAGTTGAAAAGCTGGTCGACGAGGTCCGCCTCGTACCGGATGTTGCGCGAAAGCAGATGGGTGACGAACAATTCCGAGATGTCTTGCCGCTCGTGGAGCATGCGCGTCATCAACGGCTTCTCAATCCTGGCCAGACTACAATCGGTGGTCGTGGTAGCCGATGCGATCCGTAACGGCTGACCGGCGAGGCACCCCTCGCCCAAAAACTCACCGGCGCCCAGGTTGGCGACGATCGCTTCCTTGCCTTGCTGGGATGTAACCGTCAGCCTGACCTTGCCTCGGCGAAGGAAAAACACGGCGTCCGCCGGTTCTCCTTGCCGGAAGATGTTGCGGTTCGCGCCGTATTCCACCACGGTCTTTGCGCCGGCAAAGCCAACCAGGAGGGCTTCCCAATCGACAGGCTGCGTTTTCTTATTGGCCGTAATAACCTCAGGCTGGACTTTCTTATTCACCATAACAGGCATACACTCCTCACTGTTACAATTACCAGAGACTCGAACCGCGTGTCAGTCCTATCTGGCTCACCCGTCTGGTCAAAATTGCTCATCCAGGCAGGAGGGGGACCTACAGTGTGGGACCGGGGGTACAACTCCGAAGTTACCGGGGCTCCGGTATCGAGGCTAGTCGCGCAGGATCACGCTGAGAAGATGCGTGACGAACAATTCTGAGACATCATGCTGTTCGTGGAGCATGCGCGCCATCTGCGGCTTCTCAATCCTGGCCAGGCTGCCATCGGTGATCGCTACCGCCGCCGACACCCGCAACGGCTGACCGGCGAGGCACCCGTCCGCGAAGAACTCGCCGGGGCTAGAACAATTACCCAAGGAACCGTCGTTGGCCAGCGAGGCGAGGCTCGTGCCCGGCGTGCAGCCAGCGGGCGCTTCGGCGCAGGTGTCACGAACAAACACGCCCACGGTACATTTAATTTAAAATTTAGCTGTGTCTCATGAGTAAATTTGCCGTCGACGCCACGAATTTGGCGGATGTAGCAACGGCCTGGACAAAACTACGGGTACGCCGTATCATATGGTTGAAGATGAGTTTGAATGGGACGCTGGCAAATCTGAAAGCAATCTCGTAAAACACGGCGTTAGCTTCGAGGCGGCGCGGTGTGTGTTCGACGATGCGTTTGCCTGTGAGCGATGTGATTTGGACAGTATGCCCGGCGAGATCAGGTACGTCATGACGGGGAGAGTTAACGATATCATTCTGACAGTCGTTTATACAGAGCGCGGTGATCGCATTCGGATCATTTCGGCGAGAAAGGCGACGACGCATGAACAAAGAGACTACTATCGTAGCCAAACGGCAGAGTGATGGGACCATCGTTCAGGTGCTGCCTGACGGCTCCACGAAACCGTTTGAGGATAAGACGGATTGGAACCGGGTCCGGGCTATGACCGACGAGGAGGTCACTGCTGCGGCCATGGCTGATCCCGACGCGCGGCCCATGACTCCCGAGCAGCTCCGCACCGCGCGGCGGGTGCCGCGAACCAAAACCCTGCGCCGCGCTCTTGGCCTGACCCAAGAAGAATTTGCGGTCCGGTATCACATCCCGCTCGGCACGCTGCGCGATTGGGAACAGGGCCGCTGCGAGCCCGACCAACCGGCCCGCGCCTATCTCACCGTGATTGCCCACGATCCCGAAGGCGTGAAACGCGCTCTAGCGGAGAAGCATCGGTGATGGAAAAGGCCTTCCCGCTGCACGGGCAACGTCAGACCATTTCTCCAGTCATGGGGTCCGTAAGAGCGAGCGGGACGCGCTTTCACCGAAGTCATATTTGGCCTTCGAAATAATTTGCTTGGCACGTGCCCCAGCAAGGGTTGCGCGAACCTGCTTTCCAAGGCCCACGGCTCTTCCTTTCAAATTGTCGGACTTCCCCCGGCGGCCAACCGCGCACGATGAACCACCGGCCATCGTGACGCTGAGGGCCGAGCCAGTCGAGGCTATTCGCCCCAGCCAACCCGTAGCCTAAGAAAAACATTGACAACAGTATCAGGGATGTCATACTATATCTTATGGCTAACGATGAAGGTATCTCCAACGCTCCTTCAATCTCGGCTTTAAGCCCGGCGCGGCTGGCCGCCAACCGGCGCAATGCCCAGAAATCTACCGGCCCCAAAACCAAGGCGGGAAAGCGCCGCGTAGCCCTGAACGCCCGCCGCCGCGGCTTTGCTCCGCCCGAGATCGAGCGGCAATTGCGAGCGCGCGGCGAAGACCCGCGCGATTTCCGCCGCCTGCATCGCGACGTGGCAGCCCTCTTCCCGCCCCAGGACGTCACTGGCGAGGCTGCGGTGCGATTGCTGGCCATGACTTGGTGGGAGAAGGCGCGGCGCATCCGCAA
>DATFYM010000213.1:0-52442 GCA_035315065.1 Terriglobia bacterium
GCATTCTGACGCGCTCCTGCACGTTCTGGACGTCGCGGCGCGGGCGGCGCGAACGAATTCCACGGTTCTCATTCGAGGAGAGACAGGGACCGGAAAGGAGCTACTGGCACGCGCGATTCACTTTAACAGCTCGCGCAAAGACGGCCCGTTGATCACCATTAACTGCGGAGCGATTCCGAGGGAGCTTCTCGAATCCGAACTCTTCGGCCACAAGAAAGGCGCGTTCACCGGCGCGGTCATCGACAAAAAGGGCAAGGTCGAAATGGCCGATGGAGGAACGCTCTTCCTGGACGAAATCGGCGAAATGCCGCCGGCGCTGCAAGTAAAACTACTCCGGCTGATCCAGGAGGGTGAGATTGAGAAGGTCGGTTCCGAAGTGGGGCACCACGTCGACGTCCGCATCATCGCGGCGACCCATCGAGACCTCCAGGTGATGATTGAGGACGGCACGTTTCGCGAGGACCTCTACTACCGCCTCGCCGTGATCCCTTTGGTGCTGCCGCCCCTCCGCGAGCGCGTGGAGGATATCTCGGATCTGGTGCAATGTTTCCTTGCCAAGAGCCAGCAAAAGAACGGCCGACCAAATCTCGTGATGCCTCCTGCCCTGTTGCCTTATTTTGTGCGCTATCGCTGGCCGGGCAATGTGCGTGAGCTCGAGAATGCCGTGGAACGTGTCGTGGTCCTGACTCGCGGCGACGAGGTTACCCTTGGCGACTTGCCGGAGTTCCTGCGCGAGGAAAGAGCCGGCGCGGATGCTCTCGAAATAGACTTGCCACCCCAGGGCATCAGCCTGGAAGCAATTGAAAAGGAACTCATCCTGAAGGCGTTGGAGAAGTGCGACTGGAACCAGACGCACGCCGCCCGTTACCTCGATATTAGCCGCAAGACGCTGATTTACCGGATGGAGAGACATGGGATCCGACGGCCTCAGGAGAGCCAGGTCTCCAACTGGTGAAGATCCCTCCGAGTGAATTCTCTACCGCGTCCAGCCAGCTGCTATCGCCTTCCCTCACTTCTACTGCCTCATTTGAGCCAACCCGGTGAATCGCCGACGCGGTCAAAAGCCCGACCGCCGACCCGACATCGGGCTCGGCGAAACCGGCCAAACAGCGGACATTTGGCGCTGTTCTTGAACTCAGTAACAACCTGAATTGCAGACCCGTGCCCCGTTTGGCCCAAACGATGATTTTGGCGGAGCAATTGCAGTGCGACAGAGCGATGCCAGAGCCTATTCGCAGGAGCGGGTCCGCGGACGGGTATCGACCCGTAGCGGTGGGTGCAGGTGTCGGCTTGGCCAAGGCGTTGGACGAGGCCCCATTACCAGCCAAGGGCAAGACGTCTTGCGGCGGCTTCGGCCTGACGCGCCGGGAGTTGGAAGTCATCAGCAAGCTCGCCGCAGGCGGCACGAACAGAAGAATAGCCGGCGATCTTGCGATCAGCGGAGAGACTGTCAAAAGTCACCTCGCGCACATATTTGACAAGCTCGGATTCTCCACCCGGCTGGAAGTGGCGCTTTTCGCCGTTCATCACCAACTGATCGATCGCGGGGGATTTGACGGCACCTCGCCCCGGTTGCGGAACGCGTCGCCGGGCGTCTCGCCAAAGTCATGAGGGCGGGCTAGCCCTCGTTTCTGGACCGCGAAGGTCGGAAGGCCCGAGAAGGCGGTGCGAGACCAGCGGTCGGTTGCGGGGCATGCTTGCCAGGGACGTTGGTTCCGGCGCAAGGTCGGAAAGCGAAGCAGTAGTGCGGTTCCTCTGGGCCGCGCTGATCGTGATTTGGAGCTTCGATGGTGCTAATGCCTTGTCCAGTCCGCCCGTCCCTGATCCACGGACTCTCCTCGGAATTGACCGAGGCCGTGAGCACCATCGTGCAGGAATGCTTGCACCGGGCCCGACGCTGGCCCACGCCGCCTCAGTGGGAATTCGCTGACTGGTTGAGGGAGGTAGCTGCCCAGGCAGAACGGGCGGTGGTGGAAGCTCTGGCCAAGTACGACGCGGAGCTGGACAGTTCGCCCGCGTCGTTCCTGGTGTGTCAAGTCATGGCCCGTCTCCTCGTGCGCTACCAGCGGGAGTGGCTTCACGCCGGCCGCCTGGCCGAGATATTCTCGACCCCGGACCAGACGCACGCCGGCTGCTGCTCTTCCTTTCCTGCCCGGCCGGAGAATGGTGCCTGGGGAACGCATCAAGACTTCATTGACGTGATCTGCCAAGTCCGCGACCTGGACGAACGGATCGCGGCGGAACTATTGTGGCAAGGGCCCGGCCGGAAGGAGCCAACCTGAGAGCCGAGACTCACTGACCGGACCCTTGTGCCGTGAACGAACCCCGAACGCCGGTTGAGTGGCACAGGGACGCTCGCCAGTGTCTCAGTGTGAAATGGAGAGCCGCCGTTTGTCGATAGTTGGTGCTCCGACCCCCCAGCGGGGATTTTCAAGGCAGGGGGGAAATCTATCGAATCTGATGAAGAAGGGGAGGACGACTTTGGAGGCCATCCCCCACGCAAGTCCATTGCCAAGCAACACATGTGGCCTGACGACGGCCGGCGGGCGCGCAGTTTTCTCCGCTTCGATCTCATGTGGGTAGCCGTCCACATGGTTCGCAAAGATCAGTCAGCTAGATTCGACTCGGCTCGAAGAAGTAACATCACGAGTGCTTAAGTTGAGGAGGTGAATATGTCTGTTGTTGAATGCTCCAATAATGTGCCTTACCACCAACAAGACACAGATTATTACTGCGGCGCAGCCTGCGCGCAGATGGTACTCGAATCGCTTGGTGCAGGAATTCTGGACCAGGACGATCTGTACGCGGAAAACCACAGCCATAACTTGGCAGATCCGGGTGTCAACTGGTCAACGCCTCCCGATGGATTGACAATGACCCTAAACCACCATGCCCCACCGATTCCAAATCCAGCGGTCCCGCACCCGCCACCCTATTTCGTGATTTACAATAACATTACGAGCGAAGATGCGATCTCAAGAAAGATCGTCTGGACAATCCACCATTACAAGGTTGCTCCCTGTGCTCTCGTCTTTGGGTGGAACCATTGGATTGTGGTGACTTGTTACGAAGCAAGCGCGGACCCATCGAGTTACAGCGACACATCGTATACCATCACAGCTTTCCACGTGAACAATCCGTGGCCGCCAGTTCCCAGCTTCTACCTGCCATCGGTCCCTCCGCCGCCACCACCGCCGCCGCACAGCGGAAGCGACGGATGCGGCACGGGTGGGAACCGCGGCGTCGCGGATGAGCATATAAGCTATTCGACTTGGCAGTCCACCTATATGACGGGTGTTCCTAGTGGTTACTGGAAGGGTCAGTTCCTCGCCGTTTGTGACCCTGATCCGCCTACGGAGCGCCACGGTATTGCTATGCCAGTCCGAACTTATGCACGCGGAGACGTCCTGCTACCGCGCGAGCGCGCCCTCGAATTGACCCATACCGCCCTGAAGGATTATGGATTGACGGAGCGGCCCGCATGGAAGGAGGCCTTGGGAAGATCTAAAGCGGCAGAGCCCATCCTGGTTCAACGACTCGACCGTACGGACAACTACTATTACATCGTGCCTTACGTGACGACCGGGGGCGAGCTGGTTGCGATGGCATCCATTAACGCTCGGCTCGGCAACTACCGCCAGAGCGTTCTGCTCCCTGCGCCGGGAAAGAACCTCTTCGCATCTCTCGATAGGAAGGCAGCTCTCAATCTGGTTGTCGGGAGGAAGCTCGACCTTGGCGACCGCTTCGGACGGGTTATGATACGGAACGAGGTGCTCTGTTATTACCCGACTCTGGTGTGGCAGCCCTGCCTCGAGTCGCTTTCGCCGTATTATCCGTTCTACATGATCACCGTCGGGTCACACCGGATATATATCCGAATCGACGGCCAGATCTTTACGAAGCTCACTACTGATGTACAAGGAGTCTAAAAGGAACCCTTCTTGGAACGGTGTTGACATGGAGGCAACGACAGCAATCGCGATCGCGCGCAGGGCGCTACAGATCCCGGAAGGCGTTCCTGTCGAAGCGGTGCGAGTGCGTCTGCTGGAGGGGCCTGCCCAAGCTTACTTCTTAATCGCCTTTCGCTCCACCGAGAACACAACCTTGGCATGCGTGAGCGATGACAGCGGCGAGCTTCAAAGCTCGGTGCGGTCTGCAAAAGACGTATCGGCCCTGACTGTGCCCGCAGAACGAGCGCGAGGGTTAGCAGCGCTCGGCCCCAACGCTCGACTTGAACTCGTTTGGAAGCCGTGCCGAGCTTCTCTCTCTATGTTGTATCCAATCTGGGAAGTCAGTGAAGGCGTGCGCGCTGTTTACGTAGATCAGCAGGGCGTCGTCTGGAAGGAACTCGAGCCCAAGCGGCCGGGAGGATAGTTGCGACCTGGCGCCCCGACGCAGCGGTTCAGATACACGCAAACGTGGCGTGTCTATGAGGCCGTCGGCAGACGGCGTTATGGACGCGCCTCCCATTTTCCCGGCCCGAGATGACATCACCGCGGAGCATTAGATTGGCAGAGTTGACGCTCAGAGCACGATGGTGCCTGGGCGACCACACCACTGGATGCTATGCCCGGCACTTTCGGGTTATTGACAATGCTTCGGAAGCGCGCGTACGTTCTTAGCCGAACGTGAGACCAGTCTCGCGTGACCGACACTGATCGACGTTCAGAAGAGGTTTGAAGACTCGGAGGTAGGGTCGAAAACAAGTCGGACAGTCCCGTTGTCTCGTCGTTGACCCCAAGGCCAGCGCAGCACGCGGAGCGCGGCTTTGGCTGCTTGGCGCCTCCGTATGCTGAGCGCGTGTGGCCAGCCCCGTTTGGCCTGTTTCGCGCCGCTGCTACGCCCGGAATCTTGCATTTGACCCGAAGGACTGCCTCCCCATTCGGCAGCCCCGAAAAGTGCGGAATCCCTGGTTGACCGCAAGGCCGCTTTTCCCACGAGCAGGCAAGACCCACTGCTCCAGCCGTTCCATTCCCGCCTCCGGGGCTGAAGGCACCGCTTCTGAGCACCACGCAAGCGAGCTACGAGTCCGAAAAGGAGGCTCCATGACAAGTTCAAATGTGGAACGTGCTGAGAGTCTCGGCACTAAAGTGGTAGAGTGGGCTGGCCGATTGCTGGCCACTCTCCTGATGCTTGGATTTCTTTTGACGATCGGCGTGAGCGCCGCGCGCGCCCAGACTTTTGTTTTCGACCACTGGACGGGATCATCGGGTTTCTGGAACGACGCCAGTAACTGGGACAGTGGTATTCCCAACAACGCGGGTACCACGTTCTACTACGTGACTATCGACGCGGGAGCAAGCACGATCACCTTCGATGCCCCTCCCACGGTGATTGATAGCCTGGGCCTGCGGGACGGCGGGAATCTATTCAGCAACCCGGGGAGCTCGCTGACCATAGGGAGCCCACACGCTGCTGGGTCTCTTAATGTCGACAACGGCTCGGAATTCGCTTGGTTTGACGGCAACCTGACGCTCGATATCAGTGCGGCTACGGGTTCGGGTAATGTTGCGGTCGCGAACTCCGGCGACGTTAGCCTCCTAGGCTCTACGCTCACCATCAGCGACGGCGGGGCCGGCAACGCAGTCAGCCTTTCCGGTGGCGGCACCATCAGCCTCTATGGGGGCGGGCCTTGGACCACCAGCGCGATCACCGGCGGAGCCGGCGATGAGGCCCTGAATAACCTGGATAACACCATCCGGGGGACGGGGAACATCGGCAACGGCCGGCTGTCGTTAGACAACGCGGGGACCATCCAGGCGAATGCCATGGACGACTTGGTGGTGAGCGCGGACTTTATCAATGTGGGAACCGTCCAGGTTAATGGATCGGGCCGCTTAACCATCGATGCCACGAATGCGACCAATAGTGGTCAAACCGCGTTCATTAACGTCGGGACCGTTTCCGTGCAAAGTGGCGGGGATCTCACGATAGCGGCACCCGGAGCCCCACCGGGTAGCACTGCGGTGGTCGAGAATGACGGCGCCATCACGCTTGACGGAGCCACCCTCACACTGGATGGAGCCAATCATAACTTTGACTTTATGGGTGTCCCTGGCGGCGTGCTTACCTTGCAGGACTCCGGCGGGACCAACTACATTACAGGCAACACGTTCAGCGAGACGCTGATCAACGATTTCAGCCACACGATTGAGGGTGCTGGGACGATTCAGAGTCTGACCCTGATTAACAATGGCACCATCAACGCCGGAACCATCGGCGGCGTTCCCACCCTCAATCCCATGAGCATCATCCCTAACTACGGTGGCTTCACCAACTCCAGTTCCGGCACGGTCAATGTGTCCGGGGGCGGACTGATCGTCAATACTGCCCTCAATTCCGGCCCCCTCATCAACCAGGGAACTTTCAACGTCACGAACAGCACAATGACGGTAGAGACACCGACAGAACTCCAGAACTCCGGCGCCATCAACCTGTTGTCGCCCTCCTCCACCTTGGCCTTCGACGATGGCGGCAGGAACGCGGTGACTGCCGTCCTTTCCGGTGGGGGTCAGATCTCCCTGGCCGGAGGGATAATCACGGGGGTCCATGGAACGGAGATTCTATCGAATGTGGATAACATCATCGTCGGATACGGTTCCATCAGTAATCTCACGCTCCATAACACCTCCCAGGGTGCCATTGAGGCCCAAGGAGGTAATCTGACCATTGCGCCCGGGGGCACAAACACCTTAACCAACACCGATGGCGCTCTCCTTTTTGTAGACCCCGGCAGTGAACTCTCGATTGTGGGCGCCGGCGCGCTGAGGAATTTCGCCACCAACAACGGGTTGTTCGAGCTGGGTGGTTGGGCTGGTGGCCGTGACTACAACAATTCTGCCGCCGTGACGACGTTCACCAACAACGGGGGTCTGTTTCTCTATGGCCCTAGCCGCCAGACCATGACGGTGAACAACCTCACTGATAGCTTCGGTTCGATAGCGTGGGTGGAAACGGGCAGCAACATCCAGGTGAACGGCACCCTTAACGATCTCACCGCCGGCGTTGATTTGAAGACCGGCGGCAACTACCTCCTGTGGGGCAACCTCACCTACACCGGGAGCGACATCAGTACCATCGACACCACCATCGACCCCAACACGGGGGTCACCTACAGTAGCAGGGTTACGGTGTACGGCCCGAACGGTGGATTTGTGAACCTCTCGGGAGGCGCGCACGACGCCCTCCTGGGCCTTGCCACGATCAACGGAAACCTGACGCTTCAGAACGGCCACAATCTTGACACGACGGCCGCTGTGCCCGTCTTCAGCAACAACGGTGGCCTGGTCGTCACCAGTGTGTTTGGCCCTGGCCAGACTTTGACCCTGAACGAATTCGATAACCATGGCTCAGTGCGGGTGGATTCCGGCAGCCAGATCGTCGCCAAGGGCAATTACGTGCAAAACGGATCGGGCGCCACCCTGGAGGTCAACGGCAGCGTTACCGCATCCACGCTTATCATCCAAGGCGGCACGGTTGACGGCAGCGGCAAGCTCAATGGCAACGTCCAGAACACGGGCGGCACTATCGACGTCACCGATCCTGGCATGCCCACTCTGCTGACTATCAACGGAAACTATATGCAGGGTCCCAACGGTACCCTGATCATCGACATCCTTGGGACCGGCCTCGGCCAGTTCAGCGTGCTCGATGTTACCGTTACGGCCACGCTGGGTGGTACGGCGGACTTCGACTTCCTCAACGGGTTCACTCCCGATCCCGGCGACATCTTCGCATTTCTGAAGGCCGGGTCCATCGTCGGCACCTTCAGCACCCTCGATTTTACGGGCTATGCGTGCACCGGTTGCACGTTCGGGCCCGGCGGTCTGCAAGTGCCGTCGGGAGCAGGGAATCCGACACCGGAGCCCGCGAGCTTGTTACTCCTGGGCACGGCCCTGCTGGGAATCGCGGCATTGGTGCGTCGCTTCCGCGCGCATAGCGCATAGGGCATCCCGACGCAGCGGTTCAGGTATCTGGCAACGTAGCGCGTCGATGAGACCGTCGGCCGTCGGCGTTATGGACGCGCTATCCCCAGCAGGTTGACGAAAAACGGCATTTCGGGCCTCGGAAGGGTCCCCTTTCTTCAAGTTCATGCCTCCCTTCGAGTTCTAAAACAGAGCGACGTAAGTGATTTCGCATAGGGCTCTAGCGGCGGTCTGCGACCGCCGGTCGGCGCTCATAGAGCGCCGCTACAACTTCCGTCGCTCTGTTTATATTGCCGATTCCGCAAGGACTCGTTCCCCCTCTTCCTTCTGGCTTCTGACTTCTGTCTTCCTCTTCTCAATCGACAAGCGTCAATTCCGGTTCACTCCATGAGCTGCCGGATGTAGCCGCACACGGTGAGAAGTTGAGGGTTATCCATGCCGCCGATGATGTTACGGACGACGGCTCCCAATACCCGGGTTGTAGCTGCCATGCCGAGGTTGGCTGATTGCTGGGTGAAAAAGCCAACCTGGGCAAGCTTCAGCGGTCTCAGGAAGTAGTATTCCATCCCGGCGTCGGTCAGTTCCACGATGATGTCTGCCAACGCCCCGCGATGCTCCCGGGGGTCTTTCCCCTTTTCGAGAGTCGCGAGGACGGCGAGGGTCTTGGCGCGGAGGCTCGCGGAGTGGTAGAAGCGAAGGAATGGTTTGCGTGACGGCGCGGCGGCTTTCGCTAACCGCTTAACACGCGGCGTCGCCTTTGGCTTGGAGGCCGGCTTGGATGCCGGCTTGGATGCCAGCTTGGATTCTCGCTTGGAGGGTGTAGGCACGGTCATCTCCTTCGGTCATGAACGCGACAGCAAGTATAGCGCACACCTGGTTCTCAAGGTGTGCGGTTCTTTCTTCGAGATTGTTGCCCCTGTGCGCTCACGGTCAGGAACAGGTATCGATCCAAGATAAGAGGGCGGCGGAGGCGCGACGTAAGGCGGGCGTACACTGTCCACCTAGAGTGAAAGCAATTGTTCCATATAGTCGCCGATATGAATCAAGGTTCGCGGCCCAGCATGAAGATCGCCTTTTCAGGAGGCCCGAAAAAATTATCAGCGACGTACGGCTATTTTCGAGATAGACCTACGCGACCGACCCGACGAATCGTTCTGGTATTTTGGGCGGGAACGTGAAATGATCTCATCGAGGTGCCGTCATGGCCGCGGAAGAGAAGATCGACTGGTCAGAATGCCCTTTGGTCGAGGCCAACCCGCGCGTGCAAAGCGGCGCTCCCGTGCTGCGCGGCACGCGGATGCCCGTGAACGCGATTGTCGATAACTTCGACTTTGGCGTAAGCGTGGCTGAAATTTCCGAGCAGTTTGAAATCCCGCCCGACCTGATTCAGGCTGTCTTGTCTTACGCCAAGGACCACCGGCTTGCTCATCCTGTTCGATAAAAACGTTCCAGTTGGCGTGCGGCAGTTTTTGCCCAAGCATGAAGTGCGCACACTCGTCGAAATGAAGTGGTCGCCGCAGCTCGAAAACGGCGAATTGCTGGAAATTGCTGAAGGGTCTGGTTTCGACGTGATGGTTACGTGCGATCAGAACATCGAGTATCAACAAAACCTCGGCGGACGGAAACTGGCTCTTCTGGTGCTCGGTTCAAACATCTGGCCGGTGGTACGGAAGCATGCGACCGCGATAGCAACCAGAGTCAACACGGCGAAGCTAGGCAACTACCACTTCATCGAGATGCTGCTCCCGCCAAGGCCGCGCCGCCGGTCAACACCATAAACAAGAAGTCTTCGAGCCGGGAAAGCTGACCCCGTACACCCGCCCTCCGCGCTCTACAGTGGGGCTTAGCCTCGACCGGAGCTCACCGTCAGGAACAGATATCGCGATTCGAGATGAGAGGGGGGCGGAGGCGCGACGTAAGCCCGGCGTGTACGCTGCCTGAGGTTGACGCAAAACGGGACGCGATGTACTTACGTCCATTTGAAGTCGTTTTGGTCAAACAAGCCACCGCCTTGTCTAATGCGTGAACTTCGTGATTCTCCAGAATGCTCGCCTTCGCCAGCTTGTGATCTTTCCTCTTGCCACGAGGCACGCAATTCTTGTGCGCGACGAATGACCCGTTGGGTGGCACCCTCGATATCTGCTGGCGAACTTGAAGGCGGAAGGTTCAAATCCGCAGTGATTCCCAGCTCATTCAGCCGCTGGAAGACCGGTCGCATTGCTCGATCTTCATCACGGAAGAAGATGCTTCCACGAATGCGAACGAACTGCCAACCCAGCCGTTCAAGAATTGCTTGCCGGTCCATGTCCTCTTGGAGTTTTTCCGGGCCGTGGTGGCGTTCTCCATCGCATTCAACGGCCAACCGTCTCCCGCCGCCTGTGACAACCAAGTCGATACGGTAGCCGCCGACTCTATATTGCGGTAAAACGCGGAAATTAGCTTCCATCAGGCGGCGCAACACGCGACCCTCGAACTCTTTGGACCGCGGATCGACTTGAGCCAACCCGCGCTCCAACTCTCGCTCCCATGCTTCCGGATCAATCGCGTGTTCAATGAGCCGGCGACGGTAGTCTCCGGGCTTAAGGTCGATCTCATGATTGAGACTGTGGACTACCCACATCTGGTCGCGGGCGCGGCTCGCGGCGACGTTAAATCGCTTTTTGAAGATGTTCTTTGGACCTTCCTGCCGCATCGGCAATGGCGGTTCGGGTGGGGGCGCATCCACTACGGACAGAAACATCACGTCGCGCTCGTCGCCCTGAAACTGCGCGGCATCTCCGCAAAGAATCTGGCGGCTTTTATATTCCACAGGTTCGAGCTTCTGACGAAGAAGCGCGTCCACCCTCATCGCTTGCTGGTTGCCGACCAATGACACCACCCCAAATGACGTAGGCTTGCCATCTTCGTTCGCGGCATATTCCGGTTGCTCTACTGCGGCGCAAATGAGCGACGCAATCACTTCGGCTTCGGCATCATTCACGCCGTCGCTCCTGCCGCAACTGTCCGCAACACGGTAAGGTAGCACGTGCGGGTTGAGGTTGATGGCGGAGGCTTCCCGCAGCGGCTTGATTTCACCCTTGTAGGAAAGGGTGTTGCTGAATGCGATGATGTTCGGGGCGCAGCGGAAGTGTTCCACAAGGCGGATGACCCCGCCAAAGGCAATTTGGGCGAACTCGTAAATGGAGAACTCGCCGTCGTAAAGTTCCTTCTTAGGAATTCCTTGGAGGTGAACTTGAATCAGCTTGTTCACGTCTGCCATATCCACCCCAACGGCGACTGGGGTGACCTGCTCATCGTCCCCAACAATGATTGTCTGGTGACCCAGGTAGAGAGCGAACATTGCCGTTGGGTCGCACTGGCTCGCTTCGTCAATGATGACCACATCGAAGCGGGTTGTGCGCGGGTCAAAAGTCTCCACGACCTCATTAAGCGGCATAATCCAAACAGGCACCGCCCCTTTTGCCGCGATCATCTCGCGCCGTACTGCTGCCCGCAATTCGGCATCGCGCACACCTTTGCCTGTCTTGGTGAGCTTCTTACGCAGCGCCGCATACGCCCCGAGGGCCTGTTTCTGATCGGCGTGCGTTCGGCGAATCAGGCTGACCCACGTTAATTTCTCGACCAGTTCTGCCGTCACGTCGAGGAGTTCGCGGCCGAGTTGCTCAATTCGTTGCTGAAGCTCGTCGAGGGACGTATTTGCCCGACGTTCCAGTTCGTCGTACAATTGCCGCCACTCCCACGCAGCCAATGGATCGCCCGGTGGCTGTGCGTTCGAGTGAAGTGGATACCGATTCTGAATGGCGGACGCCCAGGCTGGAGCAGCGCGCTGCAAACGGGCAAGCAAGTTGAGGCGCGCAGCCAAATCCGGCTCAAGGTTCTTCAGTCGAATCAATTCCTCGTGAGCCTGCTGACACATAGCGGGCGCCGCCTCGTGGAGCGATCGCCGCAGGCGCTGAGTGACTATCGCGTCGGGCCGCTCGGTTTGCGGCACGAGAGCGCACCATTCCTTACACAGTTGCTCAAGGTGTTTAAAACGCAGCCAGCCGGCGTGTGCCTTAAGAATCTGGTCCAGATCGCCCAGCACGGCGTTGCGAAGGCGGCGCAACCCAGCGTTGGCGCCCGTTTCTGGTGGTGTGGACTCAAAATAAGCCGACCAGCCAAACCCCAATCGCTGAAACTCGGCTTCTAGAGGAAGCCACGTCGAAGCGTGCCAGTCGATGCAAGCCTGAATCCGGGAGACAAACTGCCGACAGACCTGCTCTGGTTTGTCGCTTAATTCTGATGATGCTGGGCCACCTTGCGCCGCGATTTGCCGTTCCCAACGTTCGACAAGCTCTTGTCGTACGACCTGAATTCGGAGCGAAGCGCGAACGGCGCGGAAGTGCGTTGGTTCGTTCAACGCCGGGCTGCGGTTTCCAATTCGCACTACGCCGATCAGCTGGTGGTACGCCGGCTTGGTCAGCTTTGTCAGCAACCCAAACGACTTTCCTTCCTCAATGTGTTGAATGATCTCGTCAACGATGGGCAGCAACTCGTGCGGGGGTCGTTGGTCGTCAACTCGCGGTCCGTGGGTCATCACCAGAACATGGCAATCCTGGACTTCTCGCCAAGTAGACTCGATCAAATCGACTAATGAGATCCACACCTCCTTTGCTTCGTCTCCATCACGTCCCGCTTGTACCGCTTGCAGTTGCCAGGGAGCAGCATCTCGCAGAAACTCCATAGCCCTAGCTGCGAGCATCAACATGCGGTCGAACCCAGCCACGCCCTGCGGGCCGCAGGCACTATCCCACAGTTCTTCGCGGTAACGAAGGTCTTGCGACCTGAGCGCTGTCATTTCTTCAACCAACTCGCTGAATTGTTTCGGAGTGGGAAGCGCCGCTACGTCGGGCCGGCCGCCATTCAATTCCCGTTCATCTTCGAGGCTAACACGGGCGTTCGTCTGATAAAGGGCTGCAACTTCCGTGCAGGAAAGCGGTGCGGGCTCTCCCGGATTGATCGGGCTGGGAATCCAGTCGTCAGAACCGACGCCCTGCCGCACTCGCTTCGCAGCGTCAAGCGGGCGAATGTCTTTTCCGCCAAAGACGACTCCGCGAATTTCATCCTGTCGCGCACTAAGCAAACGCAGTCTCAGTTCACGAAGTTGGTCAATGAGCCGCTTACGGTCCCGGTTCAAACGCCCGGCGTCACGCTCCAGCGACCGGTCATCCTGTGACAGCCGGACAGCGATTTGTCGAACAGACTGCTGGAGGTCCTCCTGACTTTGCTTGTCATTCTGGAGGACGCTTATGCACAGCGGTCGGAGTGGCTCAACGACCTTTTCCCGAAGAACTCGAAGCGCTTTCGGTGTGTGTGCCGTCACGAGAACGCGTTTGCCTTGCGCCAGCAGGTGCCCAAGCAGATTCGCAATCGTGTGAGTTTTACCTGTACCTGGCGGCCCTTGAACCAGGACGCATTCGCGTCGAGCCAGTTGCCGCGCGATCTCCAACTGTTCCTTGTTGGCGGGCTTGCTCAGCAGAACTTCTTCGTTTTCGTTGCCGAAGGAGATCGAAGCGGAATCATCTTGCGGAGGGCTCGGAGCTGCGCCGGGCAAGCCAACGATTTGAAGAAGCGCGGGAGGGAAATCGACGCGCTTGGCAATGTCCTCCAAAACAAGGTCGAAGATACCCCCTAGTCCTGAACGGCGCTGGCGCATAAAAAACACCGGCCGGCGCTGGATCGTTGGGTTTGTGTCTTTCGGCTGGTCGTCGGGAGCAAGGAACTGACCGCCCGTCGGAAACAGACCCTGAACCAGGCTCCGGAGAAATCCTTCCGTGTCACCGCCGCCCAGCGGGGACAACTCGGTTTTCTTTAACTCATCCGCGCAGCGAGCGATCTGCTGGTGATTCGCTTCTGGCAAGGCGCGGAGAAACTCCATGTAAAGCTCAGGCGGTCGCTCACGCTTGCGGAATACAAATTGGGGATTCCGTTTCTCTGGTTAGAATTCTAGCCCTAGCTTTTGAAGAAGCACCGGGTGACGGAATTTCCCTTCGTCATCCGCACAGTGTAGTAGACCATCACCAACTAGAATCTCGATCCGTTCGGCTTCACGCTCCTGAGCTCCAAACCACTCGTATACAGTTTGGAAGAGCGCGAGTGATTGGCGTGCCGGGCGTTCGTTTGTTTGCCAAGATGCGCGTTCTTGTTGCCATCGTGCCAAAAGCGCGGGGCGCTGTGCGGCCTCCTCGAATCGCTCAATGCGAGCCTGTCCCCCCTCGTCCGGGACATTCCGCGAGGCATAAACGTCAACACTGCCGTTAATATCCTGCCATCCGGCCTTGAGCCAGTCGGCTATCGCCGGAGAAGGAGCCGGGCATGCTGTTACATTGGGGCGCGTGACTCGCAGGACGATGCCCGCATCTTCGGACTCAATGTCAGCCTCGCCGTTACCGCGAAAGACTTCTACCGAAGGATGCTGCGGCAAGGTTTTCAACCATAGAAACCGCAACTGCTGCTCGACGTCCCGGACTGGCGGAAACCGCAACTCGGTGTAGGCTTTGAGAAACTCAAAGACCTTGAGCAACCTCTCTCTTTGCGGATCAGTGGAGGTTTCTGTTTGAGTCTCTTGGCGGAGGGCATCGAGTTTGGTGGCCTCCTGGAGGATCGTGTCGTGGACGAGCGGGTCACCGGAGTTCTCAGGCAAGTGGTCAGGGCGATTCGTGGTGACAGTGGCGCCCACAGTTTGCAGCCCGGTCGCCGGCGGCGTCGGCATGGCCGTGCGGCGAGAATCGCTGGCAGGAACCACAACAGGAGTTTGCTCTACCTCGTCCACCGCTGACCGGCATTGCCAGTGGATAGAGGTCCCGTGCCAGTAGAGGATGTCGTCACCGATGCGGACTGGCCGCTCGCATCTGCGACACTTTGTTTGAAACTTCGAAGTCAGGCGTTTCCACGTCATTAGCCGCTCGCATTCTTCATCGGCACCCTGCTCGTTCGTAATGCGGCTAGTTTAGTGCTTTATATGAGCCGGCAGTTCGGCCTGCCGCCGTCTCAGATTATATCTCAGTTTGTCCCAACCGGGCTCACAGCACAAATGGGCGCACATGGGGGGGACGTCACGCGACGGCCGGTAAATTCGCCCTCGATTGACCGTGGGTCTGTCATGAACCGGAAAGCACACGGACAGAAAGGCACTTGTCCGTTGCCAGTACTATCCCGGCATTTCATCCCCTTCGCGGGCTGGCTCTCCTCCGCGAACGTTTCATGATCTTATCGAAAGCCTTGAAATCCGCCGTGCTCTCCGATCCTGGAAAAACCGGGCGGCTTCAAGAGCAGACACCTTCTCCGCCACTGCCGTAGCCACGAACTGGTTGATGCTGGTTCCGTCCCGCTTGGTCAGCCGCACCACCGCGTCCTTGAGCGATCGAGGCAGCCGGACTTCCAGTCTGCTACAACATCCAATTCTTGACGCCCCACTCGATTGTCAGCTTGACAGGTGTCAGGTAACAGGCTACAGTCGATTGGGTGATAATACGGAGTTTCACCCATAAGGGCCTGAAGAAGCTGTACTCGGAAGACAGCGCGAAAGGGCTGCCACCCGACACGGTGGATAAACTGCGCAAGATGCTGGCTTTCCTCGAAGACATGCAAGACGCTGAGGAATTGCGGGCGCTAACGGCCTGGCGGGTGCCTACGCTGACCGGCGACCGCAAAGGTACATGGAGCCTCAGCGTCACCCGCAACCGCCGTCTGACGTTCCGCATCGACACCGCAGAGCGCGAAATCTGCGATGTGGAGTTGGAAGATTATCACTAAAGAGAAAGAGGAACCACCATGCCCATGAGGAACCCGCCCCACCCGGGAGATTTCATTCGGACGGAGATTATCGAGCCCGCCGGCCTGTCGGTGACGGCCGCCGCCGCCGCGCTCAGGTGGCCCGGCCTACGCTGTCGAGCCTGCTTAACGGCAAGGCCGACCTTTCCGGGGACATGGCGCTCCGCATTGAAAAGGCCTTTGGAGTGAAGATGGACACACTTATGCGGATGCAGGCTTCCTACGACATCGCCCAGATCCGCAAACGCGAGAAGCAGATCCATGTGCGGCGGATTCATCAATTGGCTGATCTTCACGCATGAAAAAGTGCCGGCCTCGGACTCTTCGTCCTCTCGTAGAGGCCGGCTTTAAGCTGGGCCATGTTATTGAATTCACAGCGCCTGCCGTTAGCACGGCATTCCATCCCTTCGCGGGTGGTTCTCCACCGCGACGCTTCATGATCTTGTCGAAGGCCTTGAATCCGCCCGTGCTCTCCGATCCTGGAAGAACCGGGCAGTTTCAAGAGCAGACACCTTCTCCGCCACGGCCGTAGCCACGAACTGGTTGATGCTGGTTCCGTCCTGCCTGCTCAACCGCACCACCGCGTCCCTGAGCGATCGGGGCGGCCGGCCTTTCGGTGTGCTGCAACATCCAATTCTGAACCCCCTCACCCGGCCCTGCGGGCCGCCCTCTCCCCCAAAGAAGCTGTGAAGTAATTGTGAAAGAGCCTGCAACCACAGAGACACAGAGGCACAGAGAAAAATCCGCAAGCGGCGGGAAACGAACGACATCTTCATGTTCCATCTTCTCTTCTCTGTGTCTCCGTGCCTCTGTGGTTGATCTTTTCACAGCTTCAAAGGGGCGAGGGTTATAAGAGAAGACAAAACCAAGGGGGGCGAGGGTGGTAAAGAACCCCGATTTAATTCTCCCCTCGCCCCTTTGGGGGAGAGGGGCCGGGGGTGAGGGGGTTACAAGCTGCCACGAGCTCGGGACCGTCGAGAGCTACCGATCATCTGTCGGCGCGTTGGGCAGCATTGAGACGCGATTCAAAACGCGCTTCATGAATTCCTCCGGCGCGCTCAGCACGATGCCGTTAGGGAGCCGGAACACCGTGTACCCGAGTCGCTCAAGGTACGTGTCACGTCTCGCGTCGCGTCGCGCCTGGCTCGGTTGAGCGTGAACGCTTCCATCCAGCTCCAGAACCAGGCGCTTCTGCGGGCAGCAGAAGTCCACGACGCATCTTCCCACCGGGTGCTGACGGCGGAACGTGAAACCGGCGGACCGAAGTTTACGGAGGAGTTGCCAGGCGGCCTGTTCCGCTTCGGTCGCCGTCCGGCGCAACTCTCGGGCGCGGGTAATCTGGGCCAGGCTGCGGGCGATTGACCTTGATGTACGTTGAGCGGCGCTGTTTCTCATTTGCATACCAGCCTCTCGCGGTGTGACCCCCTCACCCGGCCCTGCGGGCCGCCCTCTCCCCCAAGGGGGCGAGGGTCGTTAAGACACGAGAATATTCTCCGCCCTCGACACCTGATGGAGCTTCCGGCTCGCGGACGCCGCCGAGCGCATCATGGTAGCGTGATGTTACACCGCTGACTTCCCGGACGCCAACGCGGCGGCGCTTGCTTCTCTCAGAATTCACGATTCGCCATCGCAACGCCATCCTGTTTCACTTCTTTCTTGACTTTTCCTTCCGATGTGATAGCCTAGATATAGCCCAGCTCCCGGGGGCTAGGAGATAAAGGGTAAATTGTGAAGGGTGAAGGGTGAAAGAATCGAGACAATAACGCACATGAGCGACACCGAGGCGAAAAAATGGAGATCAGGCCGAAAGCATCAGGCCAACTCCATTGAGCCAGTCCGGACAAGGGCCAAGGAGCCGAAACGAAGCCAATCGAAGCCACGAGGGTCAACCTCTTTATAGTGAAAGGGATAGGCCTAAAATGACAAAAACGAAGCCATGGAGGTTATCCTTCATTGCCTCAATCGATTACGGCCACTTTGCCCCTGTTTTTTCGCAAGTTGCTACCGGTGGCATGAACCTCTACATTGCCGAATTGGGGATTTGGGCTTCCTGGTTGGGCACAAACAACAAGCTTTTGAAAACACGGGACTTAAACGAAACACAATCGCTATCTCGCGTGTTTTCTATAACATAAGTCCTTCTCAAGCGAACGAAATATTTAGCGTCGAGCCTTTTATTATGTTAAAGATAGGTGGTGTTTCAGCGGAAAAACTCGTTCGTTTCCAATCGCTGAATTGCGACTGGAAACACAGACCAAGCACGATCCAGACGGGCATTTTCATCCCAGGCGGTGCGGCAAGGCGCACGTTGTCTATCAGGGAATTGGGCGACATCGGCTGGCGGAGTCGAGTCGGGCAGGAACAGTCGATCGGAAGGGTCAGATCGACCCATAGAACCAACGAACCTAGGAAGTCTTTTAGAGTCAGCAAAACCCAAGATGACCATACGATCGCCAAATTCAGGTACCAATTGTTTAGTCAACTTACGAGGTCAGGACCTCGCTGATTCACGCGGGTTCGATGCGATAACGTTCTCCGGCCTCGGTCGCAAACTGCACGGCGCCGTTCGCCGACGAATATCTTGACCGGCTGGTTGTCCTTCGCTCGTCTCACCCTGACCGGGGTCCCCGGCCAAGGATTCGCGACCGTCGCGGTGGCCACTTTCTCGCTGAACAGGGTTACGTCGGAAACCGATTGGCCATCGTGGGCGGCGCTGATAAGGAAAGCTCCGGCCGCCCGAAGGTCGCGGAAGCGTGCCGGGCCCAAGTCCTGGGGGCCGTCGGGGCCCTGGGGATTGGGGAAAAGGCGAATGGTACCGGTGTAGCTCTGCAACATGCACTCGTTGAGCACGCCCGGCAAAGACAGGTTCTCAGTCCAGACACCCATGCGCATCATGAAGTCGAAGTCGGTACTGTCCTGATAGCGGCCATCGATTTGCCGCACCCGGTCGTTGGCAATGCCGTTGGGCAGCCGGCAATAGCGGACCTCATTCTTGAGCCAGCCCAAGTCCAGCATCCCGAGCCGCGCCCGAATCAAAGGCTGGTAGACAAGATCGTTTCCGCCTTCCAGACGAACCGTGCGCGCCGTGCGCCGCGCGATTTCCAAATGTTCTTCATGGCGGCCGATTCCCACCTGTTCGCCGGGAAACACCGGCGCCAGGGTCACGGGAACGTTATAAACGTGCTCCGGCGGCGCGTTCAGCACGTCGAGCCACACCTCACCGTAGGGTCCCTGGGATTTTGGATACGGTGCAAGGTTTTGACGGACCTCAATCCACTTGGCGCGTTGGTCCGCATCCAGCCCGAGAATCCTGGATGCTTCCACGGTAGAGTCCAAAAGGAATTCCGACAGCGCCAGATCCATAATGCAATCCTTGTTGAGCCGGAAGTCGACCGTGCAGCCCCAGTTTTCCGGCGAGGCGGTGGGAGCGATGTGATACTTGCCGTCGGATTCCTTCTTCACGAAGGCGGCGATGAAATCGGTGGCGGCCCGCAGGATCGGGTAGACCCGGCGCAGAAAATCCTCGTCCATCGTGTACTGGTAGTGCCACCAGAGGCTTTGCACCGTCCACGGAGTTTCGCAAACTTCGTAACCCCAGGGCGGTGCAGGGTACGGCACCACCTGGCTGGGAACAGGGTACGCGGAGTGAGGGAAGAACGCGCCGGGCATGCCCAACTTCTCCCGTGCATAGTTGCGGGCCATGGGAAGAATACTCTCTACCAGCTCCACGTAAGGTAGATTCTGGTCAACATGGTTGCTGGAGAACACTCCCCAGAAGAGTTGTTGGGTGTTGTAGTTCATGTGGTAGTCGCCGTGCCAGGCGGTGCCGATCCTGCCGCTGGTCCAGTTGCCGAACAGCCCCGGGGCCACCTTGCCCTCGCGAAGGCAACAAGCCAGAAAGTACTGGTTGTGGTACCAAATCTCTTCCAGTTCCTTGTCCGCGAATTCCACGGCCGAACGCGACCAAAATCCTTTCCAACCCGCTTCGCTTTCCTGCTGGAGTTGCGGGGCGGGGATACGTGCCAGGCGCGCGCCCTCTGCTTCCGCGAAGGTTACGTTGTCGGCTCGGTCGCGAGAGGTGAAGAGCGTGAGGTCCAATCGGAAAGGTTGATCCCTTTGGCTTCGCAGGAACACGGCGGGCGGCTCATCAAAGCCCCAATCCGACTCCTTGCTACCGGGCTCCAATTTTTTCAGCCTTTCCTGACTCTCCGCCAGGCCCTCGGGCGCCCACTCGCCTTTCACAAGGCCGCTCAACGCGAAACTGCGGTCCTTATCGCTGCGGCCCGGGTTCGGGTTTTCCGCCGTGGGCACGGTGGCAGGAAAGCGCTGGTAGCCGGAAAACTCCGCGGAACCTTCGGCAACTCTGGCGGCTACTCTGGCGTCGATCTCGGGCGGGGGGAGTTGGGCGTGGCGATCGAGGTTGGGATAGTAGGAGATGGAAACGAAGGGCGCCGGATCATCAGTCCACAGCAACACGTGTCCGGTGTTCCAGTTCACGAAACTATGCACCGTCACCTTGCGGCGTTGGCCGCGAAGATTATCGTGCTCGAGTTCGAGCGTGAACAAGCCGTTCGAAGGGTCAAGGGTCTGCCGGACCACGCGCACCTTTCGGGAATCCCAGTGAATCCACACGATGCCGCAAGGCCAAGGGCGCGGCCAGGACTTGGCATACGAGGAAGTCACTTTCATGGTGTAGTCACGGAAAAAGTCGATGGAGCTCTCGAGATAAAGCATCTCGGGCTTGCCCTGGCGTTTGGCTTCCTCACTGGCCCGTTTCCAGAGTTTCAGCAGTTCGTTGAAGGGCAGGACGTGCTGATAATGGTCCTCGCTCACACGAATGTCCCAGGAATCCTCCTTTCCGAGATGGAGGCCCAACGCATCCGGTCGCACGGTAATGCAAAGGCCGATATCTCCGTTGCCCAGGAGCATACCCTCGAAAAAGTCTGGGGTCGGCAGATCGCGAACCAGTTGGTGGCGTTTAGCAATCTGGAATCCGTCCAGGCCAGGTTGGTTGGAACGAGGGCGGGCATCAGCCGGCAATACGCCAGCCGCCGCGGTGGCGGCAGTGGCCTGCAAGAACCTTCTGCGATTGGCTTTCATAATGAGCCTCCAGGGGCGTTGCACCCCAACTTCCGTTTGAGACTTCCGGCTGGGCAGAATACACCTTTGCGTCCGGCGCAGCCAAGTACGGCGCTCACGGCAGTTCTGTGGCCGCTAGGTTTCCGCTTGCGGACTCATTGATGTATTAACTTGATGTGTATTTGGGATGGACGTGCGGTGCAAGAAAAACAGGAGAAAGGATGGGGCGCTGTGCTATGATCATCGGGCTGGCGGACCCCTGCGTGACGAGCCGATGCAAGTGGCTGCCACGAAGGCTGAAGGGCGGCCGCCTTTCGGTCGTCCATCAAGAAGCGACAGAAGCGCGGGAACGGAAAATACGCGCCCAGTCGGATTGCTTCAGCATCGAATTTAACAGGGCCCCATGCCAGCGAGGGGTTCGTCTGGGCAACGTCCTGGTACAGCAGGCTGTGGACTACGGATCACCGACACTTTGAATTATGTTTCACCTTTATTTAGCCACCCTTATCTTAGAACCGAACCCGGTGGTGAAGTATTTTCATAACCTGTTTTTCCGCGATCCGTTCCGTGGCCTCTACGAACCCAACGCTTTTGACGTCTCGATCCTGATCCCTTACTTCGTCCTTCTGGGTATCCTCTCCATTTTCGGGGCTCATCGCTACGGGCTCATTTACCTGTACCTGAAGAACAAGAAGAACGCGCCGAAGCCAGCCGGGACGTTCGCGCAATTGCCGCGGGTGACCATCCAGTTGCCGATTTTCAACGAGCGCTACGTGGTGGAGCGGTTGATCGAGGCCATCGCGCGCATTGACTATCCGCCGGAACTGCTCGATATCCAGGTGCTGGACGACTCGACGGATGAGACCGTGATAGTGGCGTCGCGTCTGGTGAGTGAGTATGCACGCTCGGGCTGCCCGATCACCTATCACCATCGCGGCAATCGCGAGGGTTTCAAGGCCGGGGCGCTCGCCGAGGGCATGAAGACTGCCAAGGGCGAGTTCATCGCCATCTTCGACTCCGATTTTGTTCCTCCGCCGCAGGTGATCCGCCAGATGATCCATTACTTCACCGATCCCAAGGTGGCGGTGGTTCAGGGGCGCTGGACGTGGCTGAACCGGCACTACTCGAACCTGACCGAGGTGCAGGCGATTCTGCTCGACGGCCACTTCGTGATCGAGCATGGCGGACGGAATTTTTCCGGGCGCTTCTTTAATTTCAACGGCACGGCGGGGATGTGGCGGCGGGTGGCGATCGAGGATGCGGGCGGCTGGCAGCACGATACGCTGACGGAGGACACCGACCTCAGCTACCGCGCCCAACTGAAGGGCTGGAAGTTCGTCTACGACCCGACCATCGAATGCCCGTCGGAGTTGCCGGTGGAGATGAACGCCTTCAAGGCGCAGCAGGCGCGCTGGGCCAAGGGCTTGGTGCAGGTAGCGTTGAAACTGCTGCCCACCATCTGGCGGAGCGACGCGCCATTCAAATGCAAGGTCGAGGCGACCTTGCACCTGACCTGCAACTTCGCCTACCCCCTGATGACCGTCTTTTCGATCATCCTTTTGCCGGCCATGATCGTGCGCTTCTACCAGGGCTGGTTCCAGATGCTCTACCTCGACCTGCCCCTGTTTCTGCTCTCCACCTGTTCGTTCTCCAGCTTCTACATGATGGGGGAGCGCCAGCTTTACCCGAAGGACTGGTGGAAGCGCCTCAGGTTCATTCCGTTCCTCATGGCGACCGGCATTGGCCTCACCGTCCGAAATTCAAGGGCAGTGCTCGAAGCGGTGATGGGCAAGCAGACGGAGTTCGTTCGAACTCCCAAGTTTCGTGTGGAGGGCAAGCAGGCGGGTTGGGAGCGCAAGAAGTATCTGGGCCGCGCCGGCTGGATTCCTTTCGTCGAGATGAGCTTTGGCGTCTACTTCCTGTTCTGCGTCGTCTATTCGCTGTCGGTGGAGAACTATTTGACCGTTCCCTTCCTGATGCTTTTCGTGATGGGCCATTCCTACATGAGCGCCATGTCGCTGCTCCAGACACCGTTGCGTCGCCTGGCCAACGCCTTGCCGGCGCTGCTGCGTCCCCGCCACCTAGAAGCAGTGACGAGTGACTAGTGGCGAGTGGCTAGTGAAGAAGCCCATTCTCCAAAGACTAGTTAATAAACCCCTAGCCGCTGGCCACTAACCACCGGTCACTTGGTCACTGCTTCTCTGTCGACGGCTTCAACGCCACCAGGACGCTTTCCAGACGGTCGAGGGCGGCGGCGGGTTCGACTAGGATGGTCTTATAAATGTTGCCTTCCTCCACTTTGATCACGGTGCCCACGGGGAGGCCCTTGGGGTAAATCTGGTCGAGGCCGGAAGTGAGTACGTCTTCCCCCGCTGCGACCGGCTGTTCGTTCATGACGTAATGGAGTTGGCACTGGTTCCGCCTCACTCCCTTCACCACACCCTGCACCCGGCTGGCGGCGAGGATCGAGCCCACACCGCTGGTCGGATCGGTGATCAGGAGCACCTGGGAGGTATGCTGGTAGACGGTGATGATCTTGCCCACAACGCCCGATGGCGTTAGCACAGCGAGGTCGGTGGCCAAGCCGGAATCTGTGCCCTTGTCGATGAAGATGGCGTTGGAATTTTCGCCGGGACTGGCGGCGATTACCTCAGCGGCGACCGTCTGGAATGGGAGACGGCTCTTGAAATCGAGCAAAGAGCGCAAGCGGTCACTTTCCGCGGCCTTCTCGGAAAGTTCCAGGATGCGCGATCGATTTGCGGCCAATTCGTCGCGCAAGCGGCGGTTCTCCTGCTGCGCCCGCCAGAGGCCAGCAGAGGTGGACCATGCCCAGGTGGTGCCGTCGGCACTCAACTGCAAGGTGCGTTGGAAAGGACGAAAGAAAGCCACTGCCGCGACTTTGATCAGCGGGCCGTCACTCTTGCGGGTGATCTCAACCGACAGGAGCAGCAACTGCGCCAGCAACACAGCCAGCAGAATGAAAAAGGCCTGGTGGCCGCCGATAAACGCGCGCACTCTCTGCGGGCCCTCCCGGTGGACCGGCGTTGCGGCGAGACCGATGTTGGTGGAGCGAAGTTCCATGGGTCAGACAGACCGATCAGCCGTCACAGCCCTCAGCTTTGAGCAAGCAAGCAGGGGCCTTCTTGCTGAGTGCTGGTAGCTATTCTATCGCGACACGGCGCAGGAGGTCGAAATCCGTCAACATTCTCCCGGTGCCGAGGACCACAGAGGCGAGAGGATCCTCCGCAATGGAGACGGGCAAGCCGGTCTCTTCGCGAATTCGCTTGTCGAGATTCTTGAGCAGCGCGCCGCCGCCCGTGAGGACAATGCCACGGTCGGAGATGTCGGCGGCAACCTCCGGCGGCGTCCGCTCCAAGGCCACGCGGATGGCATTCATGATGGTCGATGCGCAGTCGGCCAGCGCCTCACGGATTTCGCTGTCGTCGATGGCGAGCGTTTTCGGTACGCCCTCGAGCAGATGACGGCCCTTGATCTCCATGGTCAACGGTTTTTCCAGGGGATAGACGGACCCGACCTCGATCTTAATCTGCTCGGCGGTGCGTTCGCCGATCAGGAGGTTGTACTTGCGTTTGAGATAGTTGATGATGGCCTCGTCCATCTCGTTGCCGGCCACGCGCACCGAGCGGCTGTAGACGATGCCGGAGAGGGAGATCACCGCGATGTCGGTGGTGCCGCCGCCAATGTCGACGATCATGCTGCCTTGGGGTTCGGTGATCGGCAGTCCGGCTCCGATGGCCGCCATCATCGCTTGCTCCACCAGAAACACCTCGCTGGCCTTGGCGCGCATGGCGGAGTCCTGAACGGCCCGCTTCTCCACCTGCGTGATCTCGGAAGGCACGCCGATCACGATGCGTGGGTGGACGAACATCTTGCGGTTGTGGGCCTGCTGGATGAAGTAATTCAACATCTTTTCCGTCACCTTGAAGTCGGCGATGACGCCGTCCTTCAAGGGACGAATGGCAACAATGTTGCCGGGCGTGCGGCCCAACATTTCCTTGGCTTCGCGACCCACAGCCTCGATTTCGCCGTTGTTCTTGTTGATGGCTACGATGGAAGGCTCGTTCACCACGATGCCTTTGCCCTTGGCGTAGACCAGCGTATTGGCCGTACCGAGGTCAATCGCCAGGTCGGAAGAGAACATGCTGAAGAAAGAACGAAGGTTCATTGGTCTGACTGTTCCTTTAGGTGGCGGCCTGACCGCCTTGTAGACAGTAGACGGTAGACAGCATATGGGGAAGAACGCCCGTCGCGCTCCGGTATGTCAGCTACTCATGCGCCGTCTATCTTAGTTGAGCGGCCCGTATGCCACCTACCATCTACCGCCTACTTCTACCGATTAACGTTGCCCCCACGGGCGGCGTCTTCTATAATAGATTGGATTTGCAACTTTTGGGAGAATAAGCATGTTCAGGTTGTTTAACAAGAGCCGCCAGACCCTCTACAAGTGGATCCTGGCCGCTTTCCTCGGAATCATGGCACTGGGCATGGTCGGCGTCGTCACGCCGTTTTTCTCCGGCAACGGTGACTCGACTCAATTGCAGGCCAACGTTCTCGCTTCCGTGGACGGCAATAATATCACCACTACCGACCTGCGGCACGAATTGCAGAACCAGTTTAAGAACTCGCCCCTGGGAAACGACCCTCGTATGGTTGCCCGCTTTGCGCCAAGGGTTTTTGAAGACATGGTGCTGCGTCTCGCCCTGAGTGACCAGGCGCAAAAGTTGGGCCTCGAGGTTTCAAATCAGGAACTGGAGCAAACCTTGCAGCAGTTCTTTGAAAAGGCGGGCTTCCCGAGCCTGGAGGCGTACGAGAGCCAGATCCAGCAGGAGACCGGCATGACCGTGGCGCAGTTCGAAGCGCAGTACCGCGATCAGCTTCTGCGCACCAAGGTTCAAGACGTGGTCACGGACGATGTGCGCGTCACGCCGGAAGAGGTGCGGCAGGAATTCGAGAAACGCTTCGCCAAAGCCAGGATCGACTACGTGACTTTCGACTCCAGCCAATACGTGAAGGACGTCCAGGTGAAACCCGACGCCCTCCTTGCTTTCTTCGGTAGGGACCCGTCGCACTACAAGGTGCCGGAGCAGCGCCAGGTACGCTACGTGCTGATCACCCCGGACCGCGTCCGGGCGGAAGTCAACGTGAGCGACCAGGATCTGCGGGCTTATTACGTCCAGCACCTTTCGGATTATCGCGTTCCGGAGCGCGTCAAACTGGCTCGGATACTTTTCAAGACCGCCGCCAAAAGTCCTGCTGAGGTGTCTGGCATCGAGAAGCAGGCCGAGGACGTGCTCAAGCAAATCCGCGCGGGAGGGGATTTTGCGGAACTCGCGCGCAAGAACTCCCAGGACACTACTGCCCAAAACGGCGGTGAAGTGGGCTGGATCGTGCGCGGCCAGACCGAGAAAGCCTTCGAGGACACGGCTTTTTCCTTGAAGCCCGGACAGGTGAGCGACCTCGTCAAAACGGTTTACGGCATCGACATCATCAAACTGGAGGACCATCAGGCGGCGCACCTTCAAACCTTTGACGAGGTCAAGGGCACGCTGCGGGCCGAGATCGAGAAACAGAAGGTGGAAGCCGCGCGCGACGCCCTTGCCAATCGGGTGCAGCAGGCCCTCAAAACCAATCCGCAGCACTTTGATGCGGTGGCCAAGAGTTTCGGCCTCGAGGCGAAGGTAACGCCGCTGTTCAAACTCAATCAAGCCGTGCCTGATCTCGGCAACAACGAGTCGTTCGAGAACCTGGCCTTTGACCTCCGCCAAGACGAGGTCGGCATTCCGATCACCGTTCCGCAAGGCACAACCATCATCCAGACAGTGCAGATCGTGCCCGAACATACGCCCAACCTGGACGAGGTCCGCGCCCTGGTGGAGCAGGACTACCGGGCGGACGAGTCCAAGAAACTGGCGGTTGCCAAGGCCGGTGAGTTCGCCGCCAAAGTGAAGAGCAAGAGCGACGACTTCAGCCAGGTGGCCAAGTCGATGGGTCTTAAGGTGGAGGAGAGCAAGGACTTCACGCGGACGGACAGCGTCAGCGACACGATCCCGGGTGTGTCGCTCAGCGCCGCCTTCACCCTCGCCCCGGGTGAAACCAGTGACGTCGTCTCCATTGGCAACACGAACGTCGTGCTGAAAGTGATCTCCCACACCCCGGCTGACGAGGCAACGTTCGTCGCGCAGAAGGACCATATCGCCAACGATCTCCTGCAAGAAAAAAGAGATCTGGCTTTCGAAATTTACCGGCAAAACCTGAAGACGGAAATGGAGCACTCCGGCAAACTGAAACTCAACGCCAGTGCCATGAAGGATTTTCTGGCGTCGTACGAGAGGCAGTAGAAGGCAGGAGACAGGGAACAGTTGCCGATTGACGAGTTCGATTGGCGATTGAAAAAAAGTGGAGTGGTTTGCATCTTCTCCTCCAATCGTCAATCTGCAATCGGCAATTGCCGGCCTCCCACACCCAACGCCGAAACCGTCTATTAGCCTGCCCAAATTAACGGTGTGTTGAATCGCGGCCGCTGACCTATCTTGTCCAAATCTCCAGGCGTGAAGTGGCTCCGGTAGTAGCAGTACTACTTCCATTTGCGGTGGGACCTCCCCCCAAGAAACGTATTCATCCCCAATTTAGCTAGTCTGGCTCGATTGTGAACATGGTAAACCCTTCGATTGGAACTACATGCTGACTATTGACGCGGATTCTGTTCTCCCGCATAATGCTGCCAGGTGCTTGGTTTAAATTCTTAGCAAAACAACTGGGGGCTTATTGTGCGCGAAATCCGAAAAGTCGCCGTGCTCGGCGCCGGGACTATGGGGGCCCGTATTGCCGCCCATCTTGCCAATGCTTCGATTCCTTCGGTGCTTCTGGATATTGTCCCCAAGAGCCTTACGCCGGAGGAGCAGGCCAAAGGTCTAACGCTGGCCGACCCGCGCGTCCGCAGCCGGTTCGCCCACGCGGGGCTCGACGCGGCGCTGAAGTCGCGTCCAGCCGCCTTCTTTGTGCCCGAAGCTGCCCGCATGATCACCGTCGGTAACTTCGAGGACAACTTGGCTTGGCTGAAGGACTGTGACTGGATCATCGAGGCCGTCACCGAAGACCGCGCCATCAAGCAGGCTCTGCTCGAGAAGGTTCAACAGTTTCGACCCCAAGGGGCTATCGTCAGTTCGAATACCTCTGGCATTTCGATATCGAGCATCTCGGAGGGCTTCCCGGAGGACTTCCGGCGCCACTGGCTGGGGACCCACTTTTTCAATCCGCCGCGTTACATGAAGCTGCTGGAGACTATCCCTACGGCCGACACGCTGCCCGAAGTGGTGGAGGCTGTCTCGCGTTTCGTCGACGTTGTTCTGGGCAAGGGGATCGTTTCCGCCAAGGACTCGCCTAACTTCATCGCCAACCGCATCGGCACGTTCAGCACGCTCAACGTTTTGCGGGTGATGCAGCAGGACGGCTATACCATCGAGGAGATCGATACGCTCACCGGCCCGGCAATGGGCCTGCCCAAGTCCGCCACCTTCCGAACCCTCGATATCGTCGGTCTTGACGTGCTGGTGCACGTGATCAAGAACCTGTCCGGGTCGCTGCCCGATGATGAGCGTCGCGAGCTGTTCGACGTTCCCCCTTTCATCGCCGAAATGATGGAGCGCAAGCTCCTCGGTGACAAGACCAAGCAGGGTTTCTACAAAAAGGTGAAAGGCGGCCACGAGGGCGAGATCCTGACCCTCGACCTCCAAACCTACGAATACCGGCCCCGGCAGAAGGCGAAGTTTCCGTCGCTGGAAATGGGCAAGAACGTCGAGGACGTGCGCCAGCGTGTCGCCATGCTGATGCAATCGCCGGATCGCGCCGGGGCATTCTACCGCCGCACGCTCGGCGACCTGTTCCACTATGCTGCCAGCCGCATTCCTGAGATCGCGGACGACGTCGTCTCCATCGACGACGCCATGAAGTGGGGATTCAACTGGGAGTGCGGCGTCTTCGAGTTGTGGGACGCCGTGGGGGTGGAGAAGACCGTCGAGGGATGGAAGAAGGAAGGCCGGGCGGTGCCTCCGCTGGCTGAGAACCTCCTGGCGTCGGGCCGGAGGACCTTCTACGAGCGCGTCGACGGCAACCTGCGTTACTTCGACGCGATGGGTGGCATGGAGACGTTGGAAGACCGGCCGGGCATAATCCTTCTGCCCGCCCTCAAGGAGCGCAAGCGCGAGATCAGAAAGAACGCGGGCGCCAGCCTCATCGACTTGGGGGACGGCGTGGTCTGCGTCGAGTTCCATTCCAAGATGAACTCGATCGGCGCCGACACCATCCAGATGCTGCACACCGGCCTCAAGGCGCTCAACGAAGGCTTTGACGCCATGGTGATCGGCAACCAATCGCCCAACTTCTGTGTGGGCGCCAACCTGATGCTGGTCCTGATGGGCATCCAGGAGGGTGACTGGGACGAAGTTCACCAGGCGTGCCGCCAGTTCCAGAACGTGAATATGGCGCTTAAGTACGCGCCCAAGCCGGTGGTGGCGGCGCCCTTCGGCATGACCCTCGGCGGCGGCGTGGAAATCTCCATTCACTCTGCGCGCGTGCGTGCCGCAGCCGAAACTTACATGGGCCTGGTGGAGGTCGGCGTAGGGATCATCCCGGCAGGTGGAGGCACCAAGGAGATGTTGGTGCGCGCCATGGACGCGGTGCCCAACGATCCCGAGGCCGACGCCTTCACCTACGTCAAGGAGGTCTTCACCAACATCGGCATGGCCAAGGTTTCCACCAGCGCTGAAGAGGCGCGCCGACTGGGTTACCTTGCGGTGCGCGATTCCATCAGCATGAACCGCGACCGGCAGATCGCCGACGCCAAGCAGTTGGCGCTCGACATGGTGAAGCTCGGCTACCGGCCCGGCAAGCCGCGCGAGGACATCCTGGTGCTGGGCCAGGCGGCGTTCAGCAAGATGAAGCTTGGGCTGCACCTGATGCGCCGTGCCGAGTACATCTCGGACTACGACGTGGTGGTAGGCACCCAGCTCGCCAAGGTGCTTTCCGGCGGCGGCGAGTTCACGTCGCCCCAGCGCGTCTCCGAGCAGTACCTGCTCGATTTGGAACGCGAAGCGTTCGTCAGCCTGTGCGGTCAGAAGAAGACGGTGGAGCGCATGCAGCATATGCTTAAAAAGGGGAAACCCCTCCGCAACTGAGGAGGAGCGTAGTTTGACGGCCGCCACTTTGTGGTGTATGATTTTTCATATGAAGCGCACGACCTTGGTTCTTGATGAAATACAGTTCAGCGAGCTGAAAAAGCTTGCCGCGGCCGAGCGCCGGACCCTCTCCTCTTTGACGGAAGAACTCCTTCGGCTGGGACTGGCTGCGCGGCGCAAACGGAGGCGCCGGAAGCTGGCTCCATTGCCGACTTGGAATATGGGGAAGCCCAAGGTTGATCTGGCTGACCGGAACGCCCTTTACGATGCGATGGAGGGTCGTTGAGCGCGCTTGTTGACACGAACATTTTGTTGTACTCGGCGAATCCGGCCAGCCCCGAGCACAGTGCGGCGCGCGCGGCGATCGAGGGTCTCCGCAGGGGCGGGTCACCATGGTTCCTCACCTGGGGGGTTGTGTACGAATTTCTGCGAGCCGCTACTCATCCGGTTGTATTCACACGCCCCCTCACGTTGGCCGCAGCCGTTTCGTTCATCGGTCACCTCTTGGAGTCTCCTTCGGTCGAAGTCTTGCGCGAGACCGAAGCGCACTTTTCCCAACTTGAGGAGGTCACGCGGCAGACGCCCGGCATTCATGGCAATGATGTTCACGACGCTCACCTCGTTGTCCTGATGCGCGAGCACAAGGTTCGAACCATCCTGACTGCTGACAAAGGCTTCCGCCGGTTTAGGGACATCGAGGTAGTTGACCCGGTTCACGCCTGATCCAACCTGTGAAGCGGGGGAGCATTTTAGGCCGTGGGAAGTACCGGTTTCCTTGGAGTGAATGGCGCGCATGAACCTAACGATTGAGTTTGAGCGCGAAGAGGACGGCCGGTGGCTGGCGGACATCGTCGACTTGCCGGGCGTAATGGCCTATGGACAAGCGCGGGAGGAGGCCGGCGCCCGCGTTCAAGCCCTGGCATTGCGGGTCCTGGCTGACCGCCTGGAGCACGGTGAGGGATTCCCCGGAATGCTGAAGGTATCGTTCGGTCGCCGCATGAGCCACCGTGTGCCTGCGCGCCAGGGCCGCGTGGGTCATCGGCCCAAAGCCGCCAGGAAATCCTCGATGGTTATACCTGCGCGGGCGACAAGGCTGCGCAACGTTCCGCGAGCGACCGTAGGATGATTCGGGACTGAAAGGGTTGCGATATGGCCGGGCTTCGTCAGAATGATGTGGCTGCCCCGCTGTCGGGCCACTTCCCAACCAAGCTTTTGAAAGGCGGTTACCACTTGCTTTGGCCTGAGAACGGGAACGCTTGGCATCAGGCGGGGACTTCCACCTCGCGAGTCTGCACTGTCAGCGGCATCCCGCGCTCGGCCCGGACCTCCAGGCATTCTTGGATGGCCTGCCGAACGTTTTCGACGGCCTCAGCCTCCGTGCGACCTTGGCTGACACATCCCGGAATGGCGGGGCATTCTGCGACGAAGACACCGTCTTCGTCTTGAAAAATGGTAATCAGCAGCTTCACTGGCGTCGCTCTCCGGGCCTCTTTTTGGCCTTGCTTGTAGCATACCACAAGCAGATCAGGGACGCTCGTGCACGTCCGGTTTCGAACAGGAGCGTCAGCCTAGGGGAGCCGCTGGGGAGTCGGGAGACACTGTAATGAAGTCTTCAGTCTGCTTCTGGAAAGCTCTGCCATTGGCGTTGGCCTGCCTGCTGTTGTCGTCCGCCTTGGCGCGGAGCGAACAGCGGAAGGACATTGAGTACTCCAACGTCGCGGGTGTCAGCCTGAAGCTCGATGCGAACGTTCCGGATCGGCCGGGTCCTTTTCCCACGGTCATTATTGTTCACGGGGGCGGCTTCACCGGAGGCAATAAGCAGGTCTACGTCACGCCCATCTTCGAGCCCCTCACTCGCGCCGGCTTCACCTGGTTCAGCATCGACTACCGGCTGGCGCCGCAATATCCGTTTCCCGCCGCCATCGAAGATGTGGATCACGCCATCGAATGGGTGAAGGCCCATGCGTCCGAATACAAAGTCGACACTAGGCGGATTGCGCTGCTGGGCGAGTCGGCCGGCGGACATCTGGTGTCGTACGTGGGCACCCAACGCGATCCGCGCTGGCGAGTGGCCGCGGTGGTCTCGTTCTACGGACCCCACAACCTGATGGGTGAATACGAAATGCGGCAAAGGCAGAAGAAGGAGCCCACCGCGCTCGAAGCCTTTCTGGGCATCAAGACTTTCGACGCCCAAGCCTTCAAGCGCCTCAAGAAAGCCTCTCCGATTAACCACGTGCGAAGGGGCATGCCGCCCTATCTCCTCATCCACGGTTCCGACGACCAGGTTGTGGACTACCAGCAGTCCGTCAAGATGTGCGAGCGCATGAAACAGGCCGGGAATTCCTGCGAGCTTTATACGGTGGAGGGAGCCGGTCACGGGATGGGGTCCTGGGAGAAGACCCCGGAGTACAAGCAGAAGGTGGTGGATTGGTTGCAGCAAGTGGAGAAGTGAACATAGCCTAACGTAGAGCGGGCGTCACGCCCGCCTTGAACTGGGGCCGTGGAGCTGCTGCCTTTCTCGCCGAGCGCAGACCAAAGGCCCGCGCTTGCATCTAACGGCGTGGACCGGGAGTGAGAGGCATGACTGCCGAAGAGCGAGAGCTACTGATTCAACTGATCAACGATCCTCCTCCTGGCAGCAAAATTGCCGCCGCCCGAGACTATGGTGTCGATCTTACGCTGCTGCTGCGGAGGCTGAAGATGACTCCGACGGAACGTCTCCAAGAGCTCCAGGCGGCCCAGGCCTTCATCGAGGAGTTGCAGCGGGCGAAAAGGCGGAGCCGGTGAACCAATTCCAGCAGACCATCGGCGTTCTTCACGACGCCGGCGTTGATTTTGTTGTGATCGGCGGAGTCGCGATCACCGCCCACGGCTCGGCCCACATTACCTACGACTTGGACATCTCTTACAGCCGCAGCCGCGAAAACATCGAACGCCTGGTCAAGGCTCTGGCGCCCTACCACCCGCGCCTGCGCGGGGCGCCAACCAACCTTCCTTTTCATTTGGACACGGGGACCGTTACGCGTGGGCTCAACTTTACGTTAGATACCGACCTTGGTGACATCGACCTCCTGGGGGAAGTTGCTGGCATAGGAATGTACCCGGCGGTCCTGGCGTCTTCGATTGCGCTCGAAATATTCGGGTACACTTGCCGTGTCCTTTCTCTTGAAGGGCTCATCAGGGCCAAGCGCGCTGCCGGTCGCCCCCGGGATCTGGCAGCGCTTCCGGAGTTAGAGGCCCGGCGCGAGGCTGAGATCCGCCTCGATGCCGCGAGCGAGCAGCGAAATGTCCAGCTCGAGGACGCGGGCCGGACCAAAGACGAAGGGGAAGAATCCAATGAGTGAGAGGCAATTGGGCGGAGACTGTCGGAGTCGAGTTGAGCGGCCCGATTCTTCGAGGGCGCACTGCCAGCAGTGGAGTAAACAACCATGAAGAAGAAGCCGTCTCTTCTAGGCATCCGGTTGCTTCCGGTCCTGGTTGGGTTGGTTGCCTGGAGTGTGGTCGCGGCCGCCGAGAAACCTAAGGCTACAGCCACCGGCCAACACTGGGAAATCTCGGGCGACCTGAGCGAGGCCTGCACCTGCAATGTCCCCTGCTCCTGCAATTTCGGACAGGGACCCTCGCCGCACCATTTCTGCTGGTCGCTTTTCTCGCTGGCTATCCAGAAGGGTCACTACGGCAGCGTAAGCCTCGACGGCCTGCGTCTCGCCGGGTCGCACGGCAAGAAAAGCAAGGTCTGGTATATCGACGATCGGGCCACACCGGAGCAAGGAGAGGCGCTCAAAGCCATCGCGACCCACATCGACCCCAGCGCCAACCATTGGGAGCGTGCGCACATCGTTCAGGAGGCGGGTGAAAAAACCAACAAGCTCCAGATCGGGGATCAAGGCGGCTTCGAAGCGGATTACATCACGGGCATGGACGGGAAGACCCCAGTCGTAGTGGAAAATAATACGTCCTGGAATATACCCAAATCGGTCAAGGGGAAGACAAAGTTCCTGCGCTACAGCGACGAGTTCGGGAACAAGTTCGATATGACCGGGACTAATTCCAATCAGGGGAAGTTCGATTGGACGGATGAGACCAAGGAGTACTTTTAGCAGAAGGCAGTAGGTGGAAGGCAGAAGGCGGAAGGCGGTCAGCAAGCTGATGGGCTACGGCTGAAAGTCTGAGAGTTTTTTTGAAAACGAAGCCACCGATTTGATTGAAAACAAAGGATCGGCGGTTGGAGAAATCAGGAACGAAGCCACGGTTCGGATAAGCAGACGGCAAGTTCGATAGTCAAGCGGAGGACGGACACGGACCGACGGGCAAAAGAGAAAACTCTTGAGGCAATGAAAGGCACGATGTTATTGAAAACACTAGCAGGGTGCTGAAAAAGGCCCTTGGGCCTTCGTAGAGGCCGGCTTTAGCCGGCCATCTTATTGAATTCACGGTGCCGCCCTAAAGGGCGCCGCTACGAAAACCGTTCGAAACAGGGTTTTTCAGCACCCCGCTAGTCTAGCTAGTAGCGTGGAAAGAACACGACTCGAAAGCCACGGTGTTTGTGAAAACAAGGACATGACCAAGGCTGACCTTTACCACTTTGTGGCGAAACATAAGCTCGGTGTGCTGTCCACAATCGCCGAGGTGAACACGCCCCAGTCAGCTTTGGTTGGCATTGCGATCACCTCAGAACTTGAAATTGTCTTCGACACGGTGAAGACCACGCGAAAGTATCCGAATCTTATGGCTAGACCAAGGTGTTCCTTCGTGATTGGTTGGACGGGCGAGCAGACCGTGCAATACGAGGGAGAGGCTCAGGAACTCCACGGGTCGGAACTTAAACGCTGTCAGGAAGTGTACTTTAGCGCTTGGCCTGACGGCCCAATTCGGCTTAGCTGGCCTGGAATCGTCTATTTCGTCGTCAAACCCAAATGGATCCGCTACAGCGACTTTGATCTGAATCCGCCGCTCATTCAGGAGTTTGCATTTGCTGGCCGGACCCTATGACCTGATACGACTCTAAGCCATTGAAATAAGCCGCCGATGTGTCGATTGGAGAAAGTACTCTGGATTTCCTTCAGTTTTGCGGAACAAAGCGAGGGAGTCATTGAAAACAAAGGATCGGCTGCTGGAAACAAAGCGAAGAATCGACCCGCCAACCGACTGTTCTACGGTAGACGCCCGCTTATGCTGTCTACCATCTACTGTCTACCGTTTGTATTGAGACTGGAGGATGAAAATGAAGGAAGCAGTCATCGTATCGATCGCACGCACTGCCGTGGGCAAAGCTCCGCGCGGCACGCTGCGCAACACTCGCCCCGACGATATGGCGGCGGCGGTGTTCAAAGAGGTCATCAGCCGGGTTCCCGGTCTGGACGTGAACGAAATCGAGGATGTGATCCTGGGCTGTGCCATGCCCGAGGGCGAACAGGGAAACAACGTGGCGCGCGTAGCGTCGCTGCGGGCTGGCCTCCCTGTTAGCTGCTCGGCCATGACCATCAATCGTTTCTGCTCCTCCGGCCTCCAGGCCATCGCGCTGGCCGCGGAAAGGATCATGGCGGGCTTCGGCAACACGATCATCGCCGGCGGCGCGGAAACCATGAGCATGATCCCCATGGGCGGGTTTCACTTCGCCCCCAATCCTCACCTGATGGAGCACTACCCTGACTCCTACCTCAGCATGGGGCTGACGGCCGAGAATCTGGCGCGCAAGTACGGGATCACGCGCGAGCAGGCGGACCAGTTCTCCTTGCGCAGCCATCAGCGGGCGGTGGCCGCCATCGCCGAAGGCAAGTTCAAGGATGAGGTGGTGCCGCTCGAGGTGACCGAGGTGAGCATGGACGGGAAGAACCGTCCGCACAAGCGGACCGTCACCTTTCACATCGATGAAGGTCCTCGTCGCGACTCAACGCTGGAAGCGCTGGCCAAGCTCAAGCCCGCCTTTCACGCTCATGGCACCGTGACGGCCGGCAATAGCTCGCAAATGAGCGATGGCGCCGCCGCGGCCATCGTGATGTCGGCGGAGCGGGCGCGAGAACTCGGCGCTAAACCTCTGGCGCGATTCGTTGCCTTTGCCGCCGCGGGAACCCTGCCGGAAGAGATGGGCGTGGGACCGGTATACGCCATCCCCAAGGCGCTGAAACTGGCGGGACTCACCCTCGCCGACATCGACCTGATAGAGTTGAACGAAGCCTTCGCGGTGCAGGCCCTGTCCGTGATCCAGCAGGCCGGGCTCGACCTCGACCGGGTGAATGTGAATGGCGGCGCCGTGGCGCTGGGCCATCCACTCGGCTGCACCGGCGCCAAGCTCACCGCGACGCTACTGGGCGAGATGAAGAGACGCAAGTCGCGCTACGGTATGGTCACCATGTGCGTCGGTGGCGGCATGGGGGCAGCCGGAATCTTCGAGAACTTGCAGGATGATGCTAACCTGTGGGAGCGTCGCGCCAAGGCTGCCAGGGAAGAGCGAGATTCCGACGAACAACTTGATCGGCTCCGTGAACTCGCCGAGGAACTGGAGGAAAAGACTCGCGGGCTCGGAAAAGAAAGAGAACGGGAACTTGTGGGATTGCCCTACGACACCTAGAGTCCGTCCGGAAACCCTGGGAGCGCGAAGAATTGCCGATTGCAGATTGACGATTGACGATTGGAAGATTAGGAGTCGGCAAGCCGCGCGGCGCTTTCAATAGGCCATCGACAATCGTCAATGAGACTCACTTTCAATCGTCAATCTGCAATCGGCAATTCTTCCCGCCCCGGGAGTTTCTGAACGGGTTCCAAGGTCGTGACTGGGAGGTCAGTCCTTATGACTTACGAAGAGATGGAACGTACCATGCAGTTTATGCTTGAGAATCAAGCCAGATTCGACGCCAGGATGCAGCGGATCGAGGAGAACCTGGATCGGATCGCTGTCCAACACGCCGCTCTTGAGAACGTGGTCATGAAGCTGGCTCAGTCGCACGTTGAGCTGGTGGAATCTCACCGGCAACTGGCAGCGTCTCACCAGCAACTGGCTGATGCCGAGCGTCGGCTCGACGAAAAGCTTGAAGGGTTTATCGCGTTTGTCGAGAAATACCTCAGCAGCCGCAACGGCGGTGAGCCGTCGCATTGATCCAGGGTACGCGACACGAAAGCGAATATAAAGGTCCCGACTCTCAGTACCTAATAAACGACTTGACTTTTGCTTAATTATGTGCTAGCCTTGATTTGTATGATCCGTTCACCCAGTTCGGCCCGCGACCAGGGGGATACCTTAGGTGGTATCATAGCCAAGGTGAGTCGGCCGCGCGAACTCAGGGGTCGCTGCCGGGTTCGCGGGTTATCGATCTGGTTCAACCAAGAAAAATCAACCAGCGATTTAATTACCACTTCTCCCTACCCTAGTGCGCAACCTCGTGTTGTAAACAGGGGGGTTATTGGAAGAACCGTCCGTTTTCGGGCATTTGGGGATGCAAAATCTTAGCAAGTTTACCAAGAACGGGAGGCGACGGGCTCGAACACCGACTTAAGGGCTCTTAAGCGCCTGTCTTTCGCAACCGACTTGACTAAAGGGTGTCAAGCCCCGCGACTCGTGTCAAGCCGTGATCTGCGGATCGCCACCACCGTTCTCCAACGTGGAGGAACACAGAAAAGGGGGTCGCGGTTCCTGCAAGTCAAGCGGTAACTCCCCTTGGCTGCCATCTCGCGGACTCCTACCCAGGTGCGCGGCAGTGCGCGGAAGGCAGGATCAACGAGGGCTAGTTTCGAATTTCGAGGCCGAATTTCGAAACTGATGTGATCTGCGGCACAGACATCGTAGAGAGCAAGTTTTATCGTACAGAGTATTTTTGATTCGTCGAACATAGAAGCAAGGGGTGGGGCGGAGGACCTCTGCGAGCGTCGGCTGCTAGCGCGCCGTCGTGAGTTCATGACCGCCCACGCAATCTGGGATGTGAGTCTCGGCACATGACCCAACCCCGATCGTGGGCTCGCTTGAGGAGGAGAGAAAGGAAAATCCTATGGCTACGGCACCAACGATTACCAGGACGCCGATCAAGGGCGGCAGCTTTCTCATTGAGCAGCGGCGGCCCGAAGACGTCTTTACACCGGAGGATATCACCGACCAGCACCTCCTGATCCGCCAAACCACCAAGGACTTCATGGAGCAGGAGGTGCTGCCGCGCGCGAAAGAACTGGAGCAGAAGCAGCCCGGACTGCTCCGCGAACTTTTGCGGAAAGCGGCGGAGCTGGGCCTTTGCGCCAACGATGTACCGCAGCAATACGGAGGACTCGAGCTGGACAAGATTTCCTCCGTCGTGATTTCGGAAGAAATGGGACGCAACGGTTCCTGGGCGACGACCCATGGGGCTCAGGCCGGCATCGGCATTCTTCCCATCGCCTTTTTCGGTACGGAAGACCAGAAGATGCGTTACGTGCCCAAGCTGGCGAGCGCCGAGTGGGTAGGGGCTTATTGCTTGAGCGAGTCCACGTCGGCTTCCGACGCGCTCAACTGCAAGACCAAAGCCGTGCTCAGCCCCGACGGCCGGCACTACATCTTGAACGGCGCCAAGATGTGGATCACCAACGGCGGCATCGCCGACGTATTCGTGGTCTTTGCCAAGGTGAACGGAGAGAAGTTCACGGCCTTCATTGTGGAGCGCACCTATCCAGGCGTCGCGCCCGGCGCCGAGGAGCACAAGATGGGCATTCGCGGCTCGTCCACGACGCCGCTCAACCTGGAGAACGTTGCTGTGCCGGTGGAAAACGTCCTGGGTGAAATCGGCAAGGGCCATTTGATTGCCTTCAACATTCTCAACATGGGCCGACTTAAGCTGGGTGTCGCGTGCGTCGGCGGCGCGAAGTATCTCCTGGCCGAGGCGGTGAAGTGGGCCAAGGAGCGCGATGCATTTGGCCGCAAGATCGCAGACTTCGGCTTGATTAAGGAGAAAATCGGCGAGATGGTGATCCGCACCTACGCCGGCGAATGCATGTCCTACCGGACCGCGGGCATGATTGACGGCCTGCTCGAGGACGTCGATCAGGGCGCGTCGGGCCCGTCGGGCGCGTCGAAGCAAATGCTCGAGGCGCTGCAGCAATACGCCGTCGAGTGCTCCATCCTCAAGGTGATGGGCACCGAGATCCTCGATTTCGTCACCGACGAGGCCGTGCAGATCTACGGCGGTTACGGCTTCTCCAGCGATTACCCCGTGGAGACGGCCTATCGCGACCAGCGCGTCAACCGCATCTTTGAAGGTACCAACGAGATCAATCGCATGCTGATCGTCGACATGCTCATCAAGCGGTCGATGAAAGGCGAACTGGCTCTGATTCCGGCGGCCACCAGGTTGATGGACGAGATTCTGGGCGCGTCGCCGGCGGAGGAAACGGAAGCCGAAGGACCACTCTCCGAGGAGGCTCGCATCCTGGCGGGCGCCAAGAAGGTGGTGCTGTTGGTGGCCGGCAGCGCCATACAGCGTTACATGCAGGCGCTCTCCGACGAGCAGGAAGTGATCGGCGCGCTCAGCAACCTGGTGATGGACGTTTACGCCATGGAAAGCGCGCTGCTGCGCACCGAGAAAGGGATCGAGAAAACTTCGGCGGAGGCCTGCGCGACGGAGATCGATGCCACGCGCGCTTATGTGTTCGACGCCGCCGATCGCATGGAAGTGGAGGCGCGTCGGGCTTTGGCGCGCATCGCCGAGGGAGACATGCTGCGCACCCAGCTTGCGGTGCTGCGGCGCTTCTTGAAGCGGACGCCCGTGGATACCATCGCCATCAAACGGCGCGTCGCCAACCGGGCGCTGGAGTTGAACCGCTACCCATTTGCCTAGGTGGCTAGTTAATCTATTACTGGGCGCGAACAATGGGAAGGGGTGGGGCGTTAACCGAAGAATCGCCGATTGCTCCCAAGCGAAGGATTGTCGATTACGATTGGAAGAGACGGTAGACCGTAGGTGGTGGACGTGCATAAAAGGGGAAGGAGTTCCTCTTCCTCATGTTCCGTCTACCGTCGGCCATCTTCTTCAATCATCAATCGTCAATCTGCAATCGGCAATTCTTCAATGCTGCCCGACGATGACGTTGCCTAAAACCCCGCGATTCTCCCCGTCTTCGTCGCGCACCGAGATGCTGACGCGGAAGGCGTCCTTGGGCAGGGGGACCGATTTATCCAGTCGCACCACCTGACGTGGGTCCACGCTCTGGAGAGTATCGTGCTTGAGTTCCTCTCCCATGGGGCCGTAAAAACTCGCCATCAGGGCGCCGGGGGTGAACACTCCGAAGACGCCCGTTAACCGGATGTTGTCGCCGCCCGACTCGACCTTGGCGGCGAGGGGTTCGCTGAGGGCGCCGGCCCACGTTGCGTCGACGATGGGATTCACTACGCTCGTCGGCGACCAATGTACAGTGAACTCATACTCTTCTCCTGGGTCGAGCGCAGCGTAGGGGCTGATGACTTCGGACTCCAGGAAATACGGCGTCTTTTTCGGGTCGTCGGGCAGCACTTGGTCCCACGGCCCGCGTGAGATCGTCCCAGGGCCGTCATTCCATGATTCCACCGAAGCGTCATCGGGGTAGGCTAGGCCGGGGAAATATTTGAAGCTCTCGATGAACCCGATGCTCTTCTGGCCGTTGACCACCGCGAACCAGCCGGCGTTTGAATCGGCCGCGACTTTGCCCACGCGATACAGGTAATGGATGCGCAGCATGCGGCCGCCGTGCATCACTTCGTAGCTCGGGTGGCGGCTGTCGCCGTAGGGGTTGTAGAAGCCGCTGGGAAACAGGCTGTGCGGGTTAAGCGGAACGTACATGTAAAGTTCCGGGTTGGGCTTCGAGGGATCGCGGGCGTCGGCCGCGTCGTTCTGAATCAGGTGCCAGATGCCCCAACGGATCGGGCGGCGGCTGATGTTGCGCATCACTTGTTCCACGGTCACGCGCGTCGTGCCGGCGTAGACGTGATACGTACGGACGAACTGCACGCCACTGCGAGGATCGGGCGGGCTGGTGACGCGGACCGCGACCTCGGCGGCGGTTTCCTTCATCACCTCCGACTGGAACCTGCTGCCGTCGAGAACGTAGTAAGGAATGCTCGGCCACTGGTCGTCGTTCATCCAGCCTTCGGGCGCCGGCCAGACTTTGTCGCCGCCATAGTTGGCCCAGCCGCTCTTCAAGTTGTTCTCGCTCTCCGGCAAAACCTTGCCGGCGAGGTCCGGGTTGACGAAGAAGAAATCCTGGTCGCCGAGCTGAAGCTGGATGGCGCGCCCGCCGATGTCGGGAGCGACTATCAGGCTGACGATGCCGTTGGTCAGCTTATAGACGTTCCAGCCTCGGTATTGGGTCTGCTCCAGCTTTGCGGCGTGAGATGATGATTGGGCCATGGACCACCTCGGTGAACCAAGTAAGAAGAGCATTAACGCAGGCGCGGTCGCGGAAGCGAGGCGCAAGAGTAACTTCATGCTGGGGCCTCCATGAGCACGCATTCCCTCAATCGTCCAATCTCAATGAGTCCGCGGCGCAATCGCGATCGGTTCCTTAGTGACTTGACTCCGCCGCATCGGCCAACCTATGGGCTAGCCCTCGCACCGCAGGATAAACATCGCGATAGACCGCGTACAGTTGCTCATAGATCGCTGCGTTGGAGTGGTGAGGCTCGGTGTGCTCACGGATCTCGATCGCCTTCCGCGCCGACTCTTCCACGGAAGCGTAGGTCTTGCTGCCCACACCCGCCAGAAGGGCGGCGCCGAAAGCTGAGCCTTCCGACTCCCGCAGAGTCACTAACTCCTTGCCGTAGACATCAGCCTGAATCTGGCGCCAGAGGGGGCTGCGCGATCCGCCTCCGGAGGCGCGAATCTGCTTCACCGGAATACCCAGCTCCTTGAAAATCTCGAGCGAGTCCCGCAGGCTGAACGCCACGCCTTCCAGGATCGAACGAATCAGGTGGCCCCGGGTGTGTGCCGCCGTGAGGCCGAACCACATCCCGCGGGCGCGCGCATCGAGGTGCGGCGTGCGCTCACCCATGAGGTACGGAAGAAACAGCAAACCGTCGCTTCCGGGCCGGATTCTCTCGGCCTGCTTGATGATCAAGTCGTAGGGATCGGCGTCGGTCTGGTGCGCGTACCAGGTCTCGGCGGCGCCAAGCTGATCGCGGAACCAGCGGAGCGAAAGTCCGGCCCCTTGCGTCACACCCATCACGTGCCACTCGCCGGGAACGGCGTGGCAAAAAGTATGGATGCGTCCTTTGGGGTCGAGCTTGGGCGAATCGGTGTAAGCGAAGATCACACCCGACGTGCCCAGCGTGGCCGACGTGAGCCCGCGCGACACAATCCCGTTGCCGACCGCGCTCGCAGCCTGGTCGCCCGCCCCGGCCACCACTGGCGTGCCCGCTTTCAGACCGGTAACCAGCGAAACCTCGCGCGAAATCTCGCCGGTCACCTCCGGCGATTCGTAGGCTCGTGGCAGAAGGCCGCCATCGATTCCGAGCGCCGCCAGCATCTCGGCCGACCACCGTCGATGGGTCACGTCAAACAGCAGGGTGCCGGAAGCGTCGGAGACATCGGTGGCAAACTCGCCTGTGAGTTTGAAGCGCACGAAATCCTTGGGCAGCAGGAAATGAGTGGCACGCTCGAAAATCGCGGGCTCATGGTCGCGGACCCACAGCAGCTTGGGCGCACTGAAGCCGGTTAGGGCGGGATTGGAGACCAGTTCGATGAGGCGTTCGACGCCCACTCGCGACGTGATCCAGTCACATTGCGCCTGGCTGCGCTGGTCGCACCAGATCAGGCTGGGGCGCAGCACCGTATTCGCCCTGTCGAGCAGGACGACGCCGTGCATCTGGCCGGAGAGTCCGACGGCTTCGATGTCCGAGCCTGTCAGTTGCGCCTGGCTGAGAGCAGCGCGGACGGCGGCGATGGTAGCCTGCCACCAGTCGGCGGGGTCCTGCTCCGCCCACCCGGGTCTGGCCATGCGCATCGGCTGATGATCGCCGGTCGCCGCAGTCATGACGTGGCCGTCGGGGCGCACGATCACTGTTCGTGTGCCCGTAGTCCCGACATCGATGCCCATGAGGTAAGACATAAGACTAGTGGCGAGTGACAAGTGACCAGTGACGAGCGTTATTGATGACTGTCAACTTGCTCTCTCCGTTTCTCCAAGGAATTTGCCAGCGGACCAGAGAATGAAGTCGATTATCTTGGTTTCCGGGAGCTCATTAGCCGTTGGGGCGTACCGGTCGCGAAAAACTCGAACGGGTTCTTTGACGATCCCACGAACGAGGACTTCTCTATAGAGCGCCTGCAAATCTTGGTAGAACCGCCAGCACTGATCGAGCCGCGTGTCGTGGTCTTTGCTGTAACGAGGGCGGAAGCCAAGGGCCCCTGCAGATTTCCGAGTCGTATATCGGGTACTCATTAGGAGCCACCGTGTGAGCGAGCTTAGTCACGAAAGGAAAACTGAAGGCTCGGTAGATTCTTCCGATTCTTAATCGGGTATAGCTCCAGCGCTAGGGCTTTCAGATTGAGTTCGCTGCGTCCACGTGACCTCTCCATAAGCTCGAAGTACTTCGCGCGAAAGTCGGGCAGGAGGCTAGCATTGTCCATCCGATAGAAGGAACGATCAACGAATTGAAATAGGTGATTCTCAGTCACCGGGCCTCGCTCGAATTCCTTTCGCAGGAACAAGTAAACCGCAATCGATTCCCGCATCTCCGGCGGGTCGTGCGCCATCGACTGCAAAACGGCTGACGCTGTCTAGCCTTTCGGATACTTCACGTGTGCTCTCCGCTAATTCTTCCACGCTGTTTCGTCTCCGTCGGGGCGACCTGTTCCTTTTGGCTCTGCTTCTTTCCTCTCGTCACTTGTCACTCGTCACTCGTCACTGCCGCTCGGCCGTTCGACCTTCATCCAACGCCCGGTGTTCGCTGAGCGCTCCACGGTGTCGAGTATTGCCTGGTTCTTGACACCGTCCTCGAAGTTCGGCGAAGGCATCGTGTCCTCTTCCAGGCACACAAGGAAATCGTGAATGGCGTGGACGAAGGTATGTTCGTAACCGATGATGTGACCCGGCGGCCACCAGGCGCCGACGTACGGGTGCACGCCTTCCGTCACTAGGATCGTCTTGAACCCCTGGAACGCTTGGTGTTCGGTGCGATCGTAGAATTCGAGCTCGTTCATGCGCTCCATGTTGAAGGCGATGGAGCCCCGGCTCCCGTAGACCTCGAAAGTGTTGTGGTTGCGTCGGCCGCCGGCGAACCGGGTAGACTCAAACACCCCCACGCTGCCGTTTTGGAACCGCGCCAGAAAATTGGTGTCGTCATCAACCGTGACTTCGCCCTTGCCGCCCACGCCCTGCGCTCCCCAAGCTCCTTCGCCTTCCGCCGGCAAAGGACGCTCCTTGATAAAGGTTGTCATCTGCCCCGCCACGCTCTCGATTTCGCCGTTCAGGTAACACGCGAGGTCGGCTGCGTGGGCGCCGATGTCCCCCAGCGCCCCACTGCCGGCGAGCTTCTTATCGAGCCGCCAAACCAGGGGAAAGGTCGGGTCCATGATCCAGTCCTGCAAGTAGGCCCCGTGATAGTGGTAGGGATCGCCGATCCGTCCGGCTTCGATCAAACTCTTGGCAAACGCAACCGCAGGGACGCGCCGATAATTGAAATTCACATAGTGCTTCACTCCTGCCTTCTCGACGGCCTGCAGCATCTCCTTCGCTTCTTCCAAGCTGTTGGCGAGGGGCTTTTCGCAGATGATGTGTTTGCCCGTTTGCGCCGCGGCAATCGCCATATCGTGGTGGAGATATCCAGGGGTTGAGATGTCCACCACCTGGATATCTTTCCTCGCCATCACCCTTTCCCATTCGCAGTCCGATTCCTCCCAGCCGAACAGCGCCGCCGTAGCTTCCAGTTCTTCGCTGCAAGCCTTGCCGCACAGCACCTTCATGCGCGGCACCAGCTCTCCGGGGAAAAAATGCCGGACCTGCCGCCAAGCGTTCGAATGAGCCTTGCCCATGAATCGGTGACCAATCAGTGCAACGTTGATTTCTGGCATGAACGAATCCCTCAGTTATTCAAGATCTGTATCCCGGCGACTTTGTCACTCGTCACTTGTCACACGTCACTGCTCTTCACGCCCACCACATTTCCTTCAACTTCTCCTTGATGACAATCTCCTGCAAGAACCGCGCCGCCTTGGCCAGTCCTTCATCCACCGACATCAGACTGTCCTCGTGCTCGATGGATAGCACGTGATCGTAGCCCACCATTTGCAACGTCGAAACCAAGTCGGTCCAGAACTCGCGGCCGTGGCCGTAGCCCACAGTGCGGAAAAGGAAGGCGCGGTTTTTCTCATCGCTATAGGGCTTGGCGTCGAGCACGCCGTTCACCACGGTGTTCATGGTATAGATCTTGGTGTCCTTGGCGTGGCAGTGAAACACCGCCTCGCCCAGCGCCCGCACGGCTGCGCAGGGATCGATCCCCTGCCAGAACATGTGGCTGGGGTCAAAGTTGCACCCGACCGCCTTGCCCGCTGCCGCACGCAGTCGCAGCATGGTCTCGGGATTGTAGACCGAGAAACCCGGGTGCATTTCGATCGCGACTTGCACGCCATGGTCCTCAGCGAACTTGGCGTGCTTGGTCCAGTAGGGGATCACTTTCTTCTCCCACTGCCACTTCAAGATTTCCAAGTATTCGGGCGGCCATGGCGTGGGCGACCAGTTGGGATACTTGGAGTTCTCGGAGTCGCCTGGGCAGCCGGAAAAATCGATCACGGTTTTCACGCCCAGCTTTTCCGCCAGAAGGATCGTCTTCTGGCTGGTTTCCTGGCTTTTCTTGGCAAAGGCTTTGTCGGGGTGGAGCGGGTTGCCGTGGCTGCTGAGAGCACTGATGCTGATGCCTTCGTCATCGAGCCTCTGCCGGAACTCCTTGAGCTTGGCCGGCTGCTTGAGCCACTCCAGCTTCAGGTGCGGATCACCCGGGTAGTTTCCGGTGCCCAGTTCGAGAGCTTGAACACCCAGCGGTTTGATCTTCTCAATAACCTCATCCAGGCTGAGTTTGGCGAAGAGGGCAGTGAACAGACCGACTTTCATAGGGGCCTCCGTGGAGGTGGAGTTGAACCGCCATCGAGAAGGTAAATCTATCGAGGGCAGCGTGCCGCGTCAACCTAAAAATTGACGATTGACGATTGGAAGACACGTCAGTTGTCCGCACTCAGTTGTCAGTCGCCGCTCATCCGGAGGTGTGCTGCAACTGACAACGGACAACTGACGCCTCTTCCAATCGTCAATTCTTCATGGGAAAGGATGCCGGAAGGCGGCGCGCATGGCCCGGTTTCGCCGCAGGTCGCGGGTGAGGATATCAAACGCCTGCTTCGGCGTGTCGGCGTAGCGGATGCAAGTCATCTCGTCGGGCGAGATCGTCCCCGTTTCGAGTAACCATTCGAAACTGACGGCGCGTCTCCAGTAGTCGGTGCCGTAAAGAAGCACGATGGCGTGGTGGCCCAGTTTGTGCGTCTCGATAAGGGTGAGAATTTCGAAGAGCTCGTCGAAGGTCCCAAAACCGCCGGGAAAAACGATCAGCGCGCGCGACGGCTGGGCGAACCAGAGCTTGCGCATGAAGAAGTACTTGAACAGGAAGCTAAGCTGGGGCGTCACGTAAGGGTTGGATTCCTGCTCGAAAGGCAGCTTGATATTGAGGCCGATGGAGACGCCGCCCGCTTCCGCTGCACCCCGGTTGGCGGCCTCCATGATGCCCGGCCCGCCGCCTGAGCAGACCACAATGAAGCGCTTCCCTTTTTGGAGGGAGAGCGACCATGCGGTGATCATGCGCGCCAGTTCGCGAGCCTCTTCGTAATAACGCGACATCTCCACCGCCATGCGCGCCGCCTTGAGGCGGTTAGCCTCGTCCTGTCCGTTGGCTTGGCTGTTTGGAAGCCCGGCGCTGGGCGGGGCGCTGATGCCGCGGTTTTGCGCTGCAGCTTCCAGCTTGCGCAGGTTCTCGGTGGCGACGTCGCGCGGCAAGGTCCGCGCGGAACCGAAGAAGACCACCGTGTTCTCGATCTTCTCGCGGGCGAACCGAGCCCTGGGCTCAAGGTATTCGGCCATAATACGCAGTGGGCGCCCCTCGACATTCTCCATGAACCGGTGATTCTCGTAGGCGAGTTGCTGGCCGGAACTGAGGGCGGAATGGCCTCTGTTGTTGTTGGGGCGATTTTTCATGTGTCCTCAAAGCAAGTGGTGATGCCTTTATGTTCCAGCATAGCAGAGGAGGAAAGGTTGTAAAGGCTTGCCCTGAGCGAAGCGAATGGGCAGCGCCCTCGCCCGGACCCGGGCGATTGGTAGTGGTACATCCGTACCATGCCAACGCGATTTGGGGTCTTGACACGCCTCCGATGTCGTGATAGTCTATCGATACAATAGAGTTTGTAGAATGCATCGGCTTAGCGAATATAGTGAGAAACATCGAGAGAGGGGGGATTGGTGACCGACGAACGCTGAACGCAGGAGAAGGGCGATCCACGGCTAAAGGCTTCTGCATTCACCACTCATCGTTCATCGCTTCTTTCCCATGATCCTGAGACTCAAAAAGCGATCGGTTCTGCCTGGCTTCGGCCTGGCCCTGGGATGGACCCTATTCTACCTGTGTCTGATGGTCCTTATCCCGCTTTCCACCATTTTCATCAAGAGCGCCTCGCTGAGCTGGGCCCAGTTTTGGGCTGCGGTCACGTCGCCGCGGGCGTTAGCGTCCTACCGCCTGAGCTTCGGCGCCTCGCTGGCCGCCGCGCTCATTAACGCCGTCTTCGGCTTGTTGGTGGCGTGGATCCTGGTGCGCTATCGATTCCCCTTTCGGCGCCTTATTGACGGACTGGTCGATTTGCCTTTCGCGCTTCCCACGGCGGTGGCGGGCATCGTGCTCACCACCCTCTACTCGCCGAACGGTTGGGCGGGCAGCCGTCTGGACAAGCTGGGGATCAAAGTGGCATACACGCCACTGGGCATCATGGTGGCGCTCACCTTTATCGGACTTCCTTTCGTGGTGCGCACGGTGCAACCGGTGCTGCAGGACCTGGACGTAGGGATCGAAGAAGCGGCGCACAGCCTGGGCGCCAATCCCTGGCAGACTTTTCGCAGGGTGGTGCTCCCGGAAATCCTGCCGGCGTGGATCACCGGCTTCACGCTGGCCTTTGCGCGCGCCTTGGGAGAGTACGGCTCAGTGGTGTTCATTGCCGGCAACATGCCCATGCGGACGGAGATCACTCCGTTGCTGATCATGACCAAGCTGGATGAGTTCGACTACGCCGGGGCGAGCGCGATTGCGCTGGTCTTCCTGGTGGTTTCCTTCAGTTTGCTGCTGGTGGTCAACACCCTGCAGCGACGGCGAAGCGCGGTCTCGGTTCTGGATTGATCCTAGGAGGGGAAAAGGGGGTCGCTAGTAGGGATTGGGGTATAACGAATCGGGCGTAGGGAGCCAGCGAGCCAGAAGGCCGTCGGCGCTCTTTCCCGACTCCCAACTCCCGACTCCCCAAGGGAACATGGCTTCAACTGCCTCACCTCAACTTCTCGCAACTTCGGTCCGGCCACGGGCTCGCGCCCATCCCGCCCTCTTCCGTTGGGCTCTGATTTCAGTCGGAATTCTCTTCCTGGGGCTCTTCCTCCTTTTGCCCCTGGCCGCCGTCTTTGCCAATGCGTTCCAGAAAGGCTGGGCGGCTTATCTTGCGGCGCTCCGAGAGCCCGAAGCCTTCTCTGCTATTCGCCTGACCCTCCTGGCAGCGGCGGCCGCCATCTCGCTCAACCTGGTCTTTGGCGTTGCCGCCGCGTGGGCGATTGCCAAGTTCGACTTTGCCGGCAAGAGCCTGCTGATCACGCTGATTGACGTGCCTTTCAGCGTTTCACCGGTAATCTCGGGAATGATCTTCGTGCTTCTCTTCGGGGCGCAGGGACTGTTTGGAAGCTGGCTGTCGGCGCGGGACATCAAGATCGTCTTCGCCGTTCCCGGCATCTTGCTGGCCACCACCTTCGTCACCTTTCCGTTCATCGCCCGCGAGTTGATCCCGGTGATGCAATCGCTGGGCAGCGAAGAGGAGGAAGCGGCGATCACGCTGGGCGCCAGCGGCTGGAAGGCCTTCTTTCGCGTCACTCTGCCCAATATCAAGTGGGGCCTGCTCTACGGCATTATCCTTTGTAACGCGCGGGCCATGGGCGAGTTCGGCGCCGTCTCGGTGGTCTCCGGACACATCCGCGGCCTCACCAATACCATGCCGCTCTACATCGAGATCCTCTACAACGATTACCAGTTCGTTCCAGCTTTTGCAGTGGCCTCGCTGCTAACGTTGTTGGCCTTGGTCACATTGGTGGCCAAGAGCATGGTGGAATGGAAAACCGACCGGCAACGGGCAACGTCACGGCAACTGACCTAACCGCCAGGAGGAACTATGAGCATCGAGGCCCGCAACATCACCAAGAGATTCGGCGATTTCGCGGCACTGAAGGACGTCAGCCTTCAGATCCAGGCCGGCGAGTTGGTGGCGCTGCTGGGGCCCTCCGGTTCGGGAAAAACAACCCTTCTGCGCGTCATTGCCGGACTGGAGTTTCCCGACAGCGGGTCGGTGATCTTCGATGGCGAGGAAACCACCCATCGCAGCGCGCAGGATCGCGGGGTGGGATTCGTCTTTCAGCACTACGCCCTGTTCCGCCACATGACGGTATTCGAGAACGTTGCTTTCGGACTGCGCGTGAAACCGCGCCGCGAGCGGCCGCCGGAAGGGCGAATCCGCGCGCGCGTCAACGATCTTCTTAAGCTGGTGCAGTTGGATTGGCTAGCCACTCGTTATCCTTCCCAACTTTCCGGCGGACAGCGCCAACGCATCGCCTTGGCCAGGGCCCTTGCCGTAGAGCCCAAAGTGCTGCTGCTCGACGAGCCTTTCGGGGCGCTGGACGCCAAGGTGAGGCAGGAGTTGCGGCGATGGCTGCGGCGGCTGCACGACGAAATCCACGTCACCAGCCTATTTGTGACTCACGACCAGGAAGAGGCGCTGGAAGTCTCCGACCGCGTGGTGGTGATGAACGAAGGCCGCATCGAGCAGGAGGGCTCGCCGGATGAAGTCTACCATCAACCGGCTAACGCGTTCGTCTACCACTTCCTGGGCAATCTGAACCTGTTTCATGCCCGCGTCAAGGATGGCAAGACGCTCATCGGCGAGCCGGCCCGGGCGGTCGAGTTGAAGTCGAATGGCCGCAATCCATTGGTCTACGTTCGGCCGCATTTGATGGATATCGAGCGCGAGCCCAGTCATGAGAATCATATTCCGGCCTGGGTCAAACACATCAATTCTGCCGGACCCTTGGTCAAGGTGGAGTTGGCGACGCGCAGCGGAGACCAAATCCAGGTGGAGATCCCACATGAGCGTTATCAGGAGCTTCAGCTTGCCAAGGATGACGCCGTGTTCGTGGTTCCCAAGGACATGAAGGTCTTTGCGGGTTCCGATCTTCATGATCCGGAAGAAGTGGCGTGTGGCCGGTAGTCAGTGGCTGGCTGGGTAGCGCGAGCCTCTGGTTCGGCTTCAGTAGCGAGAGAACACCGTGGCGGTGGGGATTGAACCCCCAACCTAAATTAGTGATTATGAGTCCTGCTGGTCGCCAGCCAGATCAATAAGATCAATCCGGTGTAACCAAAGGTGCGCTAAAATACCTGCTGTGTGGGCGAGTGAATTGCAAATAGTTGTTACCGCTGAATTGTGAATTGCCGTTGTGGGGCGTGGTTACTGGGGCCAGAAGCTTGTTCGTGACTTCTGGGGAGCAACGGAGGCGACACTCGACGTAACACGGGCTTGCAGTTCAGCATTAGGGAGTAGGGTACGCTCATGGAATACTGCCGAATCGCCCCCAACGTCAAGCTGGGCCAGAATGTGTCGATCCATGCATTTGTCAACCTCTACGGCTGTACGATTGGCGACAACACCAAAATCGGGACTTTCGTGGAAATCCAGAAGAACGCCCGCATTGGTAACAACGTGAAAGTGTCGAGCCACACGTTCATCTGCGAGGGTGTCACCATCGAAGACGACGTGTTCATCGGTCACAACGTATCGTTCATTAACGACAAGTATCCGCATGCCACCAGCAACGGTGAATTGCAGACGGAAGCCGACTGGCAGGTCGTTCCTACGCTGATAAAACGCGGGGCCTCGATTGGCACCAGCGCGACGATCCTCTGCGGCGTGACCATCGGTGAAGAAGCCATCGTCGGGGCGGGCAGTGTGGTCACGCACGACGTGCCCGACCATGTCGTCGTGGCCGGTAATCCCGCACGACTACTGAAAAAGGTAGTGGTGGCGTGAAAGGCCCGGTCGTTTGGTGACACACAAAAAGATTTGAGATCTTCGGACAAACTCCGGAGCCTGAGCTAGCGGCGAGGACTCGGAATCGCGGTATCAACTCATGAGTTACTACCAGGATTGCTCCGGCTTGACTTCAATGGCCGCCTGATCGATAATCGTATCCCCTGAGTAATGAGCATTAACAACAGTTATATGGCGGTGCCTGTGCACCGTCGGCGGGTCGCTCAATGACGTTTACGCAGCGTGGGGCGCCTTTCGAAACGACGAAGACCCTCAGCCCCAATTGCAGAGAGGGGGCGAGTCGATCCAAACAGGCCCGGACGGCAAGTGTTATTTGACGGCTTCCCAGCAAGGCTGGTTCAGGGCACTCAATCAACAGAACGCGCTGGATTTCGCCTCAAGCCGGCTCGCGCTACGGTCGATTTAGCATCACCGAGCGGTGCGATGCCCGTGCGAACGAAGGCAAGGCAAGCCAGATCGTTCTCCGGAAGATTGCCAGCGTTCTTTTTGAACCGGCGGCGTGCCGGGTACTGGCCCCGCCGTGCTACGGACGGCGCGACCTGTGTGCCTTTACTCTGATGACGAACCGCACTCGCAGAAGGATTCCTTCCGAGAGTCGGGCAGCATCGAAACGGATGATGCTTGGGTACGAATTGCAGACAAGGTTTCCGAGGAAGAGGAGCGCCTGGCAGTGCAAGTGAGACCGATGGTGGTTGAAGGCGTAGGCGGGCAAAGCATCATGCGCCGCGTCTGTGGAGGTTCTTGCCCGCTTTCCTTTGCCCAGGAGAGGCTGTGGTTTCTCGACCAACTGGAACCCCAGAGCCCAGTTTACCACATCGCGGAGGCGGTCGAGTGGAAGGGCCCCCTGGACCGCAATGCCTTGGAGAAGGCTCTCGACGCGTTGGTCGTCCGCCATGAATCCCTGCGCACCGTCTTCCGTAGCGTCGAGGGAATTCCCGTGCAGGTGGTCGCTCCGGCTCGGGCGGTCCCTTTCGAGATCATCGATTTGCGTGGCCACTCGTCTGATGAAGAAGAGGTGCGGCGGCGACTGAAGGAAAGATCGCGGCAACCGTTCGACCTGAGCCGGGACCTGATGCTGCGTGCTACTCTGCTCCAAGTGGGTGAAGATGAGTATTGGCTGCTGCTGGTCA
>DATFYM010000214.1:0-35291 GCA_035315065.1 Terriglobia bacterium
CAGCAGGGTCTTTTCCGAGTGTCAGGCATTGGTGATTATCATCACCGTGCCAGGAAGAGGGGTCAGCGTGGACTTAGTCGGAAAGCTGGTGGGTCAATTCTGAGTAGCAGACGTGGGTCAATTCTCGCGAGCGCCGAAGGCTGAGGACTTGGATAAGGACGGCCAAAAGGAGATCATCTTCGCCTCTTCTTTTTTCGGGACCGGAGGCGGCTCCGAGAGCTTAAATCTCTATGTCCCCACTCCAAAGAAACTATATACGCTAACGATGCAATACCAATGGACGGCGCCGGGCGAACCTTCAGCGAAGGTTGTGCTGGAACCCGAGCCCAAGGATGAAACCGACCAAAAGTGGCTCCTCGCACTGGAGCAAAAGTCTCGGGCCTTGCGCTTTCCAGCGCCTTTGCCGACGATTGACCTGGACGACCCACGTAATGCTGTTGTTAGGTGGCACAAGGAAAACGGCAGCTTGGAGTTTGGCCCGGTCCGGCTCCACTACTACGAAGGTGAGCCTGTGTGCGGAGCTTCTGGCACCGCGAGCATAATCGACCGTGACGTTTTGTGGTCAGCTTACTTCAAAGGGCCTGTCTATGGCTATCTTCGCTCGGAGAACAAACACTTTGTGGTTTATTCCCCGATCTGGAGCCGCTTGTGGCCGACCTGCTTGGCGGCGGACGACAGATTCCTGTGGATCGGAACGAGCGGAAACGGAATCATGCGCTACGACAAGGGGGCAAAACGCTTGCGGAAGATAGTGCTGAAATTTGGGGGAAAGGAAATATTGGAAATCGGATCGATGCAGATTGCGGGCGACTGCTTTGAGATCGTAGTTGGCGATATCTTGTCGGCGGTCCTGCAAATTGAACGCAAGGCGCGTTTCGACTTAAGGGTGCTGCGGTCATAGTCCACGAATCGAAGTAGTGCTAGGTAGAGTCGGCCTGAGGCTGTTGGCCTCAATCAGCCCCTAAAGACCCCTTTGTCCGGCTCCCCCATCCCTCCGGAAAGCGTCACAATTTGGTCACGGACTACAATCCGGCGCGGCGCGCGCCAGGTATTCCTTAACCGCTGACTCAGTCGCCGTACGCCGGTCGTCTGTTCGACTGTCGTTCGAGCCCGGAGTTGAGGGAGAGCTACGCTACGCGAACGATCGTCGAACTGGAGGACACGTGAGGCACGTTATCTTCTATTCTTGGCAATCTGATCTGGACCCTGCTCTGACCAGGACCTTCATCGAAGAAGCGCTGGCAGCGGCAACAGAGAATTTGAAGGCCGATGAGAACGCTACAATCGATGCAGTTATCGATCGTGACACGGCCGGTGTTGCCGGCACTCCCGGGATTGCTGAGACCATCCTTCAGAAAATCGACGAGTGTGACGTTTTCGTTTGCGACGTTTCCGTCGTCAATAATCCTGACGCAGTTCCACAGTCGAATTTTCTTCTCCAAACAGTGCGAGTCGTCGCACAGGTCGTCCTGGAGCGTACCTACAAATACCGATTGATCAAGCGGCCAACACCAAATCCCAACGTGCTTTATTGAACTTGGGTACGCTGCCGCGCGAATTGGCTGGGACCGCGTGCTACTGGTCCAAAACACCGTCTACGGTGATCCGGGAAGCCTCCCGTTCGATCTCAGAAACCGCAGAATAATACCGTTCAACCTGTCGTCGAAGGAAACGGGCCCGGGCGAGAGGCAGAGGGTGAGGGATCTGCTTGAACTCGGTCTACAACGAGCTCTCGCCGATGTGTTGGCTCCCACTTTCTGGGTTGGTGGGCGGAGACCGCGGTGGTTCGGGCGATGGACCGCTGATAGCGGACCTACAAGGGGCTGTACACTCTTTATCAGGGAGGTTGGGGCGAACGGTTTCATCTTTCATTTGAATCTGGTGGACGGCGCCCGAAGGGGCACGGTCAATGGGTTCGCAGAGTTCACTGGCCCAGACTCCGCTTATGCGCGCATTCGCGGAACCGAGAATGGCGAGCCGTGTGAGCTTAAATTCCGCCGCTCAATGGGAGAGACCCGTCAGATCCAAGTGGAAGACGGTAGAGGCTGCCAACACTTTAAGGGTATGGGAGCTAGCTTTAACGGAACCTATACCTGTCAGAGTGATTTGCTCTTTGAGAGCGGAACACTGGATGAAATGGACCTCCAGCGACTTTATAGCATCACTGGCAAGTACTATTGGCCGCTGACCGCCCGTTTTCAGCAGGTGGGACCAGGCGAAAACTCGGATGACTTTGTGGCCACGGTGGCAATCGGAGGCGCGAAGGGACTCTACACCCTCTTTGAGGCGATCGTGATGAAAGGAAGCCAAGGACAGCTCTGGGCCGCGTACGTCGACAGCGGACCTGACCTTGCCACCGTGATCAGGAAGAGGTTCAGCGTTAACAGGTACATCTTCGAAGCCGGTTCCGCTCCTGACATGAAGGGCGCCCCGGCTGACCCCCCTGATCTCCCCCCGACCGTTGTGCGTTACTTTACGACAGAGAGCGAATACAAGAAGCGTCTCCCCAAGACCATAGAAGCATGGAGGGCAAGGTTCAGCGAAAGAGAGGTTATCTTTGAGAATGAGATAGATACCATCCCGGGCTTCTGATTGGGAAATGCCTCTGCGCCCTTCGTTTCCGGCGTGGTGCGGGGCGGCAACATGGGTCGTTAGACCAGGCTAGCACGGCCTCGAAAACCGAGAGAATCCGCCTCATGCCGGAACCGCGGAAGTGCCTTACCACCGTACCCCGACCGCAGTGCGAATCTCTGCCACCGGCAACTAACCCGCGATCAACGGCGCACTGTAGACCCAGCAGGTCTGAACTCCACGATAAGCACTGGAAAGTACCGTTTGCCATCACATGACCGTATAGTCGCCTTGTCGGAGAGGTGCCGTCGCTCGCCCGCGGCCAGTCCCGGCGAGAACAGCCTTGCCGGGATTGCGCCTGAACCACGGCGGCCGAAGCTCCTCGCGCCACTTGGACGTATGACGGTCTACGCCTGGAGGTGCTTTATGCCGGCTGCAAGGAAAGGAACCACGACAAGCCATGAGCAAGGCCCTAATTTCGAGCATAGTGTTTACGGCTGCTCTCTGCCAGTCCTCCGGTCCGTACGTACCTGCAAGCCATTAACCCTTAATTCAGTAACGTAACTAAAAATATTCTTCTTGATAAATCACAGCTATGGGTGTATCGTATCTATTAGGCTAGCTTCGGGCCGAATGCGGCTGTGGGTTGAAGGAGAGTTGGGTCCGGCGGCATGGTATCGGGCGAAGCGGGCCCAGGAGGCTTTTGCATGTCGTTAGTGGAACGTGAATCGACCCCGGCGCGCGTGGCTGCGAGCCAGGTCAACGGAAAGAAATCGAAAGGACCCACCACTCCGGAAGGCAAGGCGCGCGCTTCCCTCAATTCCCTCAAGACCGGCGCTTACGCCAAGACCGACAAGGCCCTGCGCGAAATCATGCTGAGGAGAGGCGAGAACCCGGAGGATTTCGAGCAGTTGCACCAGGAGTTCACCGAGGAATGGGAGCCCGGGTATGTCACCGAGGCCACGCTGGTGAAAACCATCGCCGAGAAGACCTTCGATAAGGCGCAACTGCGGGCTGGATGGATGGAGAGCCAGTTGTCGCAATGGCCTGTAGGGTCGAGCGGCGCTCGGCCCAACGGCGCTCAGGCAACCCCGTCCCAGGTACCGGAAACGTCCACCGGCGCCAACAAGTCAGAAGGGAACACGGAACGGGGAAAAGGGAAAAGGGAACAGGTTGCAAGCGCAGCGTGCAGCCCGGAGGGTGCGCCAGCGTCCGAGCCAGCTTCCGCATCGGCTTCGCCCGGCCAATCGGGTCAATCCAGCCAATCCACCATCGCAACCGAACGCGGCGCGGCGGACGGCGTGCCGCCAGCGAAGCCAGTGCGTTCTACAGCGGCGGGCCCATCTTCTGTCTCTTCGGGTGTCTCTTCGGGCGGCGACTCCATTACCCAGGAGGCCGAAGGTGCAGCGTAAGGAGCACAAAACGGCGGCTTACAGGGAGGTCGGGCGGAAAAAATGAAAAAATGGGCTCATCGAACCCGACAAGTTGTTTACAATCAACAATATGACCCTCAAAACGAACCTACAACGAACCTAGTAAGTCCTTTAGAGTAGAACCCCATCCAAAAACGAACCTAGAACGAACCTGCTAAGTACTTGAGAATTGAACTGGCCCTGAAAAACGAACCCGAGGAACGAGGAACGAACCCGAGGAAAAAAGTGACTAGCAGGTTGATGAAAAACGGCATTTCGGGCCTCGGAAGGGCGAGGCTTTAGCCCCGCCGAACCGAGGCCCTCAATGTAAGTTGTTGAAAGTGTTGGGGCGCGCTTTGCGGCGGGGCTAAAGCCCCGCCCTTCCGGACGCGCCACAACACTTTTTCATCAGCCTGCTAGAGACTTACACCCCAGCCACCCTGCAGTGTAGGTGTCGGACTTGGCCCGACAGCGCCAGCGAGCAGAGGGAGCCACTTTCCTCGATCGTCAAGGGGCGACGCTTGTTTCAGCCCCTGCCGGGGAGCTCCGGGAAATACAAGACCCATTGGATTCGAGCTAATGCCAGGCTGTGAGTCTGGTCACCAAGGCGTGTGATTATCATCACTGGCATGACCCCTGAGAACCACCAATATTTAGATTCGAAAGGCTTAGCCGGCGCGTTGACCCCTTTATGCGAATGGGTCAGCTAGGCGAGCAGACGGTGGTACCTTGTGACCCGAAGAGGATTTCGCGCCCTGATCATTTGTGGAAGCGTCCTGGTGGTGTTGAGAGCCGGCGATTGGCTGGCGGCACAGCGCGGGCGGTCCGCTGAAGTATCTCCCTCCGGACATCCAGCCTCTGACGGCCGCTCGGCGAGCTCTCCCTCATTGCTGCAGGCTCACGGAGAGCGCCCGGCGCCCCTCACCGTCGATTATCCTGCGGAAGGATCCATCTTCCCGCCCGAATTCAGTCCGCCGCTTTTTGTTTGGAGCGACTCCAGCCCCGCCGCCAGATTTTGGAGGATCAGGATTACGTTTGGTCGCGGCGCGTCCGCGATTCAGGCGGAATCGCGCGGTGAGTTGCCGCCGATCGGTCCGGTTGACGAGAGTTTAGCGAAGGAAGGCGCGCCTCCGCCGCAGCTTCCCGAGGCTTGGCGCGGCGGGCACTCCTGGAGGCCGGACACGGCGACGTGGGCGGCAATCGAGCATGGCTCCATCAATCGGCCGGCGCTTGTGACGATCACCGGCTTCCCGGATGAGGGTTCAACTCAGGCCGTGTCGCGCGGCGAAGTCAGCATCAAAACTTCGAGTGACCCCGTGGGCGCCCCGGTTTTCTATCGTGACGTTCCGATGGTGCTTGCCAAGGATGCCAAGAAGGGCGTCATTGCGCCGGTGCCCGAGGCCCTGATGCCTTTGATCGCCTGGCGGTTGCGCTATGTTTCCGAGCCGCAGAGCCGGCTGATGATGACCAACATTCCGACTTGCATCAACTGCCACTCGTTTTCGAGCGATGGGAAATGGATGGGGCTCGATGTGGACGGCCCGGCAAACGACAAAGGCCTGTACGCGATCGTCCCGGTGGAAAAGGGCACGTCCATCGAGGATAGGGACGTGATTCGCTGGAGTTCCTTCGCCGAGGCGGGAACCATGCGCTTTGGCTTCATGTCGCAGATTTCGCCCAACGGCCGGTGCATCATCACCTCCATCGAGCCGCCCGGCGGGCAAGTGCGCTCCTTCCAATCCCGGTTTTACAGCGCCTCTTACGACTTTTACGGCTTCAACCAGGTGTTTTACCCGACGCGCGGCATTCTGGCGTGGTATGACAACGTCACGCATACGCTGAAGCCGCTTCCCGGCGCCGACGATCCGCAGTACGTGCAGGCCAGCGCTTTTTGGAGTCCGGACGGCAAATGGCTCGTTTTCTCGCGCGCCCCCGCCGAGGATCCGTATGAGGCGGGCCAGAAAATGGCGACTTACGCGAATGATCCCATCGAGACTCAGATCAAATACGACCTGTACCGTATCCCTTTCAACAACGGCCAAGGCGGCGCGCCCCAACGCATTGTGGGCGCTTCACAAAACGGGATGAGCAACGACTTCCCGAAGGTTTCCCCCGATATGCGCTGGGTGGTCTTCGTGGAGAATGGCAACGGCCTGTTGATGAGGCCTGACAGCAGGCTTTACATTGTGCCCTTTCAAGGCGGCCAGGCGCGGCGCCTGCGCTGCAACCTGTCCCCGATGAATTCCTGGCATAGCTTCTCTCCCAACGGCCACTGGCTGGTTTTTTCTTCCAAGGGCCTTTCGATCTACACCGAGCCATTTCTGACCCATATCGACGGCGAGGGCAACGACAGCCCGGCGATTCTGATCGAAAACGCCACCGCCGCCAATCGCGCCGTGAACATTCCGGAATTCGTCAACGTGCCTGAAAGCGGGCTGCAGAAGATCAGTGCGCCCGCCACGGATTATTACCAGATCATCAGCCGGGCCAAGCTATTGGGTCAGCAAGGCCATTTCGAAGAGGCCTTGCAGGGGTTGCAGAAGGCGGTCGAATCCGATCCGAAGGACGGCACGGCGCACTTCTATATGGCGATGGTGCTCCGGCAGCAGGGCCAGACTGCGCAGGCGCTGGACCAGTTCCAGATGGCCGTCACGCTCGATCCCAATAACGCGCTGGCTCGTTACCGCTACGCCGTCGTCCTGGAGCAGGCCGGCAGGCTGCCCGAGAGCATCGCCGCGTACAAGGAGCTTCTCGAAATTCGTCCGGATGACGCGGTGGCCGAGAAAGACCTCGCGACCTCGCTGATCGAAGCGGAGCGGAACGACGAGGCCGTCGTCGTGCTTCGCAAGACAATCCAGGACGATCCGCAACTCGCCGAAGCGTATTACCTGCTGGGCGTTCTCCAGGGGAAATCCGGTCAGTTGGATGGCGCCATCGCGGAGTTGCAGAAGTCCGTGGCGCTGAAGCCTCAAACCTATGAGTTCCAGTACGTCCTCGGCCGGGTCTTGGCCGCGCGAGGCCGCTTCGCGGACGCACTTCCGCCCTTCGAGAAGGCCGTGGAATTGTCGGCCGGCAATCCCGAGCAGCAACTGGACAGCCTCCAAATGCTGGCGGGCGTGTACTCCGAGGTGGGACGATTCCAGGACGCCGTTCGCACCGCGCAGCGAGCTTTGGATCTCGCGACCCAAGCCAGCGATTCATCCCTTGCCGGCACGCTGCGCGCGAGAATTGGCTACTACCAGTCTCAGGAATCCAAACCCCGGTAGCTACGAAAGTTGCGTGTAACGGGGACATGCGCCGCTCACGTCCGCGGCCCGCCCACGGTCACGGTGATGGGATAGGGAATGCGCCGCGGCAACCGGAACGAGAATCTGCCGCGCTCAAAGGATCCGCACCGTTCTCGAATATGCTATGCGAACGCAAGGCGACAAGCCCGCAACTGCGTGCGAAGCCTTTCCCAGGACCCGCCGAAGGAGTTGCGAATATGAAAACCGCGGTTCGAATCGTGGTGTTCTTTGCAGCCGTGCACCTGGTGTTTGCGCAACACGGCGGCCCTCCCGCCGGCGTGGGGGGGGTGATGTCACCCATTTCGCGCAGCCAGAGCGACTACATGCAACGGACTTACAAGGTTAACGGCATCGTGCAAACCGTCCGGCGCGTTCCCATCCGCGGCACCAAAGTGGTGCTTAGAGCGACCAAGATGGCGGCCGTCATCCGGGAACTGCATAGCGACGACCGAGGAGAGTTCAGCACCGAAATGACGATTAGCCAAGAAAGCGACGTGGGCTTTGGAGTGGATGTGAAGGCGGAGAAGCACGGCTATAAGTCCGCTCACGCCATCGTGGATTTCGGCACTTCCGGCAGCACGTGGAAGCTCACCATTACTTTGCCGGAGCTGCACGAGGATGCGAATTTGCTTTTCCAGGAGGACCTGATCGCCACCTTGTCCTCACGACTGAAGCAATTATCCCTCGCTGACGGCTTGTCAGCGAAGTCGACCAAGGATTATGAGCATGGCGTTGAGGAGTTCTTGACTAACGACAATCCAGTGGGCGCGGTTTCCAATTTTGCCCGGGTGGCAGGCCGCGATCCTTCCTGCGCGGCGTGCCGAACCATGTGGGGCCTGGCGCAACTCGCGATGAACGATTGGGACGGAGCGGAACGTAATTTCGACGAGGCGATCAAGACGATTCGCGGCGACGCCAGCAAGGCGCGTCCGGAGCCCGACATCGCGCTGGGGGTCATGGAAACCTGGCGCCACGAAATGGAAAGGGGAGCGGAGTTCTTCTACGAGGCGCTCAAATTCGCCCCTCATGACCCGCTGGCCCTGCAAGAACTCGGCCGCACGCAATTGGCGCAGGAGAATTGGGAAGAGGCCAGCGATCAGCTTCAGCAAGCCGTGGCTGCCGGCGCCGGCCCGGATGCGCACCTGATGTACGCGGAGGCCTTGCTCCACGTCGACCGTCCCAAAGATGCTGATCGCGAATTGACCACCTACCTCGCCGGCCGGGATGTGGAAAGAATGCCTCAGAAGATTCGCCAGCTTGGGCAGGAAATCCAGACCCAGGTAAGAGCGGAAATTGCCTTGACCGGCGGAATCTTCAGGATGGACCAATCCACCAACGAATTGATTCAGACCTTTCCCGCGCTCAAAGGGTTGGAGCCCGCGGCCGACCAGAGCCCCCTGGCGCCCATCCTGGACGAAACCGGCAAGAGGGTGGCAGATTCTTTCCGCGATTTTCCCAACACCGTATCCGTGGAGCAGGTTCACCAAGAAAAACTGCAACGTCGAGGCAGGATCGAAGGGAGCCAGGACCAGGAGTTCCGCTATCTTTGGCTGATGGAGCCGGATCCCTCCGGACCGGGCATCACCGAGTACCGATCGGGCAAGACTGGCGGCGTGGCAACCCTGAAGGGCCTGGATGACGGCTACATGCTCACTTCCGGATTCACCTCGGCGGCGCTTTACTTCCATCCTTTCTACCACGGTGATGCCCACTTTCGTTATCTTGGGCGTCAGAAATCCGAGGGCAGAGAGTATTACGTCGTGGCCTTCGCGCAATATCCGGGAAAGGCCCGCATCGCCGGAGGTTTCCGCGTGAACGGCGAAACCAAGCCGACGTACTTCCAAGGCTTGGCCTGGATCGATGCCGGGAGCTACGAAATCGTTCGCCTGCGACAGGACCTGTTGTCGCCATTGCCCGAAGTACGCTTGGAGCGTCAGTCCACGGAGATCGACTTTGGCGCGGTTCGATTCAAGCAGATCGCGGCGGAATTCTGGCTTCCGCAGCGAGTGTCCGTGGCGGTCGATTGGAATGGCAAGCGCCTGCGCAATGAGCATCGATACTCGAAGTTCGAGCTGTTCAACGTGAGCGCCACGGAAGACGAGAATCAGCGCCGCACTCCGACGACGCCTGCGTCCAAAGTCGAAACCGCCCCTGGAACGCCTAATTAATTGTTGATTGATCATTTTCGATTGCCGATGGAGGGGAAGCAAAAACCGAAGCTCGAGGAAGGCAGGCGCGGACCTCCGCCTTCAGATTGCTGATTCCGGCGTTTCCTAATCGAGAGCCAGATTTTTGCGGGGCGGAGCCGCGCCATAAGCGGGCCGCTGTATGAACTTGCTGTGATCCAAATCACAGACCCTCGCTCGATGTGCGCATAGGCTCAAGTTCGGGTAGACGGGTAGGGAGGACCTGTGCCGCGACCAGTGCGATGGATTCATCTTTTGGGAATTCTCCTCGTGGGGTGCTCAGGGCTGGTCTTATGGGAGATAGCCAGCCGGGTTCCCGCCGTAAAGGCAGCAACCCTAGCCACCATCGCCGTTGATTATCCGCCTGACGGAGCGATATTCCCGCCCGAATTCGCTCCGCCCCTTTTTGTTTGGAGCGACTCAAGTCCCTCCGCCCGGTTTTGGAGAATCAAGATCACATTTGGCCGCCAATCACCCGCAGTTCAAGCGGAATCGCACGGTGAGTTGCCGCCCATCGGCCCGATTGACGAGGATTGCGCCAAGGGAGGCGCGGCTCCGCCGCAACTTCCGCCCGACGAGAGGGCCGGGCATTCCTGGAGGCCGGACCCGGCGACCTGGGCGGCAATCAAGCATGGCTCCATCACTCGGCCGGCGCTCGTGACGATCACTGGCTTCCCCGACGAGGCTTCAGCTCAGGCCGTGTCGCGCGGCGAGGTTAGCATCGAGACTTCCAGCGACCCCGTGGGCGCGCCGATTTTCTTTCGTGACGTTCCCCTGTTTGGCACCACGGAGGCCTCCAAGGGCAATATCGCGCCAGTTCCCGCCAGCATGATGCACTTGATCGCTTGGCGGTTGCGCTACGTCTCCGAGCCGCAGAGTCGGCTGATGATGACCAACATTCCGACTTGCATCAACTGCCACTCCTTCTCTCGCGACGCGAAATGGATAGGGCTCGACGTGGATGGCCCGGCAAACGACAAGGGCCTCTACGGGATCGTGCCGGTGAAAAAGGAGACCTCCATTCAGGACCAGTACGTGATTCGCTGGGGCTCCTTCGCCAAGAAGGGCGTCAAGCGATTCGGGTTCATGTCGCAGATCTCGCCCGACGGCCGGTACATTATCACTTCCACCGAGCCCCCTGGAGGGCAGGTGCGCGACATCGAAACTCGGTTTTTCAATGCCGCTTATAATTATTACGGCTTCGTTCAGGTGTTTTATCCGACGCGCGGCATTCTGGCTTGGTACGACCGGGAAACAGGCAAGTTGACCCCTCTTCCCGGCGCCGACGATCCGCATTACGTGCAAGCCAGCGCCTTTTGGAGCCCAGACGGAAAATGGTTGATATTCTCTCGCGCCCCCGCCAAGGATCCGTATTACGCAGGTCAAAACACAGCGACCTACGCCAACGATCCCAGCGAGACACCGATCCAGTACGACCTGTACCGTATCCCGTTCAACTCCGGTAAAGGTGGCACACCGGAACCCATCGCCGGCGCCTCACAAAACGGGATGAGCAACGATTTCCCGAAGGTTTCGCCCGATGGTCGGTGGATCGTGTTTGTGGAGAATCGCAACGGCCTTCTGATGAGGCCCGACAGCAAGCTTTACATCGTGCCGTTCAGTGGCGGCAAGGCGCGGCGCCTGGTCTGCAACCTGCCGCTGATGAACTCCTGGCACAGCTTCTCTCCCAACGGCCGTTGGCTGGTCTTTTCTTCCAAAGCGCGTTCGTTATATACGCAATTGTTCCTGACGCACCTTGACCCGGAGGGCCGCGACAGCCCGACGATTTTGATCGAGAACGCCACCGCCGCCAATCGCGCCGTGAACATTCCGGAATTCGTCAATGTGCCTGAAAACGGGCTTCAGAAGATCAGTGCGCCCGCCACGGATTATTACCAGATCATCAGCCGGGCCAAAATGCTGGATGAGCAGGGAGATTTCAAGGCGGGCTTGCTGGAGTGGCAGAAGGCGGTGGATTACGATCCCATGGACGGCTTGGCGCGCTTGTATATGGCGGTGGCGCTCGAGCAGCAGGGTCAGCTTAGCCAGGCGCTCGAAGAGTTCCAGAAGTCCATCGCCCTGGATCCCATCGACGCGAGCGCTTACTTCTACTACGCCGCCGCCTTGCAGCGTGCCGGCAAATTGCCCGAGAGCATTGAGAATTACAAGAAGGTCCTCGAAATTCGTCCTGGTGACGTGGTGACCGAAAAAAGCTTGGCGGCCGTGCTGATTGAAGCAGGGCGCAACGACGAAGCGGTTGCAGTCCTTCACACGGCGCTCACATTCGACCCGCAACTCGCCGAAGCGCATCACCTGCTGGGCGCGGTCCTGGCGACTTCCGGTCAGTTGGATGAGGGCATCGGCCAGTTGCAAGAAGCCGTGGCAATCGAGCCGGAAGACTCTCAGTTTCAGTACGACCTTGGCCGCGTCCTGGCGGCGCGGCACAGTTTTGCCGATGCCGTCCCGCACTTTCAGAAGGCCGCGGAGTTATCTGCCAAAGAGCACCAGCAGCAACTGGACAGCCTTCAAATGCTGGCCGCCATGTACTCTGAGGTGGGACGGTTTCCGGACGCTGTTCGCACGGCCCAGCAAGCCTTGGACCTCGCCACCCAAGCCGGCGATGCATCGCTTGCCGGCACGCTGCGCGCGAGAATTGGCTACTACCAGTCTCAGGAATCCAAGCCGCAATAAATTCGCGACGGGCAGTGATTCATCATCGGCGTGCCTAGCCTAGTATATAGCGCACGCTTCCTAGCCCGGATAGGGCTCATTCGCCTTCACAATGCGAATGCGGTGGTCTGAAAATTTCATGTGCGCGCCGGGCAATTCGATTTTGGGCATATGGCAGGTGGTGCAGCGATGGGCGGCGACGCTGCACTTTTTCGCGCCCACCTTCCCACCCCCATGGCACGCCAGGCACTTCGAATCGTAGTCCACCGGATTGTCGTCCACCTGTTTGTGAGGGTCATGGCAGGCGAGGCAACTGATGCGCGCGTCATCGGCGTCGTAGCACTGGCTGGTAGTCAGCCGGTAAGGCTGAAAACGCAGATTGGTGATATCGTACCGCTCGTCCGCCAGAACGTCCAACAGGGTGCGATGACACTGGCCACAAAAATTCAACATTTGGTCCGTGGATAGCTTGGACAAATCCTTCGGCAAAACGGGCGGTGAGCCGCCCTTAGTCGCCCATTGAACGTGCTCCTCCGTTGGCCCGTGACAATGCTCGCATTGCACGCCTGGAGTCATGACGTCCAAGGTAATTCTCCGGCCTTCGGTTGCATTGGTCGCGTGACAGCCAAAGCACCTGAGCTTCTCTTCGAAGTTCATCACGAGTCCTGCCGCTCCGATAAGGTCGGCAGGCACGAAACCCTCAGTGCCTAGAGTGAGGTCCAGCCTCTTCAGCTCGCGATAATAACTCACCCGGCTTTGATAGAGTTGGCCATCTTTCTCGAGGATATAGGTTTGTCCGATACCGAAACTAGCACCCATGACCCAGCGAATGGGCAGGGTCAGTGATTGCTCGCCATCCGAGACGGTATAGAGGCCCTGGCTGCCGCGGCGTTCGATGCGGTACGAGTATTTCCCGTCCTTGAAAGTCAGCAGTGGATGCGAGGCGAACGTGGTGCATTCTTCCACAGTTTCGAGCGCGTGGCCCATCGAAGTGGGGGGTTGTGATTTGCCCTCTTCGTGACAGGATGCGCAAACGGGAGCGGGGCGCGAGCTGGCTTGAGCTATACCAGAGCTAGTGCTGGCCGTCTGGGGCGTGCGTGCCGTGCTAAAGCCCGGCGCTACGCTCATGACGGCGGAGAAAAGAAGACAGATGAATAGCCAGCGCCAAGTCATTGCAGTTTTGAGCCTGCGGCCGCGGTCGGGCCTTTTGATCTCAAGCACTCGCCGTGTTTCTTCGCCGCACCTTCTTCCCGGCGTCGCTGTGGGTCAAACCGTTCAGGCCGCAGCCCGCGACGCGCGCTAGCCTACGATTCCTTTGCCTTCCTGCACCGTGATATATCGGTCGATGGGAAGGCCAGTGAGCCGTTCGACCTTGCCGCTGGGCTGCGGCCACTTCACTTCCAGCCAATCCATCTGAGTGCGTGGGCCGATGCCCAGCACCATACGCGGATCGTGGGAGGAGAGATAACCGCCGCCCGCAATTTTCATTTGCGAGCGTTTCAGGTCGCCGGCCTGCCAGGTGAGGATAGCTCCGACCGCATCCGGATTGCACGTCTTGCCGATCAGGCGAACCCCCAGCCAGTGGTTACGCTTTCCAATGTTATTCCGCAGCACCACAGGAGCTCCGTCGTTGGGAATTATCAGGGCATCAATGCCGCCGTCATTGTTAAAGTCACCGATAGCCAGGCCGCGTCCCGCGTAAGCCGTCTGGAAGACGGGGCCGCTCTGGGCGCTGACGTTTTCGTAAGTGTGCCTGAAGTCGCGGCCCCCATTGTGGCGCCATAACAGCGGTTTTTCCTTGAACGTGACCATGGCGAAGCGGTCTTGCACCTTATTGTCAGGATGGCCAGTGACGATAAAGAGGTCGATGTTGCCGTCGTTGTCGTAATCAAAGAACTTCACGCCCCAGGCGCTCATGTAGCGCACGGTCATTCCGATGCCGTTGGCCAGGGATTCGTCTTCGAACGTTTCGTCGTGGCTGTTATGGTAGAGGGAAAACATTTCCTCGTCGACGTCGGTCAGAAAGAGGTCCATCCACCCGTCCTGGTCGTAATCGGCGGAGTCCACTCCCATGCCGGAGCGGGCGCGGCCGTCGGCGCTGTAACCGGTCCCGGACTGAAGGCCGACTTCCTCGAACTTGCCGTGGCCGCGGTTGGCAAAAAGAAAGTTCGGCATCGTGTCGTTGGACACAAAGAGGTCCATCAGTCCGTCGTTGTTGATGTCCGTAGCTACCACGCCCCAGGCGATCCCGCGCACGCTGGCGATGCCCGACGACTCGCTCACGTCGGTAAAGGTCCCGTCGCCGTTGTTGTGAAACAGATAGCTGGGACTGGGCGGATAGACGGTCGGGATGCAGTAGTAGCGATCGCCGGTCTGGGTATTGCCGCAGAACTGGTTGTTGGATTTGTGGAAATCGACCGAGCGGCACACAAAAAGGTCCAGCCGCCCGTCGTTGTCATAATCGAACCACACGGCGCTCGACGCCCACCCCGGCGCGGCCACGCCCGCTTTCGTGGTGACGTCGGTGAACGTCCCGTCGTGATTGTTGTGATAGAGAATACTGCGCTCGTATTGCGTCACGTAAAGGTCGGGCCAGCCGTCGCCGTCGTAGTCGCCCACGGCTACGCCCATGCCGAATCCTCCGCCCGCCACGCCCGCCTTCTCCGTGACATCGGTGAACGTGCCATCGCGGTTGTTGTGGTAGAGAGCGTTGCGAAGGGGAGGGTGGGGGTCGTAGAAGTCGCACTTCCCGCTGTTGACAAAATAAAGGTCCATCCATCCGTCATTGTCGTAGTCAATGAAGCCGCCGCCTCCGCCGAGGGTTTCAGGCAAGTAAAACTCCGGCGATCGCCCGTCACGGTGGGTCCAGGTGATTCCGCTAGCGGAAGGTGGGATCTCCTCGAAAGCAGATGGCTCCGGCGAGGCCTGCGCGGCCTGTAAGCTGTACAGCAGCGACCGCCCGCTCCAGAGTCTGCCGCTGCCTGCTCCCGCAATCCCCAGAGCCGTTAGAAATTGGCGGCGTGAAACCGCTGGAATGCCATTTCCCTTTTTCCTCATGCACCTTCTCTCAAAGCCCCGCAGACAATTTTACTCTCCGCCGCCTTTCAAAAGGAACTTAGCAAGTTTTAACACCGTTCACTGATGCGGGACGCGGGCGGGCGGACTCTGCAATTGATCTGGCCCTATTTCACCGGGTTCGCTTGAATTCCTGGAGGAGTTCTTGACATCTGAGGCCCCTCCCGAGCGCTTGCTTTGGGCGAGGGCACTCAAGCGCCGAAATTCGGCTTGCTCGGCCGCAGCTTCCTGCGGCCGCTTCGCCCTGGCCAAAGCCACCGCAAGATTATATCGAATCTCGGAACTCTCGGGGGCAAGGCGTTTCGCCGTGGAGAGCTCATCGACCGCATCCGTCACCTTATCCGTGGCCAGCAGAGCCCGTCCCAGCAAATAATGCGCCGTAAAAGACTGAGGCGCCAGCTTCACCGCCTCTTGCGCAAAAGGCAGTGCGTCCTGGAAGCGGTTGAGCCGAACATCCACGTAAGCCAACAGCGTGTAAGGCATGGCACTCTCGGGATTAATCTTGATCTCCTCGCGAAGCTGTTCTTCCGCCTTTTCGTACTCTGAGAGTCCGGAGAGCATCGCCGCATAGGAGTAATGGACGAAAGGCGTGGTCAGATAGTCGCTTATTAACTGCTGAAACGACTTGTCCGCCTCGTTGTAATCGTTGAGGGCAATGAGCTCCCCGGTCTTACCGGCCTCTGAGACAAGTGCGTCTTTCTCCGGATCGATCTGGTCGGGAAACACCGGCACCCGCAACAGCGTCAGGCCAAGCGCCATTTTGACATCCTCGGAGAGGATATTGTGCTTCACTAAGATGGAAAGGATGTCATTCGCAGTCTCAAAATCGCCGTGAAGGATGTGGAGCAGCGCCAAATGATATTGCACAACGTTCCATAGTTCGTCATTGAGCGCTTGGTTTTTGGACTTGGCCATCTGAAGGTGGACAAACGCGTTCCCGTAATCGTCGGTCTCGAATTCGCAAAGCCCCAACAAGGCCAGCGCCGGTATGTTCTTTCGGTCCAGCTCGACCAGGTTGCGGAAGGCTTTCACTCCATCGCCGTACTTGTTCGCATCGTAATCAAGCGACCCCAGATACCACCAGCCTTCTTGCCAGCGCGGGTTGAGTCCGAGCGCCTTCTCATAGAGTTCGGCCGCCTCTTGCAGCCGGTTTTGTTCGCGAGCTTCCGTGGCGCGCGCCGCCAACTTCTTGAATTCAGTCGAATCCGCGGCGCTCTTTGCGGCGGCGTTCGCCTTTTGCTTTGGGGCAGGGTTCGTATTTTGTTGAGGCGCGGCGATAGCTCGGGTCGCGCCGATCGAGAGACAAAGGCTGCTCAGCACGCAGCCCCACGCAACGGCCGCCCTGAGGCTCAGGAATAGCCCTTTACGTTCCGTCCCCAATCGCGACTTGGTGTGTGACTCAGTCAAGGGGAACCAACAACTTATTATTTTCAAGCACGGCAGTGCCAGCCAAACTCTGGAGGCGCTGGAATTCCTGCATCTCCACCGCCGCGCGGTCTTTTTCGCCCAGCTTCCTGCATATTTGCGAAATCTGGTAGTGCGGCCGCGGATTCTTAGGATCAATTCGGGCCGCAGCTTCAAACTCCTTCAGCGCGTTCGGGTCGTCATTCTGGCGGCGAAGAATCTGCCCCAGCCCGAGCCGCGCCTCAAACATGCCCGGATCCAAGCTCACCGCCTGACGAAAGCATTCCGCCGCTTTCTGAACATTGTCCTGATAGAGGTGGATGCGTCCCATATTCACAAGGATGGTCGGGTCGTTGGGATCCATGGCGGTCAGCGAACTAAGAACCTTCAGAGCCTGGTCCCAGTCGTGTTGAGTCCAGTACACGCGTGCGATGTCGCGCAACAAACCCGGCGAGGGCCCATTCTCCCGCAAAGCCGTATCGTAAATCTCAAGAGCCTTGTCTTGCTGCCCCATCGCTTCGAAATTCTCGGCCGCAAGCTTCGTGGTCAGCTCAGAATTGGGAAACTTGAGCGCCAAGTCCTGATAGAAACCATAGGAGAGGCTTTGCAGAGTCTCGCCCAGAACAAAAGCCGAACGACAGTCCGACATCAGCTTCGAAGCCCGCAGGAGGGGCAGCGACCGTTCGGCCGCTGTAACCCAGTTCTGGGCGAGAAAAGCCGCGCGAAAACCCTGGTAAGCCGCCTCGGACGGAAACGCCCGCTCCACATAATTTCCAGCCAGATGATCTGCGGTCAGAAAAAACCGGATCGAAAGGCCGACGCCAGTCAAGTCTTGCAGCTTGATGCTTTGGTCTCCGGGTTCTGACCCTGCCACGTCCGTCGATTCAGTGCCTTTGAACCAATCGGGCCATTCGTAATCCTTAAAGCGTTTCTTTCCCAGTTCTGCGCCTTCGTGCGCTTCACGATGCAAACCTAGAAGCGCGGCTGCGGCAACATAATCCTGGTACTCTGCGGGCAGCTCCCAGCCGTTCGGCGGGATGCTCTGGACAATTTTCACCGCTTCGCCCCGCTCGGATTGTTCCGCCAAAGCCAGTGCCAGGCGCAGTTTTACCCACACGAGGCCGGGCGCATTTCTAAGGCATTGCTCGAACGCCGCCTGCGCTTCAGGATATCGGCCCATTTCAAGGTAAGCCGACCCCAGTGAAAAATCGATTTCCGGATCATCCGGCTCTGCCTTTTGAGCCAACTGGTAGCGATCTATGGCGATCGCCCAATTTTTCTGCGCGGCGGCTCTCTGTCCATCGAGCAACTGCTGATAAAAAAGGTCGCCCGCCGCGTGCGCGTAAACCCGATTGTAGGCTTGGGCGGCCAGACTCAGGCCATCCTGGCCCGCAACATAGTAAGCGGCGGCATTCCCGGGATCGAGAGCGAGCGCACGGACCGCAGCTTCAATGGATTCATCCAGCTCATTCAAGTTGCCTGCGGCCTGCGCCCTCAGAAACCAAGCGTTCGCGTCTCGGGGATTCAGCCGGCAGGCCGTTTCAAGCTCCCGGAGAGCTTTGGCATCGTGATGCAGTGTAAGATCGCAGGACCCAGAAAAGAGCCAGGGCGTTGGCAATGTCGGGTCCAAGGACCTTGCGCGGTCGAGGACCGGGAGCGCTTGAGGGCAATCACCTGCCATAGCGCGAGTCACGCCCAGGTTGCTCCACGCCTTAGCAGACTGCGGCTGGAGCTTCACCTGATTTTCGTATTCCCGAGCCGCCGCCTCGTACGCCGCCTGGCTGCTTTTCGAGGCTGAAGATTCCTGCGGGGCCGCGGCGGGGGCGGGAAGCGCCGCTAACACCTGCCCGGCCCAGCATGCCGCGATTGCAAAACCGACTTTAATCTTAGTTTCGAGCTGTGGCCAGAGCTTCATGAGTGCGTCACCGCGGCCGCCACGCCTTCATTGTTTCCGGGGCGTCTGATCCGCGCTCTTGCCGCCGGACAACCACTTGAGACTCCTGCCCTCGGCTTGCAGGCGCTCGTGGTCAGCCTGCTGAAGAGCGGCAGCGATGGCTCTTTCCCTCGTGCCTTCCTGCGTTTTGTGCAGGCGAAAATAGACTTGCGCAAGCAGCACGTGAGCGTCCGTGAGGCTTGGGTACTTTTGCAGAATGCTCTCCAAGAGCGCTTCGGCCTTCGAATAATCCTGGTTTGCCGCCTCCAATTTTTCACCCGCGGCTTGTTGCACGGCCAGCACGGAAAGCTCATAAGCGGGGCCCGGGTTGCCGGATCCGAGCTCGCTTGCTTTTTCAAGATACTTTTGGGCGTCGGCGTTGTCTCCCTGGGTACGGTCCAACTGGCCCAGCAGATAATTGGCTTTGAAGTTGTTCGGGTCCCTGGCAAGTTCCTTCAGGAAGGCCGCCTTCGCGTCGTCCAGCTCGGCCATGGCCGCCAGACCGGCACCGAGATCGGCGTAAAGGCTCGGCAGCGTGGGATCCATTTTCTCCGCCTGCCGGAACGCTTCCAGCGCCGGCTGCCAATTCTTGACGCCCAGCAACGCTTCTCCCAGAATCATGTAAGCATCGGCGGACTTCACCTGCGAGAGCGAACTCTCGATCAGCGGAATGGCCTCAACGTTCATTCCCATCCGCATGTACGACGCGCCCAGGATATATGCGGGCGTAGGGTCACCCGGCGAAGCCTGGTGCACCACGCTCGCCTCGTATCCCGCCAGCGGATAATCGCCCAAAGCAAAATGAGCATAGGCCAGCAGCTCCAGTGTCTTTGCGTTGTGCGGGTCGGTTATCAGGGCACGGGCAAACTGCTCCGACGCCTCCTTCGGACGGCTCGTCTTCATATACGCCAGCCCCAGGTTGGTGAGAACGTTCGCGTTCTCCGGGTCAAGCGCCAGCGCCTGCCCATACGCCTGAATGGCCTCGGGGAATTTCTTCTGCTGCGCGTAGGCAATGCCGAGGTTCGACAGCATCTTGAAGGTCGGCGGGTTCTTGGACAGGCACTTATTGTATTCGATCACCGCCAAGTCCGGTTGCTTCTGAGCCAGGGCCTGGTCGCCGAGAACGCAGGCTGGAGGCTCCTGACCTTGAGCCCCCGAGGCTTGAGGCTCTTGGTCCGGCGCGCCCCACGCCTGAGCCGCCAGGCAGAAGACGATCACGGCCGTGCAGATTCCATGGCGAGGTTTCATTTTCCAATTCTACGCGAAAGTCCCGGACTCGACCACACAAAGACAACGGGAGGGCCCGCTCCCTCCGCAACACTAGCAATCACCTTCTTCTCGGGCCGCGAAGATTCATCTTCGGTGCGGTTTGGAACAAGAGTTTAACACAGAGTTCGCAGAGGACTCACAGAGGTCACGGAGAGGACCGAGAGGAGGGCGCTTCCTTCGGGGGCTTTCTTCTCTGTTCCCGCTGTGTTGAGGTCTTCTTTTTGGTTTTGGTTGCGGCCAAGCGCCGCTCTGCGTTGAGCCTTTTCTTCGCGTCCCGAGAGGAAGTTTCCGATTAGCGCTACAGGGGCCACGGAGCCACCTAACGTTCGATATTCATTCCGTCGCGCCCTGCCATAAAAAGCATAAGGGGCGGGCCTTGCGCCCGCCCCTTGTGACTTTCGTTCCATGCGAACAAGGCCCGCCATGGCCGGCCTCAGAAATAGAGCTTGAGGGCAAACTCCATCTCCCGGTGGCCATGTTTACTCAGGATGCACCCCACCGTGTTGCCGCCGCTGCAAGTAGGACTGGCGTTGAGTACAGGGGAGGAAACGCCTTGACTGAAACTGGTGGCGTTCGCTGGTAGCAACCAATTGATATTCGGGTTTGCGACTGAATCCTGGGCCGGAGTATCGAGTTGCGCGCGGTTGAAGATATCGAAGGCCGCGATGCGGAACTCGAGGCGTCGCTGTTCGTCGAGCTTAAAGCTCTTGAACAGCGTGAAGTCGAAGTTGTTCGAGCCCGGTCCGAGGAACTGCGGTACCTCTGTTGTGCCCAACTGGTTGATTGACGGGAGCGTGATCGACGCCGGATTGAACCACTGGGAACCGGCGCCTTTGAAGTTAACGCCCTTTTGCGGGTTGAACAGGATCGTCGGATATAAGCTGCGGTCGGGGGTCCCGTACCAAGTTGCGCCGCCGCCTGGGAAATTAGCGCAGAGCCCAGCATTTTGTACCCCACCCTCGAAGCAATTGATAGTGCCGGTGGTCCCGGAACCACCAATGTAGGCCTGTGGAGCTCCGCTTTGGAAGTTGGTGATACCGGAGAGTTGCCAGTGATCCAGAATGCCTTCAGCAACCTTGCTGCCGCTGAAATACTTGGCACCGGCATCCGGCAGTTGGTAGATGTAGGAGACATTGAGGATCTGCGGCAGGGAATACGACATGAGACCGTAATTCAGCTTTGAATTGAACGGGTCCACGGTCCCGTTATAGCCCCCGGAGTACCCCATGGTCTTTGACCACGTGTAGGAACTGAGCAGCGTGAGGCCATGAGTGACGTTCCGCCTCACCGTCATTTGCAGGCCGTTGTAGTTCGAGTCTGAGACGTGGTGGAGAAGGTCTATGGCTCCGAAAGGCTTGTAGTAGCGCAACGCGTTCTGGACACCGCTATTGCCCGCATTGGCGACCGGGTTCTCCGTTCCCGGAAGCCACAGTGCACCGAAGGGTATGGGGGCCAATATATTCTCGATGTAGAGGTGCCGCCCGACAGTGCCAACATAGGCGGCTTCCACAACCGTCTTAAGGCCGATGTCCTGGTCAACCGTGAAATTCCACGAATAATTCTCCGCGCCATGGTTGTCGGTAGTGTCATACGCGGTGGCGCTGATACTTCCGATCGAGCTAAATGGGTTAATGGTTGAATAATAATTGAACCCCGTCGCAGCAGGATTTGCTGCCGCAGGATTGTACCTGGTGGCTGAGGTAATGCTCGTACTGAACTCGAAGGGAGGGTTATCTGCGGCGCCGAAGATGGTATTGCCCTGATCACGCTCCTCATAAACTCCCGCGCCGGCGCGAAGCACCGTCTTTCCGGTTCCAAACAGGTCGTAGGCGAATCCGAACCGGGGCTCTATGACAACGGGTGGGTTGGGGAACCCGCCGCTCGCCGGCGCTCCGGTAGCGAACTGCCCGACCAGGTTCTGCGGAAAGTAAGGCGCTTTTTCAACTAAGCCGATACCAGACCCGACCTGAACGCCGTCGTTAATGCTAGTGTCGTTGGCCGCCGACCACACGGAGGGGTTAAAGTTGGCGACCTCCCCGCGCGCCTCCTTCCAAGGCGGAAAGTAGGCAAAACGCGCGCCATAGTTCACGGTCAACTTCCGATTCACTTTCCAGGAGTCCTGGGCGTACCACTCGTAATTCCAGAACCGCCACATGCCATCCGGGTCGTTAGTGGACTGCGACCATTGGTAAACGCCTTGGTCCAGTAAGTCACCGAAGACGTTTCCGGTTGAGGCGACGCCCGAAAAACCGTTGTTCGACCAAATGTTGCCATTCACATTGGCTTGATTCTGGTCGTTGCGCGTATGGTTCATCTGAAAACCGAATTGCAAGGTGTGCGTCCCCTTCACCTTGGTTAGACTGTCGGTAAGCTCAAAGGTAGTCTTGTTGCCATAAATCCCGTTGTACTCATCGCCTTGGCCCCAAGTCTGTGAATTAGGCGGCTGGCCGTTCCATACCCCGGGGATCTCTACCGTCCGGGTAAACGCTGATCCACCCGATCCCAGCGCCCAATTGACGCCCGGGAGGGCCTTTAGTAAGTCGCTGCTGGCCACCTTACTGGGATCCGCATATTTGTAGGGGTAGTTTATAGCACCCATGCTGAACTGGACCTCGTTAGTCAGCGTTGGATTGATGACCTTGACGACATTGATAGCGGCGTTCTCTCCGCTGTCATGCCCCACGACTGGGCTCACCCTCGGAACGTTCCCGCCCCATCCGTCGCCTTGACCGGATGCCCAAAGCCCGTAGGGGTAATACTCGTGGTCCGAGTTTTGCGCCAAGCGCAGGAAGGCGCGAGTGTTCTGCGTCAGGTTGTAGTCAATGCGCCCCGTGTTCTCGATTCGGTTCGTGGGGTATAGGGGATGGGCAGCCAAGTTCGAGTTTCCATTCGGGTCAACATAGTTGGGAAGCACATAGGTGCCATTCAGTACTTCTTGGCCAGCCACCGTGACTTCGTTGGCGGGGAGGATATTGCCGGGCGCCGGATTTCCCGTAGCGGGATCATTCACAATGCAGGGCATGCTCAGATAATTCCCGCCCGTGACCACTCCCTGCGCATTCGTTTGGCAGAACTTGGTGTTGAGCAGCTCGCTGAAATTTCCATTGCGCATATTCGCGTCGGGCACCGTCCTAAACTGGGTTCCGGGGTCCCCGAGCTGCCTCTGCCACTCCACGCCGTAAAAGAAGAACATCTTGTCGTTATTCTTGTTGAAGTCGCTGTGCGGAAGGCGGACTGGTCCGCCAATGTTGAAGCCGGGATAATTGAATTTACTGGCCGGCTTGGGGATGCCCGCTTGGTTATTCGACCAGTCGTTGGCGTTCAAGTAGGCGTTGCGGCCGTAATAGTAACCTTCGCCGTGGATCTTGCTGCCTCCGGATTTCGTGACCGCCTCAACGATGATGCCGGCGCCGCCCTGGCTGGCTTCAAAGCCCGACATCTTCACCGTAAACTCCTGGATCATGTCCATGTTGGGCTCGATCACGAACCCACCGTTTTCACCGGGATCGATAGCATTGGCGTTGTCAAGCGTGACCATATTCTGATCGTTGCGCAGCCCGTTGACGTTGAACCCATTGATGCCCTCGGTGTTCATTCCGCCGACGGTCTGGAAGCCCGTTCCGCTCGCGCCATTGAAGCCGCCGGAAATGCTGCCCGGGGTCCCCGTGCCGCCCACCACGCCGGGCAAAAGTGTGAGCAACTCCAGCGCGTCGCGACCGATGGTGGACTCATTCTGAATCTGTGCCGCGCCGATGGTGGGCATCTGCCCGCCCGTCGATTTGGGAATCAAATCTACGGCGCTACCTTTCACTTCGACGGTCTCCACCTGGGTGCCCACCTGGAGGGTTGCGTCTTCTTGAAGCACCGCGCCGGGGGCCACGTGAATGCCGGTTAGCACGGACTCCTTGAAGCCTTTCGTTGAAACCCTCAGCGTGTAGGTTGCAACGGGAACATAGTTGAAATCAAATAAGCCGCTCGCATCCGAAGTGCTTTTCAGTTCCGTGCCGGAAGCCTCATTGTGCAGCACGACGGATGCCCCCGGAATGACCGCGCCCGAACTGTCGCGGACCGTCCCCGAGACGCGGCCTTCGCCTTGCTGAGCGAAAGCCATGGGCGAGCCGAGAATCAAAGCTAGGCTCAATACCATGAGCAACCCGTAAACTGCCTTGGTTCCCGTCGCAACTTCCCGGCTACCAAGCCTCGCCCTTACGAGTTCTCCATGCCGTAGGTTTTTCATAATCCTCCTGTCCACTCTTCGAAAAGATTAAGGCTCGGAATCTAGCCGCTGGAAAGATCTCAGCCCACCCACCCCACAAAAGCGGTAAGCCTTGAACTACGACCCTGCGCCGACGCACCGAAACTTGAGCTTCTATCTCCTGGAAATCCCGCACGGTCGTGATTGTTAGTTCTTGCTTGCTACCCCAACCCCGGACGCCCGACTACAGTGAAAAGCAAATAAGACTAACCAAAAACAATTACACCGTACCCGACTGCGCTTCCACCCGTCAAGAGGCACTTTGCGCCAAGAAGCTGGACATTTTGCGTCATTGACCTGGGCGAGAGTCTCTCATGCAAACCTCCTTGAATCCGCTTACGGAAAGGACTATGCTCGGCACCTGGCTATTTTGCGGCGTGGGCCGCGCGCCAAATGATGAATGCGGAGGTGAGTCATGCGAAGTTGTCGTTTCCTCATTGCCGGCACGGCGCTGATGTTAGTTGCAGGGATGGTTTATGCACGGAGGAAAGACACAGGTTGGATGGACGAACCTTTTACCAAGTGGGATCAAAAGCAGGTAGCGGAGTTGTACAACAATTCCGCCTGGGCTGTGACCAAAGTGTTTCGGGGCCAGGTGGTGGGCCAGCACGGTACCGCAACCGACATAGAAGGCCGTGCCTCCAGTGGCATCACCGGACCTGGCGGGGGCACGTCGGGCACGGATGTGCCGGACTTCACTTTCACGGCCAGGTTTCTTTCCGCCCAGCCCATCCGTGAGGCTTACGTGCGGATGCTACAGATCATGAACCACTACGACGCGCTGCCTGCCGACAAGCAAAAGGCGTTCGACGAAAAAGTGAACGGACTGCTGCACGCCGACGTCAGCCAGGAAGTCACCGTCACCTTATCTTATCACACCAACGATCCCATCTCTCAGCGGGACATGAACCAGTGGTTCAACACTCAAACCACCGACACATTGAACCAGAACGCGTATCTCTACACTCCTGCGGGCCAGATTACGTTGCTCAAGTACATTCCCCCGCAGGAAGGCGGCGGCGGGCTTGGGGCCCGATTCATCTTCCCCCGAACATTCAAAGGCGAGCCCATCCTCCAGCCCACAGCTACCGGCAAGTTGCGCTTTCAACTTTCATGGCAGCCTCAGGTGGGACAGACAATGTATATTGACTTCAAGCCTGAAGAAATGACCTATAAAGGCCAGTTTTCGTACTGAGTGGCACCGGCGACGTATAACCCGCTTCATACAGAAGGCCAAAGCGGGTTTCTTTGGACGTGCAATGAACATGAACAATGTGCGGAGAAGCGTCGGAGTGGCGGTGTGCGTCCTGCTCGCCGCGCTCGCTGCGATGCTCATGAACTGCGGCGGAGGAGGTGGTGGTGGCGGGGGTGGTGGTCTGACCGCGCCTTCTGCGCCTACAGGTCTGCAAGCGACCGCCGGCAACGCGCAGGTGAGCCTCACGTGGAATGCCAGCAGCGGCGCGACCTCCTACAATGTCAAGCGATCCACCACTTCAGGCGGGCCGTACACAACTATCGCCTCGCCCACAGCCACCAATTCCACTGACACGGGACTGACCAACGGCACGACATACTACTATGTGGTCTCGGCCGTGAACTCTGCGGGAGAGAGCGCCAACTCGGCCCAGGTGAATTCGACGCCGAGCGCCCCACCGGCCGCGCCTACGGGCCTCGCCGCCAGCGCCGGCAACGCGCAGGTGAGCCTCACCTGGAATGCCAGCAGCGGCGCGAGCTCCTACAATGTCAAGCGGTCCACCACTTCGGGCGGGCCATACACGACCATCGCCTCGCCCACCGCCACCAATTACACTGACGCTGGACTTACCAACGGCACGACATACTACTATGTGGTCTCGGCCGTGAACTCTGCGGGCGAGAGCGCCAACTCGCCCCAGGTGAATGCGACGCCGAGCGCCCCGCCGGCCGCGCCTACGGGCCTCGCCGCCAGCGCCGGCAACGCGCAGGTGAGCCTCACCTGGAATGCCAGCAGCGGCGCGACCTCCTACAATGTCAAGCGATCCACCACTTCGGGCGGGCCGTACACGACCATCGCGTCGCCCACAGCCACCAATTACACTGACACGGGACTTACCAACGGCACGACCTACTATTATGTGGTCTCGGCCGTGAACTCTGCGGGCGAGAGCGCAAACTCCACGGAAGTCAGCGCCACGCCCTCGGCGCCGGCAACGTCGGTTCAGGTGACGATCGATGCGCTGAACAATCGTCATCCCATTAGCCCTTACGTTTACGGCGGCGCCTACCCGGCGAGCGCGGCCAACATCACCGACAGCGGCACCACCGTGGTGCGCTGGGGCGGCAATGCGACCTCGACCTACAACTGGAATTTGGGTACCTACAACGCGGACAATGACTATTACTTCGAGGACTTCAACTACTCGGAGATAGGCGATAGCGACTCGGCCCAGTTCATCAAAGATGTACTGTCGGCTGGTAGCAATCCTCTGATGACCATGGTGATGTTGTCCTGGGTGGCACAGAGCGCGGAAACGCCGGGAAACGGACACTGGAGCTTTTCCGTTGCCAAGTACGGCGCACAATGTGCCGTGGACCCTTATAACAGTGACGCTGGAGACGGCCTGAAGACGGATTGCGAAACCAAACTGACTGCCAATCCCAGCGATGCCTACGTTCCCTTGCTCGACGATCCAAGCCAAAGCTGCCCGGCGGCAAGCTGCGTGTATCGCAGCGAGTGGGCCGCAGCCCTCGCCGCGGCGTTCAACACCGTCAACACCGCACCGCACTTCTATGATATGGACAACGAGATCGACATCTGGGGCGGCACGCACTTCGACATTCATCCCAATCCCTCGGGCTATGACGAGCTGGCCAGCGTTTACCTTACTGAGGCGACCAATCTGAAGACTTGGGATCCGGCGGCGATCCGGTTCGGCCCGGTGAGCTGCTGCTGGTGGTTCTACTGGAATGGGGCGAACAGTAACGACAAGGGCGCGCACGGCGGGGTAGATTTCCTGCCCTGGTGGCTGAACGAAGTCTACTGGCAAGACCAAATCGCCGGCGCTCGCTCGCTGGACGTGTTCGATATCCACGCCTACCCGGACGGCCCCGGCACGACGGGTTGGACGCAGGCGCAGTTGCAGGCATTGGCAGTCCGCATTTACCGCGATTTCTGGGATCCGACCTACGTGAGCGAATCAGGCACAATCAATCAACAGTACGCGACATACATTGAGCCGAACAAGATCATCCCGTTTCGCATCCCGCGCATGCGGGCGATTGTGAATATGATCTATCCGCAAACACCGCTTAGCATCACGGAGTGGAGCGCCGCTTTCGCCGGAGAGTCGGATTTCTCGACTGCTCTGGGGGACGCGGATGCGTATGGAATCCTCGGACGCGAACGCGTGTATCTGGCGTCGCGCTGGGGCGCGCCGGTTTCAACGAATCCGAACTACCAGGCCTTGAAACTCTTCACAAACTACGACGGCGCGCACCATGGTTTTGGAGCCATCTCGGTGGCCGCCACGAACAGCAGCGATCCCGACCTGTTCAGCGGTTATGCCGGTGTGAATTCCGCCGGCAATACGATGACCGTCCTGGTGCTCAACAAGGACCCGCAGAACCCCGTCAGCGTGCAATTTACGCTGAACCACTTTAACGCCGCCACCTTCGTGGCTTACACCCTCGCTTCCACAGCGCCCAACGCGATCACTGCTTTGGCCCCCGCCCCGTGGTCATCCAGCCAAACCTTTGCACCCTATACCGCAACCTTGCTGGTGATCTCGGGGAGCATGCCGCAGGCCCCCGCTTCTGACTGGGACCTGAGTCCGGATACCACGATGGTTCCTGCGGGCGGCACAGTCACGCTCAACCCCACACTGACTTCCGGAAGCAGCACCGTCACACTCGGCACGCCGCAATCCGATTCCGGCATCAGCTTGAACGTCACCGGGACTAGCGTCGCGCCCGGCGGCAAGAACGGAACGATCGTGGTCACGGCGGGCAGCACGCCTGGGTTCTATCATTTCACCGTCCCCGGCACCGATGGCTCGGGCGTCATGCAAAACCAAAGCGGCTGGATTGTTGTCGGGAATCCTGCAGCCACCCTGACGAAGCAGGACGACCAGCAGAGTGGCGGAGTGGGCACTGCGCTTAATCTTTCCGTCACGCTCGCGCCCGGCTCTTCCGGCGGCACAGCGACCGGAGCGCCGATCTTCTTCACCACCAGCGCCGGGACGCTGACGTACAACGGAACGACAGGCACGATGCTGATTGTGCCTACCAATAGTTCTGGACAGGCTGGCGTGACGCTGACGCTCCCCGGCGCGCCCGGAACGGTCACCGTCAGTGCGGAAGGTCCCTATGGCTTGGGACATCCCGTGGTGACCTTCACCGAGACGGCGCAATGATCGGCTGCCCCCCAGCCTGTTAAGCGCTTCCGCAGGATTTTAGGTTGGGCTGTCAATGTAGTGGCGTGCGCCCAGCTTGCGGGCTGGTGGCTCTTTGTCTTTTTCACGGGCGACAGCCACCGTGTTGAAGCCCATTCTGGCGGCGAACTGGACGCCGAGGTGTCCGAGTCCACCCGCCCCGGGGATCGCCACTAGATCGCCTCCCCGCTCCCCACTGTTGCGCAGGGCGTTTTCTTCGCAAGGTAGGTGTAGCCGATACTACATCAGGAGACCAGGATACGGAACAGACGCGGACCACAAAGGCGGTGGCCCGCGCTGTCTCACGCGCACTTGACAGGCTTGAAGCGCGCTGCTAATGTTGAGTCGTCCGGGGCTCTTGGGAGACTCCCATGCCACCCGCACCCCGTTCCAAAGAAGGCGTCCGAAGGGTCGCTGTCGGGAGAGTCGTTTTCTGCCTAGCCTTAAACCTCGCCGTACTTTCGGTTCGACAGATTTGGTGCCGGGCGGCCCTTAACTTTGCCGGGCAGTCCGGCAGCCCCAATCCGCCTCTAGCTTCATCACCTGCGGTAAAGAAGACCGTTGTCCTTGCCGGTCATGTCCAAAGCTCCGACGGCCATGACATACCTTCCGGCGTAATCGTGACCTTGGAAACCGTGGACCACATGCCGATGGTAACCAAACATGCCGATTCCGACGGGCAGTTCGAGTTTGAATCCGTGCCCGGCAACGCCGTTCTCCTGCAGGTCTCGGCGCAGGGATTTCAGACCTTTCAGCAACGCTTGGACGAGGTGACGTTCATCCAATATCGCACCTTCATCAATGTCGCCCTTGAACCGGTGGGTCAAAGCGAAAGCGAGGAGGCTGCCCCCGCCGTTTTAACTGACCAGAAGGCGCCAAAGAAAGCTCGCGACGAACTGGTTAAAGGGGTTCAGGCGCTTTTGAAAGAGAAGTATTCGGACGCTCGCACTCACTTTGAAAGAGCGATTGCCGTATATCCCTGTTATGCCCGGGCGCAAACCGAGTTGGCCATCGTGTTGATCCCATCGGGGGATTTCACCCGGGCTGAATCGGCCCTGCGCAAGTCAATCCAATGTGACTCGGGGTATCACCAGGCACTTTTGGTGCTAGGCCAGCTTCTGAATATGCAGAAGAGGTTCGGGGAGAGCGAGAAGACCCTCAGAGAGGCCATCCGCCTTGCCCCGAGCTCGTGGGAATTATATTACCAGCTCGGGATCGCAGACTTCGGTCTGGGTGAGTATGCCAAGGCAGCAGAAGAGTACAAAGAGGTCCTCAGTTTTAACCCTGCACCCCCTTCGTCGTACTATGCGAGAGCGGCGGACGTCTATCTGGCCCAGAAGACGTATGACAAAGCTTACGCGATGATGCAAGGTTACCTGCGGATCGACCCACAGGGGCGCTTCGCCGAGAAGATCCGAACCACAATTCAGGGAATGGAAGCTGAGGGAGTCCTAACCAAGTCCATGGAGAACGCCGCCCAAACCGAGAAGGAGTGAGCCGACACCCACTAGCGCGGCAGGCCGAGCTTTCCGTTATCTCCAATCTGGCGCGGACCCTCTCTGCTCCGGTTGCCGCAGCCCGGCACGGAAAAGACGCGGACCCGTCAAACGACGGATGGTCAGCGCTACTTGCTTACGCGCCGCCCACCGGGATTCGCACTGAACCGAGAACGCCAGAGCCCGGATCGCGCACCACCAGCTCCAGCGACGTCGCTCCCTGGACCAAGTCCACCCATTTCTCCATCCGCAACCCTTCGCCCGCAAGGCGTTGTGCTCCGCCGGCCGCGACGCGCATTTTCATATCATATCGGGCAGCATCCAGGACCTTGCCGTCAGCTCCAGTCTGAGCTAGAACCAATGCCAGTTGCACGCTCCCGCCGCCGCTCCCACCCGGAAGCGCGATGTCGTGCGCGTCCACGTTGATGCCGAGGAGGGCGCGGTCCTTATGATAGGGGACGACCTTGTCGGTCCCCATCACCCGGCGGGTGTCGGTCTTATGAGTGACTTTTTCCAGCGTGACCCTCAGCCCCAGACCCGGCGAGTCCAGTGGGCTGTAAAGGGCTTGATCGAACTGAGTGTCGATCTGGTTCTGGTCTCCGGTTTTCTTAGGCTCCTTTGTCGCAAAATACCCTTGGCGGTATCGCAAGTGGACGCCGGGCCGCGACACCTTTACCTTGAGGGCATGGTATTGCCCGTTCCAGCGAACGTCATGCGCGTAAAAACCGAGCTCATAGCTGGCCAGGGAATCATCCGCGGCGGCGCGCATGGCGCGAGCGAGGTCGTTCGTGTTGACGAACGCCTGGCCGCCGGTTGCGCTCGCCAGTTCCTTCATCGTGCCCTGCGTTGAATACAGATCATTCCAGTCACTCGTACCGGGCGCCGCCGCCACCAGCCCGCGCGGATCGACGGGATAAATGGCCAGGTTGGCCTTGTTCAGAGCTGAGTTTAGCGTTTTGTACGCCCGTTCGAAATCCGCCGCAAAGTGGATTTGGTCCCGCGTGTCGCCGGGCTGGCGAGTCCCCACAAAGCCAACTGAAACCGGAAAGCTGCTGGAAACCCAGATCAGGTTCTTTCGCCCGGGAAACTGCCCCAGATAGTTCGCAATGGCACTCAGCGCCTCCAGGGTGCGCTGCACGCGGTCGGTGCCGAAGAAGGCGCTCTGATGCCCCTGGAATTGGTTCATTATCGCCTCCATCTGAGCCATGGCGGCGGCCTCGCCCGCAAATCCCGCCGCTGGGCCCGCCGCTGCGCCGGAGGCGGCGCTGGCGCCCGAAGAAGGTATGCTCGGGTTGACACTCACCGTGGTCGCCGGGTCGACGGATGAGGGAACGGGGGAGCCCATCACGTTGACCGACGCTTGGTCCGCCTCGTCCCAATTGGACTGAGGCGGCGCCGAACCCCCGACTTCCCTCGGGTTGCGAATCGGCGCATGTCTCAAAGCTGCCAGCAAAAGCTGCGGGTCGCTGGTGAAATTTTGCAGCACATAGAGGTGCTCGCCCAGCAACATGATGCCGACGCGGTCCTCGGGCCTGAGCTCTTCCAGAAACCGGACCACTTGGGTGCGCGCCCAAGATTGGTCTTGAAAGCTGGTGTTCAGGCCGTCGAGGAGAACCACCGTGATGATGGGCGGCGCGCCGCGGTTGGAAAAAGTGTTCGGCGGGAGCGTCGCCGCAGGTGCGCGCTGGAGTGAAGCCGCCGAGAAGAGATCAATGGGAACTGGTTTGCCGTCGTCGTAGAGACTGAAGTCCTCGCGTGAGAGGCCTGTCACTGCCCGCCCGCTCGAATCCTGAGCGACGACACTGATCTGGACCAAACGCGTCTCCACCCGCAGTACCGGTTCGCCCTGGCCGGCCTTCTCCTGGGCGAAGTTTGCCGACGCGGCAAGCATCGCGAGGAAACTCAACAGCAGGACCGCACGCCATTTCATAGTCTCTCCGCCTTTTCCTCATCCGACCCAAGAACTCAGACCGCTTTTCTGTAACCTTAATTATTATATCCCGAACTGCTCCCGTGTCTCCTTCTCCTTGAAGCTCTTGAAGCTCTCAAGCCGGGGAGGACTGAGGCGCGGTTCGTGATTAATTAATCAGGGCAGAGAATAACTGTCAATGGCCACCTTGCGTAATACACTGGTCATTTTGCGTCATGGCCTGACCTCGCTCTCCGCCTTGCAAACCGCGGCTGAGAGTCGCGTCAGTCTGAACGCTTTCGGAACCAGATTGTTCGGTCTATTAGTCCGGTTCCAAAAGACTTAATTACGCTAGCCCGGATTTCTCACCACGGGTTTGGAAGGGCGGGCTTCAGCCGCGCCGTTACAGCGCCATTCTGATCATCCCCGAGTCCCGCGACCTCCGCAGATTGCGGCTGCAATCTGTGCAGGTCGCGGGACGAATAAGGCGTGGGAACCGCGATTTTGGCGGGGCTGAAGCCCCGCCCTTCCGGCAATCCCAGAACGCCCCATCCGTGGTGAGAAATGCGGGCTAGCTGGTTTTATTTGTTCTCCGTAACGTTCGACTTTTTCTTGACAAGCCCCTTCTCGGGTGCTAGAAACGTGCTCGGGCCAAGTCTTGATGTCAGTCTTAATCACTTCGGTCTGCCGAAGGGCCTTGGGTCAGTTCAGAAAGGCGAGAAATGGCGGAGATGGGAGTAATCGCCATCGCCACGTACCTCTCAGTGCCATGGGCCCGGGAGGGCCCGCGAGCTTCGGATGGATGGAGGTGGGTAACGTGAAGATGCGACCACCAATTCCGCAGGTGGCCTTGCTGCTTGAAACCTCGACCGAGTACGGTCGGGGTCTATTGCGCGGAATCCTGCGGTACTCGCGGCTGCACGGCCCTTGGTCCTTGCATGTGGCGCCTGGCCACCTTGATCAAGTCCTGCCCAAAGCCAAGTCGTGGAGGGGAACCGGCATCATTGGTCGCATCCGCGCGCCGGAAATGGAGAAACTGATCCGCTCAACGCGACTTCCCTTCGTGGCTTCGAGCCTGAGTGAGTCCAGTTTGCCGCGGGCGGGGAACCGGTTCGGGGAAATTCGCACCAACTCGGAAGCCATCGCCGAGATGGGCGCTCGTCACCTCCTCGAGGGCGGAATGCGCCACTTGGCCTTCTGCGGATTCACGAATTGTCACTGGTCGATGACCCGTGAGAAGGTATTTGTTCGGTTGGCCGGGGATGGAGGCTACCCCTGTGAGACGCACCGCATCACCCTGGCCAACTGGATGCAACGGCCCCATTGGATCGAGAGATGGCGACACGAGCAACCCATCATGGTCAGATGGCTCAAGTCTCTGAAGAAGCCGGTGGGGCTGATGGCGTGCAATGACATTTGCGGGCGGGAGGTTCTACAGGCCTGTGCGGCCGCGCGCCTGCGGGTTCCCGATGAAGTGGCGGTGGTCGGGGTTGATAACGATGAGATGATGTGTGAGCTCTCGAGCCCCCCGCTTTCGAGCGTTGCGCTCGATCTCGAAAAGGCCGGATACGAAGCGGCTCGCGTGCTCGATGAGTTAATGAGCGGGCGGTGGAGGGGGGGACGGGTGGTACAGGTAGAGCCAACCCATGTGGTGACCCGCCGGTCGAGTGATGTGGTCGCCGACGAGGACCCGGCGGTGGGGCGAGCGCTGCGGTTCATCCGCGACCATGCAAGGCACGCGCTAAGCGTCGACGATGTCAGCGACGAACTCCGTATCTCGCGTCGCACTCTGGAGCGACACTTCCTTCACGTCGTCGGGAGAACCGTTCTTTCCGAAATCACGCGTTGCCATTTACAGCGCGCCAAGCAATTACTGCTGGAGACTGACCTGCCCTGCTACAAGGTGGCCACTGAGGCAGGATTCGGCAGCCTGAAGGCGTTCAATCGCGCTTTCGTCGGTAGAGAGGCGACGACGCCCCGAGACTTCCGGCTGCGATCGCGAATCGTCGTCGTACGACCGGGTGGCGGATCACTTCCGTCGTCAAACGCCCTGGCGTCTTGAATTGACCGATTGCGTGGGTTCGAAACTCGAAAATGGAAAGTCGAAACGCGTGAAGAGATCTCAGCCTACTGCAAGAAGAACAAGCAGGTGTGGCCCAATCGACTGCGTGATCCGCCCTCCTTACCCTCGTGCTCGGTCCAGATGGCCACGCCCATCGAATCGAGTTCCCTGGAATCGCAATCGAAACCATGAAGAAAGGCCTTGAGCTGTTTCCAGAAGACTCCTTCATGCGGTCGCTCAAGGAGCGGACTGGAAACGCGCAGGGGCAAGGCGACAGCAGTTCCAAAAACCCAAGCTGACCTTGCGCCACCGCTCGACGCCGGTGCCATGGGGGCAGGTGCCACAATGAGTGTTCGGAAAGTTTTGATCGTGACCGGGGATGGCGGGGAATCCTACGAGGCGCTCTACGCGCAGCATCGCTTTCGCGAGGCCGGGTATGAGCCGGTGATTGCGGGCCCATCTCGGCGGCGGCTTCATCTCGTGATACACGACTTCGAGCCCGGTTGGGACACCTATGTCGAACGCCAGGGATACGGTCTCGACGCCGATATTTCCTTCCACGACGTGAAAATCGGGGAATATGGCGCCATCCTGGTTTTGGGTGGGCGTGCACCGGAGTATCTTCGCAACAACCCTCTTCTTCTGAAAATCGTCCGAGAGTTTGCACAAGCAGGCAAATGGGTGTTTTCAATCTGCCACGGCATTCAGATCCTGACCGCAGCGGGTCTGGTCTCTGGCCGACGCGTGACGTGCTACGAGCACGTGCGCTTGGACGTTGAGCGCTGCGGTGGAACCTTTAAGGCTGAACAGGCGGTTCGCGATGGCCGGATGGTTACAGCCCAGACCTGGCAATCCCATCCGGAGTTCTATCGCGAGGTGTTTGCGTGCCTGGCAGAGGACTCCAGCGCCGCATCATCTTGAGGCGGACCGGCCTGACCTCACCGAATCTGACAAGCGCTAGAAAGAAGCCCGCTTCGCGCCTTGACTTTGTCAACCTTCCGCGTTTAAATTGGGCCGCCCTGCAACGCCACTATGCTTGCGACTTGAACTACGGCGGGCGTCGGGGGAGGTGAGAATCATATGCGAATGCAACGCTTCGCGAAGCTCTGCCTGATGGCGGTCCTCGCGGTTCCGAGCCTGGCAAATGCGCAGGCGGCAACCTCGCCTTCTGCCGGAACGATTGTTGCTACGATCGACACAAACAAAGTCGGTGAGCCAATCAGCAAATACGAATATGGCATGTTCATCGAGCACATTGGCTCCCTCATCTACCGAAGCCTCTGGTCTGAAATGCTCGATGACCGGAAATTCTACTTCCCGATCTCGTCCCAAGAGCCCGAATCCGCGGGCCGG
>DATFYM010000215.1:0-11323 GCA_035315065.1 Terriglobia bacterium
CGGCGGCTCTGTACCCATAACCAGTACTTCCCCGAGCTTAAAGATTTGCTCGATGCGGTCTCGCAGCAGATGGCCGCTTGGCAAAAACCGAACTCGGTGCTGCATCGATTATGCGGCATTACTTAAGACGCTATGTTTAGAAAGGGGAGGTCATGCGCCTGGGCGTCAGGCTTATCACCGGACTCATCGCCGGGATCTCACTGGTAACCTTTCTCTTTGCCCGTTACCAAGTCAGGGCCGAGAAGCAGGCACTCCGCAATGACTTGGAAACCCGAGTTGATGCGCTCGGTCAAAGCCTTCAGCAAACCGCAGAACCCTTGCTTCTGACCGGCTTGAACCGCCGCCTTCAAATCGTGATCGATGAGTTGAGAAGCCGTCAGCACCTTTACGGGGTCGCCATCTACAACGCCGAGGGGAAACCGTTCCTGATGACGCCCAACCTCGACGGGCAGCTTAATGTCACTCCCGCCGTAGTGTCGGCTGCCATATCCCAGGACAAGAGCTTGCCGCAGACGATCGATTGGCGCGGCACGCCGCTGATGATCTATGCTGTACCGCTCCACGGTCACGGCGAGGCAGGCGTCATCGGCGGGTTGGCCCTCTTCGCCGACATGAACTACATCGAGGCACAGCAATCCAAGATCTGGCGCGAGGCAGTGACGCACGTTCTGGCCCAGGTCCTGCTCATCGTTCTGATCACCCTGCTCATCGTGCGCTGGACCGTTGTCCGTCCTATGGCGAGGACAGCGCAGTGGCTCCGCGCCATGCGCACCGGCAATTTCGGCCCTCGCCCGCCCGAGTGGCGCGACAACGACGATTTGTTCAAGCCCTTGGCGCAGGAGGTCACGCACTTGGCGAAGAGCCTCGACGCGGCGCGCGCGTCGGCCGCCGAGGAAGCTCGCTTGCGCGAGGCTGGCGAGTCAATTTGGACGGCGGAGCGCCTGCGTGTGCAAGTCCAAAACAAGTTGAAGAACAGCTCGCTCCTCGTCGTTTCCAACCGCGAGCCCTACATGCACGTGCGCCGCGGCAAGTCTTTGGAGGCGGTAGTACCGGCGAGCGGCTTGGTGACCGCACTGGAGCCGATTCTATGCGCTTGTAACGGCACCTGGGTCGCGCATGGATCCGGCGACGCCGATCGCGAGACGGTCGATGAACATGATCACCTTTCGGTCCCACCCGACGAGCCCCAGTACACGCTGCGTCGCGTTTGGCTGAGCCAGGAAGAGGAGGAAGGCTACTACTTTGGCTTTGCCAACGAGGGTCTTTGGCCGCTCTGTCACATCGCCCACATCCGGCCGACCTTCCGCGCCGAGGATTGGGCGCGCTACCAGGAGGTCAACCTCAAGTTCGCCGAGGCTGTTCTCTGCGAGATGGAGGGCACCTCTGAGCCGGCTCTGCTGGTGCAGGACTACCACTTTGCGTTGCTGCCGCGCCTCGTCAAAGAGAAACGGCCCGATGCCCGTGTGGCGATCTTCTGGCACATCCCTTGGCCCAACCCGGAAGCCTTCGGCATTTGCCCTTGGCAGCGCGAACTGCTCGACGGCCTTTTGGGGGCGGATTTAATCGGCTTCCACATCCAGGCCCACTGCACTAATTTCCTTGAAACCATTGACCGCGCATTGGAGTGCCGCATCGAGTGGGAACGCTTCGCGGTGAACCGGCACGACCACCTCACAGAGGTGAAGCCGTTCCCGATCAGCGTGGCGTGCAACGGTGCGCAGGCAAAAGCAACAACGAACCCCGGCGGCCCGACCTCGCCCTACCTCGATCGGGCGACCTTATTGAAGCAACACGGGGTCGAAGCCACGTTTATGGGAATCGGCGTGGACCGCGTCGATTACACCAAGGGGATCCTGGAGCGGTTTCTGGCTCTCGAAAGGTTCCTGGATAAGTATCCTCAATATCGTGGCCAATTCACCTTGGTTCAGGTGGCAGCGCCGAGCCGGACTCGAATCCGGCGCTATCACGAGCTCTTCGCCGAGGTCCACTCCGAAGCGGAGCGTATCAATTGGAAATTCGAAAGCGGAAAGTGGAAACCCATCGTGCTTTTGGAACGCCACCACAGCCACGAGGAGATCGCGCGCTTTTACCGATCGGCCGACGTGTGCCTGGTGACCGCGCTCCACGACGGAATGAACCTGGTGGCCAAGGAGTTCGTTGCCGCCCGCGACGACGACCGGGGAGCGTTGATCCTGAGCGGGTTCACCGGAGCCTCGCGCGAGCTGCAGGACGCATTGCTCGTCAACCCGTACGACATCGAGCAAGTGGCCGACGCCATTCGCTACGCACTGGAAATGGACCCGGTGGAGCGCGAGGCGCGGATGACCCGCATGCGCCGCGTGGTGCGCGAAAACAACATCTATCGTTGGGCGGCCGACCTTATCGCCGAGCTGTCGGAAATCAGACTGGAGAAGGAGGTTAGTATCGGGAAGGCCTAACGGACCGACGATGAATTATGAATGATGAATGATGAACAGAAGAAAGAGATGACGCGACGTCTTCCGTTCAATCACCATCGTTCATTTCATCATTTCCTGCACTTCCTGCATATGGTGGTCAACTCCAATTCGGCGGCGGTCGGGCATGGCAAGAAACGTAACGTCCGCTCTGGCTCGAAACGGGCCCGCGCCACCAACGGGCGGCCGGTTCACCTGCTTGAGAACTGGGCGCGGGCGGCGGCTCGGCTGCGCGCCGCGAAACTCATTGCGTTGTTCATGGACTTCGACGGCACGCTGGCGCCGCTGCAGTCGCGGCCGCAACGAGTGCGGCTGACCCACGTGATGCGCCGAGCCCTCCGCCAGCTCGCGCGGCACCCCAAGGTCCGCATGTGGGTGATCAGTGGGCGCGTTCGTACCGATGTGCAAAGGCGAGTCAACGTGGACGGTGTGCAGTGCCTTGGGCTGCATGGCTGGGACGGTGGCCACGGAGCCCTACTCAAACTGAAAACCTATCAGGCTCTACGAAGCGCCAAGCGAGAAATTCGCGAACGGCTGCGCGGTCTTTCGGGCGTATGGGTGGAAGACAAAGCTCCGGTTTTCGCCGTCCACTACCGCGACGCTTCCAGCATCACAGCTCTCCAGGTGACGAAGGCCGTGCGCGAAGTTGTGGGACCGCTCGAGCCCGATTTGCGCCTGCTGAGGGGCCTGAAGGTTTGGGAAGTGTTGCCCCGGGACTTCAAGGGAAAAGGAGCCGCGATCACTGCCCTCACCGCCAAGCTCCCGCCCGATGCGCTTGCGATCTACTTGGGTGACGACGTCACAGATGAGGTGGGCTTTGCGGCACTGCCCAAAGGCCTCACGGTGCGGGTCGGAGCGCGTCGAAGCACCGCCGCCCGCTTCTACTTGCGAGATCCTGAGGAAGTGGCGTCCTTCCTCGAGAGGGTGCAGGAGGCGATCACGTGAAAACTGCCGCTCAGCCTTTCCGATTTTTCACCGCCCCCTCTTTGGTCAGGATCCCCGCGATGCGTCCGGCCAGACGCAACGGGTTCCTTCTGTTCCAAGACCGCGAGCGATGGGCAAGAACCGCGGAAAGGAAAGGGAAATAAAGATGTGCGAAAAGTGCGAAAGGGAAGAAGTGATGTGGGCGCTTAGAGTACGCGTCTTTTTCGGGGCTCTAACGCTTATGCTGATCGGGCTCGCTGGGCATTGGCTGCTCAGTCGGTCTCCCGTGCTGACGCTTGTGATTCCCGTAATCGTCCTGGTGATGGTAGCCGTGGTGTGGGGCGTATTCACGAAGCGCTTCAAAACGGTAGTCGTTAAGGAAGGCGATGACAAGACGCCGTGCACGGTCCAGGGCTGATGTGTCTGCGGTTCCTCGTCACGAGATGGCAAGCCGGGGTGCCGAGTTCAATCGAGCCTCTCCAAACGATGCCAATACGTCTCGCATCATTGGGGCCTTACGATTGCTTCAGACAGGTTCTGAAACACTCCGACTGCGGTCTTGCTAAAGCTCACGGAAGACGGAAATCCGGCTGGAATGTAACCGGTGCTTCACACCCGGTGATCTCGAGGCGCATCATTTGCTTGTTGGGCATCTAAAATTTAGTTGATACAAGTGGGGAGGCGCGTTCGCGCTGGGGTCCGTGCGGATTCCAAATGGTCGCTGGCCTTTGAAACGCGACCAGAGGAGACTGCCATGCCACCGTCCCAGTCGAATGACGAACCCATCAACCCTCAGCGGCCTCAGACTTCTGCCACGCCAAATCCCGAATCGGCCCGCCAACACCGCAGCACCCAGTTCTTCGAGTCCCTGCGAAAGGCCTTCGAGCGGGGCAGGGGTGGCCCCGAGTCGGGCCAACAGGAAGTCCCTGAGGTGCCTCCGGAATCTCACCTCCCGGAAATGTCGCCGGAATCGCTTGATCTTGCAGCCGAGTTCGTGCTGGGAAGGATGCAGCGCATGGTCGCTTCCAGCGAACCGACGGACCAAGGTTCTCTCTTCCCCGACGACGGCCTTGGAGGGAGCGAAAGGGTCGACTTGGATCCTCTGCTTCACTCTCTTGAGCCTGCGAATGGGGAACGCGACCGCCAATCTGAACTCCTCAAGGCTGAAACCCCGGCGAGGCCAGAAGCGAAAGATGGCCAGCCGATCCTACCCCCTCCGATAGAGGTTCCGCCGAGCCTGGACGTAGTTGCCACTCATCACGCCGCTTCGGCTGACACGGATGCGGCAACGGCTCGTCATGAAGGTCCGAGTTCTCAAGCGACCGACGATGTTTTTCCGTACGATGCTGGTCCGCTGTCCGGCACATCGGTGAACCGAAGTGCCGAGGCCCTTCCACCCTTAGCTCCTGAACATGAGACGGTCCCAATAGGTGCTTCCACAGCGCCCGAGGCGCCAGGCCAGAAAGACGCCCGCCCCTCCGAGTCCCCGAAGACGAAGAGAGAAGTTCCCGAGATGACCCGTGCAGAACCTGAGCGCGCGTGGCGAATCGGGTCGCGCGAAATCCGGCTGGCCGATGCTATTGTGGCACTAGCGCTGCTCCTGGCCTTCGGTGACGCCGGCCTCCTTTTGCGATCCATGCTCCACAAAGAGAGCCCCTCGGAGGAAGCGTTCAGCCTGAAGTCAAGCGCTCATGGTCGGGAACCCGAAGCACCCAATGAGGCGCTGAAGTCCCCGCCCTTAGGAAAGGCGCCAAGCGAGACTCATCAGCAGAGGGGTGCAGAGGCAGCCTCCGCAGGTGCAGCCGAGGCGCCTCAGCATCAGGCTGCGTCGACAACCGGAGAAAGACCCGCTCTCAGCCCCGCCCCGGAACCTCGCCCCCCGAATGAGCGTCACGCGGAATCGCAGCCTTCTGCGGTTCCCATGGGTGGAGTGGGGACTCTGGGCGCCCTCGTGCGCTCCCCGATCCCGCAGACCCACGCTTTGCGTCCGGCACCAGGCCCGGCTGCTCCGCCTGTTCCAGCAAACAGTATCACTGCAGCGGCGCCGCCAGGGATGGTCGGCGGCTCGTCGGGTGCCGCCAACGCGACCGCGCCCAACCCAAATCTCCATGAGAAGAAGCCCGGTGCAAGCGCCACGGCTCCGAAACAGACGGAACTCGCCTCTGCCGTGCCCCCTCCGGCACCTGGCGATATCAAGGCGCCGAGCGCCTTTGCCTCTGCGCCCGTAAGTGTCGCACCCCCTGACTTCGCGCTGGACCGCACTTTTGACCGGCATGGAGGCTGGGTCACCGCTGTCGCCTTCAGCAGCGACGGGCGCCTGTTCGCCTCGGGAAGCTGGGATAAGACAATCGAGGTTTGGGACGTCGCCCGACGACAAGAACTGCAAACTCTGGCCGTCAGTAGCAGCGGAGGAGTTGAGGCGATCGCCTTCAGTCCCGATGGGCGTTGGCTCGCGGCGCTGGATTCCAACCACGCGGTAAGTCTGTGGCAACCAGGAACCGACTCGGGGCCGCGCGTCCTGGAATCCACACATTTCAGCGCACGGAGCCACAACTGGGACTATTCCCTGGCCTTCAGCCGCGACGGCCGTTGGTTGGCCGCGGGAACTGATTCGAGAACGGTTGGCGTGTGGGAGGTGGCTACCGGACGGGAAATCCGCTCGATTGAGGGCCACAACCGTGATGTCGTGTACGTTGCTTTCAGCCCGCAGGACCCCTGGTTGGCAACGGGCGAAGACGGGAAGACGATCGCGATTTGGGACGTCACCACCGGCGAGAAGATCCGCACTCTCAAAGGTCACAAGAAAGACGTTTACGCCGTCGCTTTTAGCCCTGACGGCAAGTGGCTGGCCTCGGCGAGCGGCGATAAGACGGTGAAGCTGTGGAGCATGGCCTCGGGGCAAGTGGTTCGCACGCTTGAGGGCCACATGGGCTGGGTGACTTCGGTGGCATTCAGCTCGGACGGCCGCTGGCTGGCCTCCGGCAGTTGGGACAAGACGATCCGGATTTGGGAGGTGGCGACAGGACGCGAGGTCGAGACTCTGACGGGTCACACTGACCCGGTCTATTCCATTGCCATCAGCCGCGATGGTCGATGGCTGATTTCGGGAAGTGAAGACAAGACAGCAAAACTCTGGAAGCGGCGCGGCTAGGAAGCAGCCTGGCGTCGTCATTTGCAACGAAGAGCTCAAAGCGGGACTAGGATTTGAAGACGACTCCAAAGGCGGCGTGGTGAACCACGGTCGAGGGAGTACAGAAACATCCTCCCCCAAATACACACTTTGCTGAATGGTGCTACGCGCGGTCTTGGGGTGATATGGCGAGGAATGCCAATCAGGGTGAAGGTGAACAGGTGTGTCGCGGGGCGAGCTCAGAGCCGGCTTAAGAAACCTACGTCCGGGCCTGCCTCAGGATGTGGCGAGGGTGGAACGCCGCCCCCAAGGGCGACGGGCACCGACGCAAGGGCAATTAGCAGCGGCGGGATTAGCAACCGCCTTCTGCCGGCTGCTTTCTGCGTTTCTGCTCTAAGGGAGGGGAGGCAATCCATTTCATCAACAAGGAGAGAGCCTCATGCAAAACCAAACGCGTCACAACGAAGTTCGACGTCGGGTCATCGATTGCGGGTGGAACGGCGGAAAGGTCCGGGCGGTCCTATTGGTTGCCGCTCTTATGATGGGTGCGGGCGCCAACATTGCCTCTGCCCAGAGCCTGAACTGGGAGGGGCAGACAGGGATTTTTGTAACTCCGATGGCCTATTCCGCTCCGTCCACTGACAAAGGTTTCGGCAGACCGATTGTGGCTTATCACTACCTCGGCGCGGGACCGGTTCTCGGCAGCTTCAATCAGGCGTCAGTCACTATCGGAGCCTTCGATCGTTTTGAATTCGGCTACTCGCGGGATTTTCATGATGGGGGGAACACGGCCGGTGAGAGCAACCTGTGGAGCAACGGTTTCAACAGCGTTCATGGGAAACTCAACTTGGTGCTGGAGAACCCCGCCAAGGCAAACTCGCTACCTGCCATATCGGTCGGGTTCATCGTGCGCAGCCAGGTTCGAAACGTCGGCGGCGTCATTCAAAACCAGGACACGACTAACGCGGATTTCTACGCTGTCGCCACTAAGACCATAACGAGGGTTCACGAGTTACCGTTAGTGTTCAACGCCGGCTTTAAGGCTACTAACGCTTCCGTGCTCGGCCTGGCGGGAAACACGACGGCGTATAAGGGGCGCGCGTTCGGGGCGGCTGCCTTCGTGCTCAGGGGGCCGAGGAGAAGCACGCTCCTCTTTGGCTCTGAAGTCCTGCAAGAGCCCCGCACCATCCAGAACCTTCCCGGAGCCATTGTACCCACCACCATAACTTACGCGTGCCGTATCGTGCCAGCAGGCGCATTCCCGTCGCGCCGAGGTTGGATGGATGAAAGCCCCAGGCTCAGCATCGACCTTGGTATTGCCCAGGCTGTTGGCAACGTCATGCCGGGATTGAACCTTAATGCCCGGCATCAAGTGGCCCTTGGTATCTCCTATGGCTTCTGAGTCTAAGGCTTTAGGGTCGCGGCGGGCTCCCGGTCAGAGTGAGGGACTCGGCTGGAGCCGCCTTCATCTCCTCGAGTTCTAGCGGAACCTTCCGGCAGACCGGGCAGTTTTTCGAAGCACGAACGGCATCGAAATGGTCGAAGAAACTGAGAATGTTGGCGCGCAGCTCCGGGGTCACTTTCTTGAAGTGCTCCTTCTGGAGGCGAGCGAGGAGATCGGCGTAAGTGCGATCGGCGAGCGGGTACTCGCCGGCACGAGTTGGCTTCCCCGTGTCGAAGTCCGCGTCAGCTAACTGGAGGTGGCCCGCCGCCTCTTCCTCCAGCAGCCCCCGGTAGTTTTCCCGCGTCGCGTTGAGGCTGGCGAGGAACATGCGCTCGGTCTCGGGTGTGGCCGGTTTGAAGTCCAGGGCTCGCAGGCGGCCGATCCTGGGAATAATGCTGAAGATGATCGCCAGGATTTTGGCCCCGAACCCGGGTGTGTGCGCAGCCTCCCTGATTCGCCGCTCGTAACCCCTGGCATGGTCTCTCACTCCTCGTCCGCGATATTCATTGCCGTACTCCTTCTCATACTGTCGGCGCGAGAGCGCGTAGACGAACTTCGGCTTGGTGATGCCTGGAATAAGTTGGTCGATCTGGTCCCTTTTCAGTTCCCAGGCCACTTCGGTAAAGGTGCGGGATCGTCTTACCGGCGCCATGACGGTAAGTGGCAAGGGCAAGATCCTCGTCAAAGAGAACATCGCGGATGTCGAGGCCGTAGGTCTCCTTGAAAGCGCGGTCGAGCAGCGGCTTCGATACCTTGAACCCGATGAAGTCGTGATAATTGTCGGACGCATAGAGGCCCGCCGCCACCTGAACCACGTCGAAGCCAAACTCCACCATAATGTGTTTCTTCGGATCATCGGCGTAGGTAACGACGTCACCGTACTTCTCGCGTACCTTCGGATACAGGATGGGCACCGATCGGTTCACCGCCAGAGGATGGCCGATATTGTCAGCCGAGTAGTGCGACAGCGCGCCCAGGGCGAAGGCGTACTCGTTGAGATCCTGAGCCTGCCGGATCATAGATTCGATGAAGTCGGCGCTACGAACATAGTGGAGAAGGTCGCTGAAGAAGGCGCTGCCGAACGGGTAATAGCCCATGTCCTGGATGATGCAACCTCCGTAAGCGTAGGCGTGGGCTTCGCGTAGTTGGTCGGGGGTAGCATCCGGAAAGCGTTGGAGCAGCAACCTCTTGATTTCGGCTTCCCAGACTGCGTCGACCACCGCCTCGTGGCTGAGCACGGAATAGGCGTTCAGCGGGCGCGTAGTCCCTAGGACGAAAATCAATCCTGTCACCACAACAACGGTCGCCGGGGAGGGGCGGAGTCTAGTCATCACACACCGGTTTTGAAACTCGAGAGACCTCGGCTCGTTCACGCCAGGCACGATCCCAACCACGGTCGCGCGCTCCAAGGGCCGTAGTGAGGTCAGGGGCGGCCGAAGAGCCCCAGCAGCCCGATCAAAATCAGGTAAAGAGCCACGATGTAGTTGAGAAGCTTGGGGAAAACCAGAATCAGGATGCCGGCGATCAAGGCAACAATCGGCGAATAGGAAGCGACGCGAATCGTAAAGGCGTCGCCGCGAGCCTGCGCGAGAGCCGAGGATGTGTTCAGACGGCTCATGCCAGTGGATAGCATTAGGAAGAGAACCCCTGCCTTGAATTTCAATGTGCACCTCCTGTTGAAAGATTGTCCTGAATGTCCTGAATGTTGATTTCGGTTTCGATTGCCGCCCGCCCGACAATACAACTCGGCTGCCACTGGGCCCGGCCGGTCTTAATGGAGGGTGGACCGCAGCCAGGCCCCTGGTTCGCGCAATACGACATAGCGGCTGATAGTGTAGGCAAGGGCTGCTCCCAAGAAGACGTCAGACGGAAAGTGCGCCGAGGAAGTAATCCGCTCGATGCCGGTCATGGTTGCCAGCCCGTAAGTAACCACAGGCACCCAGGGATGCCGCTCTCCGTATCGTCGAGAAAAGATGGTGGCCACCGCAAAGGCGCCGGCGGCATGGCCGGAAGGGAAGCTGCCCCGATTGAAATAGGTCCCCTTCGCCTTGAACCACGTGTGGGTGTAGTCGCCGTACGGGGTGATGTCACGTGGGTGAAGCCGGCCATCAACGCTTCTCATCACGCCCAGCAGAAGATCCGTGTCAGCAAGGGACTCAGCGGCGAAAAAGGCAGTTTGCTGCATATAGGCGTCGTGAGTCGCCAAGCCGGAGACATACCAAACCACGGGAAGACCAAGAAAAACCCTTTCCGTCGTCGTGACCTTGAAGACCTGATGGAAGGTCAAAAAGTTGTTAGTGCGACGAAAATAGGGTGCGTCGTGGGGATCGAGCGCTATCAGACCTGCCGTAATCCCGGCGACGGCGAGGGTGGCTTTCCAATGCTGGCCCTCGGTCAGGTGAAGGGGAAGAAGCCAAATTCGTTTCTGATCGCCGAGAAAGTTGGGAAACACAAGCTTCCAGGATACTCGCCGCGCTTTCTCGTCTTCCCCTCCTATGTCAGACTCGGGGGCTGACTGCAAGCCCGGTCCAGTCAAGAACATCGACGAAGCTTGCGCGGGCGCGCAAGAAACAAAGCCATCGGCGGGTCCTCCGGCCACATCGTGCGGGCCGGGGTCGACGGACAAAGAGTAAGTTGGAAAAGAGTAGGATTCAATCGCGCCCTCGGACGAATGAAGGTAGCCGTTGGCGGAGGTCGCGTCTGGGGTTTGGGCAGAGGGCTGGCCCAGCGGGGCCGACTGGAAAGGTGGCTGAAAGTCGAAACGAAAATTCTGCGCCTCCACCGACAAGCCGAATCCGAGCACTCCGACGAGAAGAAGCAAGCACCGCAATCCGCCACGAATTACAGCCACCAAGTGAGCCTCTATTTCATTCGCCACAACAGCTTACTCACGTCGCCGGAGTGCCGGTCGCGTGAAGAACGACTGTAGTCTAATCGGCGACGAAGGAAGCTGCTATCGGGCCGATTGGGTAGGCCGCAAGGTGGCTTCCTGTATCTCGCTGAAGGTGAGGGGCCACTTTGTCTCGGCCTGGGAAGCCGGACCGTTGGTCTGAAACCCTGAGGGATCAGACTCAGTGACGGTCGTGATCGTGGTCATCCCAATCGTGGTCGGTATGCCAACGATGCCCGTCTTCGTCCCACCATTTGTGGCGGGTCTTCCAGCAGCGTTCCCGTTGTTCGTGTAATTCATGGCGCCAGTGCTCGGCTTGGTTGCTTTCGTATCCGTGACGCTTCGGCGCTCGCGAGAATTGACCCACGTCTGCTACTCAGAATTGACCCACCAGCTTTCCGACTAAGTCCACGCTGACCCCTCTTCCTGGCACGGTGATGATAATCACCAATGCCTGACACTCGGAAAAGACCCTGCTG
>DATFYM010000216.1:0-4511 GCA_035315065.1 Terriglobia bacterium
GCTTAGTGCTGGCCGGAGCAGCATTTGCCACCGACAGTGTTAAAGGCCAGGTGTTAGGCGGCGGTGCCCCCATCGCAAAGTCAACCGTGACCTTGTGGGAAGCGAGCGCTGGTGCTCCCAAGCAACTCGGTCAGACCAAGACGAATGACGATGGGCGGTTTGAAGTTCGCGCCAAAGGCGCCAGCAAAGACGGCATCCTCTATTTGGTGGCTACCGGCGGCGTTGCCAAGGCCAGCAAATCTGGCGGCGACAATCCCGCCATCGCGCTTTTGGCGGTCGTGGGGAGCAATCCTCCGGCCAGTGTGACGATCAACGAGCTCACCACCGTGGCATCGGCGTTTACCAACGCGCAGTTCATCAGCGGGACGGCAATTTCCGGGAACCCGCTTGGCCTCAAGATCGCGGCTGGAAACGTTCCCAACCTGGTGGACCCTGCGACCGGCAAGTGGGGCAAGGTGCTGATGGACCCGCTCAACAGCTCAATGACCATGACGATGGCGAGCCTGGACACGCTCGGCTCGCTGATTACCGCTTCGTTCACGGTGGCCAACGATGATTGGCGTGCGCGCTTCTACAAGGCCGCCACGCCGACTGGCGGAACGACTCCGAAGAACACGCTGGAAGCAATCGCCGGCATCGCCCGCGAGCCATGGGCGAACCCGAAAGAACTCTACGCCATCTTCGACGAGACGTATCCGCTGCCAGCGCCCGATGCGCGGCGCAGTGCTCCGTTCATACCGTATCTGGTCTATGCGCCCGCCGATTTCGCCCTGTCGTTGTGTTTCTCGGGCGGCGGAGATTATGCCAATGGCCGTTTCATGTTTGACGCCGAAGGCAATCTCTGGAGCGGCCAGAACTGGCTGCCCGGCTCGCAATCCGGCGTCAACAAGAGCACCGGTGGCGGCGTAATTAAGTTCAGTCCCAATGGAACGGCGCTCTCGCCGCCGATCACCGGATTCACCGGCATGGGAATTGACGGAGTCGGCTGGGGCACGGCCGTGACCAAAGACCGGGTCTGGATCTCCAGCTTCAATGGAAAGATTCTGGTAATGGATTTCGACGGCAAGCCGGTCGCCAGCGAAAGCGATTTCCCTTTCAAAGAGAAACTCCTTGGGCTAATGGGCATAGGCGTTGCGCCGAATGGTGACGTGTGGATTGCCGATGGCTCGAACAACCAGTTGCTGTATTTCCCGGGTGGTCGCATTAAAGACGGCAAGATTGTCAAACCTGCGGGACTGGTGTCTCCTTTCGACGTTGTCATCGATTCCCAGAATCGTGTCTGGGTCGCCAACTCGTCGTCGGATACGGTGGTGCGGTTCCCGATGAACGATCCCACCAAGGCAGAGAGTTTCCGTGCGGGCATCGGTGTTCGCGCCCTCGCCCTGGACTCAAAGGAAAATGTCTGGGTGGTAAGCAACATGGACCTACAAACCCCGCAACCCAAGTTTCCCGACGGCGCTTCCATTATGGAGCAGTTCAAGATCCTCACCGACTCCATGTTCCGCTATGTGATAGGGCCGCCGGCTCACGTCACGGGCGCGTTGAATATGATTCGCCCGGATGGCACGCAGCCCGCGCCGATGGGCTTTACTGGCCCGGCTCTCAGCATCCCGTGGGGCGTGAACATCGACGGTAACGACGACGTGTGGGTCGGCAATATGTGGAGCCGCTCGGTCGCGCTGTTTGCCGGGGACAACACCAAGGGACATCCCGCAGGCACGAAGGCCGGCGATGTTGTCCACATCTTCCAGAGCGGCAGCATCCAGATGATCACCGACGTGTCGATCGACCCGGCCGGCAATGTCTGGGCCGCGAACAATTGGAACCTTCTTGATGCGGCGTTCAGCCCAGCTCCGACCGTTCCCACTTCCACCTGGGGCGGCGGGTCAGGCTTCACCGTCATCTACGGCGTGGCGGCACCAGTGAAGCCACCGCGCATCGGCAAGGTGCAGACGTACTAAACACATTACAACTCGTGCAGGCTCCGGCTCCAAGGCGCGACCTGTTAATGGTGGCTTGGTGATGCGGCCAAGCTTCGTTCAGTTGGAAAACAGTTGGAAAGTTCTGGAAAGAAAGGGTCAATGAAATACTTCATCAAAACCTGTTCTAGTTTGTTGGCATCACTTTGCCTGCTAGCGCTGATGGTAGCCCCTGCCCAGGCGCAATCTAATCCCACAGCCACATACAACACGGACGTCTTCCAGTACTGGCATCTGAATGGCCAGGCATTGAAAGATCACCTGCCGCCGCTGGATCCCAAGGGTGAGGCGGCCCTGCACGACTATTCCTATTCACTTGCCCTGCAGGCTGCCATTTGGGGCATGGCACCCACAACGTTCTACGCATGGCGCTACAACGATGCGGTGGGACCGCACCCTCATGCACGTCCAGGCGACATCTGGCGGATGTCTGATATTTCGACACCCGAGTTGTCCGAGAAGGCGGGCTATGTGACGCCCAACGTCAACACGGTTTACGGATTTGGCTTCATGGATCTGGGGCCGGAACCAGTCATCCTGAAGGTTCCGAACTCCAACGGCCGTTACTACATGGTCGAAATTCTGGACGCGTACACCAACGCCTTTGCTTACGCCGGCGGCGTAGCGACGGGCTACGACGGCGGAACATTTGCGCTGATCGGTCCCGGCTGGAAGGGCACCCTGCCTGCAGGCATTCGGCGCATTTATTCGCCGACTCGCTGGGTAGTTCTGCAGCCGCGCGTGCACATCAAGAACCCGAGTGACCTACCGGGCGCTAAGAAGGTTTTGGATGAGATCACCACTCAGTCGCTGTCCAAATATCTAGGTGCCCCTGCCGTGGCAGCGGTCACGTACGACTATCCAGCGCCGGACTTTGCGGATCCTAAGCTTCCCGTAAGCGCAAACTACTACAAGGACCCGTTGCAGTTCTGGGATATTCTTTCCGCCACCATCAATGAAAATCCACCCCCGCAGAGCGAGATTGACGCTCTGCTGCCGATGTTTGCCCCGTTGGGAATCGAGTTGGGCAAGAAATGGGACCGCACCCAGGTGCATCCCGTGGTGCTGGCTGCCATGAAGGAAGCGGCATCGAATGTCGGCATGAAAACGATGGTCGACATTCCCCCGGGAAAAATTCGCCAAGGGTGGGTATGGATGTGGCCCTCGACGGGGAACTTCCGCACTGACTATTTCACCCGGGCGCAGATCGTGCGCTGGGGCCTGAGCGCGAATACCCTGGAGGAAGCGGTCTACATCGGGGCCTTGCTCGACGGCAACAACCAACCTCTGATGGGGGAAAACAAGTACACCGTAACGATGACGCCGCCGGCCTTTAAGGAACCAGCATTCTGGTCTGCGACGATGTACGACTACAACAACAACTACACCATCGTAAACCCCATCAACCGCTACTCACTGGGCAGTGACGATCCGCTCAAGAAGAACGCGGATGGCACCGTAACGCTCTACTTCCAAAGCACCAGCCCGGGCAAGGACAAGGAGTCGAATTGGCTGCCGACTCCAGCCTCCGGTCGTTGGTACTTAAATCTCCGCGCTTATGCGCCGGCAGATAAAACGATCGAGTCGGCGTTTAATTACGACGTCTACGCTCCGGCAGGGATTGTGCAGGTGAAGTAGGTCAAGAGCTCTCTTCCTCCGCCCCGTTTCCGGGGCGGAGGATCGTGCATCACCGCGATCTATGGATTGGCGGGACCGGTAAAGCCGCCGCGGATCGGCAAAGTGCAGACGTACTAATCACGTCGCACATGGTGCAGTTCTGGCGCCTAGGGGCGACCTGTTAATTGTGGCTCGGTGGTGCGATCGAGCTTGGTTCAGTTGAATGACAGTTGGAAAGCTCTGAAAGGAAAGAGGCAAAGGATCACATTATGAAACGCTATTCAAGCTCGCTGACGTTAATTTGCGTACTGGCTCTGGCCGCAGGGTCGGCAACAGCGCAGTCCACCCCCACTGCAACGAAGGGGCCTCACGCGTCGCCCGAACAAGTAAAGGCGATTCAAGGATGGACGGGCTCGCTGGCCGTCCAAGCTGCAACTTACGGTGCCCCGCTGGTCGCAATGTACAACCTTCGGTCCACGGTGGCCGTCGGCCCTAAACCGAAGGCGCTTCCGGGACAAATCTGGCGGATGGAGAACATCTCCACCCCAAAGCTGGCCGCAGAATCAGGTTATGTGTCGCCCAACCTCGACGTAATTTACGGGTTCGGCTTCGTGGACCTCGCAGCTGAGCCGGTCATTCTCACCGCTCCCGACTCTGACGGCCGTTACTACATGATCGAGATTTGCGACATGTGGACCAATGCCTTCGCGTACCCAGCGGGAGGAGCTTCCGGTTATAAGGGAGGCAAATTTGCATTGGTCGGTCCCGGCTGGAAAGGAAATTTACCCGCCGACGTGAAGCGTATCGACGCTCCCACGCGCTGGATCGAGCTTCAGCCGCGCGTGAACGTCAAAGGTGAAGCCGATCTGCCGGGCGCGCGAAAGGTTCTACAGGCAATCACGCTGCAGCCACTCT
>DATFYM010000217.1:0-16726 GCA_035315065.1 Terriglobia bacterium
CTTACACTACGCAGCAGGGGCTGACTGGCAGCGCGATCTCGTCGTTTTATGAGGGGCGCGACCAAAGCCTCTGGCTCGGCACGTTCCGGCATGGCGTGCAGCGCTTCGTCAACGGGCGGTTCACCACCTACGCAACAGCAAACGGCGTTCCCGACGGCGCGATCAGGTTCATCCACGGCGACCGCCAAGGAACCGTCTGGATCGGAACGTCTCGCGGCTTGGTCCATTCCACCGACCGAACGCTCTCCAAGTTCGGGGCGGTGAAGGGGCTCGAAGCAGATTCCCTGATGTCTTGTTATGAGGACGAGCAAGGTGTGATGTGGTTCGCCACCCTACGCCAGGGATTGAAGAGCTGGGAGAACGGCCGGGTTACCAGCTACACCAAGCGAGACGGGTTGTTTGACGACACCATCTGGGCGGTGCTCGAGGACCGGAAAGGCAACCTTTGGATGACCTCCGACTCGGGTCTTTGGAGGGTCAGTAAGCGGGAGTTGAATGACTTCGCTCAGGGAAAGATCCGCCAGTTCTCCTCGGTGGCCTACGGTATGGCCGACGGGCTGAAAACCATCGAGTTTGATGGGGGCGCTCAGCCCTCAGGGTGGCTGACAAGCGACGGGAGACTGATCTTTCCTAGTCCTAAGGGCTTGGTGGTGGTCGATCCCGACCGGCTGGAATCCAACCCGGTGCCCCCCAGGGTGTTGATCGAGCGGGTGGAGTTGAACAAGAAGGTCTTCAGCCCCAGCCAAGCGGCCTTGGTACCGCCCGGCACCGGTGAGCTCCAGTTCCAATACACGGACGTCGACTTCGAGGCCCCGCAGGACGCGATCTTTAAATACAGGTTGGACCCGTTCGACGCGGATTGGATCGACGCCGGCACGCGCCGTACGGCGTACTACACCAACATCCGGCCAGGAAGCTACCGCTTCCGGGTCATGGCCCGCAATCGCGGCGGAATGTGGAGCGACACTGGAGTATCCTTCGGCTTGACGCTGAAGCCCCACTTCTATGAGACTTACACTTTTTACACCCTGTGCCTCCTGACCTCGGGCCTCCTGGTGGCGGCCGTGATTCGCATCCGCTTGCAAAGGACGAAAGCCCATGAGGCGGAACTGGTTTGCATGGTGCAAGAGCGCACGCGCGAGTTGCAACAGGCGAAGGAGCAGGCCGAGGCCGCCAATCGCGCCAAGAGCGAGTTTCTGGCCAACATGAGCCACGAGATTCGCACTCCCATGAATGGCATCCTGGGCATGACCGATCTCACGCTCGACAGCGACCTCTCCTCCGACCAGCGTGAAAACCTCAGCATGGTGAAGGCCTCCGCCAACGCCTTGCTCACGGTCATCAACGACGTCCTGGATTTCTCCAAGATCGAAGCCGGCAAGCTCAATCTGGATCCCATCCCGTTCAAGCTGCGCGACAGTGTGGCCCAGGGCCTCAAACCCCTGGCTTTGCGCGCCGGCCAGAAGCGGCTGGAACTGACGTGCGACGTCCGCCCCGAAGTGCCCGACGAGATCGTGGCCGACCCGGCCCGCCTCCGCCAGATCATCACCAACCTCGTGGGCAATGCTATCAAGTTTACCGAGCGCGGCGAAGTAGGACTGGAGGTCGCGCTGGAATTGATCCCGCCACGGCGGGATGAGGCCCAGTTGCGTTTCAGCGTGCGCGATACGGGCATCGGCATCGCTCCCGAAAAGCAGCGCCTGATCTTCGAGGCCTTCTCGCAAGCCGACAACTCCACCACGCGCAAGTACGGCGGCACGGGCCTGGGGCTCACCATCTCCTCCCGCTTGGTGGAGATGATGAGCGGCCGCCTCTGGCTGGAGAGCGAACCCGGCCGAGGGAGTTGCTTCCAGTTCACGGCTCGTGTGGGCTTGGCCCCGGGCGTGGATCTTGCCACGGCGGTGCCGGTCGCACCCGCCGAGGTGGCCGGCCTGCATGCGCTGGTGGTGGACGACAACCCCAAAAGCCGCGGGATCATGGAGGAGATGCTGGTCCGATGGGGCATGAAGCCCCGGCTCGCTGCCAGTGGGCCCGAAGCCCTGACCGTGTTACAACAAGAGCCCGCGCCGAGCCCGGACTTCGCCCTGCTGCTGATCGACCTGAGAATGCCTGGAATGGACGGCTTCACGCTGGTGGAGCGGATTCGGGAGCAGGCCAACCCTCGCAACGCAGCGATCGTGTTACTGGCCTCCGGAGGGCGGCGGGGCGATGCGGCTCGCTGCCAGGAGTTGGGCATTGCGGCCTGCCTGGTAAAACCCATCGTCCAATCGGAGTTGCTCGCCGCCATCCTTCAGGCGCTGGACGCCGCGCCTCGCTCGCCGCAGGAGCTTCGCCCGGCACCGCGGCAAGCGTCGCTCGCCGGGCAACGAAGCCTGCGGGTGTTGTTGGCCGAGGATAACGCCATCAACCAGAAGCTGGCCTCGCGCCTGATCGAGAAAAGGGGCCATCGCGTCGCCGTGGCCGGCGACGGGCGCGCGGCCCTGGAAGCCCTGGAGCGAGAGGCCTTCGACCTGGTGCTGATGGACGTGCAGATGCCGGTAATGGATGGCTTTGAGGCTACAGCCGTCATCCGCAGGCAGGAGAAAGGGACCGGGCGTCACGTTCCCATCATCGCCATGACCGCCCACGCCATGAAGGGCGATCGCGAGCGCTGCCTGGCGGCCGGTATGGACGGCTATGTCCCCAAGCCCGTCCAGGGACAAGAACTGTTCGCGGAGATCGAGGCTCAGATCAGGAATATGGGGGTCGAACAGGACCTCGTCGAAGCGGCCAGGTGACAGAAGAATTGACGATTGCAGATTGACGATTGACGATTGCAAGAGGCGCTCAGAAGCTGTGAACGAATCCTGGGAGCGCGGGCGTCTCGCCCGCTCTTGATCTTGAAGCTCTGACGCATAGAAGAGAAGAGCGGGCGAGACGCCCGCGCTCCCAGGATTTGTTCACACGATCTTAGTCGTCAGTTGCTTTCAGACGCGGACTCCGGGTCAGGGACACCTGACAACGGACGACTGACAACTGACGCCTTTTCCAATCGTCAATCGTCAATTCTTCGTCGTCTTAAGGCCCTTGGTATCCTGTCCACCTTGATGCAGCACCAAGTGGGTGACTTCGCCCTTCTCGTTTCTGAAAAACTCGATTTGTGCGTCCACCACCTTCAGGAAGAACTTCGTCTCCGTCTCCGCAAAAACCGGTATCTTGGGCTGGCCGGTTGCCTGTGCCATGAGCTGGCCGTTTTCGAGGGTCACCACCAAAATAAAGTTCGGGTTTAATTCATACCTGCCCACGTAGTCGGCGAGAGTCTTTGGCGGCACGGCGATTTCCTTCCTCTCCGAGGCCAATACGACACTCTCGCCGTGGGCCAGGGCTGCCACATTCGCCGCGATATCGCCCGGCGCTGATCCATTCAAATTGCCCAGGACAACGACCGTTAGCTTATCATCGGGGTAGTACTTCAATGACGTGTTGAAGCCTTCGATTCCGCCCCCATGTTCGATCAGCTTGTGTCCCTTTACCGTGCTCACGGCAAGCCCGCACGCATAGTCCTGCTTATACGGCGTGGTCATCTTTTCGAGCGATGCCGGCGAGAGCAGCTTCCCGCCGAAAAGTCCCTGCTCCCACCGCAGTAAGTCTTCGGTTGTGGAATAGAGACCACCGGCGGAGAAGGGGATGCTCATGTGTATGAAGCCCGTATTCTGGGGCCCGTTCGGACCGGGCGAATATCCCGCCGCGCGGCGGGGGATAATGGCGGAGTTGGAATCGTAGCCCGAGTCTCTCATCCCGAGCGGGGTGAAGATGTTCTCCTGCACAAACTTCTCATAACTCTCGCCGCTGATCTTCTCGATCAGGTAGCCCAGCAGGACGTATCCGGAATTGCTGTAGCTCCATTTCTCACCGGGCTGGAATTCCAGCGGCTTGTCGCGGAATCGCGCTACAAGCTTCTCGGGAGTAGTGGCAATAGCCTCAGTGGATTGGTAATCGGGAAACCCGGTAAAGCTCGGGATGCCGGAAGTGTGGGTGAGCAGATTATAGATTGTCACCTTGTCCCACGCGGGCGGCGCATCGGGCATGTACTTCTTTACCGGGTCATCGACCTTCAGCTTGCCACGTTCCTCCAAGAGCAAAATGCTGGCCGCCGTGAACTGCTTGGTGAGGGAGCCCAGCCGGAACTTGGTGGTGGGCGAGTTCGGAATGTCCCATTCGAGGTTGGCGAACCCGTACCCCTTGTCGAGCAGCACCGTCCCGCCACGAGCGACAAGCACGGAGCCCATGAACTGCTTGCTCGAAACATAAGATTGGACCACCTGTTCCATCCGAGGCACATTGTCCTGTGCCAGGCAGGCACTCCCCAATATTGCCCAAGAGCTCGCCAGCCAAACCGCAAGCGCGATTCTTCGAGTCACGATGCTCTTCTCCTTAGCCGGCCCTTAGCCGGAATTTCCGTTTTCAATTTTCCACCGGTCGATAACATACACCTGCCCGCCACTGAGCGCAATTGTCAGGCACTCCCCGTAGAGGTGCGCTGCGCTTGCTTGTTCCCTCGGACACGCGGCCCGCCGGCTGGAACGTGGACGCCATCCCAACAACCATCCCGCTTGAAGTTTTTTCTTGATTTTTCTCCTGATGTGATAGCCTAGAAATGCCAGTCGTCGGGGCTAGAAAACAAATGGTGAGAGGTCAATGGTAAATCGTGAAGAGAACTAATTTCAGGGAGCAAGTCAGCATCAGGGCGACGGGGCGAAAACAAAGCCAAAGCAAAGCCACGGGGATAAACTCTTTATGTTCAAAAGGCTATGTTTAAAACGTCAAAAACAAAGCCACGGCGCCTATCGTCCATTACCTCAGCAGCTTACAGACGTTCTGACCGCGGTTTTTCGCTAATTGCTACCGGTGGCGGTACCCTCTCTATTGCGGATTCTGGATTTGGGAAGGGGGAAGGGCCGAACAAAGCCAAGAAAAGCCTAGGCTTGGCCGGCTAGGCACCAGGAGAAATCTTCGGTCGAAGCGCGAATATTCACTGGATTCAGTAGGTTAAACGATAGCACCACAATTGCTGAATTGGGAGAGACCGGGGGCCAACAAGGGGAACCGGAAACAGGGGAGAGGGAACCGGGAACAGGCACAGGGAACGGATGAAGAAACAGATGGACGTACGATCGCCAAATCAAGCTTGCGATCACAAGCCGGAAAGCCCATCCCAAGAATGCCCTGCCGGCAGGCGGCAATTAGTTCTGAAAGCGAGCCTCAACGTCGGGAAGGGGAACCTCGGCGAATCCGCGGCACGCCCAGTCGGCCGCACCGAGCGCCTCCATCGGTCGTGTGTGGGCGAGCGCCAGGCACTTCATCCCGGCGGCGTGGGCGGCTTGGATGCCAGCCGGCGCGTCCTCGATCACCAGGCACTCGCGAGGCGCAAGGCCCGCAAGCCCACCTCGGTTTTGGCCGGGGTTCGGGCCTGTGACTTGGCCCGCGGTTTGACTTGGTTCGGGGGGCAAGCGACGCAACCCCTCCAGCGCTTTGAGGTAGATCTCGGGATCGGGCTTGCCGCGCTCGGTGTCTTCGGCGGAGATCAGCACCGGGAATTTCTCCCGCAGCCCGAGCTTCCCGAGCAGGTGCTCGATCTCCGGCCGCAGACTTCCGCTGGCGATGGCGAGCGGGTACCTCGCGGAAACGGCGCGGACGAATTCCACGGCGCCCGGCTCGGGCGGCAAGCCTTCGCGAATCGCATCCCAGTAGGTGTGGGCCTTCCACTCCACCAGCTCGTCGCGGCGGGCGGTGTTGATCGGACGACCGTGAGTGCCGTAGAGGTGCGCCACGATGCCGCGGTCGTCAAGGGCCAAGTAATCGCGATAGTATTCCTCGGCGCTGACCTGCCACCCTTCGCGCGCCGCCATCTGCTGCGTGATACGCATGATCAGGGGCTCGCTATCTACGAGGATGCCGTCGAAGTCGAAGATGATGGCGCGCAGCATAGAGAGGCAATAGGGAATAGGGAACGGAATAGCGGTACATGGTAGACAATAGACGGGGAAGAGCTGTGGATGCCGGTCTTCCCTGTATGCCATCTACCGTCTACTGTCTACCATTTTCCTGTTCCCTGTTCCCTACAGCCTGTCATGGTACACTCATATTCTGGGCGCAAGCAAGGCGCGTCGTCTCGTTGTCTCGTTGCCGTCGACGGGCGCATCCAATCAGAGGAGCCGAGTCGTAAAGAATGAGGAGGAGTTGTGGTTCATGACGCATGAGCTGAGCATTCCGATCGCGTTCGTCGCCGGCATCATCTCGTTCCTTTCTCCCTGCGTGCTGCCGCTGGTGCCGGGCTACATCTCCATGCTTTCGGGCGAGTCCATCGAGCAATTGAAGGCTACCGGCGGTTCGGAGTTGACCCGGCGCATTTTTCGCAACTCCATCGCCTTCGTGGTGGGATTCTCGATCGTGTTTATCGCCCTCGGCGCCTCGGCCACCGCGGTGGGGACTCTACTCCTCGCCAAGCGGCGGATCTTTGAAATAGTCGCGGGAATCATCGTCGTGATTTTTGGGCTTCACCTGACGGGCTTGGTCAAGATCCCCTTGCTCTATCGCGGTGCCCGAGTGAATACTGGCGCACCTCGACGTGGCGTGGCCGGCGCCGGATTGCTGGGATTTGCCTTCGCCTTTGGATGGACGCCTTGCATCGGTCCCATTCTGGCCTCGATCCTGTTGCTGGCCGCCAACCGCGAGACGGTGTTCCAGGGGATGTTTCTGCTGGCGATTTACTCGGCCGGCCTGGCGCTCCCTTTCCTGATCACCAGCCTCGGTCTGACCCAGTTCCTGAAGTTCTACAGCCGGTTCCGGAAGCACCTGCACGCGGTGGAGGTGGTCTCCGGTGTTTTGCTCATCGCCATTGGTGTGCTGATGGTGCTGAATAAGTTCACGATCCTGTCGGGGTACTTGTCGTTTTTGAACAGGTTCGCGCTCTGAGAAGGGGTGGCTAGTGGTTAGTGGCTAGTGGCTAGCAAAGAGGCAAGGCATACGGTTGCGGTCTCCTCACTAGCCACTAACCACTAGCCACTAGCCACTGAGGTTAAGATGCATCCTATTCTTTTCAGCATCGGTTCCTTCCACCTGCCCACTTATGGCGTGCTGCTGGCGTCGGCTCTGCTGGCCGCCCTCTACACTGTAGTGCGGCTGGGCCGGCGCGAGGGGCTCGACACGGCACGGTTGATGGATCTCAGCACCTGGATCATCGTCGTGTCGCTGTCGGGGGCGAAGGTGCTGATGGTGGTGACTGACTGGAGCGATTACCACAGCCTCGGCGATGTGTTTTCCTGGGCGACCATCCAGGCGGGCGGCGTTTTCTACGGCGGCTTTCTGGCGGCCGTGCTCTTCTCGGCGTGGTACGTTCGCGCCTATCGCCTGCCGACATGGAAGGTGTTTGACGTCTACGCGCCGGCCATCGCGCTGGGCCAGAGCATCGGCAGGCTCGGATGCTTCGCCGCCGGCTGCGACTACGGCAAACCGGCCCACTCGTCCCTGGCCGTGATTTTCACCAATCCCTACAGCCACGACCTGGTGGGCGTGCCGCTGGGCATTCCGCTCCACCCTACACAGGTCTACGAGTCGCTGGCGACGCTCGCCATCTTCGGTTTCCTGATTTGGTGGTTTCCGCGCAAGACGCGCGACGGCGAAGTGTTCTTGATCTACCTGGCGCTCTACGCGGTGGCGCGGTTCTTTCTGGAGTTCCTGCGCGGGGACGAGGACCGCGGCTTTGTTTTTCACCACCTGCTTTCGACGTCGCAGTTCATTGCCCTCCTGGCTCTGGTGGCCGCAGCCGGCTTGGCTTACTTCTTCTACGGTCGCCGGGGTGTAGCGCCGGTCCCGCATGCGGCACCGGCACCTGCCGCCCCTTCGCTTCGCTCAGGACAAGTTCTAAAGGGCGGCGCTGCAGCCAAGGTACCTGCCGCTACAACAACTGCCGTCTTAAAGGGAGGCGCTGCAAGGCTTGCGAAGCGGTCCCGCGGTTGAAGGGTTGCGGAAGAACACAATCGTAGCGCCGTGCTTTAGCCCGGCACTTGAAGAGTTGCGGGAAGACAAGATGAGTGAGTTGGAGAAAGAACCGGAAGTGAATGCGGGCGGTCCAGCGACAAGCGGGGCCACCAGTGGGGCTGAAAGCCAATCGCCACTGCCGGCGTCCGCAGAGGTGCATCCTGAGCCGGTGCATCGCACCAAGAGGCTGGGTATGGCCGTGGCGGCGATCCTGATCGTGGCCGGACTGCATTTCGTCAATCGCATCTGGATTGCCCCTGCGGCAGGCCGCTCCGCCGCGACCCGGGACCAGAAGCATCCGATGGCGCCAAATTTCTCGCTGAAGGATCTGAACGGGAACAAGCTCGACCTTGCGGACTACAAAGGCAAGGTGGTGCTCCTCGATTTCTGGGCGACGTGGTGCGGTCCCTGCCGCATCGAGATCCCGGGCTTCGTCGAACTTCAAGAGCGCTATCGTAACCGGGGCCTCGCCGTGATCGGCGTCTTAACTCAGGACGATCCCTCCAACGTGCCCGAGTTTTATGAAGAGTTCAAGATGAACTATCCGGTAGCCCTCGGCGACGATGACGGTAAGGTTGCCGGCCTCTATGACTGCTGCTTCGGCCTGCCCACTACATTTGTGATCGGGCGCGACGGTCGCATTTATGCCAAGCATGAGGGCGCCGCGCCAGGCTCGTACTTTCAGAACGAGGTGAGAGAACTCCTGGCGGTCAACGGCGATACGGAAGCGAAAGACTTCAAAGTGGGCCGTGGAGCGGAGAGCGAATAGATCGGATAGAACGCTTGGAGTGCGGTCCCGCCACGCGGGACTGCCGCTTTCTTTTCGCCGCCGAGGACGCGTCACAGGCCAAGCCACACGCAGCCAAAGGGAAAGCGGCAGTCCCGCGAGGCGGGACCGCACTCCAAAGCGGGCAGTAGGGGAGAAACATGAGTGAACCGGCAATCGAACCCAACCCGAACGAACTAAGCCAGAAGGAACTAAACCAGAACGAACTAAACCATACGGAATCTGGGCTGCCTGAGAATGAGCCGGGAATCCCTGTGCCTGCGCCGATAGAACCCAAGTCGGCTAGCCGGGCCAAGGTTCTGGGCATGGCCGCGGTGGCGATCGTGGTGGTGGTGGGCCTGTACTTCATCAACCAACGTTGGATCAAGCCGGCGGTTGCTCTCTCCACCGATCAGGGTTCGGCGAGGCACCCCTTGGCCCCGGGATTCTCGCTGAAGGACATGGGCGGCAACCAGCTCAATCTTGCCGACTACAAAGGCAAGGTGGTGCTGCTCGACTTTTGGGCAACGTGGTGCGGTCCCTGCCGTATGGAAATCCCGGGCTTCGTCGAGCTCCAGCAGCGTTACCGCGATCAGGGTTTTACGGTCATTGGCGTTCTGACGGAGGATGATCCCGCGAACGTGCCCGAGTTTGCCAGCGAAATGAGCAAAGAAGGGGTCACGATGAATTATCCGGTGGTGGTGGGCGACGACAAGCTGGGTGACCTTTACGGCGGCTTTGTCGGCCTGCCGACGGCTTTCCTCATTGGCCGCGACGGTCGCATCTACGCCAAGCACGAGGGCGCGGCGCCGGTTTCTGTCTTCGAGAACGAGGTGAAGGAGCTTCTCGCCGCGAGCGGAACCGAGGAAGTGCCCAGCTTCAAGACGGCGGGCGGCGGAGATGGCAGTGAGAACATCGACTTGGGCAATCCGGACGAGGTGAACTCGGAGGTCCCCGGCATCAACCTCACCAAGCTGACCGCAGGCCAGAAGGCCGCGTTCGAGAAGCGGCTCGAGCAACTGCCTTGCACCTGCGGCTGCAAGAATCCTAACCTCCTCGCCTGCCGGAGGAACGACCGGGGCTGCAGCGTCAGCCTCAAGGCCGCCAAAGACGAGCTGGCGAAAATGTTGGGGAGTCCGCATGCAACATCGCAATTGGCGCCAGGCGCTCCAGCGCCCGTATCACTCGGGCAAAGGTGAAGCCTGGAGGGGGATTGCTCCCGCTGTGGCGGGACGAAGCGCGGCCGCGGTGGGTCGCGTCAAACTGAATGGGAGAGAAGCATGAGGGAGTTGGGCAATGAACCCGATCGTCGCGAACCGAGGCCGAGCGAACTCGGGCGCGTGTCGAACGCGATGGAGAACCGGGCGGGGATGGCGGCATTTGGGTCAATAGAACCCCGAATCGTGGGCAGGGTCAAGACTCTGGCTGTAGCCCTGGTGTTGATCGCAGTCGTGGTGTGCTACGGTCTTCTCAGCCGCGACGGGATCACACGGGCGCAGAATCAGGCACCCCCGAACCCGGCCGCGGCCCCCGAGAAGCCCCCAACTCCGTTGGCCGCCCAACCGGCCCAACCGGCCCAACAGGCCCAACAGGCCCAACCGGCGCCCGAAAAGGACACTTCGGACCATCCGATGGCCCCGGGGTTCTCGCTAAAGGGCCTCGACGGAAAAAAGCTCGACTTAGCCGACTACAAGGGCAAAGTTGTCCTGATCGATTTCTGGGCAACGTGGTGCGGGCCGTGCCGGGTCGAGATTCCGGGGCTGGTCGAGATGCAGGACCGCCATGCAAGTGAGGGCTTTTCCGTGATCGGCATCTCCATGGACGATGATCCTGCGGCAGTTCCGGAGTTTTTCAAGCAGTTCCGGATGAATTATCCGGTGGCCGTGGGCGACGCCAGGATCAGTGAACTCTACGGCGGCGTCTACGGTCTTCCCACGGCTTTCATCATCGGGCGCGACGGCCGCATCTACGCCAAATTCGAGGGCGCGTTTCCAGTGGCGGTGTTCGACCGCGCCGTGCAACAGCTTCTGGCGGTGAAGGCGACAGACGTTCCCACCGGGTTCAACCAGAAGATCGATCTCGGCGACCCCGACGAAATCAACTCGGAAGTCCCCGGGGTCAACCTCACCAAGTTAAGCGCCGAACAAAAGGAAGAGTACAAGAAGCAACTCGAAAAAGGCCTCTGCACCTGCGGATGCAATCGCAACCTGCTCGACTGTCGTTTGAACGATCGCGGCTGCGGGGTCAGCCTCAAGGCCGCGAAGGAGCAGTTGGACAAGTTCCTCAGGAAATCCGCGATCTGACTCGAACCGCGCCAGAGGATCCCTCGGAAGAAATGACGGTCGCAGATTGACGGCACAAATGAACGAGATGGTGAATGTTGAATGATGAATAGAAAGAAGAACCAGAGTTAATTTATCTTCAGTTTATCATTCATCGTTCATACGTTTCTCCGCCAGTCTGAAATCTTTCAATTCTTCACGATCTCACTTAACCCTCCTGTAATCTACTGTTGTTCTTCTCGTTACAATCTAGCTTTATCCTATTGATGGTTACATCTCCAGCGGGCTCTGATTCCTGGCGTTTCCAACTTGCCGTCGGCGCCGTCGGCATCTTTGGGGGCCGGGAGGCCTGCGTGGATCGCCCGGCTTCTGGCCGAACTTACCGGCGTTCGGGAAACGTCCGCCGCCATTCTCGGTCATCGGGATATCTCGTTCCGGCAGTAGAGCTTAGCTCGAGCACAAAATATCACAAGACTCAGGAGGGAAAATGAAGAAGCGGCTCTCAACCCTAGCGCACTTTTGGAAAGCGGGTGCGTCGGCACTCATGCTGGCGATGGTCGTCGGCCAGGTCCCGGCGCTCGCGCAGTCCACCTACGGAACCATCCTCGGCACGGTCACCGATCCCACCGGCGCGGTTGTGCCCAGCGTGCCGATTACGGCACACAACCAGGCGACAGAAGTGGAGCGAACGGTGCAGACCGACGAAGCAGGCGACTACCGCTTCGTGAATATGGACCCCGGAACCTACACGCTCACTGTCATTACACAGAACTTCGCGGCAGTGAAGAACGAGGATGTGATTCTGCCGGCCCGCGAAACCGTGCGCTCGGATTTCAAACTGCAGGTCCAGGCCACGAGCCAGCAAATCGTGGTCACGGCCCAGCAGGAGGTGGTCAGCGAGGACCTTACGCAGGCCAGCTCGATGTCTGGGCACGAGATCGACGCGTTACCCTTGAATTTCCGCGCCACCAATGCTCCCAGCCCCATCAACACCGCGACGCTTACCGCCGGCGTCAACGAAGATCCGAGCGGCAACCTGACCTTCTCCGGCCAGTTGCCGACGGCGACGTCGTTCACTCTTGATGGCACTTCGGTACAATTGGTCCGTTATGGTGGTCCGACTCGCGACCTGTTTCCGTCCGTCGAGGGTATCGCGGAATTCCGGGTTAACACCGCCGGCAACGACGCGGAATTCGCGCAGCCCACGGACCTGACCGTCGTCACCAAAAGCGGCACCAATCAGTTTCACGGCAGCGGCTTCTGGTTCTTCCAGCGCAAGGATTGGAACGCCATGGACCCGATCGCCGACTACAACCCGTCGCTGAACGCCAACACCTACGGCGGTTCCATCGGCGGTCCGATCATCAAAGATCGAACCTTTTTCTACTTCGATTATGAAGGTGTGCGTTTGGACCAGGATTCCCTGATCGCAACCCAGACCGTCCCGACGGCGTGGAGCACCGGAGACTTCTCCGGGGTTCCGGGCCTGACCCTGACGAACCCGGCCACCGGGCAAGTCATCCCCAACAACCAGATCACCAGTATCGACCCGAAGGCTGCCCAGATCCTCAAGCTGTTTTTCCCCACGCCCACCAGCGGCAGCTCGAACATCGACTCGACCGGTAACAACCTCAATGCGGTGCTGCCGGGCAAGTACTCGGTGAACGGCTATGATGGCCGTATCGACCAGGTCTTCAATGCTAACCATCGCCTCTTTGGCCGTGTCACCCAGAAGAACATCACCAGCAGCGGTACGGACGGGACGGCCGCGACCGGAGCGCTGGGATCCACGGGCGACACGAGCTACAATCCCCTGATGGGGACTTTCTCCACGACGACTGATGCTACCAATGTCGCCGTGTCCTATAACTGGGTGATCCGGCCTGACCTGCTGAACGAACTGCGGGGTGGCTGGACGCGTGCGAACTTCAACTACACCTACCCGCAGGCAGCGAAGGGAGACGCCATCATCTCGCAACTGGGCATCTCCGGCCTGCCCGGCTCGCCCAAGAACGGGTTGGGCGGTGTGCCCGTTTTCTACGTGGGGAACCTAATGGGCGGCGCCTCCAACCAATACGGACACCCGCGTGTAGAAGGCAATGGCATCTTCCAGTTGGGCGATAACCTGAGCTGGATCCACAACCGTTGGACCTCGAAGTTCGGCTTCGATTTCCGTCGCCTCAACTACCGGGATAACATCACCTTCAACCTCGGCGACGAATACGGGGACTACATCATCAGCGGCGCCTACGCCTGCCCCGGGGCGCAGGTTCCGAAATACCCGGACGCCTGTGCGACGGCGGAGATGCTCATGGGGATCGTGGATTACGGATTGCAGGCGCAGAATGGACCCGACGGCAAACCGTACGGCTACCACTACTCCGGCTTCGGCCAGACGGAGTGGAAGGTACGGCCTGACCTCACCTTGACTGCGGGCCTCCGCTACGAGGTCAACACCCCATTCCTGGATGCGACCAACCAACTGGGCAACTTCAATTACAAGGTTCCGGGCGGCCAATTGGTGTTGAACCCGGGCGAGAATATCAATCCAATTTGGAAGGAAGCCGTAGGCAACACTCCTTTTGTGCTCGCCAGTTCGGTGGGTCTGCCTCCCGGTCTGCGTTACACCTATTGGGGAAACATCCAACCGCGCTTGGGCTTCGCTTGGATGCCGTCATCCAGTCATGACACCGTAGTGCGCGCTTCCGCAGGAATATACTCGGTGCCGGTCCTGGGAGCGGTGCTCTATTCCTTGCTGGGCATCGATACCAGCTTCTATGGGACCTTTGCCCCAACTTCTGCCACACCCATCTTGAGTTTCAACAACGTCTTCTCCGGGACGCCCGGTGTTTCTTCTTTCCCTGGCTACCGCCGCGCCAACCAATGGGACCTGAAGGATCCGAGGGTCTACCAGTGGAATGCGGCCTTTGACCGAAACATCGGCTTCCAGACGGTGCTACGGCTCAGCTACGTCGGCTCGCACACCGTGGACCTGATCTATAGTCCGAACCTGAACCAGGTGGCGCCGAATACGGCGTCCTACACCGATCCGGCCACCGGCAAGACCGTGTACGGATACGCCGCCCTGACCGCCACCCCCGTGCTTCGCCAGCAGAACCTGAAGTTCCCCAACTTCGCCGAGGTCCTGACTCGCAACGATGCGCCGAGCGACAAATATAATGCGTTCAGCGTGGAATTGAACCGACGCTTCTCGCAGGGGCTCAGCTTCAACAACAGCTACACCCTGGCTTGGAACAAAACCAACGCGTTGGGCACGGCGCCGAATTCGGCCATTCCCGTCGGCGGACAAGGCGACAACGGCGGCAACGTCAACAACATTTTTGACATTACGTCCGACACTGGGAACGCCCTCTACGATCCGCGCCAGAGCTTCATCAGCACCTTGGTCTACGATCTGCCAATCGGCCGCGGCAAAACCTTCCTCGGCAACTCCAGCCGCGCTGCCGACCTGCTGGTGGGCGGGTGGAACGTCACTGGAATCACCTTCCTCCACTCGGGCCTCTGGTTGACCCCTTACTACCCGAGCAGCGTGTATGACTCTTCGGGTACGAACCCTAAACAGCGCTCGGTGAGTCAGCAACGTCCGGACTGCGGCGGAACGAGCGGCTATCTTTCCAATCCCACCACCGCCGATTTCTTCAACGCGTCCGCTTACAACGTGCCGGCCCATCCAGTGGATGCCGCCGGTACGGCCGAGCCGATCGGACGCTTAGGCAACTGTGGGGTCGGCATTCTGGAGGGACCAGGAACCGTGACCTTCTCGATGTCGACTGGCAAGACGTTCCACTTGAGCGAGCGCTTCGGGATCAGGTACGAGGCGCAATTCTCCAACCTGTTTAACGTTGTTAACTGGGGCGTGCCGAACATGAACATCACCAGCAACTTCGGGCTCATCTCCAACGCCCAGGCAACAGGGCAGGCTGGACCTCGTACGGTTCAGATGTCGCTTCGGCTCGATTTCTAGCGCGTATTGATAAGGGGTCAGGGGTTAGGGATCAGGGGTTGGCAGATGCCTCCCGAGGGCGGCTCTGTTTTGTCTGCTAACCTCTACCCTAGCCCCTAGTCCTTTCAAGGAAAGGTGTGAAGAATCACGGATGGACAAGCAAAAACTACTCTTTACCCCCGGTCCGCTGACCACCAGCGAAACCGTCAAGCGGGCCATGATGCGGGACCTGGGTTCACGGGACACGGAATTCCTGGAGATAGTGCGGAAAATCCGCCGCCGTTTGCTCGAGTTAGGGAACGTGGCCGACAGCGACTATGAAGCTGTCCTGATGCAGGGCTCGGGCACCTTCGCGATCGAGTCCGTCATCTCCTCGGTTCTGCCGCGCGGCGGCAAGCTGCTGGTTCTGATCAACGGCGCTTACGGACAGCGCATGGCCAAGATCGCGCGCACGATGGGCATCGCCACCGAAACCCTCGTCTTTCCCGAATCGTGTCCGGTCGATCCCACCGAGGCTCGCGAGGCCATAGCGCGCGATCCGGCGATCACCCACGTGGGAATCGTTCACTGTGAGACCTCCACCGGCATCATGAACCCTGTGCAGGAGGTCGGCGGGGTTGTACAGGAGCTCGGCTGCGTCTTTCTCGTGGACGCCATGAGCAGCTTCGGAGGCGTGCCCATCCACCTCGCCGACAGTGGCATCGACTTTCTAGTTTCTTCCGCGAATAAGTGCATCCAGGGCGTACCCGGCTTTGGCTTTGTTCTCGCCCGCCGCGATCTCTTGATCTCCGTCGAAGGCCGTGCCCGTAGCCTCAGCCTCGACTTGGCTGCGCAGTGGAGGGGCCTGGAGGCTGACGGGCAGTTCCGTTTCACGCCTCCCACTCACGCTCTCCTCGCCTTTTGGCAGGCCTTGCTGGAGCTGGAGGCAGAAGGAGGAATCGACGGTCGCGCCGCCCGCTATGCCGCCAACCAGCGGGCTCTCATGGAGGGTATGGCCGCACTGGGTTTTGACGCTTATCTGGCGCCGGAGCGCCAAAGCAGTATCATCACTTCCTTTCGATATCCAAGCCATCCGAACTTCCATTTTCAGCGGTTTTATGAGAGGTTGAGCGAGCAGGGCTTCGTGATTTATCCCGGCAAGGTTAGCGACGCAGACTGCTTCCGCATCGGTACTATCGGACACCTTTTCCCGGGCGACGTGCGGCGGCTGGTTGTTGCCATTGGTCGCACACTCGACGCCATGCAAATCGAGTTGCCACCCGAAAGAAGTCGAGAGTTGAGAGTCGAAAGTCGAAAGTGAAAGAAGTCGAGAGTCGAGAGTCGAAAGTCGAAAGCGAAGACGCGTTTGAGGCTTGTGGAAGCGGGCAGTGGCTAGCTTCTTCCACTCTCGACTTTTGACTTTCCACTCTCGACTTCTTGCGGAATGAGGAAAGAAGTCGAGAGTCGAAAGTCGAAAGCGAAGACGCCTTTGAAACTTATGGAAGCGGGCACCGGGCTTGCTTCTTCCACTCTCGACTCTTAACTTTCGACTCTCGACTTCTTCTTTATGAACAAACCATCTGAAACCCGCAGGCGCTACCTGGGTCCTGTCCGCGCCGTCATCTTTGACTGGGCCGGCACCACCGTCGACTATGGCAGTCTGGCGCCGGTGGATGCCTTTATAGAACTCTTCCGCCGCCACGGAGTCGCGGTTTC
>DATFYM010000218.1:0-4621 GCA_035315065.1 Terriglobia bacterium
GTCTCCTCGTTTAGGGTGAAAGCTTTATTGATACCGCCCTTCCTGAGGAAGGCAAAGTCGCAACCCTCATTTGCCTGAGTAATGAACGTGTCGTACAGCCAACTGTACCCTCGGGCGTGGGATCCCGCTGAACTTGTTTCCAAGGCCAACGCAGACCTTCGACGATCCAGTTCATCCGCCTCAACCAAGAGGTCTAGCCGATGTTCACGTACGCTGAGGCGAATCCGGTCCCCCGTTCGTACAAGAGCGAGCGGCCCACCGGAGGAGGCGTCCGGCGTCACGTGTAACACCACTGTGCCAAAGGCGGTGCCGCTCATCCGGGCATCGGATATGCGCACCATGTCCTTGACGCCCATACGGGCGAGCTTCCTTGGGATCGGCAAGTAGCCTGCCTCAGGCATTGCGGCAGCACTTCTCGGACCAGCATTCTTGAGCACCAAAAAGTCATCGGGCGCCACATCAAGACCCGGGTCGTCGATTCGTGAAGCGAGATCATCGAGTGATGCGAATACGATGCACCGCGCCTCTTGTTCAAACAGTCGTGGATTGGCGGCTGAACGCTTTATGACGGCCCCGCCCGGGGCTAGGCTGCCGAAGAGTATCGTCAGCCCACCGTCGGGTAGAATTGGATCATCGACTGAATGGATAACGCTCCTGTCAACCCAGGTGTTCCAAGCTGCCAGGCGTTCGCCTATGGTCTCACCGGTGACAGTGATGCAATTGAGGTGAAGCAGATTTCGTAGCTCGCGCATAACTGCGGGAATACCCCCCGCCGCGGCAAGGTCTTCCATATAATGAAGGCCAGTGGGCTTTAGGTTAACGATGACGGGGGTTGTCTCGGAGAGTTCGTTTAACCTTTTGAGATCAAACGAAAGGCCAAGTCTTCCTGCGATCGCCGCAAGATGGATCACCGCATTCGTCGAGCCACCTATGGCGAGCAGAACACGGAGCGCGTTTTCCAGCGCCTTGTCATTGATAATTTGGCTTGGCCGACGTTCCGAGCGGATAAGAGCAACGGCCGCGCACCCCGTCTCCTCTGCGATGCGCAAACGGTCGGCATCGACTGCCGGTACTGCCGCCGCTCCAGCCGGCATCATGCCTAGGGCCTCTGCGATCGAAGCCATCGTGCTCGCGGTGCCCATCACCGCACAAGTGCCCGCAGTCGGGGCGAACCGTCGCTCTACGGCGTCAATTTCACTATCAGACATCTCTCCGGCGCGGTAGCGGGCCCAGAAGCGCCTGCAATCGGTGCACGCCCCAAGCCGTTCGCCACGATAGCGGCTCGTCGACATTGGTCCGGTGACAAGTTGTATCGTCGGTAGATCGGCCGATGCCGCACCCATGAGCTGGGCAGGTACCGTCTTGTCGCAACCACCAACAAGAACCACCGCGTCCATGGGCTGAGCGCGGATCATCTCCTCGACATCCATCGACATGAGGTTGCGGAACTTGAGACTTGTCGGGACGAGGAAGAGCTCACCAAGAGAAATCGTTGGAAACTCGATGGGCAAGGCACCGGAAGAGAGGACGCCGCGCTTCACGGCCTCGATCATTTCAGGGACATGACGATGGCAATTGTTGAATCCGCTCGCCGAATGACAAATGCCGACAATTGGCCTATCGAGCATCTGGCGACTGTAGCCCATCGAGCTCGCAAAGGACCGCCGCAGATACAAGCTGAAATCCGCATCACCATAGTTAGTGAGCCCGCGGCTCAGGCCTCGAGGTTGGATATCGGCCATAGAATGATCCTGTCCTGAATCGCTCAAGCGAATTTGAGCTTGGTGTGTTTCGCGTCCAAATAATCAAAGATACCGAGCCGGGCCGCCCTCTCGGCCGGTACCACGGACCTAACGCCGCCGAAGGGCATCTCCGCTGTTGCGAGAAGCAAGTCATTTACGCCACCCATGCCGACTTCCAGTGCTTCGCTGGCTCGAGTCGCAGTAGCCAGCGAGCAAGTGAAAGCGTAACCCGCAAGTCGGTACGGCAGCGAGTTCGCACGCATTATGAGCTCGTAAAAATTTTCGAATGGTGCGATGGGGACGAAAGGTTCTTCCTGCATGATCTTGGTTTCCTCCGGCACTTCCCCGATCCGGCGGGGACAAGCGCGGTCATTCGGCCGGAGACGGGTCGCGCGCCGGTGTCCGCTCCAGCGCCGTGTCATGGCCAAGCGCGAGCACGATCACCATCGCCACGATGGCGGCCCCGGCCAGCACCAGCAGCCCGTCTGTGAAGCTGCCTGTCGAGTCCTTGATCAGACCCATCACCGACGGCCCGGCGAAGCCCGCCAGATTGCCGATCGAGTTGATGATGGCGATGCCGCCGGCCGCGGCCGCACCGGACAGGAAGGCGGTGGGCAGCGCCCAGAACACCGGCAGGACACCAAAAATGCCGAACCCTGCCACGCTGAACGCCACCATCTTTGCCGTCGGATCATTCAGAAAGGCTGCCACGGTTAGGCCGGCGGCGGCGACGAAGATCGGGAAGGCGGTGTGGAAACGCCGCTCCAGCTTTGCGTCCGAACGATGGCCCCACCAGACGATGCTGATCACGCCCACCACGTAGGGGATGGCGGAGACGAAGCCGGTCTGCAGGTTGGTCATACCGAACGCCTTGACGATCTGCGGCAGGAAGAAGCTCAACCCGTAAATTGTCCCGGCGGCGCCGAAATTCACTAGGCTGAGCGCCAGGACGCGCGGGTTCAGTAGGGCCTGCAGCACGCTGTAATGCCGCGCCGCCACGCGCTGGCGCTCCTCGGCCGCCAGCCGGTCCATAAGCCAGCGCCGTTCGTCGTCGCGCAGCCACGCGGCGTCAGCGGGCTTGTCGGTGAGATAGAACAGGACAGCCACCGACAACAGGAGCGCCGGCACCGCTTCCAAGATGAACAGCCACTGCCAGCCATGCATGCCGAGGACCCCGTTTAGCCCGAGCAGCGCGCCGGATACCGGCGCGCCGATTACGATTGAAAGCGGGATCGCCGCCATGAAATAGCCGACGACGCGGGCGCGATACGCCGCCGGGAACCACAGCGTTAGGAAGAAGATCATGCCGGGCAAGAAACCGGCTTCCGCCGCGCCCAGCAGGAAACGCACCACGTAGAACCCTGTCTCGCCGCCGATGAAGGCCATGGCCCCCGACATGATGCCCCAGCTGAACATGATACGAGCGATCCAGCGCCGCGCGCCGAAATGTGCCAGAAGCAGGTTGGATGGTACCTCGAAGAGGGAATACGCCAGGAAGAAGATGCCCGCACCGAAGCCGTAGGCCGAGGCCGACAGGCCTAGATCCTTGTTCATCGTCAGCGCCGCGAAGCTGACATTCACCCGGTCCAGATAGGCGATGAAGTAACAGACGATCAGGAAGGGGACCAGGCGCGCAGATACCCTCGCCATCGTGCGTTGTTCGAGCGTGTCCATCGGGGGTCGTCGCCCTTACCGGCGCTGACCGGGTGGCTTCTTCATGTGATCAATAACAAGTGCAGCAACCCCGGGGGCTATTGTCAAGCCGGGAAGCCGCGGGCATACTTGGCTTTCCCGCCCGACAGGAGTGTTCCGTGACCGACTCACCCCATGACGCCATCCCCCGCTATCAGGACGAGCTTACCGAGATCCGCCGCGATCTGCACGCCAATCCGAAGTTGGGCCTGGAAGAGCACCGCACATCGGACGTGGTGGCTGCCAAGCTCGCCGAATGGGGGATCGAGGTGCATCGGCGGCACCGGGGTGGTGGGCGTGCTGCGCTCCGGCAACGGAGAGCAGGCGATCGGCTTGCGCGCCGACATGGGCGCGCTGCCCACTGAGACCGCCCGCGTGAAGCGGAACACAGCGGTCGTCGGTTAAATTCCCAACAAAGGTACCAAAAGTCTCACACACCCGTGATTTCTGGCATTGTTGGGTGACGTCTCGGCGAGTGACGGACCGCTGCGGCTTTGGGACCTGGAGAGCGGCCAGACGATCCGCACGCTCGAAAGCCATACGAGCATCGTGAGAGAGTGACATGGGGCAGTTACGCTGTCGCTCCAGACGGTCGGACGATAGTTGCCGGAGAAAATTCAGGCCGAGTGCATTTCCTGCGGGTCATTGAAACCGACGAAACAGAGGTTTCGCCCGGCGATACAAAGATGCAGCTTCTGAGTTCGGGCTAAAACGCAGGATTAAAGATCCCGGTGGCGTACCTGAGAGATAACCGCCCGAACTTCCTCCGCGCTCCGCACCTGAACGTCGAGTGCTTTGTTCAATTGGATCAGCAAATGGGGAAATTTCCCGTCCTTCGTATTTTCACCAAAATACGGTCTCATTGCCGTCGTAGCTCGTATCAAGCCCTCCAAATCCCGGTTTAATCCCGTCAGAATTCGCACCAAACTCTCACTCAATATTTCTCCTTCCTCGCTGAAGGATCGAGCTGCCGGTCTGCGCACCGGTTCAAGGGCAAATACTTCGATGATTTTCCTGAGTTTCTGCAGCGCATCCCAAGCTCTCAAGAGACTCACATCCGAAAGTACGACTAGGCGATGGAGAACACGTGAGACCAAGCTTGCACTTGGCATAGCGGATCCACGTTTCCGGCCTCCCAGTCCGATTAAAACTCTCGAAATGCGATCGCTTTCCAAAGACCGGCCACA
>DATFYM010000219.1:0-16591 GCA_035315065.1 Terriglobia bacterium
TCGCTCTGGAGAGATTCTCCGGGGTTCATTTCGGCGCGCCCGCGGGGCGGCAGTAGTCGCGGTGGCCAAGCAAGCCGGCTTTCCGCTGCTCAAATCAAGGTCTACCTCGCGCCGGATACCGTTATCGGCGGATTGGGGGCAGTGCGTTCTTCGTTGACTTTGCGTCCCTGCTTTTGTACTGTTGAACCCTAATGAGGCGTCTGCAACCTGTCATCTGGTCAAAAGGCACGTTTCTCAGTCCGCAGCATTTGCAGACCCAGGACCGTTTCGTTGAGAGCAACCTGCAATTCCGACTCGATGCCCTCAACTTTCGCCCCTGGGGATTCCAAGAGCTGAGGATCAGCCAGGAGGCATTGGCGGCCGGTAGCTTAGCTATCTCGGTCGCCTCAGGGATTTTCGCCGATGGCTTACCGTTTGATATTCCTGCTTCCGATCTCGCTCCCCCTCCCAAAGCGCTGGCTCCGCACTTCGATGCGGAGCAAGATAGTATCGATCTCTTTCTGGCCATCCCCGCCTATCGTGAAGGGGGACTGAACGTGGCAGGGCTTCAAAAGGAGACCGATGCACGCTACGCGACGCAAGAGATGAAGTGTAAGGATGAGAATACGGGAATGACGGAGAAATCGGTCCTGGTGGCGCGCAAGAATTTCCGCCTGCTGGTGACGGAAGAGTTGCGTCAGGGCACTTCGGCTCTGCGCATTGCCAGAATCAAGCGGACCCCAGACGGCAGCTTCCAACACGACGAGCAATTTGTACCTCCAGTGTTGAACATCGCCGCCAACGAGTATCTGATCGACATTCTCAGGCGACTCGTGGAGATCATGGCTGCAAAGAGCAGCACCCTCAGCGGCACGCGCCGCGAGAAAGGGAAGGAACTCGCGGACTTCACGGTCACTGACGTGGCCGACTTCTGGCTCCTCTATACCGTCAACAGCTATTTTCCTCTTTTGAACCACCTTTTCCAGGCCAAGAAGGGGCATCCCGAACGTATGTTCTCACTGATGACTTCGTTGGCCGGGGCGCTCACGACCTTTTCCTTTGAAGTGCAGCCTCGCGACCTGCCCGCTTATGACCACGACGAACTCGGACCTTGTTTTACGGATCTTGATGTCAAGCTGCGCAACCTCCTCGAAACCGTGGTGCGGAGTAGATGTGTATCGCTGCCGCTGAAGCTCGTTGGAGGTTCGATCTACGCCACGGCAGTTGCTGACGACAAGTACCTCCGGAACACCAGGATGTACTTGGCCATCGCTGCAGACGCGAAGGTAGCCGAGATCATTAAGAAGGTTCCGTCACTGGTCAAAGTCAGCGCCGGAACTCGGATTGACAATCTGGTGAGACAGGCGCTGCCCGGAATCAAGCTGAATCACACGCCCGCTCCGCCAGCCGGGATCCGAGTGAAGCTGGATTATGAGTATTTCGCGTTGAATCAGTCCGGGGAGGATTGGGAGGCTGTGGGCCTGGCCCGCAACCTCGCCGCGTATGCTCCAGCCGACTTTCCAAACCCTCGATTGGAATTGATCATCCTGTTGCCGCAGGATGAATGAACGGTTCGATTTCGAGGACTTCTCCGGAGTCCGGCACGCTGGCCAGCTAATAGCTATGCGAGAATTGCTTGGGGCCGACGTGTAGAATGTGATCGTGTGAGGCTTGACAAGAAACCGGCAAGGCTTCATATTACCGCCATCTGATGAGGCGCATGACGTCTCGCTGAGAACCAAAAGGAACTTGCGGAGGGTCTAGCAAGAGGATCTGCCAGGCCGGATCGCAGTTGCGACTGAATGTCCCGATGAAACATCTTTCCAAAGTCGTTTGGTCCGAAGGTATGTACCTCGGACCGCATCACTTTCAGGTACAAAACCGTTACTTTGAGGATCTCGCCCATTTCGTGACCTTAGCGCTCTGGTTTGAGCCTTACGGTTTCATAGGGTGTTCACTCGACGCCGAAGCTCTGCGGAACGGGACCGCATCGTTGTTGCATGCCCGGGGAGTTTTCCCGGACGGTCTGATCTTTGACATGCCCGAGAGTGACCCCCTTCCCCCACCTCGCGAGGTCGCAGATTCATTCTCGCCGACGGCAGAACACCTGCTTATCCAACTCGCGGTGGCTCCCCTCAAGCCCGATAGGGCCAATTGTAGATTGTCCGAAGCCGAACCGCCGGACAGTTTTCGCTACTCCGCCGTAGAGTGCCCGCTGCTCGATGAAAACACGGGAGGCGAAGAAAGACGAGTCCGGTTGGGCTGCAAGAACATCCGCTTGTTGTTCGCAGGAGAAAGCGCGGACGGGTGGGTGGTTCTGCCGCTGGCCCGCGTGAAGAGAGACGGATCAGGTCAATTCATCTACGACGCGCGGTTCATTCCACCTTGCGTCCAGATCGCCGCCAGCGACAGCTTGATGGCAAAGTTGCGCGGTCTGATTGGCGTCCTTGAGGAACAAAGTGCCACGCTCCCCCGAGCCGGACGGAGCGCGGGTAAATTTGTGGCTGGCGTTTCAACACACGAAGTAGCCGGTTTCTGGTTCGCACATTCCATCAACACCGCCCTGGCTTCCCTCCGACATCTCTATTTTTCGAAGCGCGGGCATCCTGAGGAACTCTTTGCTGAACTCTCCCGCCTGGCGGGTGCGCTGTGTACTTTCGGGTTGGACTCACATCCTAGAACTCTTCCGCTGTACGATCACCTCGACCTTGAGAAGTCTTTCCAGGGGCTGGAGGACCACATCCGCCGTCACCTTGATCTCATAATCCCGGCGCCTTGTATCTCCATCCCCCTGAAACTGTCAGCCAGGTACATTTACACTGGCGAGATCGTTGACCAGCGCTGCTTGGACCGGGCGCGTTGGATTCTTTCTGTCCATTCGGAAATTGGGGAAGCCGACCTGATCATAAGAACATCACAGTTGGTCAAGGTCTGCTCCAGCCAAACCGTTTCTGTGCTGGTCAAACGTGCGCTGCCGGGCCTTACGCTGACTCATCTGCCGGTGCCCCCCTCGGGAATATCCCCCCGCCCCGATTGTCAGTACTTTTCGATCAGCCGGGGAGGATCCTGTTGGGAGCATATTGTGAAGGAGCGGGCGGTGGGAGTTTACGTGCCGGGTGAGTTGCCCAATCCCGAACTGGAATTACTCGTGATGTTGGACAAATAAGGTAAGAATATGGCCATGAAGCCCTCCGAAGGAATCGAACCGCAAGCCGCTTCGCTTTCTCAGCGCCGTAAGGCCGGAACCCTGGCTTTGGTGTACCAGGAGTTGTTCACGGTTGTAGTCCGACTTCGTTCCAACCGGCAGGGTGTCGGGAACGCCGAGTCGTTTAAGGCCAATTTGAAACTGCAGTTGAAGAAGGCCGAGCAAGGAGCGGTCCTGAAGGGCTACACGCCGGAAGATGCGCGGCTCGCCTCCTTTGCACTGGTCGCCTTTCTGGACGAGTCGATTCTCAATTCGGGCAATCAGGTTTTCGCCGACTGGTCGCGCCAACCTCTCCAGGACGACATATTCAAGATGGGCCACACGGCTGGGGAAGTTTTTTTCCAGTATCTGGATCAACTCTTACCACGCCGGGACTCCGAGGACCTCGCCGACCTGCTGGAGGTCTACTACTTGTGCCTGCTGCTGGGCTACAAAGGTCGGTACAGCATCAGCGAGCCGGCCGCGCTGCACGGCATCAAAGAGATGGTGGGGGAGAAGATACGCCAGATCCGAGGTCCATCATCGCTGCTCTCCCCGGCGGCGGCTGCGCACGTTGACGCCGCGCCACCCCGGCGCGCCGATCCCTGGATTCGCAAGCTGTTTTGGGCCAGCGTCGCTTCCCTCCTGCTGGCATTGGTTCTATTTGTCGTTTTCAAGCTCCTGCTCAACGCGGATGTTTCCAACTTGGCATAGGTTCCCAGCCGTTAGGAGTTGACATGAAGGACGTCGGGAAGCTCTTGGCAGTGGGCGCAGCCCTCGTTGTCTGGCTGATGCTTGCATGGTTCGTTGGAGTGTGGCTTAGCCCTCGACTGGAGGGCTCTAACCGAATAATCCTCGTTGTGGGACTAGCGCTCGTTGGAGTCATAGCCGCGGCCGCCTTCTTGTATTGGTCCCGCAGCAAGGAAGTCATCCAGTTCCCGGAGGGCGCTAAAGCACCCCCAAAGGCTTCCGCCGTCTTGGGCAAGGCCGAAAAAGACGAGATCGACCTCCTGATTCGTCAGGCTGAACAGAGCCTGAAGTCGTCGCAGGTGGTTCGAGGCGCGAGGATTGCCAAACTGCCGGTCGTCTTTCTGATCGGAGAAGCTGGGGCGGGGAAAACCACCACCGTGCTCAAGTCGGGGCTCGAACCGGAGGCGCTGGCGGGCCAAGCCACCCAGGACGATTCCATCGTTCCCACTCAGTGGGCGAACCTGTGGTTTACCTGCAACACCGTTTTCGTCGAGGCTGGGAATAAGGTCTCAGCGGAAGCCCCTCCGTGGGCACGCCTGGTCAGGCATGTTGCCCCGGCGAAGCTGGGATCGGTCCTGGGAAGACAGAGCAAGGCGGCCCGCGCCGCGGTGGTCTGCCTGGATTGCGAGCCGTTCACAAAACCGGATTCAAGCCAAGCCCTCCTTACTTCCGCTAGGAACCTCCGCGCGCGGCTGGCGGAAATGTCGCAACTGCTCGGCATCAGCTTCCCCGTTTATGTTCTGTTCACCAAGGCCGACCGGATCAAGTTCTTCGATGACTATGTGAAGAACTTCAGCGGTCCGGAGATTGCGCAAATCCTCGGGGTAACACTTCCTTTGCAGTCCGATGACGTGGGAATCTACGCCGAGCAACAGACCAAGCGCGTTTCAAGTGCGTTTGACGACCTCCTCTACTCGCTGAGTGATAAGCGCATTGAGTTCTTGCCTCGGGAGTATGTCCCCGAAAGGTGGCCGGGGATCTACGAATTCCCACGCGAGTTCCGAAGGCTTCAGACTCCCATTGTGCAGTTCCTCGTTGAGCTGTGCCGGCCGAGCCAACTCAGCATAGGGCCTTTCTTGCGCGGCTTCTACTTCACGGGACGCCGCACTGTGGTGGTTGAAATAGGCGCCTCCGCTCAGCCGCAACCATCCTCCCCGCTGAGCGAAGTGCTCGATGAATCGCCTGGGGCCACCCGCGTTTTTGACATGAAGAACGTCAGGCGCCCGGCCGTGCCCGCCCAGCCGGCCGAAGAAGTCCTTGACGGTGCCACCCGGGTCTTCGACGCACGAAAGCCACCCCTCGGAGGAGCTCTAGGCGGAGGGGCTCTAGCTGGGGGTACGCTGGCGGGGGGCACGTTCATGGGTGGGTTCACAGCGCCCCCGGTCACCCGCACGGAGCAGCAGTGGGTTTTCTTGAGCCACCTGTTCAGCGACGTGGTTCTTCAGGACCACACTGCCCTTGGTGCCAGCGGAACCAGCAGCAAAGTAAGCTTCTGGCAACGGTTCCTGTTGGCCACCGCCGCCGCCCTCTTTATGGTGTGCGCGATCGGCTTTATCGTGTCGTATTTCAGGAACCGTGCCCTGGAGTCCGAGGTGAAGGACGCCCGTGCCATTTCGGTCGCTGAGCTGCCCGCCAACCAGTCACCCAGCGTGTCAGACTTAAACCGCTTGAACGCAATCGGGCAACCGCTCCACCGTCTGAGTGATTATCGTCGGGAAGGAGCCCCGTACAGCCTGCGTTGGGGACTGTACACCGGCGAAGATCTTTATCCCCTGGCTTGCCGGGCTTATGCCAATGCCTTCGATAAGCTGCTCCTGCGCCCAACTCAGACTAGTATAGTAGCCTATCTAAAAGGGCTCGTCTATAAGACCCCGTACGACCCCGCCTTAGACCCCTATGACCGTCCCTATACCATCCTCGAGACTTATCTCATTACCACCGGTGACGGCAGGCACGCAAAAGAGGATGCATCTCTGTCGTCCGACTTGTACGCCGAGTGGTCTTCGGGACGAACGGTGGACCCTGACCAGGAGAGGTTGGCGAAGGCCGAATTCGAGTTCTACAGCGCAGAACTCGCCGCTGGCTCTCCGGCTAGTTGTCTCGACGGCCAGCGTGACGCCAGTGCCGTGAACACCGTGAACAACGCAAGGGCCTATCTAAACAATCTACCTCCCGACCTGCGCATCTACCAGGCCATGCTGTCGGATGCCGCGTCACAGGTAAAGGGAATCGATTTCAATAAGCAGTTCGCCGATCAGGTTGTCACCGACGGCTACCCTATTCGGCCGGCATTCACGAAAGATGGCTGGACGGCGATGCAGAATGCACTGCAGAATCCGGCACGATACGGAACCAGCGCAGGTTGGGTGCTCGGAGAACAGCTGCAGCAGGCCAAGCCCCAAATCGACCAAGCTGCGTTGCAGCAGCGCTACCATAAGGAATTCGTCAGCGAGTGGCGTTCGTTTATGAAGGCCGCAAGGTTCAAGAACTCGCCCGGCATGATTGACGCCGTCATCGGGGCGCGTTCGGCGCTCCTGATGGTCTTTTGCCTCGTGGCCCGGAACACGGCTGAAGCTGACGCGGATGTCAAGGACGCGTTCAGCGTCCCCCGGGCGGTTGTCCCGCCAAACTGCGCCACTAACGTTCTCGGACAGGAGAATAAAGAGTACAGGAGCAGCCTCGACAATCTGCAAACTTGTCTCCAGAAGGCCGATTTGAAGCAGGCTCCTCAGGATAAGGCTGCTGCGAAGTTAGATTGCCAGTCGACGGCAATTGACGCCTCCAAGGGCATCGATAGGCTCGTGAGGGAGAACGCAGGTACGCTCAGCGATCCCGACGTCAATAAGGACTCCAAGAAACTGCTGTTGTATCCTATCGAAGCGCTGCAGGGCCAGATGAAAGCGCCCCCGCCGGCTGGTGCCGGCGATCTGTGTAAAGGGCTTGGCAGCTTGAGCGGCAGATTTCCCGGTCAAGTGACACTCGATGAATTCGAAGCTATCTTCCGACCCGCGGACGGTCAGCTCGGCAAGTTCAAACCACCCACCGAAAAAGCTAATCCTCGCTACGTGAACTTCTACAACAAAGCTATAGCGATCCAGAAGGCTCTCTATCCGGACACGAAAACGCTGCAACTGCATTACACGGTGACCGCACTGGACAGCCCGGGTGTTAACAGCTTCAATCTGACGATCGGAAACCAAAGCCTGACCGCATTCGGGATCCCGAAGGACTTCGTGTGGCGCGGTGACGCGCAGGAGAGCGTCCAACTAACCGTTCCGGGGATTTCTTCCCCTCCCGTCAAAGGATTTTTCGACATCTTTCGGTTTGTAGCCGACCTCGGGGAGAATGGTCGGCTTCGCGGAGAGAACTACAGCTTCGCCATCAAAGTCATACTCGGCAAGGAGACTGCGACCTCGCCGAGGCTTAATCTGGTGATCAACGCCGGAGCCGCAAGCGAACTCTTCCAAAGTGGTGCCCCCGGCAACCTCGGATGTACTGCGAAGATGGAACAATAGCCGTTGCGCAGCCCAGCGCAACGTTTTCAATGCGCTGCATGTTCAAACAGGGCCGGGCGGACTGGCCAAAGACGGCTGCGGCGCTCTCGCGCGTCAATGCAACACGCAAAGTGTGGCAGTGCGACTTCTAAATTAGTTAGTCCGGTGCTTATCGCGAACCACCGCCGAGTGCACCCGCTAACGAACCTACCTCTTCGGCTCGGGCACCTGCTTGAGTTCAACTCATCCCAGAGACTGATCCTGCCGATACTTACTTCGGAGCATACATGGTGTGCCGGAGTCTATGCATCGAGACCGAGTTCGAAAGAGCAGAGCGCTGGCGCGAACCGGAACGTTTCACGTGTCATGGACATCATGCCTAGTCAGGAGACGGTATGAGCGAGACGCTTCTTAAGAATCCTGTCCTGCAGGCGACCGGAGTGGTCAGCAGGGCTTCCGTGCTTCACGCAAAGTCGCGAGGCGAATGGAGTCAGGTAACTGCCGAGTTGAACGACCACCGTGGTGTTTACGTCAAGGATCTTCCAGATGGTACCGTCCTGGAGCTCGAGACGGTGCATCATCGCTACACTCTGGTGAAGAGGGCGAATGGCCAAGCCCTGATCTCGGGCCATCCTCTAGTCTGCCCAGAACCGGTCCTGGTGGAAATCGAAGGCTCTGTTGGAAGTGGCTCCATGCTGAGGCTTGGTTTTATCGGGTGTGGGATGCATTTGAAATTTGTGCACCCAACGTATGGCACCGTAGCTACGTCACGCATTTTGGACCTCCGCCAAATCGGTTAACAATCAACTCTTCGGAGTACCATCGCGCGGAGGGGCGGCCGCAACCAACGCACGAAGCGATGGCATGGGCCGCGCGCGACTGCGGCTGCACCGCAATGAATTCCTCACCGTTCTAGTGTCGTTGCTCATGCCTCCGCCCTGCCCTTCAAGATCTTTCCCCTCGCCGCCGGCGCCTTTCGCATGGACCTGACGCAGCCGACGGCGGGGTTGCTGGTGGGGCGTGGTGTGCAGTTCTCCGAGTCCATAGCGGCCAAGACTTCGTCGAGGGACGCGGTTGCGAACGTGGTGGCGCAGTCAGCCGTCCCATACGGGATAATGAGCTGACGACCGTGCAGCAAGCTGCCGCAGGAGTAAACGACGTTCGGGACGTATCCTTCCCTCTCGTTTTCATTTGGCTTAATCAGAGGCTCGCGCAGACGGCCTATAACTCTGGTTGGGTCGTCACGATCGAGCAGGAAAGCACCGATGCAGTACTTTCTCATCGGACCCACGCCATGGCTGAGCACGAGCCACCCGGCCTCAGTTTCGATCGGTGATCCGCAGTTGCCCACCTGAACGAACTCCCACGGGAAGGCTGGCTTTAGGACGGGTTGCGCGTCGTGCCAGAAATGCAGATGATCGGAGAACATCACGTAAATATTTTCGCCGTCCTGGCGGCTTAGCATCGCGTACCGGCCCTTGATCTTTCGCGGAAAGAGGGCCATACCCTTGTTCTCGACCGCTGGACCGCTCAGCGTGGTGAACTTGAAGTGAAGAAAATCCGGCGTCTCGAGGAACTCGGGCCGGATGGCCTTGCCGTTGTAAGCCGTGTAGGTGGCGTAGTAAGTCCGCGTGCCGTCTTCGTTGTGAAATGAAACAAAGCGGGCGTCCTCAATCCCATTGCTCTGCGAGGGTGTGGCGGGGAACAGCACGCGCTCGGACAAGCGCGAGTCCGGCGCGAACTGCACTTCGTAATTCGATCGGGCCAGCAGCAGGATTTTTCTAGCCAGCGCTTCGGTTTCCAGGTTAGGGACCCGGAGTTGGCTCACGGCCAGACCGATGCCCGAGCGCAGTTCGTCCAGCGTAAACGAGTCTCCCAAAGTTTTGAGGACTTGCTGGCTGAAGCCATCCGCCAGACCCAGATCACGCAGCTTCCGCTCGAAGAGTTGCTTACTGTTCGTGACATCGCGCGCCGGCGCGGGCTCCAGGCTGTATCGGCTCGGCACGTCGATGGTAATATCGCCGCTGGCGTCCAGGCACCCGGTGCGAAAGGTGACCGAGGAAACATGTCCTTCACCCGTGGCCCGGAGGCTCAGGATGAAACGGAGTGACCCCGGCGCGGTGCCCGATTGATCGGGATGCGGCACGATCGATGGGTTGAATAGCGCAGCGGCCTCGATCGAATACTCATGACTGAAATACGCGCCGAGCAAGAGCTCGCGTTCTTCCGAAAAGCTCTTCCCGGTGACCAAGCCGGGTCGCACGCCATCCGACCGCCGCCTGAAGAACTCGCCCCCCCTCAAATCCGTGAGCAGGTACGGTCGAACTTCTTCAAAGCGTCTGCGGAAGAACTCACAAATCTTCAGGTGGCGTTCTCCAAACTCGGCCAGCACCTGTTGCAACAGGGCGCGGACTTCGCCTTCAGGCAGAGCCGCGACCTCCGCGCAGATGGTGATGGCGCGCTGGTCGCTCATGAGGTGAAACGGCCGGAGCAGGACCCGCGTAGGGTCCGAGCGCAACGTGACGTGGGAGCGTTTGACGTTGATACGCGTGCCAGCGATCAGCATACCGCCTTGCCCTTCTCCCCAACCTGGCCAGTGGTTCTCATCGGGCGATCTCCGCTGCGAAAGCCGGCTCGTTGAACACGGTGAGACTGTTGTTCATGAGCTGCATTTCCGCCAGCGAGAGCAGGAAGGCGAGCGTAGATTCTGCACCCTGGTTGCCGTTCACTCGGTCTACGTGTAATGCATCGCGGCACCCACCGGTGGCGGCGGAGCACACTTCCAGGCCGAGATCGTTCCAGCCGAGGAACCAGTCGAAGGCGCGGTGGGCCTGTTCATACCACCAGAAGTCGGAGGTGGACCGGTAGGCTTCGAGGCAGGCTGACACCATCGCCTGGGCCTCGATCGGCTGCTGGTCGAAGTTGGCGCGCGGGCCGCCGCGCCGATAAAATCCGTTGCTGCCAATGGGCCGCAGATGCCCGTTCTCCGAGTGTTGTACTTCCACCAGCCACCGCAATGCCTGGAGCCCTCGCTCAAACACCACCGGCTGGCCACTGGCATGGCCGCTCAAAATCAGGGCGTGGGCGAGCTTGGCATTGTCGTAGGACAGTCCCTCTTCAAACCAGGGCCAGTCCGGCTGGGCGGCCCGGTCGAAGATATCCATCAACCGCACGGTAAGCGCTTCGCGGGTCTGGTTCACCAGGCGGTCGCCGCTCAGCCGCCGCAGGTATTCGTGGATGGCGATGAGGGCGAACGCCCAAGCCCGCGGCGAAGTGAACTCCGACACCACCGGCAGCGCCTGCGCGAAGAGTTGTCCCGCCATGATCTGAAAACTGCGATGCGTTGAACGCCCCACACCCATGCCCAAAGCCCAGAGCGCCCGAGCGTGACAGTCTTCCGACCCTTGTTCGTCGAGCCAGCGGCGATCGAAACTCAGGTGGTTGTGGAAGCGTTTGGTCTTGGGATCGAAGGCGTAATTCAAGAAAGCCGCGTAGGTGGAGCCCAGCGCTCGCACGCGATCCGGTTGTTCTTCCAACTCGTCGAGCAACACGGCCAGGATGAAGGCCCGCGCGTTGTCGTCCGTGCAGTAGCCTTCAGAGAAATTCGGGACGGTGAAGATCGCGTGCTGGAAAATGCCGGTCGAGTCGGTCATCCGCGAAAGGTGATCCAGTTTCAACTCCGGCAACTCCACCGGCCGCTGGTCGAGTGTTTTCGTGGCAAAGGATTTTCGAGACAACACCGCGCCCTGGAGCCGCGCCTGCTCGAAGGAGCCCATGTAGAGCCGGGCCGTGTTGCTCCAGATCATCTCGCGTCCCAGCTTGTAAGCATTCTTGCGCATCGCGTGGCGGCGGTTCGCGTCTCCCAGCAGACCGATCACCTCGCGCGCAATGGCTCCCGCATCGCCGAACGGCACCAGGACGCCACGGTCTTCCGCCAGCAGTTCGGCGGCATGCCAGTACGGCGTCGACACCACAGCTTTGCCCGCGCCAAACGCGTAAGCCAGGGTGCCGGAGGTGATCTGCGCTTGGTTGAGATAGGGCGTAATGTAGAGGTCCGCCGCGCCGATGAACTCCTTCAGTTCTTCGAGCTCCACAAAGCGGTTGTAGAAGATGACGCTCTTCTCCACTTTGTTCTTCTTGGCGAGAATTTCGAGGCTAAGTCGATAGCCTTCGCCCCGCTCTCGTAGTTCGTGAGGATGCGTGGCGCCCAGAACGATATAAACCACGTCGGGGAACCCCGCCAGAATGGCCGGCAGGGCGTTGAGCACATGCTCAATCCCCTTGTTCGGCGAGAGCAGCCCGAAGGTGAGCAACACCACCCTCCCTTCCACGCCAAACTGGTCTTTGTAATAGTTCGGATCGACAAACGGCATGTCGGGAATGCCATGGGGTATGAGGTCAATCTTGGCGGGCGGTGCGTGGTAAATACCCTCCAACATCTGCTGTCCCCGCGCGGTCATCACCACCAACCGGGTTGAGCGGGCGATCAATTCCTGCATCACCCGCCGCTGCTCGACGTTCGGTTCGCGCAGCAGGGTGTGGAGCGTGGTGACGACGGGCATCTTCAGTTCGCGCAGCAGGGCCAGCAGGTGGCTGCCGGCGGGCCCGCCGTAAATCCCGAACTCGTGCTGCACCGAGACCATGTCCACGTTGCCGATGTTCAGGAAGTCTGCCGCCCGCTCGTATGACGTTAAGTCCTGCTCCTCGATCTCGAAGCGAACTACGTCCGGGTAGTCGTAGCCGCCCTCGACATCATTGACGGGAACGGCGAAACACTGGCTCTGAGGGTGCTCTGCGGCCACGGCCGAAAGCAGGTCGGACGTGAAGGTGGCAATACCGCACTTGCGCGGCAAGTAGTCGCCCAGAAAGGCAATCTTGCGAATTTTGGACTCCGTTTCCATCACTGTTTCGGGGCGAGGGCAGGACAGACGCTTACAAACTGCCTCCCCTTTGACGTTACGTGATCAGGATCCTGGTTGTCTGTTCACAATTGCTCACTCCAAACCACAACCCCTGATGCCTGCTTTTGGCCTAAATCGTTCGACGAAAAAGCCTCGTTTTCTGCCATTATCTGCACTTTTTTGGCAGAAAATGGCGGAATTTGGCCGCGATTCTGCACGAAAATGAGGCTTCACAACGGGCTCGTTTTCAAAGAGGCTCTTAGGGCTCAGCGGAAACCCAGTTAGTAAGCCCTTTAGATTGAGCAAGCCTTCATTCGTTCTCCTCAGTAGATCTACCAACAACCCTTGCGGAATCAATAGATCGGCCTCACCACGTTTCAACGGCCGGCAAAACCCGAAAAGGTCGCGCCACCTCTCGATGGAAGAGGGGTTAGCAAGTCCTTTAAATTGAGCAAGTCTTCGGCTGCTCGCATCGGAAAATGCGCTATTAAAACTCGTCGAATCAATAGATTGCCCTCACCACGTTTCGTTTGGCCGACGGAGCCTGCAACGGTGGTCGGACGCTCGGCGGGAACGTGCTTAGTAAGTCCTTTGAATTCAGCATGCCGTGGCTTCTTCGACTGAGCCAATTGGCGAACAACCATCGCCGAATCAATAGATTGCCGTGAAGAATTAACCGCAGAGGCACAGAGACTCAGAGAAGAGAACGAGGATGGCATGAAGATGCCCTTAGTTTTCCCAACGTCGGCCATTCTTCTCTGTGCCTCTGTGTCTCAGCGTTGCAAGCTCCATTGCAGGTGCTCACCACTCCTTTGGAGGAAGCGAGCGCCAATTACAGATTGACACGAGCCGCTCGGCTTGACACGTTCTAATAAAATCGATCCCGAAAACCCCCGCTTAGGGGCCCTTAAGTCCGCCTTCGAGCCCCTTCGATGCACGTTCTTGGTAAAAAATGGTGAAAATTGGTATGATTTTGTAGCCCAAAAACGTCCGACAACGGACACTTTTTCCGATAACTCCTTTGTTTCCCACACCGTCTTTCCGTTATCCACAGCCATAAAAGGTAATTAAATTCCCCGTTAATTTTCTCCGTTGTACCATATCGGTAATCATGCGACCCTCGGTCCACCCCCCTATTGGGACGGGGTTGTGTTACGGTCACTCGATGATGTGTCGTAGCACGCAGGAAATAATCCCGGTCATGGGCCGCAAGGCATAGGTCGATCATACGGACTTAGCCTAGCACGAGGTTACACAAGAGTCAACTCATTTTTTATCCACTGAACCTCCCAGCCGATCCCTAGGTGCTGATTCGAACCGGTGGCAGCGGCTCTTCGCCTGGCAGACAGGCTATGCCGCCTTCAGCGTCAGCCAGTCGAACCTGCCAGCAGTGCGGAACTACATCGCCCGCCAGGAAGAGCACCATCGCAAGGTGACTTACCAGGAAGAGGTGCTAGCGCTGCTCAGAAAGCACGGCATCGAATATGACCCACGCTACGAGTTCGACTGAGGCGCTGCCGGTTCTCATGTAGCCCCTACCGGGGCTTGGGAGGGTGCAAATGCTGTGTGTGTTCCGTCACCCACGGCTGTCGCCGTGGGCTAAGTTTTCCGTTTCAGAAGTACGCTAACAATCCTGATCAGAGGGCAGCGGCGCTGTGCCAGTTCGTGGTGACCGAAATCTCTGTCAACAAAACAGGTGCGTTCTTCAGGCCCGGAGGGCCGATAGAGTTTAGCCCAGGGCGCAAGCCCTGGGAACCAGTCCCATCGCCGAGAGCCCTCTCGCCCCGGAGGGGCGTAAGACGTGGCTTGGCCGGTGCTTCTATCGCCCCTTCCGGGGCTCGCAGGCCACGCCCCACGCCCAACCCAGGGCTTGCGCCCTGGGCTACATTCTTCCGCCCCTGACGGGGCTAAAACGCCTTAACCAAACTACAGGCTGTTGCTCCCGCTGACGCTGTTTCGGTCGCTGGAGCCGTGAACCTGTGGGAAACCTCCTCCAACCGGCGTACCGCTTCCGGAGGAACGAACTCCGCGAGGCCCACCGCCTCGTTGGGTTGCTCACCCTCACCTCACCCTGGTAGTGACTCACCCACGCCCTGCTGGACGATCTGACCGGGGCCAATGAGTCACGACCCTCACCCTGTGCCCCTTGCGTTTCCTTCAGTTTGCGAGCTAAACTGATGAAAGCCAGTGGGTTTTGTACGTTTGATCCCTTTCGTATCAGAACGCGCTTGCCGGTACGGCGTCAAGCTCGATCTGACCGGCGTCCGGTGAGTCATGTGACGCGGCGGAGGTTCGGCTTACCCCGGGAGGGGCGATGATGAAAGCGAGAGGCTCATGTGTGGCGCTTCGCTGGTCCCAATGCCCCGCCGCCGAAAGCAGCGCCGGCAGGGTCAGCGGCGCATGAGTGCTGCGCGGCACCCGCATGGGTAGTGAGTCAAGTTGATGTAGAGACGGCTTTACGCCGCCATTGGCGAGGTAAACTCGCCGCTACAGCCGCCATTTGGCGAGGCAACTCGCCGCTGCTACTCCCGCAAGGGCCGGAAGCCGATCATCTTCGATAACCTTGACGCCGGCATGACGGTTGGCGAAGTGATGCAGCAGTTCTACGTAACCCTCGAACAGGTTCATGCGGCTGGAATTCGTGGCCCGCAGCCGCGACAAAGCGCCTGTGTTGGCCTGTGGGAATCCTGGTTATCTTCGACCACGGCACTCCCACGGCAGCCTGCCTATTTCGGGAGGACGAGCGAGAATATCCGGAACGCGCCGGGGACGTTTTTTATGTTGTCGATCAACCCCACGTCTTCGAAGAGAAAATCGGCTTTGACCCTCGCGTGCGTAGACGCCGACACCAAGATCTGCCCCTTTCCGGCGCGGGCCTCCAACCGCTGGGCAAAATTCACGTTGGGGCCAAGGGCCGTGTACTGGTCCCTCAGCTCCGGTATGGATCCCGCACGCCAGGCCCACATCAATGGCTTGCGGTGTGTACAACTTCCACAGATCCAACCACCTCTCGAGCAGAGTGTCGAACCTCTCCTTGAGAGCTCCAGCCGCATGCAATGCGTTCCCAGCGTCCTGTCGACCCTCGTCATCCTTGTGATTGAAGGCCCCAAACAGCCCCATAACGCCGTCTCCAATAAACTTGTCTAAGACTCCATGATGCTGGAATATGACCTGGGCGGCTGTTTGAAAGTACTCTTGAAGGAAGCCAGATATCAGTGTCGGGTGGGCTTTGAGAGCCTCGCAAAGTAGCGAGAATCCCCTAATGTCCCAGAAAGTGATGGTCAGGGTCTGGGTGCGGATATCCAACAACTCCGGGTTGTTCTCGATTGTCCGAAACACTCGGGGGTCAAAATATCGTTCAAAGCGAATCCACTTCCGGTGCCACGCTTGCAGCAGATCTTGCTCCGCCAGCATCATGGCGCCGCGTGCTCCCGTGCGAAGGATATCGGAACGTGAACGAGATTATTTCGAGTAAGCTCCCCAGGGAGAGCCAGGACGGCCTTGTCCTTCGTGAGGCTGACGATCACTGCCCTTACTCGATCGTTCTGAATCTGATCGCGCACTACGTATCCCGAGATATTATTCCCGGGAGCGATTTCCCAGTAGAAGTATTGCTCAGTGGGAAACATGCCGTCCTTGATCTTGGCCGGAATCAGGACAATTTGGCCGACTTTCACTTTCACGTCGCGCTGAATAGCCATTCGAGTTCGTCACCTCCTAAGCCCCCAATCATTTTCGTCTTTTTTTCGCCCCAACGCAAGAAGAAATGCAAACCCAAACCCGAAATCCCGTCGAGTCAGATTATTACTTCATGGGCCGACCCTGTCAACCGTTACTGCCGAACCGAGGCCAGCACATCGGCCCCTAACGATCGGCATTGACACGATTTATAAATCCAAAGGCAACGTTCCCGAAGCCTTCCTGCGCGGCGCGGGCGTCCCCGAGGACTTCATCACGTACATGAAGTCGCTCGCCGGCAATCCGATCGAGTTCTATTCCTGCTTCATCAGCTACTCAAGCCGTTCAGGCCAGGACGACGAATTCGCGCGGCGCCTGCACGCCGACCTGCAACAGAACGGCGTGCGCTGCTGGTTTGCGCCCGAGGACTTGAAGATCGGGGAGAAGTTCCGCACGCGCATTGACGAGTCGATTCGCGTCTACGACAAGCTGATGGTGATCCTGACCGAGCATTCCATCCTCAGCCCGTGGGTGGAGGAAGAGGTGGAGGCGGCGCTCGAAAAGGAGCGGAAGCAGTCCGGGAAACTGGTGCTCTTTCCCATTCG
>DATFYM010000220.1:0-6861 GCA_035315065.1 Terriglobia bacterium
TCGCTCTGGAGAGATTCTCCGGGGTTCATTTCGGCGCGCCCGCGGGGCGGCAGTAGTCGCGGTGGCCAAGCAAGCCGGCTTTCCGCTGCTCAAATCAAGGTCTACCTCGCGCCGGATACCGTTATCGGCGGATTGGGGGCACTTCGAGCCTCCTTGACATCTTACCCGGACACCGAGTATTTTGTTGGCGGCTCGTCCACCATGCGTGGAAGGAGTTCCGAAGCCGTCCGACCATCTGGGCGGCTTCAGCCGTTTAGGGCTATTTCAGACTGACAGTTCCTGCCGTACGTCTTCGCGTTTGCTCCAGAGCACGGGATGTACGTCGTAGCTCCTGAACACATCGACTACCATCGTAGGAGGGGGTTGCTCGGCGTCATTCAGAATCGCGTAAGCCTGAGACGCGGGTGGGCGCACTTCCTTGGTATCAATCCACGAGAAGACTAGAATCTCCGCCGTGGTTTTATTGGGCCGGTTGACCGTCCGGAGAATTCGCTCCGGTCTGACTCTGGACTTGGGAATCACAAAATCAAACAGATGATCGATGCCGCTCTTGCCGGTGAACTTCACTCTCGGTGTGTAGCGGATTTCGTGCAACTCGAGCCAGGCAAGAACGTCCTCGTAAAAGAGACTGCTGACCACCGGGGACGCTACGTAGAAGAGGTCGTTCACAGCCAGCATGGCTTGAACCAGGTTGTGCTTGCGGAGCGCGAAGTTATCCGGAGACGCCTTCACCTCCAGCCGGCCTTCTTCGAGATGCACGCCGAATCCGTTTAGCGTCATCTTGAGGAGGGCCTGCCTTTTCCCGCTGTCCAGCTTGCAACCCGAGAGTTGCAGGTCCTGAAGCACGTAGCCATCGTCGGTGAGAGTATATTGGCCGTTATTCCGTTGGGCGTAGATCTGCAAATAGTCATTATGCCGGTCGAGGTAGGGGGTGGTGATCTCCACCCAGTCGTTGACCTCTCGGAGGACGGTTTTATCCTTCAGCCAGGCGCGGTGTCGATCGAGCAGAGCTTGTACTTCGCTAATCATACAACCCACTCGTGGATGATGGGGAGCTTAGGCCACTAACCTTTCCACGAGTTCGTCAGGCTTGGACCAAAATGCAACCTCCGAAAGCTCCCCAACCAGCCGGAAATCCTCGGGATTCCACACGTCCAGGGAGTCGTCGAATAATGAAATGAAAGCAAGAGCCTCTGGTCCCAATTTCAGATGGCTTAAGTCGTGCCACTCGGACGTCACATGCTCGGCTATTCCGCGAGCAGCCGCACGACTTGCCGTGCTCAAGACACACATCAGTGCACTTCGCCGCGGATGGCGGATATGGAAATCGACGGTCCAAGTACGTCCTGATCTTCCGGGAAGCGTTTCCCCTCGATCAAAGCGCATATGCCGCTCGTCGAGGAAGCCCTCAACCTCATCTGTGATTGATTCGAACACCCTCGTTCTCATTGTGAACCACACATCGGACACCCTCAACGCCGCCTGGGCCAGACGGGTTACGGCGCTACTCAGGTCGTCCGAGGGCTTTACCCGAGCCATAAGCATTCCGCGAAAGAGCTCAACGCCGTGGTTGAGGCAAGCGTCCCGGATCAACTTGTTCTGCCTGGGAGATCGCCGCTGCGCAATGGATTGCATTCGCAGCCAACGCAGAGTCTCGCCCAGATCCGTCAGCGTCGCCTCGCCTTCCTCTTGCCTGAGGAAGAGGTCGATTACGTCGCCATCGGGGTACAGGTAAGGCGTTCGAATGCGGGTGTAGCCGTTCACAGCCGAACACGAGAACAGCCCCCCCATCGTCTGCGCAATTTGTTCACAGGGTGACAGCATTAGAATACCGGTTGCCCTCCTGAAGCCGACAGAGCCAAGTGTAACATGCCATTGTGGGTAATCCTAGCCTCGGCGCAGAACTGTGTCCAGGCGGCAACCGGATCGTCCACCGGAGCCGTAATGTCAGGAGGAACATAAGCTTGCTTGTCCCTCTGCCCCTCGCTCCAGCGGTGTTTGTGCCTGTCGCCAACGTGATCGCAGCGGGGATTGTGATGGTCGATCCCGAGGCACAGCCCGTAGATTCGACCCTCCCCTCTATGAATCAGCACGTAGCTCAGCTTTCGTGCTTCCGAGTTGTAGCTACCCCTCACAAAGAGCGGATAGCCAGCCTCGGAACTGATCTCCGCCCGGAACTCAACGGCGGGCGAATGGTCTTCGTCCTCGCCCCATGAAATTTCACCGTCAATTCGTTTTGAAATATCCGCGATGATTGCTTCGAATTCACCTTGCGTCATGGTTATAATCCTGCAGTAACAGTCTACGCCTGAACCAACTTCTCTGAATAGGGCAGACGTGCGGCGTCTTTGATGCGAAGCTCACCAGAGATGAGCTTGGGCAGCAGCGCGTCGCGCAGCCCGGCGAGGGTATTGTCTTCTCCCTCCAGACCGAAAGACCGGGCAAGCAGGGGCTCAACGAGAGTGTTCCAACCGAGCAAGACCGGCTTGGGAGGCCGCACCGCAAGCAGCCGTTTCAGATCCTCAACGGTTACATGCCCAAGGCCTGTCGTCTGCTTGTTCCGCGCGACTTCCGCAAAGACGGGGAGAAGGCTTCGGAGAGTCATCAGCACGAACGCTCTCTCATGCGCACTATTCGGGACAACTCGGAAAATGTGCTGGTTCAGCCACGCCGGACCATGGTTCCAGACAAAGATGTCGATCGAGGTGTCAGGATTCCCCGACCATGAGAAAAGTACGTCTCCGTCCTCGATTCTGTACTTGTCCGGCATTTTGACGTCGGAGAATCGCGTTTGAGCTGTCACTCCGGCCTTCAACTCAGCAATCTTTATGATGGGGAACCCACGACGCTCTTCGTTTGGCTCAAACGCGCGATACGCCGCCCCATTGATATACGTAGCAAGGTCATAGACTGGGGACGCGCACCACCCTCTCGGAATTTCCCCCAGTTCGGAGTTCTCGAATGAATCCGGGAACAGGTCGGCGAGGGGCTTGGGCAATCCGGGGTCGCGGTCTTCGGCTTTGGCGCGGACGGGGTCGAAGTCCACGAACCACGACCTGAACAGCGCCCGCGCCATCGCCTCCAGCGTCTCGTTCATGCTCCGGTTGAGCTCAATCTTCGCAGAGAAATCGAAATACGTGTCGCCGATGAACTCCTGTAGCTTTCGATCGGGAATCGGCAATACCAGCTTGTCAAAGTCCCCCTTCTTGAAATGCGGAATAAGCGTTCCTACATGTAATTGCTCGATCAGCTCCTGCACCTCCCTGGATCGGAGGAGCGCAAACAGGAACCGGGGGTAGACCTTCTTAACATCGGCGCGAATTGCGACCATGTCCTGGGCGATGCAGAAATCCACCGGATCCGGAACCATACAAACCCGTCCAGGGGTTCCCTTCGTCACGAAGAGCAAATCTCCGGGCTCCGGATCGACGTGGCGGACATTCTCATACGTCGGGTAGAGAAGGTCATTTCTCACGCAGTTGGTTGCGATTAGCGGAATTCCAGTAGGGGTTGTTGGGCAGGTCCGCCCCCGGTTATCCACGATGTTGCTCAGCAAACTTTCGAACGGTTGCCAGTCGTCAGATGCCATACCCAAGCTCCTTCAGGTTGGCAGCGATGGCGGCATCGAGCTTCGCAGCTTCCGCCTGCTGGTCCCGCAGCGTTGCGGTGAGCCGCCGCATCTTCTTGTCAAACGGTTCGGCGTCCTCTTCGGCGGCTTCGGCCCCGACGTAGCGGCCGGCGTGAGGACGTGGCCGTGCTTGCGGATGTCATCCAGCTTGGCCGCCTTGCAGAAGCCGGGCACGTCGGCGTATTCGCCCGCTGATTTGTCGCCGCGCCAGGCGTGGTACGTACCCGCGATCTTCGCGACGTCGTGGTCAGTGAGTTCGCGGTGGACGCGGTCCATCATCGACCCCATCTTGCGCGCATCAATGAATAACGTCTCGCCCCGACGGTCGCGGAATCGGCCGTTTCTTTTGTTTCGAGCTAGGAACCAAAGGCAGACCGGAATCTGGGTGGCGTAGAAGAGTTGACCCGGCAGCGCCACCATACAATCCACCAAGTCCGCCTCGATGATGTTCTTACGTATCTCACCTTCACCCGACTGGTTCGACGACATGGAGCCGTTAGCCAGCACAAAGCCGGCAAGCCCCGTGGGCGCGAGGTGGTGGACGAAGTGCTGCACCCACGCGAAGTTGGCGTTGCTGGCAGGCGGAACCCCGTAGACCCAGCGCTTGTCGCCTTTGAGCAGTTCACCCCGCCAGTCACTGTCGTTGAATGGTGGGTTTGCCAGCACGTAGTCGGCCTTGAGGTCGGGGTGCCGGTCGTTGTGGAAGGTGTCACCGTGGGCAATCTGGGCGTCGATTCCACGAATAGCGAGGTTCATCTTGGCGAGGCGCCACGTGGTGTAGTTCGACTCTTGACCGTAGATGGAGATGTCGCCGATCCTGCCGCTGTGAGCCTCGATAAACTTCTCGCTGCTCACGAACATTCCGCCCGACCCGCAGCAGGGGTCGTAAACGCGCCCCTTATACGGAGCGAGCATCTCGACCAGCACCCGGACAACCCAGGACGGAGTGTAGAACTGCCCGCCCTTCTTGCCCTCGGCACTCGCGAACTGGGCGAGGAAATACTCGTACACGTGGCCAAGAACGTCCTTGGCACGATCGGCGGGGCTGCCGAGGCCAATGTCGCTAACCAGAGTGATCAGTTGGCCGAGCCGCTGCTTGTCGAGTCCGGGGCGGCCGAAGTCCTTGGGCAGAACACTCTTGAGCGACGGGTTATCGCGCTCGATGGCGCTCATAGCATCGTCCACGAGCTTGCCGATGGTTGGCTGCGGAGCATTAGCGCGCAGATGTTGCCACCGCGCCTCCTTGGGAACCCAGAAAATGTTGGCGGCGCGATACTCGTCCGGGTCTTCCGGGTCGGCCCCCTGCATCGTCTGGCCTTCGAGCTCCGCGTGCTTGGCCTCGAAAGCGTCGGAGATGTATTTGAGGAAGATCAGCCCGAGAACGACGTGCTTATACTCCGCCGCGTCCATGTTGTTCCGCAGCGCGTCAGCAGCCGCCCAAAGCTTCGATTCAAATCCCAGGGGAGTGCCATTAGCCAATTGAGTTGCCTTTCTATATCTCGGTCTCGGTCAGGCGTTCAAACGCACCACACGCTTGCGCCTGTGGCAGTTGAAACGGCGGTCAGGCTAAGACGCGAGCGTACCGCTCCACCGCCCGATCGTCGCCACGTATGATAACAGGAAATGACAATCAAGGGATGTATCTGCACAAGAAGGGGACTTTCATCCTTCATTCCGAGACCCCGAAGAGGAATGGAGGTGATTACGATTTCGACCAGGTTTGTGTGGTGGAAGGCAATCGCATTCTCCGCTTGGCTAGAATCGATCCGCTGGCCGTATTGCCATTCACGCCAGGGCGTGTGCCAGCATTCGTGCAGTTGCCAGCATCTGGGCACCGCACGCCTCAGAACATTGAGGCGTGACAGCCATAAGAGCCGCCTTTTCAGATGCATCACAGTCCACGCCGTTTGGATGTTAAAGTGCTAGGGATCCATGACGTGAGAGGTTAATAGAAGGAGGACTATGGCACTCAACAATCTCGGACACTCCAGGCGGTTTGCGTCTCGGGCTGTATCGGACGGCGCGGCTGGTCGACGTTTCAAACATTTCGCCGGCAGACGTAACAAGCATCGACAGCAATCGAGCCCTAGGCTCCGGGGCCGTGAGCAGGAACCTTTGATGATCACCGAATCCACCACGAGTCGCGGCTTAGGGATTAGCGTGCTTGACCTCGAGGGACACGCACTCGTTTCCTTGCGCGGCCGTGTTTCCATCGATTCTTCGCCGGACCTTCGCGATCGGCTTCTGGCGATACTCGACCGGTGGTCGCCGCCGACGCTCACGATCGACTTGGCGGAGGTGGCCTACATCGACTGCGCCGGCATTGCGATGCTGATGGAATCGCTCAAGATCGCGCACGGCCGCAAAACCACTCTGGTGTTCAGGGGATTGCAAGATCGTCCTCGTTATTTCCTTCAAGCCACCGGCCTGCTGTATCGCTTCGGAACTAGTGGCCGGGCTGAATAGTTCCACGGTCTCAGAGGTTGTCTGATGGCGACTCTCAATTCAGTAATTGGGGTCCTTGGCAAACGGTTCCATGGCAATGAAAATACACGACATCGTGGCTTCCGTGTAAACCGACTGAATTCTCGACTCCGGGCGCGGTTCGGGAACGTGACGGCCGTCGGCGTTTTTGAGTCTCTCACGCTATCATGCGATTGAACCCAAGAAAAGACGCGACGAGGGTCGTGGGAATCAATCAGCAATCAACCATCAAATCGCGGACCACGCGGAAGCCATAATCTGAGTACTGGAAGACCGGCGGGATGCTCGCCCGCGCCGCGCATCGGCTCACCTTGATCATGTGTCGCCAGGAGCCGCCTCGCGAAGCGCGACGCTCGCCCACGAGCGGACCGCGAGGATTACGCTCGGGCGAGGCCGCGTAATAGTTCCGGTCGAACCAGTCGGCGCACCATTCGTGGACGTTCTCGGATAGATCACATACGCCATAAGGATTCGGCGTTCCCTGCCCCACCGGCAACGGGCCGCGTACCTCGCCGGTCCATCGATCGACACATTCCGGCCAAGCAAGAGTAGCGCAGACCCGCTTTCCAGGGTCTGCGGTATTTCCTTGGTCGCGCCTCCAAAAACCAGGGGAACCACCAAAGTAAGAGCGCGGCATCCATCCTAACGCTGGGCGAGAACCTAGCCCCGCATCAATCAATCCGGAACAGCGTCGCCGTACTCATCGATCGCCATCTTGGCATGTTCGGCTTTAGTGGCAAGGACCTCAG
>DATFYM010000221.1:0-19166 GCA_035315065.1 Terriglobia bacterium
TGTGGCGCATTGATTGCTCGCGCTTCCAGCAGATCAGCAAGGACGGCCAGCGCCTCGATCCCAGTCCGGGTTGGACCTGGAACCGCCACGGGCACTATGATTCGCATATCCCCGAGACCTTCACCTACGTCCACTTCTCAACTCAGGTGGTGGGGACAACATCTGAAAAAACCTGATGTGAACCTTGCTTCGCCAGCGCGTAGTGCATCGCCCGTCACCCGCATCGGGAGCCACTCCTTCATCACTCTGGCGCCCAGGGGGCTCGGCGTGCCGCTTTTCCACGCGAGCGGAAAACCCCACGCCCGCATGCGTTAGCGGGCGCTGAAAAGTCAGGCCCTTCCGTCATGGGTTTAGCCGGGCCAAAAATATCAGTTTCCCGCCCGCGTCCCACCTGCTTTTACCAGTCTTTTCGCTTTTTCTGTAGCCCAGATCGCCCCGCTTTCGGCCGGGCCGGGTATTACTCTCCGCACCCAAAATCCGGTCGAAAGGACACGCGAAAATGTTAAGTGATATACCCGAAGACATCGGAATGGCGATAAAGGACGGTACGCTTATAACCCCGGAGGTCGCCCGTGGACCGCTGCGGCAAGAGCGTAAGCTGGCTTCTTGACCAGTTGCTGTACAACTTTGAAGAATCTGCGCTGGACTACCCGGAGGAAGACCTACTACGTGGCGGAGACCCTCCCTCCGAAGGAGTGCCTCACCCGGCCGGGAGCGTCGGAGCACTATAATATAAGGTGGAAGGCCTCAGCACGTAGTTCCTGTCACGGGCGTGATGACAAAAGTATTCCCGCCCGCTTCCACGGCCAACCCCTTGCTTGGGGCTGGTGATCAATTGCTGTTCTACCGCGCTGTTGGAACATAATAGCAGGGCGGCGCGAGGCCCGACTGTCAGGCAAGTCATTCAACAGGGAACCGTCATGAAAGACGCGAAGCTCACGGTCCGGCTACTCAGGCGTAGTGAAGCCTCGCACCTTGATCGCTTCCTGGCAATCTACGCCCAATCCTTCAATCCAGACGAGCGCGTCAGCCCGGCCATCCTGCGCGAGGTTGCCAAACCCTCCCCGGACCGACCGAACCGCGTCCACCTGTTCCCCGCGTTCGAGGGCCGTACCATGGTGGGGGGCGCGGTAACCCTCCTGCTCCCGGCGTTCGGCGCCGTGTTTGGCAGTTACATCTTTGTCGATCCCGCCCGGCGCGGCGCTCGCCTTGGCAGCCGCATCCTGCGCGATGTCATCCGGCAAGAGAAACAAGGACCCGAGCGGCCCAACTGCTCGCCGCGGGCGTTCCGCATTTATGGCGAGGTAACCGCCAACTCCGGCGTGTGGTGGCACCGGGCGCTGGAGCGCGCCGGCTTCCGCTTCTTCCCGGCTTTGTGGCCGCTCGGCTCCTATGACGATCCCGACAAGGTCATTCCCGGTCGCTTGTGCTATTGCCCTCTGCGCCGGCCCCCTGAGCGCTTCTCACAGCCGGCCATGCTGGCTTATGTGCACGCGCTCTTCTATGGGCCTGACGCCATGCACAGACATCTGCTGCCCCGCCTGGCGGATTTCGTGGAGCTAAACGCACCCGGCCCGAAACCGTCTTGATTGAAAGACAGGCCGGGACCAGCGGGCGAACCTCCCGTTTTGAAACTGCTCAACGCTGCATGTGAGTGACCGGTCGCCCAAGGCTTACGGGTGTTCCGCGAGAACACCTGGGTGGACGAAATCGGGCGCGGGCTAACAGCCGTCAGTGTAATCGTGAAAGAACCCGAAGTCGCGCACCGGGTCCGGATCCAGGATTTTGAGCGCTGGCTGGCGTCCGGTGGCAAGACTCCTGCCGAGATCATCCTGAAAAGCCGGTTGCGGACCCTGCTGGGAAAGTGACGCGAGGCACGGCTGCTTTCGAGACGACCTGGCCATCAGTCTCAGCGGCCTAGCCAACCGGGACGGGGGGATGAGCGGCCGCGGAGCGGACACGGCCACCGCTTCGGTGGAGGTCAACTCGTCCCGCTTGGTCCAGAAATAGATGGCGAAGGCAATAGAGACAAGTGGCAGCGCGGCCCCAAATTCGCCGATGATGTACTTGGTGTGGCCAGTGTCAGTGGTGATGGGGTCGAAAAAACCCTGAATGAAGAGATTGTGGCTGGCGTGCAGAAGGACACCCGTCCAGAGGCTTCCGGATTTCAGGCGCATCCAGGCAAAGATAAAGCTCATGCTCACCACCATCACAGTGAAGCAGGTGAGTCCATACCAAACGGGAGTGCCGGAGTTGTAGTCAGCGAAAATGAGAATTGGATAATGCCAGAGCGACCAGATAATGCCGCTGATCAATGCCGTCGTCGTGTAGCTGTTCGTCTTGGCCAGTTGAGGAACGAGAAAGCCCCGCCATCCGATTTCTTCGCCTAGAGCCTCGGAGCAACTGGATACCATGCCAGCCGTTCCTGACAGAACTACGTAAATCGTCATAGCGGCCCACGCGGGCAGGGGGCCGAGGCCAAAGCTCTTCGTGACACGCTCCAAGAAGGCATGGTTGTAAAAACCACCCAAATGAAGAAGCCAAACGGCTACGTAGGCAATAGTGGCATAGAGCAGCGGGATCACGTAGCTCATCAACTGCAATCGCGGCTCGCCCCATTTCCAGCCGAGCGTGCTCAGGCTTTGGCCATAGATCTTCCGTGTGAGCATTCCGGCGAGTCCCGGCGACCACATCGGGCCCCCGACATACATTCCCCAGCCGGAACCTAAATGGCCCGACTTGATAATGAGGAAATAAAAGATGGAGCTGAACGCCAAGGTAAGGATCAGGAATGTAGCGAGTTGCTTGCGGTTTTCGTTTATGCTCATGCGCGGCTTCTTTTCAACGCGCCGACGTCGCTTTTTTGTTCCTGCGAGAAAAACGAGTTGCCATATTGGGCGGAATTTCCTCTTCGAACTCGGGTCCGACCGATAACATACACGCGACCATCACTAAATACAATCCTCGCTCGGGTTTCCAGTGCGATGTGCTTTCACGGGTCACAGAGGTGCCGTTTTTCCTTGTTCCTGGAACCCCAAAAGACCGAAACCGGCGACACTTCCGCCGCCCCTTGCCCCTCTGATTTTTGAAATCCGCTCCGGTTCACGGCTCCCCCGCAGTTGCCCAACGGTGGGTAATTACATTGGCCCGATCCCGAGATCTGGCCCCTGATAGGATGCGTGCCATCGTCCGGTCTTGCCCAGAAACCTAAATTCAGGAGCCCCGCTCTTCTGATATGATGCGGCTCCTGGACAAGGACAGAACCTATGCGCATTGTCTTCCGGATGGTTCTTCTCATCGCCGCGACTCTGTCTGTGCCGCGCTATCTCCAAGCGCAATTGACCGACAGCCGTTCGAATACTCCCGTTGGCCGGGCCCAGGAGAAGAGGATTCTGGCCGTGCTCAGCGAAATGGTAGAGCGCCACGAGACCTATCTCAGCGTTCCCGTGCAAGACGGAAAGGCGCTGCGTCTGCTGACAGAGGTCGCTGATGCCACGACCGTGGTTGAAATCGGGACCTCGACAGGGTACTCGGGCCTCTGGTTCTGTTTGGCCCTCGCGAGGACGGGCGGCCACCTGACAACCTTCGAGATCGATCACCAGAGGGCTTCGATGGCTCGCCAGCACTTCAAGGAAGCCGGCGTGGAGAAGATGGTCACGGTGATCGAGGGGGATGCTCACGAGGAAGTGGCTAAGCTGAAAGGCCCGATCGACGTTGCCTTCATCGACGCCGACAAGGGCGGCTATGTCGACTATCTGAACAAGGTTCTGCCTCTGGTGCGACCCGGCGGTTTGATCCTGACCCACAACACCGACATGGTACCGGATTACGTCAGGGCGGTGACGTCGAACCCCGACCTGGAGACTATCTTCTATACGGAAGGTGCCGGGCTGGGTGTGACTCTGAAGAAGTAAGATAGTCGGTTTGCCACCAGTTCCAGAGAGCGCGATTCACTCAAGCCGAGGGATTACCGTATATTCGGAACCATATGGATGTGAACTTGATTGACGGGACGTATGAGCTATTCCGGCACTTTTATGCCGTCCCCGCCGCACAAGATGTGAATGGGCGAGAAATCGGCGCCGTGCGTGCGGTGCTCAGGTCCGTTTTGTCCATGATCGAGCATGGTGCAACTCACATCGGCGTGGCCACCGATCACGTCGTGGAATCTTTTCGGAACGACCTCTATGCCGGATACAAGACCAGCGCCGGTGTACCTCCGGCGTTGCTCTCCCAGTTTCCGGTCCTTGAGGAAGCTCTCGAGGCGATGGGTGTGATGGTTTGGCCCATGGTCGAATACGAAGCCGATGACGCGCTCGCTTCCGCCGCGGCCAAGGCAGCGCGGGATGACAACGTCCGGCAGGTGATCATTTGCACGCCGGACAAGGATCTCGGCCAGTGCGTTAGAGGCACAAGAGTTGTTCAACTGGACCGACGGCGGGGCCTCCTGCGCGACGAAGCCGCGGTGGAGGCAAAGTTCGGTGTGAAGCCCCAATCGATTCCCGACTACCTGGCCGTGCTTGGGGATAGTGCCGATGGATTTCCAGGCATACCTGGCTGGGGCGAAAAAGCCGCAGCCGCGACCTTATCTCGCTATCGGCACCTTGAGAACATTCCCAGAAGTTGGCGGGAGTGGCATCCCTCAATCGGCAATGCGCGTCGGTTGGCCACATCGCTGTTCGACTCCTGGGATGACGCCTTGCTGTTTCGGAGGCTCGCGACTTTGCGCCTCGATGTACCCGTATTTGAGTCGGTGGACGAGCTCCGGTGGAAGGGACCACGACCAAGCTTTGAAGGACAATGCCGGGTCATTGGGTCACCTGATCTGCTCGACCGCGCTAATGCAACTGCGACAAACGCCCTCGTCCAGACGGCGTGAGCGTGCCTGCGTGGGTGGGAGCGGCATCAACTCGCTTGGAATACGTAGACGGAGCAAGGGGTAGCCCAGAGCTGCTTCTCAAGCTCTGCGGCTTTTCGGCTTGGCCATTCTGGGCCTTGCCGTCATGCTGCTCCTAGGCTAGTGTTAATCACCAAGAAAGTACCGCAGAGCTTGAGAAGCAGCTCTCGCTACCCTTGCTACTCGCTCGCCTGATTCGTGGGTCCGCTGTTCGCTCAAGAATCCCACCGAAAAGCCGCAGACGTAAAGAGCACGTCTGCGCTACTCTTGCTACTCTTGCTGTCGGCCACGTTCCCGTCCACTAATTCACGTTCAGTGTGAGCGTGACACTATGGCTCAGGGTGGCAGAGCCCGAGCCCGTGCTTCCCGTCACCGTCAGCATGTAGGTTCCGGCGGGTGTTCCGGGGTTAGGCGCCGGACCGCCCCCACCCCCTCCACCGCCGCCACATCCTGCCAGCGCCAGAGTCAGCAACAATCCCGAGGCGAGCAGGACCACTGCAGACGGCCATCGGCTAACGCCGTATCGGTCCCGGCGCCCGATGGCCCATGCCATCGCCGCAAGAAGCAGAGCGAGCATGAACAGATCTTTTAGAGCCGGCGATAGCGGTGCGACCGGGGGAAGTGGTCGAGAGTGTGGCACGCTCACCGAAGGTGCGGTGGTACTAACGGTGACGGTGACATTAGTTGCAGAGCTCCCCGCCGTTGCCGGGTTCGGGGAAACCGTGCAAGTTGTCTCGGAGGGAGCCCCGGTACAGGTAAAGGTCACCATCCCGGACAACCCCCCCTCACCACCGACACTTAAAGTGTAGGTTGCCGGTTGACCGGGCGCTACGGTGGCCGACGCGGAAGAACCGGGTGGTGCGGTGAAAGTGAAATCCGCCACTGCAAGGGTGACGGTGGCCGTTGCCGTACTGTAATCTGCCGTGTCGGTCGGAGTGAAAGTGACCGAAAGTGTATCGGTTCCGGCTGCCGGAGTGGTTCCTGCCGCCGGGCTGTAGACGAGCGTTCCGGGCACCGATGCCGTGGCGTCCAACTGCGTGCTGCTGAGCATGGTGCCATGCGTGATTGCCGCGGGCATGGGCCAGGTAATGACCGGCGTCGCCTCATTCACCGTGACGTTCGCTGCCACATAGGTGAAGGAGTAATTCGGGCCCACGGCTCCCGAGCACGTGTCGGCCCCAGCGTCCGTCCCCACCGGGGTGGAACCGGTCGCCGTCGTCGAGCAAGTTGGAGCTGTCGTCAGGCTGGCCGACGTGTCCCCGTTCACAAAGCCGCTGTAACTGGGTGTGATGGTGGGCACCGTCCCACCGTAGGTCATCGACCCACTGCTGGCCGTGATCGTCAGTGCGGCGGCGCTCTCCGTCACCGTTCCGTTCACGTAACTGATGGTGTAGTTGCTGTCCACCGCTCCCGAGCAGCTCGATGGGTAGGAGCCCGCCGCGCTGTGCGCGGTCGCCGTGGTGGAGCAGGTCGGCGGCGTGGTCAGGCTAGCCGACGTGTCCCCATTGACAAAGCCGCTGTAGCTGGGGGTGATGACGGGCGTTGCCCCGCCGTAGGTCATCGAGGCGCTGCTGGCCGTGATCGCCAGGGTTCCGACGCTGTCCGTCACCGTTCCGTTCACGTAGCTGATGGTGTAGTTGCTGTCCACGGCTCCCGAGCAGCTCGAGGGATAAGAGCCCGCCGGGCTGTGCGAGGTGGCGGTGGTGGAGCAGGTGGGCTGCGTGGTCAGGCTGGCCGCCGTGTCCCCGCTCACAAAGCCGCTGTAACTGGGTGTGATGGCGGGCACCGTCCCGCCGTAGGTCATCGACGCACTGCTTGCCGTGATCGCCAGGGCCGCGGCGCTGTCCGTCACCGTTCCGTTCACATAGCTGATGGTGTAGTTGCTACCCACCGCTCCCGAGCAGCTCGATGGGTAGGAGCCCGCCGCACTGTGCGCGGTCGCCGTAGTGGAGCAGGTCGGCGGCGTGGTCAGGCTGGCTGACGTGTCCCCGTTCACAAAGCCGCTGTAACTGGGCGTGATGGTGGGCGCCGTCCCGCCGTAAGTCATCGACGCATTGCTTGCGGTGATCGCCAGGGCCGCGGCGCTGTCCGTCACCGTTCCGTTCACATAGCTGATGTTGTAGTTGGTATCCACCGCTCCCGAGCAGCTCGAGGGATAAGAGCCCGTTGGGCCGTGTGAGGTGGCCGTAGTGGAACAGGTGGGCTGCGTGGTCAGGCTCGCCGACGTGTCCCCGTTCACAAAGCCGCTGTAACTGGGCGTGATGGTAGGCACCGTCCCGCCGTAGGTCATCGTCGCATTGCTTGCGGTGATCGCCAGCGCCGCGGCGCTGTCCGTCACCGTTCCATTCACATAGGTGATGGTGTAGTTGCTATCCACCGCTCCCGTGCAGCTCGAAGGGTAAGAGCCCGCAAGACTCTGCGAAGTGGCGGTGGTTGTGCAAGTCGGCGGTGTGGTCAGGCTGGCCGACGTGTCCCCGTTCACAAAGCCGCTGTAGCTAGGGGTGATGGTGGGCACCGTCCCGCCGTAGGTCATCGACGCGCTGCTGGCCGTGATCACCAGCAGGGGCGCTGTTCCGGTCAAAGGCACCGTCTGCGGATTGCCGGTAGCGTTATCGGTGAAATTCAGTGAGCCGCTACGGTTGCCAGGCGCAGACGGCGTGAATGCGACGCTGACGGTGCACGTGCCGTTGGGCGCGACCGGAGCCCCGGTGCAGGTGTCGGCGCTGATGACGAAGTCTCCCGCGTTAGGTCCGGAGACGGCTGCGGCGGAGATGCTGAGTTGGGCGGAGCCGCTATTCGAAAGGGTTACGGTCCGGCTGCCACTGGTGGTGTTCAGTACTTGAACCCCAAAGCCCAGCGACGGCGGCGCGACCGCCACCGACGGGGCGGAAGAGGATTGGGTGACGGAGAACGCTTGTGTACCGAGGGTGATGGTCCCCGTTTGCTCGGAACCTCCAGTACTGGAGGCGACGGAATAAGAGACCGACCCCGAACCGACCCCCGACGCGGCCGAGGTGAGGGTGATCCAGGAATCGTTGCTGGAGGCCGTCCAGCCGCACTCCGGCGTGGTGTTGATCGCCACACTGGCATTCCCGCCGCCGAGTCCGAAGGAGGCGTTGGGCGGCACGAGCGTAAAGTCGCAGGTCTCGAGGATCGCGACGAAAGCGTTACTCGACCCGCCACCGTAGGCGGGCTGCAGGGGATCGACGGTGGGAAAATCCCCAGACGTGTAGCCGGCAAGGTAGGCCCTCCCCTCAGCGTCCACCGCCATTCCTGCGGCGGTGTCGTTCGTGTTGCCACCCAGATAGGTGGAAAAGAAAACGGTCGATCCGCCCGGATTCATTTTGGTCAAGAACGCGTCTGTGCAAGGCGTATGACTACTGCCGCACAGCCCGCCGCCATAGCTTCTCTGAGTTGGGTTAACGGTGGGAAAATCCGCGGAACTGGTATATCCGGCAAGGTACACATTGCCGAGCGGATCGAGTTCCAGGTCCAAAATGGAGTCACTGCCGCTTCCACCCCAATAGGTGGAAAAGATGAGAGCGGACGCTGCCGGATTGAGCTCGACAACCCAGGCGTCCAGGGTCCCGCCGCCATAGTCCGGCTGGATGGGGTTCAGAGTGGGGAAGTCGGTCGAGCTGGTATCGCCGGCCAGGTACAGGTCGCCGAGCGCGTCCACCTGGGCGCCACGCACCGCATCGCCACTTGAGCCGCCAATATAGGAGGCGTAGATCAGGGTTCCATCCGGACCCAGTTTGGCGAACCAACCGTCACCCCCGCCATGCGGCTTGGACTGAAAGGCGTTCAACACGGGAAAATCGGTGGAACTCGTGTCTCCGTAAGCGATGAGGTCGCCACTGGTATCGGTCGCCACGCCGTTAGCATAGTCGTACCCGTTGCCTCCAAGATAGGTGCAATAGAGCAATGAACCCCCGGGGGCGATCTTGGCCGCAAAGGCGTTGATGTTGCCGCCTCCGTAAGTAGGCTGCTCGGCATTCAGGAGCGGGAAACCCCGCTGGGCCGAGCCGGTGACGTACGCGTTTCCGCTGTCGTCCACCTGAATCGCGCGCGCGAAATCCCCACCGGGGCCGCCCAGGTAAGTGGAATAGACCAACGAATTGCCGCTGGTGCTCACCTCCACCACAAAGGCGTCAGCGGGGCCGCCGCCATAGGCAGACTGGATGGGGTTCAAGGTGGGAAAATCGGTGGCCGATGTATTGCCCGCCAGATAGGCATTTCCGTCTTTGTCGATGGCCAAGCCTGTGGCACCCGCGGAATCCTTCGTGCCGGCGATGTAAGCGGCGAAAACCAGCGTGCCCGAAGGGCTGATCTTGGCGATCAATCCGGCGCTGCTAGGGCTACCGCTCGTATTGAAGGCGTGACCGAGAGGCGAGTCGGCGAGGTTCGTGGAGCCCGTGATGCCACCGACGTAAATGTTCCCCGCCGCGTCCACCTTAATGGCCCGTCCGCTGTCCGTGCCGTTGCCGCCATAGTAGGTGGAGAATACGAGGGTGGGGTCGATGACCAACTGCCGGCGCCGGTCGTACCCGGCGACTTCCAATCCTACCTGGTAGCGGCCGCGCATCACGTACCGGCACTCGATGCGCTGCCGGCCGCCCGGCATATCCTGATAGGCTATTGGTTTGCGCTGCCGGACCGCCGCCGCGCCCAGAGCGAGAACCAGGTCGCCGGAGGGGTCGATGCGCACGCCATCCGCCCCTTCGATGCCGAGGCGAATGCGGCCGGGGTCAGCCCCAGCCCTCACCACCCAATCGTACTCCAATTGCTGCTGGCTTCCATAATAGGCTATGTCGATCCCTGGATAGACCTGGTGGAACCCGGCGCGCCCATAACGGGGAACATCCGTTTGCCACCCACCGGGGCGGTTGCCGATGAAGTAATTACTTCTCCCCGGCTGAAGGTCCCGTGCTTCGGCGCGCGCCCGCCGGTTCGCCCCCAGCAGCCTCACCCGCAGGGCGGCGGCCCGGCCACGCGCCGGTAGGTCAGCCCCGGCAACGAGGCGCATTTCCGCCTGGTCTGCCGCCAGCAAGACAGCATAGCCGGGTCCGTGCGAGACGAAGGCAAATCGGGGGTCAGCCTGACCGCGGTTCACCTCAAAGCCCTGTGGCAGAGTCTCGTAAAGGCGTGGCAGCGGGGCGGGCGCTTGGCTCCAAGCGACCCGAGCCAAGCTAAGCATGAGTACCACGAGAGCGGTCGCCGAGAGTTGCAACCGTGCACGCTCAAAGGCAGGATGTCGGCCGAGGCTACGGCCCTCATGCGTGGTCACAGGATGGCGGTCAGCGACAACCAAGTGAATCTTGTTCTCGACACTCTTCAAGAGTCGCCTCTCTTACTAGTCCACTCCTCACCAAGGCTGAGCGATGGCCGTCCGAGCCTTCTCTGGATAGGAGCATCTTTTGTTGGACGGGGAACATTTTATCTCACTGGCAGGAGAGAAAGCCATAGTACGAATGTGCTACCCGCGAGGAGCACTCCAGGGCTAGTTATAGATATGGTGGCTACGCAACGTGCAATCTCTGGGTGACCTTCGCAGCCCGCCTGGGAATTCGCTAGCGGCCTTGCCGCCCTACTGTGGAACCAGTTTCTCCAGTGGCTCGGCGTTCCACCGGAACAAGAGGAGCCTTAGAACTGAACGACCGTGCTTGATTTCTGGCGCATGGAGACCATAGAATAGGTGGGCGGGTTGCGGCGCCTCGCCCCGCATGACAGTATGCCACCCGCCTGGCACCCACGGAGGCTCGCATGGTAACCGCTTCCCAACTGCGGCCCGGAATGATCTTGAAAGTCGGCAGGGATCTCTTCAAGGTGATCGAGTCCGACTACCACCTGGGTCAGGGGAAGATGCCCGGCAGTGTCCATACCAAGCTCCGGCACGTGACGAAGCGAGCGGATAAGGAGGTTCGGTTTCGGCCGGAGGAGCGGTTGGAGGACGCGCAACTCCAGAAGCGGGAAATGGAATTCCTGTATAGCGATACGGATTCGGCAACTTTCATGGACCCGGAAACGTTCGATCAGATTACGATCCCGCTAGAGGTAGTGGGAGCGGCGCAGGCCTTCCTTCAGACGGAGATGAAGATTCCCGTGGAGTTCTTCGAGGGCCAGCCCGTAAGCCTCGATTTCCCGGCTGCGGTTGAGATCAAGGTCGCCTCCACCGCTCAGCCGGTCCACCAGCAGCAGGACAACACCTATAAGCCGGCAACCCTCGTCAACGGCATGGAAGTGTCCGTGCCGCAGTTCATCAAGCCGGGCGAAGTGGTGCGCATCGAGGTCAGCACGAAGAAGTACTTGGACCGGGTCCGGACGGATGGGAGGAGGCTGTAGCTCGAAACTCGAAACTGGAAATTCGAAGCTTGGCTTTCGGATGTACCGTATCATCGTACTGCCATTTGACTTTCTAAGGTCGAGTTTCCAGTTTCGAATTTCGAGTTTCGAGTTTCGAAAGGGATGTCGCTCTTGACCTTTAACCTCCGACCTTCCACATCCCGACTCGCCTCGGCGGCCGTTGTGCTGGCCTTGATTCTGCTGGTCTGGCGTCCACGAGCCCTGCGCAGTGACAACTTCATCTTCTACTCGCCGCAAGGTCACGAGGTGGTGCCCATCCAAATCGTCGACCACGAGCAGTACTTACCGTTGATCCAAGTGCTGAACGCGGTGGGTTCGGTCAGCGGCTGGCAGGAGAAGCGAAAGTCCCTCGTAGTGTACTTTGGCAGCGTGCACGTGGAGGTGCACGTCGACAACGCAACGGTCAAGGTGGACAGGACACAGGTGGCCCTCCCTGCCCCCGTCCGCATCTCGAACGGCCAATGGATGGTGCCCCTCAGCTTCGTGGACGTCGTGCTACCTAAGATCGTGCAACAGCGGCTCACCTACCGGGTGGGGAGCGAGCGCATGTTTATCGGCGATGTCTACCCGGCCTTGTTCACGGTAAGCCTCAAGTCGCTTCCCGGTGGTTCGCGCCTGTCTATCGAATTTACCAGCGCGGTGAAGCTAAAGACCGCGTCGAGAAATGGCAAGTATGTGCTGTTCCTGGGCAACCACCCCGTCGAGCCGCTGGAGAAATCGTTTCACTTCCAGGATCCCTACGTTACGGATCTCGCGTTCGACGACCAGGACGGCGAGCCCAAATTTATCGTGACCCCCGGGTCGGCGGCGCTGAACTTTTATCCGAGCGAGGCGTCCGGCGGCAAGACCTTGCTGGTGGATCTGGCAAAGGCGGGAACCCCGCTCCCGCTGCAAGGCACGACGACCTCGGCGCAGAGCTCCGCCCCGCCTCCGAGCGCTCCCGCGGCGCCCGCGCCATCGCCCGCGGTCGTCGGGTCGAAGTCAACAAACGTAGCCACGGCCAACCCGGCGGCCGCGCCAGCCGAGCCGATGCTTCCGGCGGTGGTGCTGGATGCGGGGCACGGCGCACAGGACGCGGGCGCTCGCAGCCGCGACGGGGTCTTGGAGAAGGATCTGGCAGCACAGATTGAAGACCGGGTTCGCGGCGCCCTGATCGCCTCACACAGCTATCGCGTGGTGCTGACGCGGGTGGGCGACACCAACCCTGACCTCGATGCGCGCGATGCCATCGCCAACGCCACTCGCCCCATCGCTTTTCTCAGTTTGCATGCCGGGAACTATGGCGCCAGCGTTACGCGCATCGTCGTCTACACTTACCGCTTCCCTTCTCCAACGCTGCTGCCGGTTGAGCCGTCGCGCCCGGCATTCGTGCCATGGGACGAGGTTCAGCGCGCCCACCTCGACCGCAGCCGCGAATTGGCGCAGGCGCTCGAAACCCAGTTCGCCAACTTGCCCGGTATCACGGCCTTCCCGGCGCAGGAAGCTCCTGTCCACGTATTGCGCGACGTCGATGCGCCGGCAGTCGCCCTTGAGGTCGGTAGCCTCTCGCCCGACGACGACGCCGGCTTGCTGACCGACCCTGGCTTTCAGGAGCGCTTGTCCACGGCCATCGCGCAAGCCATCACCATCTTCGGAAGAGGTCCGGCCAAGCCATGACTCGGCGCACCATTTTCGTGACGCTGGCAGTGGTAGCCGTGCTGATCGGCGGCTTCTACTACCTGCGCTCGCTTGCCTGGCACGTATTTCACGAAATCCAGGGGGGCGAAGAATCGGTCCACACTCGCTTGAACCAGGAAGCCTTGAAGCCTAGTTCCGGCGTGAAGCAAGTCATCACCCTTTACTTCCCGGCTGACGACGAGTCGGGGCTTGTGACTGAGACACGCGAGATGTTCTGGGCGGCCACGGACCCGGACCGCGTCCGGCAAATCGTGCTGGCCCTCGTCGAAGGCCCCGCCAAGACTCACAATCGGCCTCTGCCGCCTTCCACCGATATCCGCGCCGTTTTCCTGACGCCAGACGGAACCGTATACCTTGATTTTTCCAATGAGACCCTGAAGGGTTTCGCGCCAGGGATCCAAAGCGAAACACTTACCGTCTATTCCATTGTGAACTCGCTGGCAGCCAACATTCCCGCGGTGAAGAGCGTGAAGATTCTGTTGCAGGGCCGGGAGGCCGAAACCCTCGACGGCCATGTAGACTTGACCGAATCCTTCGTGCCGGACACAAGTTTGGGAGGAACGGCGAATTGAAAGGGACAGTCTGACCGTTGATGGTTGAAGGTCTTAAAGGGGGAGGGACGCGAGTCCAACAGCCGTTTCAACCTGAGACCCTCGACGCTGGAACTCTGGATACAACATGTCCACTCCAAGAACATTGAGCGGTCTTCTTTACCGGGGAGGAAAACTGATGCGGCACGATCAACGGGGCGCCGACGAACTCCGCCCGGTGGAGATTATTCCCCACTATATTTCCTCGGCCGAGGGCTCGGCGCTGATTCGCCTGGGCCAAACGCAAGTGATCTCGACGGCGTCCGTTGAAGACGGCGTGCCTCCCTTCATGAAGGGTTCCGGCAAGGGCTGGATCACGAGCGAATACGCGATGATTCCCCGCGCCACGGAATCGCGCACGCCTCGAGAGGCGACGCGCGGCCGCCAAGGCGGTCGTACCATGGAGATCCAGCGGCTGATCGGGCGCTCGTTGCGCGCCGTGATCGACCTGGAAAAGCTGGGCGAGAGGACGGTCTGGATTGATTGCGACGTGATTCGGGCCGACGGCGGCACGCGCACCGCGTCGATCACGGGATCGTTGGTGGCGCTGGGACTCGCCGTACAGGAACTCATGGAGTTGAAGGTGCTCAATTCCCTGCCTCTCCGCGACTACATGGCGGCCATCAGCGTGGGGATTGTGGGCGGCGAGACTCTGCTGGACCTGGACTACGCTGAAGACTCCACCGCCGACGTCGATATGAATGTGGTCATGACCGGTTCCGGCAAACTCGTCGAAGTCCAGGCCACGGCGGAGGGCCGGCCTTTCACCACCGAAAGTCTCAACCGTCTGATCGAAGCGGCGCGTCCCGGCATCCAGAAACTGCTGACGCTGCAGCGATCGATCTTGAAGCTGGAGTTCCCGGCAGCGAACCGTTGAGCGCCGGATGACCAGTAATGCCAGCGGTCCACAAACCGACGCTTTACCTGGCTTCCACCAATCCGGGCAAGCTTCATGAGTTCCGGGAAGCTGCAAGCCGGCGGGGAGTCGCCGTCGACGCGGTCCCAGGCATCGCCGGCATGACGCCCTGCGTCGAGGACGGGTTGACCTTTGAAGAAAACGCCGGCAAGAAGGCGCGCTATTATAGTACGCTCGCCCCGGGCCTTGTGTTTGCTGACGACTCGGGAATCTGCGTCGACGCTCTGGGAGGCGCGCCAGGCGTCTACTCGGCGCGCTTCGCCGGTCCTGGGGCGAACGATGAGGTGAACAATGCGAAGCTCATCGAAAGTCTGGCTCCATATGCGGATCAGCAACGCACGGCACATTACGTATGCGTGATTGCGCTGGCCGAGGCCGGACGAATCATCGCCGTCACCGAGGGGCGCGCGGACGGGCTGATCCTCGCAACGCCGCGCGGGCGGGCCGGCTTCGGATACGATCCGTTCTTTCTGTTTCCTCCTTTGGGACGGACCTTTGCCGAGTTGAGCCCTGAGGCGAAGTTCGCGGTTTCGCATCGCGGCGAGGCGTTCCGGAAGCTGCTCGACCTTGTTGAGGAGTCGGAAGAGAGTCTAAAGTCGAAAGTCAAAAGTCGAAAGTAAAGCGGCCGTCTTGACCTTTTGACTTTTGACTTTCGACTCTCGACTCTCGACTTTCTAGGAGACTCACCATGAACATCGGATTCATCGGACTAGGCCAGATGGGTATGGGGATGGCGCGCAGCCTCCTCAAGGCCGGCCACGCCCTCACCGTGTACAATCGCACCCGCTCGCGCGCCGAACAATTGGTTCCCGAGGGCGCGCGCGTCGCCAGCACACCCGGCGAAGCCTGCCGCGGTGATGCCGTTATCACCATGCTTGCCGACGATCGCGCCCTGCAGGATGTCATGGGCGACCTGACGGCGAGCCTCGGCCCGGCCACCGTCCACGTCTCGATGTCCACCATCAGCGTCGCGATGTCCCGGCGTCTGGCTAAGCTGCACGCTGAGCTGGGCCGGTGTTACATCGCGGCCCCGGTCTTCGGCCGGCCGGAAGCTGCGGCGGCGCAGAAACTCTTCGTGGTCGCAGCCGGCCCCCGAGCGCTGGTCGAGCGCTGTCAGCCGTTGTTCGACGCCATGGGCCAGAAGACGTTCGTGGTGAGCGAAGATGCTCCCGCCGCCAACGTCATCAAGCTGTGCGGCAATTTCATGATCGCCTCGATCCTCGAGATTCTGGGTGAGTCCGTCGCGCTCGCCCGCAAGTCCGGTGTCGACGCCAGCGCCTATCTCGAAGTTATGACCGGCACGCTCTTCAACGCGCCCGTTTTCAAGACCTACGGTGCCCTGATCGCGCAGGAGAAGTACGAACCCGCAGGATTCAAGGCCGCTCTCGGCCTCAAGGACGCCCGCCTGGTGCTGGCGGCCGCCGATGATGCCGCGGTACCCATGCCCGTCGCCAACCTGGTCCACGATCGCCTGCTGGCTCTGGTGGCGCAGGGGCGGCAGGACCTTGACTGGTCGGCGCTGGCCCGCCTCGCGGCCGAGCAGGCCGGGCTGACGAAGAACAGTGGTAGCGGCTAGTGGATGATGGTTAGAATACTAGCCTGTGGCCTTCGGGATGACCACGGTACGAACCGGTTCCGAGTTTCGGGTTTCGCTATGAAGACCAAGCCCGCACCCAAGTCCGCCCGCAAGTCGGGACGCAAAAAAGCGACGAACTATACGTCTGCGTCACGTCTGCAGAGCATTTTTGCCGCGCTCGACCAGCTATTCCCGCACGCCACGTGTGCTCTCCACCACGACAACGCCTTCCAGCTTCTGGTGGCGACCATTCTCTCCGCCCAGTGCACCGACGAGCGCGTCAACAAAGTCACCCCCGAACTGTTTCGCAAGTATCCCACGCCGGCTGATTTTGCCGCGCTCAAGCCGGAAGCCCTGGAGCCCGAAATCTATTCCACCGGCTTCTTCCGCAACAAGGCCAAGAGCATCGTGGGCGCGGCGCGCAAGATCGTCTCCGACTTCGGCGGCCGGGTTCCGCGCACCATGGATGAACTCCTCACCCTGCCCGGCGTAGCCCGCAAGACCGCGAACGTCGTGCTGGGCACGGCCTACGGAATTCCCAGCGGCATCACCGTGGACACTCACGTCTTCCGCATTGCCACGCGCCGCCTGAAGCTCTCCCAAGGCAAGACGCCCGAGCAAGTGGAGCAGGACCTGATGCGTCTGGTCCCGCAAAGCCGCTGGATCCTCTTCGGCCATCAGGTCATCCTCTTCGGACGCCAGATCTGCGAGGCGCGTAAGCCGCTCTGCGCCCAGTGCCCACTCGACTCCCTATGCGACTCGGCAGATAAAACGACCGAATAGTGGATTGTGAATAGTGAATTGTGAGCCGAGTATGTTCCGGTGTTTCACTATTCACGACCCGCTGCGTCTTCATGAAATGGATCGCAAATATCTCTGTCTTCAACAATTCACTATTCACAATTCACCATTCACAATTCCTTTACCGAGCCTCGTCATGTCGGCTATCAGCTCCGACGGGGGAGCGAACGTGACCCTTTCCTCGACAGCGTTCACCTCCCTGATCTCCCTCACCCCCAGCGCCTTGAAGTACTCCACTACCTCCTGCACCAGGTGCTCGGGGGCGGAGGCGCCGGCGGTTACGCCCACCGTCCGGGCGCCTTCGAGCCAGGCCGGGCGAATGTGGGCGGCGTCCTCGATCAGGTAAGCGAGCGCCCCCGCGCTCTCCCCCACTTCCCGCAGCCGCTGCGAGTTGGAGCTATTCTTCGAGCCTAGCACGAGGATCACCTGGGCTTCCCGCGCCAGGGCCCGCACCGCCGTCTGGCGATTCTGGGTGGCGTAACAGATGTCGTCGCTGGAGGGCGTCGCCAACTTGGGGAAGCGGCGCTTCAACACCTCGATGATGTCGCGCGTATCGTCCACGCCCAGCGTGGTCTGGGTGGTCACCGCCACGCGTTCGGGGTCCGGCACCTCCACCTTTTCCGCTTCTGCCGCGGTTCCCACCAGCCGGATGTGGTCAGGCACCTCGCCCATGGTCCCGATCACTTCATCGTGTCCCTCGTGTCCGATCAGGATAATGGTGCGGCCTTCCCTGGCGAAGCGCAGCGCCTCCAGGTGCACTTTGGTTACCAGTGGGCACGTGGCGTCGATCGCCTTCAGCCCCCGCGCCGCCGCCTTCACCCGCACCTCCGGGGCGATTCCGTGCGCGCTGAAGATCACCACTGCGCCCTCCGGCACCTGGTCGATCTCGTCCACAAACACCGCACCCTTGGCAACGAACCCTTCGATCACGTGCTTGTTGTGGACGATCTCCTTCCGGACGTAGATCGGCGCGCCGTAGATCTCGAGCGCCATGTTCACCACGTCGACGGCGCGATCGACGCCGGCGCAGAACCCTCGGGGTCTCGCTAACAGGAGTGTGTCTGGTATCATGCCTCAGTTTTCGCCCTTCTGGTGCCCGTTACCCGATGCAGGATCATGCTTATGATAACAGAAAACAAGTCGTAAGGTCGCCAAAACAGTCGAATCGAAGGTCGAATGTAATAAGATCAGTTGCGAAAAACCCCGATATTCTACGCTTATCTGCTCGTTTTTGTCGGAAGATGGCGAAATTCGGTGCGATTTTGCACAAAAAAACGACCTCAAAACGGGCTCGTTTTCAAATAAGCGCTTAAGGATCGGCGGAAACACTTTTAGCAAACCCTTTAGATTGAGCAACCATTCCCTCGCTTTCTTCGGCAACTTGAGCAGCAACTCTTGCGGAATCAGCAGATCGGCCCCGCCCCATTTCAGTGCTAACGACAAAACCGAAAAGGCCGCCCCAGCCGTCGGCGGGGGAACGGTTAGTAAGTCCTTTAGATTGAGCAGACCTTCGCCCGCTCTCCTCAACAATTCGGCCAACAACCCTTGCGGAATCAGTAGATTGGCATCGCCAGTTTCGGTTGCTCGACAAAACCCCGAAAGGCCCGAAAAGAGTTGCGGGAAGCATGGCTAGTAAGTCCTTTAGATTGAGCGAAACTTCGCCCGTTCGCCTCAGCAATTTGGCCAGCAACCCTTGCGGAATCAATAGATAGGCCGCGCCACGCTTCAGTGGCCCGGCGAGACCCGAAAGATCTGGTTCGACGCTCGCCGGGTGGAAAGAAAGCCCGGCTAGTAAGTCCTTTAGATTCAGCATGCCGTGTTTCTCCGACTTGGAGAATTGGCGATCAACCATCGTCGAATCAACAGATTGGCCTCGCAGACTTGCGGTCGCGCCCGCCGAACCCCGAAAGGGCGCTGAAGGCGTGACGGATTTACCGCGAAGGAACGGAGACACAGAGAGGAGACCGAGGAAGATATCAAGATGTCTCTTGTTTCCCAGCGTTTCCCATTCTTCTCTGTGCCTCCGTGTCTCTGCGTTGGAGGCTCCTTCGCAATTGCGAAGTGAGCGCCGATTACCGATTGACACGGACCGCTGGGCTTGACACGTTTTAATTGAATCGGTCGCGCAAAACCCGCCCTTGATGCCGTGTTCGAGCCCCTTCGATGCACGTTTTTGGCAAAAAATGGTAAAACTTGGTAGGCTATTGTGCTCCAAAAACGTCCGCAAACGGACGGTCTCTCCAATAACCCATTTGTTTGCAATACCGGCTCTCCGCTGAGTCGGGGATGAAAGGTAATTAAACTCCCCGTTAATTTTCTAAGTTTGACCATAAGTGTAACCATGGA
>DATFYM010000222.1:0-2686 GCA_035315065.1 Terriglobia bacterium
AGCGATTTAGTGGTGTGCCCAGCATGTTCGATAGCTTGGGAGTGCAAGTCTCCTGTCCAACCTGATGGAGGTGAAGGATTAGCAAAGCACAAGGGCGGCCGCCGCGAGGCGGCGTCTGAAGGAAGTGCGGAGCAAAACCGCGGCCTGACGGACAGAAACCGGATAAGAGGCATGCTGGGCCGGACGAGCGGGCCACTAGTCGCAAAGTCCATATCCATCAAAGGCCAAGTCTGTAGATCCGGCGGGGTGCGGGGAAGGCGATCGGACTTACCTGGGGAGATCTGCGCCGTTGTTCCAGATTTGGAACTGAGGGAGCCGCGAGGCGACTTGATCGCGGCGCAGAAGTCAGCAGAGGGCATATTAAGGCTGTGCGGTTGGCAAGGCTAGTGAGGCACTCCGATGCCGGAAGGCGGAGCAACGGATAGGCCAAGCCGGGAACGGCGGCTGAAGGCCCGAACGATTGGGAGCGGCAAGTAGGACTGGCGACTCATGAACGGAAAGCGGCAGAAAACCCACTGTTCAGTGGCCTTGGAACCGGCAGGCGAGGGCGAAGCCCTCTCCGGCAGTTCTCCAAGGGCCGAACCGTCCGCGGCGAACCCAACACCCGAAAGCCCGGCTTCGGCGGAACAATTGATGGAGGAGGTGTGCAGCCGGGAAAATCTCGAAACAGCGTGGAAACGCGTTCGAAGGAATAAGGGCAGTCCTGGCGTGGATGGGATGACCATCGATGACGCCAAGGATTACCTGCGTGAGCAGTGGCCAAACATCCGGTCTCAATTGCTCGGGGGAGCCTACCAGCCGTTGCCGGTCAAACGGGTCGAGATACCCAAGCCGGATGGCGGGGTCAGAAAGCTCGGCGTGCCTTGTGTCGTCGACAGGCTGATCCAGCAAGCCTTGCTGCAGGTGCTCCAGAAGCGTTTGGACCCAACGTTTTCCGAACATAGCTACGGCTTCCGGCCGGGACGCTCAGCTCATCAAGCGGTTGCTCAGGCCCAACGCTACATCGCGGAGGGCTACGGCATCGTGGTCGATTTGGACCTCGAAAAATTCTTCGACCGGGTCAATCACGACATGCTGATGGCGCGCATTGCCGCCCGGGTGTCCGATAAGCGAGTGCTCAGACTCATCCGGGCATTCCTCAACGCCGGGGTGATGGAAGACGGTTTGGTCCGTCCGGTGGATGAAGGGACGCCGCAAGGCGGTCCGCTTTCGCCTCTCCTCAGCAATCTCGTGCTCGACGATCTCGATAAGGAACTAAACCGGCGGGGTCACCGCTTTTGCCGGTACGCAGACGACTGCAACATCTATGTTCGCAGCCGCCGGGCCGGTGAGCGGGTCATGGCCTCCGTGACCAGGTTCCTGACCGAAAAGCTAAAGCTGAAGGTCAACGAGGCGAAAAGCGCGGTGGCGCTGCCGGAGGAGCGTAAGTTCCTGGGCTTTACCATCACGAACGATGGGGCTGAGCGGCGCATCGCGCCCAAAGCTCTCGACAAGTTCAAGATGAAAATCCGGGATATGACCGGCCGGACCCGCGGACGAAGCCTGGAGCGGATTGTCGAAGACCTCGCCCCGTATCTTATCGGTTGGCGCGGGTACTTCGGCTTCTGCCAGACGCCGCGTGTGCTCACGAACCTGGAAGCATGGATACGCCGGAGACTACGCTCGTATCTCTGGCGGCAGTGGCGGAACGGTCCTAACCGCTTTAAGGAACTGCGCCGCCGTGGCGTGCGGAAGTTCCTCGCGGCGGTCGCGGCCGGTTCACCCACCGGATTTTGGCGCATGTCATCACACCCGGCGGTTCAGCAAGCCCTGCGCAACCATGCTTTCGACGATCTCGGCCTCCCCCGGCTCTACATTGCCGCAGAGGCTTAACCCGGTCGAACCGCCATGGTACGGACCCGTATGCCTGGTGGTGTGGGAGGGGCGGCGCCGCGAGGCGTCCCCCTATCCCGATCTTCGGCCTTTAGCGTCGAAATTCACCAGGGCGGTTGCTGTCATTGGCGAAACCCGAGAGAGACTTGCGCTCCAGCCCGCTCTTTAATGAGCGGGCATGGTCCTCTTCCGATACGCGCAGCCAGCACAGCTAATTCATGCACCAGCCATGGCTGACGACGAGCGATTGTCCGGTCAGTGCATTGCTCGGGAAAGCGGCGAACAGGAGCGCGACCTCGGCGACATCCTCCATGGTCGTGAATTCACCATCGACCGTCTGGCCGAGCATAACCCGTTTCACGACTTCTTCCTGGGAAATGCCGAGCGTCTTCGCCTGTTCGGGGATCTGCTTCTCGACGAGCGGCGTTTTCACGAAGCCGGGGCAAATGACGTTCGACCGCACGCCATGAGGAGCGCCTTCCTTCGCCAGCACGCGGGCAAGCCCCATGAGACCATGCTTCGCCGTCACATAGGGGGCTTTCAGCGGCGACGCTTCCTTCGAATGGACCGACCCCATGAGGATGATCGAGCCGGATTTCTGTTTGTACATGTGGGGCAGGCAGGCCTTCGTTGTCAGAAACGCGCCGTCCAAATGGATGGCGAGCATCTTCTTCCACTCCGAATAGGGGAATTCATGGACGGGAAGAACGATCTGAACGCCCGCGTTCGAGACGAGAACGTCAACCGTTCCAAAGGTCGAAACCGTCTTTGCGACGCCTGCGTTGACCGCCTCCTCGCTTGTCACATCCATCTC
>DATFYM010000223.1:0-11406 GCA_035315065.1 Terriglobia bacterium
CGGGCCGCTTGCACGATCGAAGAATCGCCTCCGAGATAGTCCACCACGCGCACGAAGCCGTCATCGAGGCACCCCAGTTTCTTCCCGAGGATAGCATCGAGGTCCGGCGCCGTGACGCGGGCCAGAGGTTGATCGGTTTGAACGTCCATGCAGAAGGCTCCGAGAAGAGTCGAAAAGTCGAAGGTTGAAGGTCGAAGAGTTAAGGGAGGAACGACCGAACGGGAGTTGGGTCTTCTCTTAACTGTTCGACCTTCGACCTTGGACTCTTCGACTTCTTCATTCTACCGTCACGCTCTTGGCGAGGTTGCGCGGCTTATCGACGTCGCATCCGCGCAGCACGGCGCAGTGGTAAGCAAACAACTGTAACGGCACCACGGTGAGCAGGGGCATCAGGATTTCGTTGGTGTGCGGAACTTCGATGACGTCGTCGACCAGCGATCCCAGCCGGGTGTTCCCCTGCGTGGTGACGGCGATAATGCGGCCTTCGCGGGCGCGGATTTCCTGCATGTTCGACACGACTTTCTCGTACGCACCGTCCTCCGGCACCAGAGCCATGGTGGGAAACGTCGGGTCGATGAGGGCGATGGGGCCGTGTTTCATTTCGCCGGCGGCGTAGCCCTCGGCGTGGATATAGGCAATCTCCTTGAGCTTCAGCGCCCCTTCCATGGCGATGGGATACTGGTACTTCCGGCCGATGTAGAGAAAGTGTTGGGCGTCGCAGTATTTCTGCGCGAGGCCGCGGATGCGCTCGGATTGCTGAAGGATCTCGCGAATCTGGTCCGGGATGCGCTCCAGGCCATGGAGGAGCGTGGCGCCCTCCTCGTAGGAAAGATCGCGGCTGCGGCCCAGTAGCATGGCCATCAGCGTCAGAATGGTGATTTGGGATATGAAGGACTTGGTGGAGGCCACGCCGATCTCCATGCCGGCGTGGGAATAGACGCCGGCTGTGGTTTCGCGGGCGATCGAGCTGCCCACCACGTTCACCAGGCCCAGCACCAGTGCCCCTTTGCGCTTGGCCTCCCGCAGGGCAGCGAGCGTATCCGCCGTTTCTCCGGACTGGCTGATGGCCAGCACGACGTTATTCTGGCGCGGCTTCAGTTTGCGATAGCGGAACTCGGAGGCCAGCTCGGTCTCGACGTTCAGATCGGTGAGCGTCTCGAAAACATAGCGGGCATAAAGACCGGCGTAATAGCTGGTGCCGCAACTGATGATGGTGAGATGCCGCGCCTGTTCGAGCCGCTCCAGCACCGACTCCAAGCCGCCCAGCTTGGCCACACCCTCGGCCAAATTGACGCGGCCGCGCAGGGCGTTCTCCACCGCCTCCGGCTGTTCGTAGATCTCCTTCAGCATGTAGTGCGGGAAAGCGCCGCGGTCCATGGTCTCGGCACCGCCTTCGAGCACCGTCGCTTCCCGGCTCACCGAGCGATCGTCCAGCGTCTTGATCCAGAACTTGCCCGGCTCGATCCGCGCCACCTCGTTGTCTTCGAGGTAGACCACTTGGTCTGTGTGTTGGGCAAGGGCGGAAACGTCGGAAGCCGCCAGAGATTCGTCGTGGCCTATCCCCAGCACGATGGGGCTGCCGCGCCGCGCCAGGATAATCTGCTCCGGATTCGCCGCGTGCATGACGGCGATGCCATAGGTGCCCTGCACCTGAAGCAGCGACTTCTGTACCGCCGACTCGAGGTCCCCTTGGTAATGGCTCTCGATCAGGTGGGTGAGGACCTCCGTGTCCGTTTCCGACGAGAACGTGTGGCCGGTGGCGATCAGGCGCTTCTTCAGCACCTGGTAGTTTTCAATGATGCCGTTGTGAACGAGGAAAATCCGGCGCGTACAGTCGGTGTGCGGGTGGGCGTTGGTTTCCGTGGGCCTCCCGTGGGTGGCCCAGCGCGTGTGGGCAATGCCCGCTACGCCCTCCGGATTCTCCCGGAAGACGCGTTGCTCGAGCGCCGCCACCTTGCCCACCGACTTCGCGAGATAAGGCGACGAATTGAGAATCGCGATGCCGCTCGAGTCATAGCCGCGATACTCGAGCCGTTTTAAGCCCTCAATGAGGATTTCGCGCGCCGTCTGATGCCCGGTGTACGCTACAATTCCACACATTGGTTGACCTTTCAAGGGCAGTTGAATGTCATGACGGTAGACGGTAGGCAGTAGACGGCATATGGGGAAGGCAGACTGCAAGGTGCGGTCTTCTCCCCTTATGCCATCTACTGTCTACCGTCTACTTCTGATTCGCTGTCTTCAGACGTATCCCAACTCCCGAGCCAGTGCCCGGACTTCGGCGTCGCTCAGAAGCAGTTCCGCCTGGGTGGAGTCGGGACCCTCCCAGAGCGCTCGTTGCCAGGAGAAGTTCCCCTCGGCCACCCGGCCGGGAGTGACGACATCGTCGTAGCCGTCGCGAAGTTTTCGCTGCAAGAACAGCGCGGCCAAGTCCACCAGTTGCTGGTCGGTGAGGTACTTGTTTTCCGTCCGACGAAGCTCGGTAAGCGTCGAACTGGGAATGGCAACCAGCACCCGCTGCCCGTCTACGCGGAAAATGCAATCCATGGTGTCGCTGTGCCGGGTGGAGATCCCCGGCATGAGATGGACAAAGTACACGTGCACAGGCTTGGGCAAAACCTTGGAAGTGACCTCGAACGGAGTGACCGTGTAGCTCATGGCGACCCTGGCCTCATCTTTTCGTAGCGCTTCATGTGAGACGTAGCGCGGGCATTCTGTGAGATGTAGCGCGGACGTCTCGCCTCCCGCCCTGGCGGGACGGGCATCCCTTCGCTATGCTCAGGGCAGGCTCTCCACGCCACGGAAGGTGTGAAATAATTGCGAAGGGGCTTCCATCACAGAGACCCAGAGGCACCGAGAAGAATGAGAAGCGTCTGGAAATAAACGACATCGCATGTGATCTTCTCACTCTTTCTCTGTGTCTCTGCGCCTCTGTGTTTAATTCTTTCACAGCTTCACGGCGGGCGAGACGCCCGCGCTACGTCACCTGTCCGATTTGGGACACCCCATTATAAGGCAAAACCCACGTCCGGCGAATGCGAACTGTGGGTGGGTACTATCCTAATTGGCCCTGGGAGCGCGGGCATCTTGCCCGCTCTTCGCTTCTGGCCAAAGCCTTAAGATCAAGAGCGGGCAAGATGCCCGCGCTCCCAGGGCCAAATTAAGACAGCACCTGGGGGTACCGGAGATGTCGCGCCCAAGACGGCCATGGCAAGCCTCGGCGTGAAAACCTGAAAATGCACCTGGCTCAGGTTTCAGCAACCTTTTCCAAAGCGAGAGCATCCATAGAAACAATTCAACACTTATGACTACCTCGGGAAGTGGGTAGCGCCGACGGTGACTGGGGTTACCCACTTCCTCCTCCTTCAAAAAACAGTGGCTAGTGGTTAGTGGCGAGTGGTCAGAAGAAGAATTGCCGATTGACGATTTTCGATCGACGATTGGAAAACCGAAGTGGCTTGCGTCTTCTCTTTCAATCGTCAATCTGCAATCGGCAATTCCCCAGCCGACTCTTCTTTCAGGCGAAGTTTCACTGTCGCTCCCTGGCCGAACTTGCGGCTCAGCCAGTTCTCCAGGTCGGGCTGCAAGGTTCCCAGGTCGACGGCGAAGCCTGCCTCGACCAACCCGTCCGCCACCGGTAGCGTTTCGTCAAAGGCGGAGTGGCCCGTGAAGCTTCGCATGAAGTAGCTGTCGAGCCAGGCGAGCGGGCAGGGCCGAGGCCCCACTGGCTCCAGGATTTCCACTTGGATCTTTCGCGCAAACATTGTTTAAGATCAGTGGCTAGTTGCTAGTGGTTAGTGGCTGCTGAAGTGCCGCTTGCCGATTGGAAGACAGGAAATGAATCCGCAGATTACGCAGATTCCACAGACTCAAGATGACGAAGGCAAGAGAACCGAATTGTGCCGTTCTTATCGTGTGTCTGTGTAATCTGCGAAATCTGTAGATTGTCTTCGTGTCTTCCGATCGTCAATCGGCAATTCTTGCCGGCGCCCGTCCTCGTTTGCGACGGGTGAAAAACGACAACCAGCCCGCCTTGTGCCCGGTCTCGCGCGAGTCGATCGGCTGCGGTGCTTCGGGCAAAGGCTTGTCGTTGATGGCCGCTTCCGGGTTCCGGATCAACAGGCGATCGGCGGTCTCTTTTCCGTATGCCGCCGCGACCCTCTCGTAGCAAGGAGAAAGCAGCGGGGGCCGATGCTTCGTATCGTGGGCGTCGGTAGCGAAGAAGTGGATCAGGTTCTGGTCCAGCCATCGCTCGGCCAGAGACTTTGCCTTGGAGCCAAAGCCCCCCATATAGGACTGCGCCGTCACCTGGATCAGGCACCCTCGGTTTACCCACTCGTAAACGAGTTCCGGACGGGTTTGAAAAACGGGATTCCGTTCCGGATGGGTGATGATCGGCTTCAGGCCCGCGACCTCGACGTCGTAAAAGACCTGCTCGAATTGCCGGGGTATAAAGTGCTCGGCGAATTCCACCAGGAGGTAGCTGGACCCGTTGATTGTGAACTCGGCGCGGTTGTTCAGCAGGTGTTGGAGGTTCTCATACGAGAGATGAAAGTCGCACCCGAGCAGCATTTTGGGTACGTCGCCAATGGAGGCTTGAAGCTCAGCGGCCTTCTGACGGTTTATCTCCGGATCAAACTTGTAGCGGTAGTTGCAGTGGGGCGTCGCGACGGTATGGGTGATCCCGTCCTCGGCTGCCATCCTCATCATGGCCACTGACTCTTCTAACGAGTGCGCGCCGTCATCGAGGGCGGGCAGCGGATGACAATGGATATCGATCACAAGAAAACCTCGGATTATCGGTGCCGAGCAACAGGGCGCCCCCGATCAGGCCGGATTGATGCCGACTAAGCCTGAACTGGACAGCCATACTCCCGCTCCGCGCCTGGGTGAACCCCTCGGCGAGAGACTGAGCTCAACTTCGAACAAACCTCATTTAACCCCGCAATCGTCATCCGCGTCAAGCCATGGTGCGGGAATAGGGAGTAGGCAGTAGGGAGTAGGGAGTAGGGAAGACCTTGCCTCCCCCGACTTTTGTCTGCTCCCTACTCCCAACTCCCGACTCCCTAGTCCCTCATCTCTGCCCGATGCAGGAAACTGGATTTTCTATATTCCAAATATAATTCCCAATAGGAAGCAAAGCGACCTTCTGGATGTGTTTCAAACTGAAACTCGCTGAAAGCTCGCTGATAAGCAAGAACTTAAAATCAATATCGCGAAAACATACCGGAAGGCTGGATTTGGTATCTCTCGTGCATAACGCATAGTTGAGCTAACACTGGGCCCGCCGCAAGGTGGGTAATCCGGTGCGAAGCTCGGAGTCTAGACCCAACACCCGACGCTGGAGGGGGGAGGACACTTCCCCCTCTTTTTTTTCCCCACGTCGCCCATCGAACCCACCCTAAGAGAACGGTTGCCCAGCAAGAGAGTCGCGACACGTGCTTTGAGTTCGTTTGACCGACCCAAATTGCACCCTCCTGGCGCAGTAATGCGTTAAACTTCCAACTGTTCATGGGCACCAAAACTTCCCAACTGTCGCTTGGGAGGGGACAGGGGCCCTGGCTGACGCCACGGAAGTCGATTGAAGATTGGAAAACAGGCATAAAGGTAAGGGGCAAAAGCGTAGGCATGAAGGATGAATAGAATTTGATCCCCACGAGTTTCGAATTTCGAGCCGCGACTCCGGGAGGTTACGCCATGGCGACCGCGTCTTTAATTCACCTGGATACTGAAGGCTTGGCGCCCGCGTTGCCGAAGGGTGAGGCAGAGCGGGTGGCGACTCAACTGGGCGAATCGAGCGGGACCCAGGTTTATCCCGGCTCAATTGCTGCCAGCCGGCGCTCATTATTCTTCCTGGGGCGACGAGGCGACAAGAAACTACTCGGCGTGGTCTCCGCCGACTCAGCGGGCCCAGGGGGCCTAGAGGGCCTATGGGGAAAGTTCGCCGGAGAAACCGCCAGGTTGCCGGAGGCCGGTGCCCAACTGACTCTGACTCTCGGCGACACGACGGCCGCCAACGCCGCCGCCTTGCGGGAAGCCCTGCCGTTCTTGGTACCCCAGCCGCTGGGTTTGCGCAAGTCCGTCGGCTGCGGCGACCGGCTGGGGCTGGCCACGCCGGGTCACGTTCGCGCCGTCCGCCGCTCCGCCATGGCTCCGATTCTGGCCCAGCAGTCGATGCGCGAGAATGCTCGCACCGGACGGACACCGCAGGAGGTGATGGACGACGCCATGTGGGGCGTGTTTCAGGAAGGATGGCGGGAGGGCTTCGGGGCCGACGCTGACCACCTGAAGACTCCCGCCGACATCGATCTGTGCGCCGCCGCCGGGTACACCTTCTACACTGTGGACCCTGGCGAGTACGTGGATAACGGCGCCACCACCGACTCGCCGGAGGTGCTCCGGCAGAAGGTCAGCGACCTGCCTTGGCCGGTGCTGGGCAGCGACCCGGCCGACTTGGAGCGGCGGCTTGCCGACGTGCCGATTGACCTTGGCAGCTTCCGGATCACCATCGGCCGCGAGGAACTGCTGCGCGCGGCAGCGAAGTACGGCCGGGCCGTCGCCCACACGGTAAGTATGTATCGTCACCTGCTGCGGGTAATGGGCGAGCGGCCCTGCGAGCTGGAGATGAGCGTGGACGAGACGGAAACCATTACCACTCTCGCCGAGCACGTTTACATCGTGCACGAGCTCAAACGGCTGGGTGTGAAGTGGGTCAGCCTGGCCCCGCGCTATGTCGGGACCTTCGAGAAGGGTGTCGACTACATCGGCGATTTGCGGGCCTTTGAGGAGTCTTTTGCCCGTCATCTGGCGGTGGCGCAGACTTTTGGCCCCTACAAGCTAAGCCTGCACTCTGGCTCGGACAAGTTCAGCATTTACCCGATTGCCGCGCGCCTGGCCGGCGACCTGGTCCATCTCAAAACGGCGGGGACGAGTTACCTGGAGGCCCTGCGCGCCATTGCCAAGCTGAATCCGGCGCTGTTTCGGGAGATCGTCGCCTTGGCTATCGATCGCTACCCTGTCGACCGCGCCAGCTACCACGTCTCCGCCTCGCTCGCCCGGATGCCGGACGTGACCGCGTGGCCGGACGATCGACTGGCGGCGCTGCTCGAAGATTTCGACGGGCGGGAAGTGTTGCACGTCACCTTTGGTTCGGTGCTCAACCACGAGGCTTTCCGGGAACCGTTCTTCAGCACCTTGCGCAGCCACGAAGAGACGTATTATCAAATCCTGGAGGACCACTTTTCCAGGCACCTGGCCCCCTTCGGGGCGGGGTAGGGCAGTGTCGAAAACCAGGAGTCGAAAGTCGTGGCAGTCCTCTAATTTGCGAATAAGCCCCAACGGGCGGCCTAGCAAAGTCCAGGCCAACGAAAGTTTGGAAGAGTTCGAAGTCCGCGGATTATGTCTGCGGATCGTGTCCGTTGCTCTGAGCCCGCGAAGCGGGCGACGTCCTGTAGCCCACGGCGCAAGCCGTGGGACTCGGACGTAGAGAAGTTCTTCTAGCCCCGGAGGGGCGAGTCCGGCCCAAGTCCAAGGAGTCCTTCCCGTGTCCCACACCTACACCAACGTCTTGATTCACGCGCTCTTCAGCACTAGGGACCGCCGGCCATGGCTGAACGCCCAAGTCCGGGAGGAGGTTTTTCGCTATCTGGGAGGGGCGGTCAACGAATTAGGAGGTCAGTCGTTGTTGGTGAACGGTCCCTCCGATCACGTTCACATGCTGTTCGTTCAGCCACCAACGATTTCCCTTGCGACCCTCATTGGAAAGATTAAGTCTAATTCTTCAGGTTGGGTTAAGTATCGCTGGCAGGATCGCCAGAACTTCGCCTGGCAGACCGGCTACGCAGCGTTCAGCGTGAGTAAATCGCAGGCGGAGCAGGTGAAGCGGTACACCCTGAATCAAGAAGAGCATCACCGCAGAGTCAGTTTTCAAGAGGAAGTAATCGCCTTTTTCAAGAAACAGGGCATTGCGTACTACCCACGCTATGTCTTCGCCTGAGAGGGACCCTGATGCCGCCCCTCCCGGGGCTCGATAATCGCCGATGCGACCCGAATCCCACGGCTTGCGCCGTGGGCTACAGGACATCGCCCGCTTCGCGGGCTTTCAGGCGGCGTGATAGCGCTTATCGGCCGTTGGCCCGGGCTTGCTAGGTCGCCCGTTCGGGGCTAGGAAGCTCTGCTGTTATTTCGCAATCATCTCGTTAGATTAGAACACTAGTTCAGTCGTCTTACTTCTGACTTTGAACCTCCACTCTCGACTTTCGACTGGGAGATGACAATGACCCTGAGCGATGTGACGAAAATGTACGATTTCAGCGGCCGCGCGGTGGTGGTGACCGGCGGCACGGGAGTCTTGGGCCGAGAAATGGTGCGGGCGCTGGCGGGCTGCGGGGCGAAGGTCGCCATCCTGGCGCGGAACCTCGAGAAGGCTAGCGCGCTGGTCTCGGAAATGGCGGCGCCGGGCCGGACCCTGGTGGTCCTGGGCGACGTCCTCCACCGCGAGTCCTTACGTCGGGCCGCCCAGGCGGTGATCGCTGAATTCGGGCGGATCGACGGCCTCCTCAACGCGGCCGGGGGCAATCATCCCCAGGCTACGACGAAGGCCGACCTGTCGTTCTTCGATCTGCCGGAAGAGGCCCTCCGTTTTGTCTTCGATTTGAACCTGCTGGGCACCATTCTTCCCAGCCAGGTTTTTGGCCGGCAGATGGCCGAGCAGGGCGAGGGCGTGATTCTGAACGTCTCCTCCATGAGCGCGATTCGCCCCCTCACCCGCGTGCTGAGTTACTCGGCGGCCAAGGCGGGAGTGAACAGCTTTACCCAATGGCTGGCCGTGCATCTGGCCCGGGAGTGCTCGCCGCGCATCCGCGTCAACGCCATCGCCCCCGGTTTCTTCCTCACGGAGCAGAATCGATTTCTGCTCACCGACCAGCAGACTGGCCGGCTCACGGCGCGCGGAGAAAGTGTGATCAGCCACACGCCCATGGGCCGCTTCGGCCAGCCGGAGGACTTGCTGGGTACGGTGCTGTGGCTCTTGTCACCCGCGTCCGCGTTTGTGACAGGCGTGGTGGTGCCGGTGGACGGGGGATTTTCCGCCTATGCCGGCGTCTAAAAGGGTAAGGGGTGAAGGGTGAAGGGCGAGGGGTAAAGGGTAAAGGGTAAAGGGTAAAGGGTAAAAGAAGAGGGAAGATGAGACCTCTCGCGACTCCTTGCCTTTTCCGCTAGCCGTGGGCGCTATGTCGAAAATGGCTTTAAGTCGTCGATAATTCGTCTAGCCTCCAGACGCGATTCTCATGATCGGCAGCGAAGCTTGATTCATATCGGCGACTATATTGCGGACTATATTTAGGACTACCCTCGTGAGCTGGAAGGCCGACCTCCGTGTTTTACCCTTTACCCTTTATCCTTTACCCTTCACCCTTCAGCCTTCACCCTTCACCCTTCACCCTTTACCCCTTTACCCTTTTTTAACGTTGGATCCGCGCCGAGCCGCCCTTGGCGAGCGCCCGCACCTGTTCCAGCGTGGCCATGGTGGTATCGCCCGGAAACGTGGTGATGAGCGCGCCGTGAGCCCAGCCCAGCTTCACCGCCTCCTCCGGCGGTTCGCCCGTGAGCAGACCATAGAAGAACCCCGACGCGAACCCGTCTCCGCCGCCGACGCGGTCGAGCACCTCGAGTTCCGCGGTGGGAGCGGTGTAAGTGGAGCCGTCGATCCAGGCCACCGCACTCCAATGGTGCCGGTTGCTCGAATGGACCTCCCGCAGCGTCGTGGCGACGATCTTGATCTGGGGATGAGCGGCGACCACGCGGTCGATCATGGCCAGAAACGAGCTGGGGTCGAGCTTCGACTTGCCGGCGACCTCCGGGCCCGGAATGCCGAGTCCCTTCTGGAGATCCTCTTCGTTGCCCACCAGAACATCCACGTGCTTGGCGATGCGCCCGATCACCTCGCGGGCGCGCTGGGGGCCGCCGGAGAAGTTCCACAGCTTTTCCCGGTAGTTCAGGTCGAACGAGACCACGGCGCCGGCGGCTTTGGCCGCCTGCATGCCCTCAACGATCAACTCCGCCGTTGTCTCCGAGAGCGCCGCGAAGATCCCTCCGCTGTGGAACCAGCGCACGCCGGGCCGGAAGATGGCGTTCCAATCGAAGTCGCCCGGCCGCAGCCGCGCCCCTGCCTCGTTGGCGCGATTGTAAAAGACCACGGGCGCGCGCACCCCCAGGCCGCGGTCGCTGTAGACGGTGGCGATGTTGGGTCCGGTGACCCCGTCGTGCGGGAAGCGCTTGTAAAACGGCTTCACGCCCATCGCCTTCACCCGCTCCGCCACCAGTTCGCCGATGGGATAGTCCACCATTGCCGTCGCCACCCCGGTCGCGAGGCCGAAGCAGTCCGACAGGTTCGCAGCGACGTTGAACTCACCGCCGCTCACGTGGACTTGAAACTCAGTCGCCTTGCGGAAGGGGATGATGCCCGGGTCGAGACGATGGACCAGGGCTCCCAGAGAAACGAAATCGAGTGCGCCATCTGGACGAATATCGAGACCGTACTTCATCGCGTTCTTGCGACCTCCCTTAAGAAGAATTGAATCATTGACCCATTAAATCACTGAACCATTAAAGAACGTCCCCTTCTTTTTTTCAACGGCTCAATGACCTAATGGATCAATGATTCAATTCTTCTACGATGGTCCTGCTATCATACTTTGGAACTGGGAGCGCGTCTTGCCACTGGACCTTAGTAGTCTGAAGAAAGACACAGCGCATGAGTTCGGTTGCGACGCGGCGCGCCTGCTTGCGGCCTTGGAAGAGCGGAATGATTGATCTGGCGCCGCGTCACTTGGAGACGGTCCGGCGAATCCTCGCTGAACATGTGCCGGAGTGCGAGGTTCGCGCCTTCGGCTCGCGCGTCAACGGGGCGGTAAAGATATACTCCGATCTGGATCTGGCGGTGGTCGGGTCCGGCAAGCTCAGCGATGATACCCTCCGCTGCCTCAAAGAGGCCTTCGAGGAATCCGATCTGCCCTTCCGCGTGGACGTGCTTGACTGGCATGCCATTTCCGCTAGCTTCCGAAAGGTCATCGAAAACCAGTACGAAGTGGTTCCGAGGTAGGATTGCTGTTGCATTTCGGGTGGGCTCGATTGTTTTCCTGCGCGAGGGAGGTGTGGCGAGCGACGCCCAGCGGGGCCAGCGGTACCACGTGCTGTTTTCCGAGCGGCACAAGAAGTACGTACAGCTTTCAGCGAAGGCCCAGTCCAAGACACCACAAGACCCTAAGCTAAACATAGCGTCTTAAGTAATGCCGCATAATCGATGCAGCACCGAGTTCGGTTTTTGCCAAGCGGCCATCTGCTGCGAGACCGCATCGAGCAAATCTTTAAGCTCGGGGAAGTACTGGTTATGGGTACAGAGCCGCC
>DATFYM010000224.1:0-22520 GCA_035315065.1 Terriglobia bacterium
CCTGCACCACCTGCACTCTTTGATTTTCCAACTGAGGAATAGACTCAGTCATAGGCCTCCTTATCCTAACGTCTATATACGTTAGGATTGATACCACAAAAAAAGAAACTCTTCAATTCCAACTTCTATGTCGTGCACCCGGCCTCCCTACTACGCTTGACGTACTGCGTACCTGATGCTAACATGATGTTTGATCTGCAGCTATAGGGATCGGGAAACCCGCTTGTTCGCCGAGGGCGAGCGCGTTCGCGCCTTCGAGGGCTTCCGTCATCAGGCTGAGAAGCGGCTGCGCGTTCTTGAATCGGCCGCCGGACTACGGGACCTCGCACAGCTTCCGAGCAACCGTCTGGAGGCACTCTCTGGCGACAGGCAGGGCCAGCACAGCATCCGCATCAACCGACAGTGGCGCATCTGCTTCGAGTGGCCGCAAGGAGCGGACGGCCCGGAAAACGTAGAGATCGTCGATTATCACTAGGGGGTACAAAAGCCATGGCGCGCACACCTATCCACCCGGGCGAGATACTCGCCGACGAGCTGAAGGAGATCGGTATTTCCGCCGCCCAACTGGCCCGCACCCTGGAGGTGCCGGCCAACCGTATTTCGCAGATCGTCGCCGGCAAGCGCGCCATCTCTGCCGATACGGCCTTGCGCTTGGCCCGTTACTTTGGGACCAGCGCGGATCTCTGGATGAACCTTCAGAAGACCTACGACCTCGACCTTGCCCGCCAGCAGCTCGGCAAGGCCATCAGCCACATTCCGCAGCGGCCGCCCGCTGCTACTCCGGTTTCCGACCGGCTGTGAGAGACGCTACGAAGAATTAATGGGAGAAGAGGAGTGAATCGGAAAGGCGAAATCGTCGAGGAAGTTCGCGCGGCGCGCGTAGCATACGCGATGCGGTTTAACTATGATCTGGCAGAGATGTACAAGGACCTCAAAGCGAAGGAGCAGGCGCGCAACCGCAACATCGCTCCCTTACAGCGAGTAGAACCTCAGCCGGATGCGACTGCCTCAAATTGAGCTGCCGACACCCATGGCTGAGCGAACCACTCGTGGCAGCTTGTGAGGATTCTCGTACGCGCCGCGGACCCACAAATCGGGTCCGCGCCACCCTTGCTCGCGCTTGGCAGCAGCTAGGCGGCGCGGCACTGAACGAGCTGTGGGACAACCCGGAGGACGCTGTCTATGACGCCTGGCGGGAGATCTACCGTTCCCACATTCCCACCGTTTTTGTGGACAAGCCTAGCGGTTTAGTGTACTCTCATAAGCGGACTTGAGCGAGTACCTTGAGCCCGAGAGGAAAGTCTAATGACCAAGAAGCGCCGGATGTCTCCTGACCAGTTTGCGAAAAGGTTCGCAAAGGTGGCGGCAGATTACCTGGAGACGGTCCCTGTCGAAGAGAGGGATACAAGGATAGCGGCTCTTAAGAGCCGCATTTCTAGATCCGGCCGTGGTACTCATCCCACAAGCTCACGAGACGCTGAAACTCCGACGATCCGTCTTTCGGCCCGTAGTCACGGATAGCCTGCAAATACTCTCTCTTGGTGCAGTTCCGGTTCAATATCATCCTGCCGATTTTGACCAATTCTCGCTTCTGTGACACCGACACGGCTTTTCGAGGATGGCGGGTTCCCCTCGTTTTTTCTTCGGTCATCAAGTCGTGCAATTCCAAATCATCGTACTTCGAAGGCATCGGCTCACTCTCCATTGCGCCCGATGTCCGCCCGTCTTCTAGGCTCAGAACTTCAGCCTTTCTTCGGCTTCCCACCCTTACGGTTTACGCGCTTGGCCTGAAGCTGGCGGAAATATTCAGGCCCACGTTCAGCGATGACCTTTCCACCCTTTCGACCCAACTCGACGGCAAAAAGTTCGGGAAGCTTTCTCTGAACCAAATTCCTGATCGTAACAGATCCGTTTGCAAGTTCGATTACCTCGGACTTAAACAACGAGATTCCGCTTTCAGGCCAATCGACTTCAGGGATTGCCTTCAAGTCAGATTCGGCCTTAACGACCGTCATCAGCTTTCCAGTGCGGGCATCAAGGTAACTCGTCAGCAAGCCGTACTTACGCTTTACGGCCTTTACCGCTTCTTCGATTGTCATGGGATGAATCTTACAACGAGCGGCCGTTGTTTGTCAATGTCTCGTTTCCAAGGGATTCTTAGGACAGTACCGTCCGCGGGCAAGACTTGAACAGCTCCCGTAAATATGGGACGCTGGCCTCATGAAGACGACCCTGGAAATTCCGGATGCCATCTTTCGCCGCGCCCAGTCTGCGGCGGCGGAGCACGGAATCCCGCTACAGCAAGGGTAGCGCGGACCCGCTCCTTGGGTCTGCGGGTTTTCAAATGCGCGTGTTCTCATCGGCTGGCAGGCGCACGCGATTTGATTCTCAGCCGATACCATCGCTCCTGTTCCTCGACGCTCATCCCGGCCCGCGCTTCGGGAAATTCGACCGCTCAATGCTGCGTCTGCTTGACTCGGCCCTCGGTGACTCTGATCAGGAAACGCAAGGCCTCGTTGACGGATTGGGAGTCGGGAAAGGCCCGAGCCACATCCTCCGCCAGTTGCACGGTGGGTGGCGGAGCCTTTCGCCCGGGTCCGCGCGCAACAACTGGCAACGCCAGAAAGTCGTACTCCGGGCGCAGATCATCGGCGAGATGGGCGTTAGATCTCTTCTTCATACGCGATTCTTTCCTTGCGCGTAGCCTCCCGCGCACTGATCAAGCGAATAGCCTGCCCCCGCTCGGTATACGAGACTACCAGGAGTCGTCGTCGGCTGGACTGTCCCATAAGAATAAACCGACTCTCTTCGGCCGAATGATCGGGGTCGGAGAAGACGACAAACAGTGGATCATCGAACGCCGTCTTGGCTTCGTCCAAACTCACGTCGTGCTTCCTGAGATTCGACTCGGCCTTACGCTCGCTCCATTTGAAACGTCCGCTCATCAAGGTCCAGCCTGCCGTCGAACGTCATGCGCGTAGTCACCGCCAAACCCTTGCCACATCAATGATACATCCGAAATTGCCGGGCGGCGCGGACATTCGCGGTTGGAATAGCTAGCGCGTCAGACCTGATTTGTAAGAAGACTGCGGCCCATCATGTCACCGCTGAGCCTCGGATATCAGAACCAGTCATATGCGGGGACGGCTTCGGTGATGACCTCTTCGACGATGGTCTCTACCGCGTGCAGGGAAATGCCTACCGTGGCTCTGTTCTTAGCCATGATTGTCACCAGTCCGTTTTCAGCCTTCGATACTTCCGCTCGATCTCGTCACTGTAGTTGCTGATTTCGCGCTCCCTAGGTGAGCGCAACCTCCAGCGGAGTCTTCTTGAGGGAACTGACCCCCAGCACGGAGAAGCCGATGACGTTCCCTTCGCTATCCACCTTCTCCATCACTTGGTCGTTGTCCGTGGCACGGAAATACCCGGCCTTCTGTTCGAAAATCACTTCCAAGAAGTCAGCTTCCGCATCGAACCACATCTTGACTACTTTCTCGGCCATATAATTTTGCCTTTCTTGATCCGGTCGGTCCGGTAAGCCGTCACAACGAATGCGTCATCCGGGCTTACTCGAACAACCGACGCACATGTATTTGCCACCTACAATTGCACGCTGATAGAAGCGATAGTAAAGCTTGGCCGCCGGGTCGCTCAGCGATTCCACCACGGACTCGGGCGCCGCGAGGGTTTCCTCAAGGGCCTCGCGCATGGATGCCATTTCAGGATGCTCGACAATATGACGCCAGCGCTCATCAGTGAGGCGTATCCTCCGGCCTTCGTGGTCGGTCAACAACGTCATTGGCGCGGTCGAAATTAACATCGACTCGGGTTCCATAGCAAGCGTGGGCCGCCCGTCGGCTGACGGGTTGGCGGTCAAAAACTTGACCAGCTCCCGTAAATATGGGACGCTCGCCTCATGAAGGCGACCCTGGAAATTCCGCATACCATCTTTCGCCGCGCCAAGTCTGCGGCGGAGCAGGGAATCCCGCTGCCTGAGTTTGTGACCGAAGCGGTGAAGGAAAAGCTGGCCGGCAATGCCAAAGCAGCCGAGAAGCCGTGGTTAAGGCACATGGGCAAATTGAAGCACCTGCATAAAGAGACAGAGCGAATCAACCGGCTGACCGAAGCGGATTCCGAAAAATTAGTCTAGCCCAATAGAACTCGAGAGCAAAACCGCCCTTGGGCAGGTCGCTGCGCAAGGACGCTGCTATCGTCAGTCCACCCTATCGTGGAGCCTCAACAGCCCTACTCATTGCTGCCATCGCACCCTTCTGGGCGTCGCGCGCCACGACCCGCACGGTGTAAGTGCCGGGCGTTACGAGGACTCGTGCCTGGAAGTCGAGCCCGGACTTCTGGAGGTCGGCCAGCGTAGTGTCCTTGAGAATCAACTCGCGGTTCTCCTGTTTGCCCGAGACGAATTTGCCGTCCGCATCAAACAGGGCGACGGTGAGGATGATCTTGTTGATGTTGCGGTCGCCTTCCCTCTCAAACGATAACGCGCGAACATCGAGGCGGACTTGCACGGCGATCTCCGCCTTTTGCGGACCGATCTTGTGTGCTTGCGCTTGCACTTCCAAGGGCAAGCCCTGAATGGGGTCCGGGCTGAACACGGCCTCCCGGATCTCCTCCTTGGCCTGCTGCTCGGGCGTCGTTGGCTTACCGGGCGCGAAGTAGCCTTTTCGAGCCTGAACGGTGAAGCCGTGGCCGTTCAACAGCCTGACCTTCAAAGTATGAAATGCCCCGTTCTCCTTGAGGTTCTCGGGTGAGAAGGTGAGGACATAGGCCGTTTCCGGCGCCAGCAGCACCTTACGGAAGCCGCCCAGGAGGTCGTTGCTGTTATGGACGAACTGGCCGCCGGTGGCGCCGGCGATTTCCGCCAGGGTGCCGGTGGCCGCAGCTTCGCGCGACGTGTCGTACATGTGGTAGAGACCGGACATATTGCCGCTCGGCGCATACTGTCGGCTGGCGTCTGCCTCCCGCAACTGCACCGCCAGTCCCTTGCCATCCAGCGCGCTGATGATCACCTTGACGTGCAAAGCTTCGTCAATGACATGCTCCAAGAGATCGCGCATTTCCAGAGGCATGAATCCGTCCGAGACCAGCATCACCTGCCGTTCCCCCGGCATCTCGGCAACGCGCTGAACCGCGTTCTCAAGGTTCTTGATATCGACGCGGGCCTGCATCAGAAAGGCGTCGTAAGCCGCCTGGGCCAACATCCGAATCCACTGATTCGTCACCGAGCGAGCGTCCATTTGGCACTCGTTGATGGCCTCGTCCCTGACGATGCTATAGGCGTTAGAGTCTTCGTGATTCGTGATTTGATCGGCGAGAAAATCCGTAATCTCGGGACAACTTGCCCTGGGATTGAGGCGCTCGTTAGCATAAAGCCTAAACAGTGCCTCGTGGAGTTTCTGCCGGTCGTTGGTGAAATCGAGAGATTGTTTTCCGGAGGAAGTGAGAATCGCGATTCGCTCGGTCGGAGGGACCCCGGCGATGAATTTCTCCGCCGCGTCGCGCGCTCGTACCAGGCTGTCGAAAGCGGAGTTCAGGTCGTCAAAATACAAACCAAGGTAGGTGGGCAGCGCGACAGGAGTGGCTTTCTGCTTCGGCCCTTCCGCCATCTTGGCTGGCGGGGCGGTGGCCGGCAGCCCCGCCAACGGGATCGCAACTGGGTGGGTTTCAACTGAGAAGCTGCTGATCGTCTGCGGCTTGCGATTGTCGGTGATCCTGAAGTCTTCTTGGCGAAGGCCGGCCACCGCGCGACCGTGGGGGTCACGGACGACCACCCGAACCACCACCACGTTCTTTTGCACCTGGAGTTTGAAGGTAGGTGCACTCGCCTGGGAAGCGGTCGTCGCCGGGGCGGGAACCGCTTGCGCTCCCAATCCCTGCGAGGCGAATGTGAGCAGCGAGAGGATTACGAACTGGCGAAGAACTGATAATCCGACTCGCACAGACTCGCCAACGGGCACCGCCATTTCCCGACTCCCAGCCTGACCACTGGATTATACTCTAGCCTGGACTCAGCACGCCCGGACGGCCTTAGGAGGCTGCCGGGAGGGCGGGGCCAAGACCCCGCCCTTCCAAACCCGTGGTGAGAAATCCGGGTTAGAGGAGCGTGTTTATCGAATGAACGACTTAGCGTGCGAGCCTCTCCTTTTTGCGATGGATTGGGGGATTGCAGTTTGGAAGCACATCTTCGCGCCGCTTTGGCCTATATTGCGGGCAGATTGGTTTCGGGAAAGAACTCGTCTGGAGTCTACGATCGCTGCCGATCCAGGCGCATCGTGATGAATGGGACGGTGAAAGGGCGCTTAGTTGTGATCTTTGACCACGACCAGCAATGCCACATCTCTGGCAGCGGCAATGGCTTTCAATATTCCCTCTATCATCACGGTGAAAACCGGCTTATGAGCCTCAACTTGCAAGGAAGCTTCTTCAGCGGGCACGATTACGGGTGTTCGGCAAGTTTCACCGGAACAGTTCAGGACGACTCCATCTCGCTGTTTGAGCCTGCAACATGCAGACAGTTCAGTTACTCGCTGGTTGTGAGCCTTGAACCACCCTGGAGCGACCTCGCCGGTGACGCAAGTGTTGAGCCTGATCGATCAACTGATCCGGGATTGTAGCCAGCTTAGGAGATTTCTACCTTCTGGTCTCTAACTTTCTCGTCATGGGTTATCGTTCGGGCTCGTGCCGAGCGCCGCTCGGCCCTACAAAACCCGATGATTTTTTTATTGACACGTAAACTCAGAATGGACTATACTGATCAAGTTGTATATCAATTCGCTCTCAGATAGATCACGCCGCGCTGTCGGCAGACGATAGGAACCGAGGCCCGAGAGCATATCAAAGACGAAGGAACGTTTTCGGACGCCGGAGGCGTGTTTTCCCTCATAGCCGCAATGTCACTTAGAATCAGATGGCTAGGGCCAACCTTCGCTCGTCCGATTGCTGAATTGGGGAAGCCAAATCCTTCCGAGACGGTGCCTCGGGAAAGAGCGTCCTAAGGCCGATTGTCGAACTGCCAACCACAGTTAGGAGCCCGTCTGCCGCCGAGGTGGAGTTGGCAAGCATGAGAATCTTACTGCTTTTGGTCTTGACGATGAGTTTCGCCACGTTCGTCCAGGCGGCGCCACAGAAGGTCGAGTTGCTATGGCCGGATGGGGCGCCGGGCGCGCTGGGCAGCGCCGACGAGGACCGTCCCAGCCTGACGATCTATCTGCCCGACCCGGCCAAGGCGGCGGGGGCGGGCGTGGTCGTTTGTCCGGGAGGCGGTTACGGGATGCTCTCTATGGACCACGAGGGCCGTCAGATCGCCGACTGGCTCAACGGGTTGGGCCTCGCTGCCTTCGTGCTGAAGTACCGCCTGGGCCCGCGCTACCATCATCCGGTGGAGATGGAGGATGGCCAGCGCGCCGTTCGCCTGGTCCGCTATCGGGCCAAGGACTATGGAATCGCCCCGGACCGCATTGGCATCTGGGGCTTCTCTGCCGGCGGCCACCTCGCTTCGACCGTGGGCACGCATTTCGACGGTGGGAAGCCCGACGCCGTGGACCCCATCGACCGCGTCAGTTGCCGGCCTGATTTCATGATCTTGGCTTACCCGGTGATTTCTTTCACCACGCCTTACGTCCACAAGGGCTCCATGCACAATCTGCTGGGCGACAATCCTCGCCCGGAACTGGTCCGGAACCTCTCCAACGAATTACAGGTGACGCCGCAAACGCCGCCCACATTCCTCTTCCACACCGACGCGGACGACGGCGTCCCGCCTGAGAACAGCGTCCTGTTTTACCTGGCGCTGCGCCAGAATCATGTCCCGGCGGAGATGCACATCTTTGAGCGCGGGCCGCACGGCGTGGGCCTGGCGCAGAAGGATCCCGCCCTTTCGGTGTGGCCAACGCTGCTCGCCAACTGGTTCCGAACGCAAGGCCTGTTGAAGCCTTAAGCAGGCGAGAGCCACCAAATAGGCTAGTAAAAATATACCTACCCACGGCGCTCTTGCTGGCTCCAGGCGATTCGGCGCGGGTCGTCGTTTGGCTGGGAGCAGAGCAATTCCCTCCTTGATTTGTCCCCCTTGACATTCTACAAGAGAAGAGTAGAATTGCTCCTGTCGAGTGTCTAGGGAGGAATCGAGTGAACAAAAACGCGGATATCTTGCAAGGAACGCTGGACCTGCTGATCCTGAGAACGGTTGCCTTGGAACCGATGCACGGCTGGGGCATCGCGCAACGGATCCAGCAAGTCTCGAAGGACGTACTGCAAGTCCAGCAAGGCTCGCTCTACCCGGCATTACATCGGCTGGAGCACCAAGGGTTGATTGCCGCCACCTGGGGCGCCTCGGAGAACAACCGGCGCGCCAAGTTCTACCACCTTACCAAGAGGGGACAGAAGCAACTGAAGGAAGAAAGGGCAAGTTGGGAAAGGCTGGCCGGGGCGGTGGCCGAAGTGATGGAAATGGCGTAGCCGGATCGTCGATGGAAGGACTGATCGACGAAGAGTGGGTCAACCATGAACGGATGGCTCTTGATGAGGATCGGCCGCGTGTTGCGGCTCCTTTTGCGCAAGGAGCAGTCGGAGCAGCAACTGGACGAGGAGATGCGCTTCCACCTCCAACGCCAGATCGAACAGAACATCGCTTCGGGAATGAACCCGGAGGAAGCGCGCCTGGCGGCGCTGCGCTTGTTTGGCGGCGTAGAGCAGATCAAAGAGGAGTGTCGAGACATGCGTGGAACGAACTTCATCGAGAACCTGCTTCAGGACCTTCGCTACGGCGTACGGATGCTGGCCAAGAACCCAACCTTTGCCGCGGTGGCGGTGATCACGCTGGCCCTAGGCATTGGCGCGAACACCGCCATCTTCAGCGTGGTGAACGCGGTATTGCTTCGCCCGCTGCCCTACCCGCGTTCGGACGCGATCGTTGAGATAAAAGGGGTCTGGAAGGACGGAGGCCTGGCCGATGATCTAACGGTCCCTGAGTTTGAGTTCTACCGCAATCACGCGAGCGCGTTCGCGGCCATAGCAGGCTACCGCGGTGGTCCGGACCTTTCGATCAAACGGGGCGGCGTCTCCGAGTGGATCACGTCCCTTCGCGTCACCGATGGATTCTTCAAGGTGCTGGGAGTGGCTCCGGCGCTCGGCCGTGGCGTTCTGCGTGAGGAGACCCGTCCAGGAAGCGCGCAGAGCGTGATCTTAAGCGATTCGCTGTGGCGAAAAGCATTCGGCTCCGATCCCGCCGTCATCGGCCGGCAGGTGGTACTCGGCGACGCGAGCTTCACCGTGGTAGGAGTAATGCCGCCCGATTTCACGTTCGTCGAGCAGCAGGTGGACGTCTTTGTCCCGCTCCAACTGGGCACCGGCATTGAGGACACGGGGATGAATACCAGCGTCATCGCGCGGCTCCAGCCGGCAACAAGTTTGGCCCAGGGCCAAGCCAACATGAACGTGGTGTTTGAACAACTCCGCCAGGCTGGGTCCGCGCAGTCGGGCCAGGCGGGCGCGCGGCTGCTCAGCTACCAAACGGCGCTCGCCGGCGATCTTCGCCCCAGCCTCCTGATGCTGTTTGGGGCGGTCGGCCTTTTGCTGCTGATCGCCTGCGCCAACGTGGCCAGCCTGATCATGGCGCGAGCGAACGCCCGCCAGAGAGAAATCTCCATCCGACTGGCCCTAGGCGCCGAACGCTGGCGGTTACTGCAACAGTTCTTGGCTGAAAGCCTGCTGATCGCCTTGATGGGGGGCGCGGCAGGTCTCGTGGCGGCCGTGTGGGCCCTGAAACTGTTGGTATCCTCGATCCCCTGGGACCTTCCCTCTACCACCCACATTGGACTCGACGGCAGCGTCCTCGCCTTTACCTCTTTGGTGGCGCTCGGCACAAGCTTGGCGTTCGGCTTCACTTCCTATTGGCAAACCTCGCGCCTCGACCCCAATACCGCCCTGAAGGAAGGCAGCACGCAAGGAGGACGCAGCACGGCTGGCAGCCGCGGACGCAATGTGCTGGTGATCGGCGAAGTGGCGCTCTCCCTGATGCTGCTCGTGGGAGCAGGGCTGCTGATCGAGAGCCTCTATCGTCTGCACCAGCAGAGGTTGGGTTTCGATCCTCAGCACGTCTACACCATGAACACTCCCTTTGCACCGGCGGAGCGGGCCACCGCAAACCAGGTATGGATTTTCGAGCAGCAGGTGCTGGAGCGTATCAAGGCGGTGCCGGGCGTCACGTCGGCCGGTGTCGTAAGCTTGCCGCCGCTGACTTGTTGTGGTAATCTTCCCACCCAGCACGAGGGGCACCCCGAGCACGACCAAAGTATCGGCGGGATGGAGTACCGGGCGATCAGTCCGGAATACTTCCAGACGATGCACATTCCCATCCTGCAAGGCCGCAATCTCCAGGAAACTGACACCGCCTCGTCCACTCCGGTGGTGATTGTCGGTGAAACGGTCGCGGCCCTCTGGTGGAAGGGAAAGAATCCGATCGGCGATCGCTTAGTGGTGGGCGAATATGAAGGGCGGCAGTTTCCCGAGGTCTTGGAGCCGCCCCGCGAGGTCGTGGGTGTGGTTGGGGACGTAAAAAACATAAGCCTGGAGGAGTCCGACCCGACCACCATCTATGTGCCCGCGTCGCAGCTTTTCCGTCCTCCGAACTCTACGGCGTGGGTGGTCCGCGCCAGCAGCAACCTCGCTCTCGGCGAGCAACTCCGCCAAGCCGTGACTGCCGTGAATCCTGACCAGCGCGTATTGGGCCTTCAATCGATGTCGGATGTCGTTGCCCGGGCGGTGGCGCATCCGACGTTTGACGTACTGCTGATGGGAACCTTCGCCGCCTTGGCGCTGACGCTGACTTCCGTGGGAATCTACGGCGTGCTGAGTTTCCACCTCGCGCGTCGCACGCAGGAAATTGGGATTCGTATCGCGCTGGGCGCCAAGCGAGGCAACGTGCTCTTGATGGTGGTGGGACAAGGCGCGTTCCTGGCGGCCGTCGGCATCGGGATCGGCCTCGTGGGCGCACTCGTCCTCAGCCGTTTCCTGTCGAGCCTGCTGTACGGCGTGAAGCCCACCGATCCGCCGACATTCATCGCTGTCTCGCTGATCCTGGCCGCCGTGGCGCTGCTGGCAAGCTACATCCCGGCGCGCCGGGCAACGAAGGTGGATCCTATGGTGGCGCTACGATATGAGTAAGGCGGCCGACGGGTGGAATGCGCCTATCTTCCCGAGCAGAACATCCATTAGAATATGGGACAGCCGGGACAAGGCAAGCCCCTGGACTCTGTCGGGGGGGCTCCGGTGAGGGATCCCGTCTGCGGCATGAGCGTTGTTCCGGAAAAAGCTGCGGGCAGTTCCTCCCACCTGGGGCACACCTACTACTTCTGCGGCAACGGCTGCCTCCAGAAGTTTGTCACGGACCCTGATCGCTATCTGAACCGAACGGTCGGGTCCGACATATCCGCCGGGCATCATGCCCCGCCGCCCAGTTCGTCCGGTGGGCTCGTGAGTCTGGGCGGAATCAGTGGAGGTCCGGGCCACGCGCTTCGCCGTGTCGCCAACGCGGCGCCAGGTGCGCCTACGGTCTCCCCTGTTGTGCCATTGCCCGCCCCGACCGCTACGGCTCACAGCCGACGCCCTTCCGTGAATGAATCGAATCGAACCGCGGCGACCTACACCTGCCCCATGCATCCCGAGGTGGTGAGCGACCAGCCCGGCGACTGCCCCAAATGCGGAATGGCCCTTGAGCCGCGGACCGCAACGCTGACGGAAGAGGCCAACCCCGAACTCGCGGACATGACGCGCCGCTTCTGGATAAGCCTCACGCTGACCCTGCCGATATTGGTGCTGGTGATGTCGGAGATGATCGAGGGCGACCTTTTTGAAGCCGTCATGTCGCAACGGACCATGACGTGGATCGAGGGGGCGCTCGCAACTCCGGTGGTCCTTTGGGGAGGCTGGCCGTTTTTCGAGCGCGGCTGGAAGTCGATTGTCCATCACAGCCTCAACATGTTCACGCTGATCGCCACCGGTACGGGTACAGCCTACCTGTACAGCATGATCGCCACGATCGCGCCTGGCGTTTTCCCGGCCGCGTTTCGCGGCGGTGGTGGCGAAGTTCCGGTCTATTTCGAAGCCGCGGCCGGCATCACCACGCTGGTGTTGTTAGGACAGGTGCTGGAGCTGCGCGCCCGCAGCCGAACGTCGAGCGCCATTCGCGCCCTGCTGGGTCTCGCGCCCAAGACGGCGCGGCTCCTCGATGAGGTGGGAGGCGAGAGTGACATCCCGCTGGAGCGCGTCGAGCCCGGCGACCGGCTTCGCGTCCGGCCCGGTGAAAGGGTACCGGTGGATGGCGTCGTGATCGACGGCGCGAGCTATGTCGATGAATCCATGATGACTGGAGAGCCGATCCCCGTCGAGAAGACTCCAGGCAACTCCGTCACCGGCGGCACCGTGAACGGCCAGGGTAGCTTGGTGATACGCGCCGAGCGGGTGGGCAGCGAGACGTTGCTGGCCCAAATCGTGCGCATGGTGAGCGAGGCGCAGCGCAGCCGCGCCCCCATCCAGCGCTTGGCCGACGTGGTGTCGTCGTACTTTGTGCCAGCCGTGCTTCTGGCGGCGGTGCTCACCTTCATCGTCTGGGCGCTGGTGGGACCGCCACCGCGCCTGGGCCATGCCCTGGTGGCCGCGGTGTCCGTGCTGATCATCGCCTGCCCTTGCGCGCTGGGGCTTGCCACGCCCATGTCGGTGATGGTGGGCGTCGGGCGCGGCGCCCAGGCTGGCGTGCTGATCAAAAACGCCGAGGCCCTGGAGTTGCTGGAGAAGGTGGATACGATCGTCGTGGACAAGACGGGCACCCTCACCGAGGGCAAGCCACGCTTGATGTCGCTGAGTGTGGTCGACTATCCACCAGGCCACGCGGGACCTGCGGAACACGCGCTCCTGCGCCTGTCCGCCGCGCTGGAACGCGCGAGCGAGCATCCCTTGGCGGCAGCTATCGTGGCGGGAGCGCGCGACCAGGGGGTGACGGTCCCCGACCCCCAGGAGTTTCAGGCCTACCCGGGGCAAGGCGTTTCCGGCAAAGTCGACGGCTACGCCGTCGCTTTGGGCGGCGAAAAGTTCCTGACCCAGTTCACGGCCCCTGCCGCTGAGATTCTTGACCGCTGGACCCGCTTGACGGGCAAGGCTGACGAACTGCGCCAAGAAGGCCAAACCGTGGTGTTCGCGGCTATCGATGGGCGTCCCGCCGGTTTCCTGGCGGTGGCTGATCCCGTCAAATCCTCCACGCGCGAGGCCATCGGCGCCCTGCATCGCGAGGGTTTGCGAATCGTGATGGCGACCGGCGACAGCCGAGCCACGGCGGAGGCGGTGGCCCGCCAGTTGGAGATCGACGAAGTCAGGGCCGAAGTATTGCCGGGCGAAAAAGCGGAGGTGGTGAAGCGCCTCCAGGCGCAAGGGCGGACGGTGGCCATGGCGGGTGACGGCATCAACGACGCCCCCGCGCTGGCGCAGGCCAACGTCGGCATCGCCATGGGTACCGGCACTGACGTGGCCATGGAAAGCGCGAGCGTGACGCTGGTAAAGGGCGACCTGCGCGGCATCGTCAGCGCCCGGCGCCTCGGCCGCGCCACCATGCGCAACATCCGCGAGAACCTGTTTCTTGCCTTCGTCTACAACTCGGTGAGCATTCCTCTCGCCGCCGGCGCGCTCTACCCGGTATTCGGCCTGCTGCTCAGCCCCATGGTCGCCAGCGCGGCAATGACCTTCAGTTCGGTGTCGGTGATCTTGAATGCGCTCCGGCTGCGGAAAGTGCAACTATAAGGGTTACAATAGCGCTTTCACGCCGCTCAGGAGGCTTTCACATGCCACTGCACCGAAGGGCTGATGTCCGGGCTGGAATGCTCGATGAGATTTACTCTTCGCACGATCTCTCCGTGAGCGTGCCGAAATACAAATTTCCCCAAGGCCCGCAGGACCCGCGTCACGCCTATGCCATCGTTCATGACGAGCTGATGCTCGATGGCAATTCACGCCAGAACCTCGCCACATTTTGCCAGACTTGGTCCGAACCCCAGGTGGCCCAGTTAATGGCCGAATGCGTCGATAAGAACATGATTGACAAGGATGAATACCCGCAGTCGGCCGAGATCGAAGCGCGTTGCGTCCACATGCTGGCGGACCTGTGGAACTCGCCCGACTCCGCCAACACCCTCGGCACTTCGACCACCGGATCGAGCGAAGCCGCCTTGCTCGGAGCCATGGCGCTGAAGTGGAAGTGGCGGGAGAAGAGACGCGTGCAGCATAGGCCCGCGGACCAACCCAACCTTGTCACCGGCCCCGTGCAAGTGTGCTGGCATAAGTTCTGCCGCTATTGGGACGTCGAACTGCGAGAAATCCCCCTTGAGGGAGACCGCCTGCTGATGACTGCCGAGCAGGTCATCCGGCATTGCGACGAAAACACCATCGGCGTCGTTCCGACCTTGGGGGTCACCTTTACCTGCCAGTACGAGCCGGTAAAGGAGGTTAGCGACGCCCTCGACCAGCTTCAGCGAGACACGGGGCTCAACATTTCCATTCACGTTGACGCGGCCAGCGGAGGGTTCCTGGCGCCCTTCATCCAGCCTGACCTCGTATGGGATTTCCGCCTGCCGCGCGTCAAGTCAATCAACACCTCGGGACACAAGTACGGGCTCGCGCCGCTGGGAGTCGGATGGGTGGTCTGGCGCGACCATGCCGACCTGCCGGATGACCTGATCTTCGACGTGAATTACCTGGGCGGCAACATGCCAACGTTTGCCCTCAATTTCTCCCGACCGGGTGGAGAGGTGATCTGCCAGTATTACAACTTCCTACGCCTGGGCAGGGAGGGCTACACCAGGGTTCACCAAGCCTGCCACGACACCGCCGTGTACCTGGCGAAAGAGATCGGGAACCTGGGGCCGTTCGAGATCATTTACGGGGGCACCGGCGGACTGCCCGCGCTCTGCTGGACTCTGAAAGTCGGGGCGAACCCCGGCTTCACCCTCTACGATTTTGCCGACCGTCTGCGCAACCGCGGTTGGCAGGTGCCGGCGTACTCGATGCCACCCAACCGCAGCGACCTCGTCGTCCAGCGCATCCTGGTTCGTCACGGCTTCAGTCATGACCTTGCTGATCTCCTGCTCGATGACTTCCGGCGCACGCTCGATCACTTTGCGCAACACCCCGTCGTCAGACCCTTGTCGGAACACGAGGCCGGCGGACACAACCACGCGGGCCGATTCAAGAGGAGACCTTAATGCGTCTGGGCGATGCCAAGGAAAGGAAGCGTCTCGTTGCCGATTTTCACCTTCTCATGGCATGATTGGAAGAAAGGATTATGCAACCAGGAAGTGGCGCCCAGCGAGCAACTGGTAATGCGATCCCAGTGTTCACAAGTGTTGATCTCCCCGCAGAGATCAAGTACTGTGGATGACGCGAGATGTCCAGGAAAAACAAGCACCGCAACCAGGACAGGCCCTGGCCGGCAACGCAGCCGGTCGTGGCCCGGGGTACCACTCCGGGTGCCGGCGCGAACGACCCGAACTTCGCCGAGGTGGAACGGTTGCTCGCCCAAGGAAACAGCAAGCCGGCGCTGGAGCTGGCGAAGCAGATTCACAAGCGTGCCGGCACGTCCGCCTCGGAAGCGCTGTTGGTCAAGGCCTACGGCGCCAGAATTCGAGCTCTCCTGAAGAGTGGCCTCGCGGTGGAGGCCAAGGCACTCCTCGACCTGGTGCGGCAGCGCTACCCTTCTGCGAGGGGGGCACTCGCCGAAATTCACGTTGACGTCGCCGTCCGCAAGGAGTCCCTGGACGATCTGATCCGCCAGTTGAACGATCCTGTGCTGGAGCCGGAAAGGCGCGTCGAAATCGAGACGATTATAAGGCGTGAACTCACCGACCTCGGCGCGTTGGCTCAGAACCCGGCGCTCCCAGCCGAGCATCCGCTGCGCGCCGGCGCCGCTCGATTGCAGAAAGCCTGGGAAGCGGTCACCGCGGCACCGGTCGAAGATGATGCTCTGGCGCTGCCGGAAATCTCTCGCCGCAGCCCGCTCGCGCCGTGGAAGATGCTGGTGCGCGCCATTGCCGCCTTTTACCGGCCGGACGACGCTGCTTGCGAGCGCTGGCTCCAGCTCATAGATCCCGACTCGGCTCCGGCGCGGCTGGCCCCAGCGGTGCGCGCCATGATCTCCCGCCAGGCCGCCCCGGGGCTCAAGCCCGCCGCTTCCTTTCTGATCGCCCAAGTTGGCGGCAAGATGGATAGCCTTCGAGGCTCGCTGCAATCGCTCGACACCGCTTTCACCGCCGGAAGGCGGAAGCAACTCATTCCGGCTATCCAAAACGCGGTGCGGGCGTGCCGGGAGGCTTGTCCCGACCTTCTCGATCGGCTCAGACAGCACATCGGAGTGCGCGGCTCCGACGCGGACATCACTTACGAGCAGGTCCGCGATGCGATGGGCGGCGCTCCACGGAAGGACGCTTATTTCTGGCGCCTGATGGCGCGGCAGGCCGAGGACCCGCGCTCGATGGCTTGCCTTCCCGCCTGCACCATGTGGGATGAGTTTCGCCGCCACGCCGTCCACGAGGGCTGGTTCCCGGCCGATGGACCCGAAGTCGCCGCCCTCTATCTACACATGGCCGATATCTTGCAGCACATTCCGCGCGAGGATCTCGGCGACCTTCAGCGGTCCTTCCTCAATCGATTTTCCGGCCGCTCCTACGACTACCTGGACCAGCCGCCCGCGATTCGCGAGTTGGCGCGTAAATACAACGAGGACGACGCCTTCATCCTCTTTCCCGAGCAGCTTTACGCGCGGGCCTGTGCTATCGACCCCGATCCCGAAGTCTTCATGCGGTGGCTGGAGTGGGCGCGGCAAGGCTCAGGTTGGAAGTTGGAGGAGGAGGCCGCCGAGGCTTGGAAGCGGGCCTTGCCCAAGGATAGCCGGCCGCTGCTTCGCCTGATGGATTTGGCGGAGAAAAGAGGCGCTCTAAAGAAAGCCCTCGGCTATCTGGAACAAGCCGAAGGCCTCGCCGCCCTCAACCCCGAGGTGCGCCGGGGACGCCTCCGCTTGCTGGTCGCTACGGCCATGCGTCACGTGGAGCAGCGCAAGCCTCACCTGGCGGAACGCGATATTGAAGAACTCGAAGCCTTGCCGCAGGCCCGGGAAGGGGACCGTCCCGCTTTTCTGGCGGTGTTACGCTGGACCCTCTGCGTGCTCCGCAGCGATTCCGATGGCGCCGCCCGCAATCTCGCGCAGGCGGCCGATCTGATCGGGAGTCGGGTAGCCGCGGCGATGGTGGTCGCCGGCATTGCCGACTTCTGTAAGTTGCTCGATCTGGTGACGGACCGCTACTATAACCGCAACATCGTTTTCGATAGCAAGGAGTCGTTAGCGGCGGCGGTGGCGCGCGGCTGCGCCTTGGGCGACGATCTCGGTTGGCCGCTCACCATTCCGCCCGCCTTTGAAAAACAGCTTCTCGATGAACTCGGGAGGACACCCGGCGCGATGGACGCGCGCCAGCTTCGGCTGTTGGCTGAGGCGGCGTTGCGCCTCGATCGTCGGCACCTGGCTTTTGCCGCCTCCGGAGCCGGACTGGCCAAGGGCGGTGCGACGGAGGCGCGCTTTCTCTTGCTGCGGGGGCGAGCGCTGCCCGAGTATGAGCCGGAGCGCCGCGATCAGTGCTTTGCGGCGGCCGCGGAGCTGGCGCGCCGACAGCGGGACATGGGCTTGGTGGACGAGGCCGTGGAGTGCCGGCGCGGACACTTCTTTATGGGCGTCCTCAATCCCCACGCGTCGGGTTCCTCTTCTTCCATGAGTACCGACCAGTTAAACAAAGTGTTGAGCCTGGAGAAACAAGCGAGCGAGTTCCCTCCGTTGAGAACTCCCAAGTTTGAAAGTCCTTTTGACGACGAACCCTTCTTCGATGATGATGAGGAAGACGATGAGGAATTTGACGACGATATGGGTCCAGTCACGCCGGAGGAGTTTGATGAAATCATGAACCAATTAGACGACCTCTTGGGCATGGGCAAGCGCCGGGGGCCCCACCACAAACACCGTCGCCGCCGCCCTGGACCGCCTGGTACGCCGAGACCGCCCAGCGGGTCCGGGCAAGGCAGCTTATTCTGAAGCATGGAACGTCAAAGCACACTCGGTCCCCATGACGACCCGCGAGAAATCCTGGACGTGGCGACGAACGCCACCGACAAGGAGATCCGCGCCGCTTACCTGAAGAAAGTCAAGGAGCACCCGCCGGAGCGCTCCCCCGCTGCCTTCGAGCGCATTCGCGACGCATACGAGGTGCTGCGCGACCCGCGCCGCCGCGCCCTCCACCTGCTGTTGTCGACGGACCCTTGGGCGCCGCTGGTTTCCCTGCTTGCGGACCGCGCGCCGGAAAGGCGATTTGTGGGGCCGGCTCCCTGGCTCGCGGTGCTGAAAGAGAAATAGGCCCCGAAAGAGAAACATGGATCGCGAACAAATCCTGAGCCGCTTCACCGCGTGGCTCGACAGCGTTCTGGCGGAAGAGGAACCGCCACAGGGAATCGCCGCCGAGGTTCTCGCCGCCCTCGACGCCGGGCCCCAGGACGGTTCACCAGCGCCGACCGCGACAGCCACTCCGCCGGGCAGGATCGACGGCCAGTGGGACCTGTATTCCATGTGGTCGGCAATGACCGCTTTGACGCAGGAAGTGAAACTTCAAGGCCGGAGCTTCAAGCAGCTCAGTGAGACCGTCGCGCCCGTGGCAGAACTGGCGCCGCTCCTGCCGGAGATGCAGCGCCAGGCGGACGAGCGCGCCCGCGGGGAAGTCCTCGACGTTCTCCTCGATCTCCGCGACCGTCTGCGCCGCGGCCTCGATTCGGCGCGCGCCGGCCAGGTGGAGTTGCGAAAGTCGTTCGACCTGGGGTGGAGGAGCAGGCTCTTCGGCCTGGACAAGCCGCTCGAAGCGGCCGTGGATGCGGTGGCGGCGCTCGAAAAGGGCTACTCGCTTAGCCTCGAGCGCCTCAACGAGGTTCTCGACCAGTCCCACGTCCGGGAGATCGAGTGCCAAGGTCAGCCCTTCGACCCCACCTCGATGCATGCGGTGGACCTGGAGGAAACCAGCGGCGCGCCCGAGGGCACGGTGCTGGAAGTCTACCGCGCCGGCTACGAGTGGAAAGGCGAGGTCTACCGTCCGGCACAGGTGAGGGTGGCGCGTCGACCGTCAGCGGTGGCGGCCGGAGCGGCGGCACAAGCCGCAGCAGGAGCGGCAGCAGGAGATGAGCATGAATGATCTGGTTGTAGGCATCGATTTGGGAACCACCAACTCGGAAATCGCGGCGTTTGTCGGCGACCGGGTGAGGGTGATGGGGCCGGGGAACAAGATGCTGGCGTCCTGCGTAGGATTCTCGCCTGCCGGAGAATTGCTGGTCGGCCAGGCGGCGCGCAATCAGCAGATCCTCTATCCGGAGCGCACCGTGCGCAGCGTCAAGCGCAAGATGGGATCCATGGAGTCGGTGACGCTGGGCGACAAGACTTTTTCGCCCCAGGAGATCTCCGCCCTCATCCTGCGCGAACTGGCGGAGTGGGCGCGGCGCGAACTGAACCAGCCGGTGGAGAAGGCCGTGATCACGGTGCCGGCGTACTTCTCCGACGCCCAGCGCACGGCTACCCGCGAAGCGGGCGCGCTCGCCGGCCTGGAAGTGGTCCGCATCCTCAACGAGCCGACGGCGGCCAGCCTGGCCTACGGCTTCGGCGACGCCTCGCGCCACACGGCAATGGTCTATGACTTGGGCGGCGGCACCTTCGATGTTTCCGTCGTCGTGGTGGAAGGCGATGTCACGGAAGTGCTCGCCAGTCACGGCAACAATCACCTCGGCGGCGACGACTTCGACGATCTCCTGCTGGAGCGGCTGGAGCAGGAGTTTGAGAAGCAATACGCGATCGATCTTCGCCACGGCCACCCGGCGGCCCATGCCCGGCTATGGTGGGCGGCGGAAGAAGCCAAGAAAAAATTGAGTTTTGAGCCTTACGCCCGCGTGCGGGAAGAGGCCCTGGTGATCGATCACGGAAAACCTCTGCACCTCGAGCTCGAACTCACCCGCGACGAATATGAGGCGATGATCTCTCCCCTGGTGGAGTCCACGCTCGACAGCGTTTCCAAGGCGCTGACCGATGCGGGCAAGGGCGCCGGCGATATCGATGCGATCCTTCTCGTCGGCGGGTCCACGCGCACGCCCCTGGTCTCGCGGCTGCTGCGCGAGCGCTCCGGCATCGCCCCTCGTCAGGACGTCCATCCCGATCTGTGCGTCGCCCTGGGCGCGGGGGTTATGGCGTCGCGTCTTGCCGGGCACGAGGTGGAGCGGGTGCTGGTGGACGTCTCACCCTTCTCCTTCGGCCCCTCTTACCTGGGAGAGCGCAACGGCATCCCCTACCCGCACTGCTATCATCCGATCATTTACCGCAACACACCGCTGCCGGTGACGCGGACGGAGAGCTATTGTACGGCCGCTCCTTTCCAAACGATCGTGCAGGTGGAGATCTATCAAGGCGACGACGACGACGCGATGAAGAACATCCTGGTGGGCGATTTTCGCATCGAGGGCCTGCGCCCGATTCGCGAGGCCAACGAGGTGCTGTGCCGCATGAGCCTGGACGTGGACGGCATCCTGCACGTCACCGCCGTGGAGAAGGAGACCGGGAAATCCAAGCACATCACCATCACCAACGCCCTCCAAGCCAAGAGCGCAGCGGAGATTGCGGCGTCGCGCGAGCGGCTGAAAACGCTCTTCGCCGCGCGCGCCGAACAGCTTGACGACGGGGACCTGGGCGAATTCCTGGAGGACGCAATTACCATCGCCGGCAAGGAAGTCGAAAGCGAGGAGGAAGCTGGCGAAACTGAGGCCCTGCCCGAAGCCCCGACCGCTACCGGCCCCGCTACCTCCACTCAGCACCAGAGCGAGGCCAGGAACCTGATCGAACAATCGCGCCAACTGCTCGATCGCATGCACCCGGAGGACGCGGAAGAGGCCATCGAGCTGCACGCCAAAATCGATGCCGCCATCGCTTCCGACGATCAGCAAGCGCTGGCGCAGGGGATCAAGGCGCTGCGCGAGCTGCTGTTTTTTGTGGAGGGGAGCTAAACAAAGGGTGAAGGCTAAAGGGTAAAGGATGAAGGGAAATCAGAAATTAGAAAGTGGAAATCAGAACGAGGACCGTTTTTCTTTTCTGATTTCTACTTTCTAATCTTTCTAATTTCTGATTTCCCCTGTTTCTCGCCACTCGTCATGGAGGAGAGTTGAACGAAGAATCGCCGCGCTGCCCGGTGTGCCAGGCCCGATTCCGAGGCGCGATCACCTGCTCCCGTTGCGGCGCCGACCTGCGTCCGCTGATGTTTCTGGCGGCCAGGGCCTCCAGGCTCAGGGAAGACGCACGGCAAGCTATCCTCGCAGGAGACTTTTACGAGGCCGGCGAGTTGGCGCGCCAAGCGGACTCCCTCTGTAGGACAAGCGCCGGGCGCAACCTCTTGCTTCTCTGCCGGTGGCTACTTTCGCCGTGAAGTGGCGCGCGCACCTCGCGAGCAACGGCAACCGCGGTAGAGGCAGGTGTCCACACCGCCCGCGCTACAACACGGAATGTCTCCTATATATCTGAAATACAGACAGTTAATCGCATGCTAAAGTTTCTCTTGACACCCGCCGATACCACGGATAGTACCATGCACAAAAGTGATTGGATGAGTCGAGAGTCAGGGTGGCGATCAGGAGAGCACAACTCCTCCAATGGATGAGTCCAGAATCAGGGCGAGGATCAGAGAGATCGCAGCGTCTCCAAAGAACGTGCGTTTTAGGGAGCTTAGACTCTCCTGGACAACCATATCCCTCACTTGGGGCGAAACTACAACCACCGCCACGCGCCCGGTTCACACCATGCGTTCACCGTCGGCGACCAGACGTTCGTTATCGTGGAGCGCAGTAAGGGCTGCGTGAAAGAGGTCTACGTAAAGCATTTTCTTCGAGCGATGGAGCAACTCGGTCTTTACGATCCGGAGGCTGAATAATGGAACCCATTAAGCAAGTGCTGAGGGAGAACCATACCCAGCACGCTAGGGCAGCGGATGACGCTATCGCGCGCTGACGGGGAACAAGGGATCACGAGTGCCGACGACAGCGAGACTAGTTCAACTGGCTGCGCGTTCAGTGGTCTGGTCCGAAAGCCGCGAGTGACAGAATCTGTCACTCCGGGGCGACAAATTCTGTCCACGCAGTCCACAGTCCCACCTCGCGCCGGCCATCTCAACTCCGCCGTCCGCTGAGTCCTTTTATCTCATAAAGGCTACCCGTTTATTCAACTGACGCCCCGCCAACCCTCTGAATCCTCGAAGCATAGGGGCGGAGCGTCGGCTAAGCGGCTCACACTCAAGAAAATTCGCGTTCTGCCGATTTAGTACTATGGCGGGCAGCGTTACCAGAGCTGGGTAGCGCGTACCTTACGATTGGCCCGGAGGTTGCTCGATGGTACTATCCTTGAGTAGGGGCTGGAAGAG
>DATFYM010000225.1:0-46795 GCA_035315065.1 Terriglobia bacterium
AACAGGTGCAGAACTGGACGGCAGCCGCCGGATTGAAACTGCACCCGGTCAAGACCCGGATTGTGGATGCCACCCCCAAGGGCGGCTTTGATTTTCTCGGCTACCACTTCGAGCGGGGCCTGCGATGGCCCCGACGGAAGAGTGACCGGAAACTTCGAGACACGATCCGGGCCAAGACACCACGCTCGCCGGGGGGGAGCCTGCAAGCGATCATCGTCGATCTGAACCGGACGCTGGTGGGCTGGTATGAGTATTTCAAGCACAGCCACACCACCACGTTTCCGACCCTGGATGGCTGGGTGCGGATGCGACTGCGCTGCATCCTGCGCCGCTGGCGCGGCGGGCGTGGACGCGGGCGCGGATCGGACCATCAACGCTGGCCCAACGCTTACTTTACGGAGCGCGGGTTGTTCTCTTTGGCTACGGCCCATATGCGTACCGTCGGTCAGTCCTCTTCGAGGTAAGACCACTGACTGGAGAGCCGGATGCGGGAGATCCGCCAGTCCGGTTCGGAGGGAGGGGGAGTGGCTCATCCCACTCTCCCTACCCCTATCATCCAGTGGCCCGCTTCTCACTTTTATGCCGCACACCCGATGCTGTTGGACAATTCCAATCCCCGATTGACAATCCTTTTGGAATCCATTTAACATTAACAAGGATGTTCAGATACGGGCTCTTAGTGGCCGGTTTCCCGGTTGCTACCTGGATTTCGACGATGACGGCGTCCGGATGGGCGGGTACGGCTAGCCGTACCCTTTTCCTGTGTCGCGCGTGACCGAACCAAGAGGGCACAGCAAGCCGTGCCCCTACTTCCGTGACGACATCCGCTGGCCTTCGGCAAGGATTAGGCGTTACATGACATCGGGACTGCGGGAGCCCGTCTGAATCCGGAGGGCCAGGAGGGGCGGCGGTGGGGGAGCGCCGCTGCAGCCGAGGGAAGGCAGGAGGTAAGCAAAGGGCCAGTTCCGGATGAGGGCTGGGAGATTCTATGCCAAGTAAGAACCCATTTCGGAAGGTCGCCAGCCGGAGTGCCATCCCAATTTGCAGGAGCGCGTCAGGGCAGAAAGCAAGCAGGCGGCCAGCGAGCTGATGCGAGAAGCGGAGAGAGTTGGTGCCGGCCATGTGGAGCTGGGTGGAGAAGCACGAGAGAATCGGAAGGAAACAGAGATCTTCCATAGATTCAGCAGATTATCATGTGGCGGCCCTCCCAATCTCTCGATTGCCGATTGCCGATTGGCGATAGAAACGGGAGGACGGTCGCGAGCGTGACCTTGGGCTCCCAGATACGGCAGCGGCAGCAGAGGGAAGGCCGACAAGGAGATGAATAGTGACGATAGTGGGGCTTCCATATGAACGCTGCCTTCAGTCGGCGTCGGGACGGCAGTTACAGTAAGCAGAAATGATCATTGATTTTAGGTTTCAGGACCGAACCCATTAAGCCACTATATTGCTGAAAACAGGTGGCTTAAATTACGTAAAGCCACCAAGTGATTGAAAGATATAAGACAAGATTGAAAGATATAAGATCAGTACTGTCCAATTACAAGGGGAACAGATTCAACTGGATACAGGAGTTGTCCCCCGGTGTTTGATCGTTGAAGTTGATAGACCCCTGTAAAATCGGGGTTTTTTCTAAGAGCGTGACGTCGAGAATTTGGAGAATTTCGTACAAGCTGAGATCGAGCCGGAGTTGCTTCTTGACGATGGCCACCAGCACATAAACCGAGATCGCGATCCAGACCTGAGTCTTGACCGCATTCTCCGAGACACCGTAAAAGCCTTTGATGCGCAGATGTTGTTTGATCCAGCGGAAGAAGAGTTCGACTTGCCAGCGGGCGCGGTACAATTGGGCAATGGTCAGCGCCGGGAGGAGAAAATTGTTGGTGAGAAAAGTGAGCCGTCGGTTTTTCTCCGTATCGAAGTAGCCGACACGGCGCAAGGCCTCGGGATAACGCTGGGAGGTACGGGGTCCGGTGAGCAGAATGGTTTGGTCGGACCTCAGCCCCGTGGATCGATCGACCTGCCGCGACGCGCGACGAGAGAATCGGGTATTCAAAGTTTGGTGCGAGTGATGAAGAAGGAGTAGGCTTGAGTGAACAAATGGAGACGGGCGAAGTCCAGGTAGGCGCGATCGACCAAGTAGATGGAACCCGCTTCCAGAGGCAGTCGGTCGAGAAGGTTCACATCGTGAACATCGCCCGAGGTCACATAAACATTGGTCGGGATGTTGCCGCGCACATCGATCAAGGTGTGCAGTTTGACGGCACTTTTGCGGCGGCGGAATTGCGCCCAGGGAAACAGAGCCAAGCACAAGTCGATGGTGGTGGAGTCGAAGGCGTAGACGGTTTGGGCCAATTCCACTCCCAGGGGTTCGTGGCGATAGAGATCGCGGGCCGTGGCAATGAGGGTGTGCGCGAAATCGGCATAAATCCGCCAGTCCCGGTTTTCGTTGGCGTAGGCTAGGGTGGAACGGGACACGGAACCGCGAAAGCCCAGGTGATAGAGCTTGGACTGCTGAGCCCGAAGGCAGGTTTCGATAGCGCGGAGGCTTTCGCGGTGAGTGAGCTGGGCGTAAGCCAGGCACAGGAACTGATCCCAGCAGGAAAAATCTTTGACGTAGCGATGGCCCTGGTAGCGATCGACACACCGCTGAAAGTGATGGGGCGGGATGAAGTCCAGGAACTGAGAGAAGACGGTTTGCCCGATATTCATCTACTGCCTCCGGAAAAGACTCGAACGCAGTAGCATGATGCCAAAAGAGGGGCAACAAATTGAAATCGAAACAAATCATCCTGAGCTCTTATTCTCGCTCTATCAAGTAGTTAGAACGAAATGGCTGAACTTTCTTTGGACGGCCCTGATATAAGATATGATTGCTACCAGTTATCACGAACGGAGGTGACACCCGAGGTTGACCTGAGGGCCGGAGGGCTGATTGACTTCAGACTGGAAGAACTGAAAGCTGAGAAGACGTAAAAGGTTAAGAAGTTTCTGGCATGGGCGCGAACAGGCGTCACGAAGAGGATTTGACGGAACAAAGCGAGGGAGTTGTTGAAAACAAAGGGTCGGCCTCAAAAACAAAGCGGAAACAGGCTAAGAATCGAGCCTTTTTTTGCTGAGAGCTGAAGGCTGATGGCCAAACAGTGAATACTGAATACTGAGGACCACCGGAATGTTTCAGTCGTTAGTGATAACGCTGCGCGAGGGGGTTGAGGCGGCGCTCATTATGGGCATCGTGCTCGGCTACCTGCGCAAGGTCGGGCGGCGGGCCTGGAACCGGATCGTGTATTGGGCTCTCACCGCCGCCGTTGTCGGTAGCCTGGTGGTGGCGGCGATCCTCCACCGGCTGCAAATGCGCGAATTCAGCGACGCCTCCGAAGGCTGGCTGATGCTGGTGGGCGCCGCGTTCGTGGCCTCCATGGTGGTATGGATGTGGCGGACCGGCCAGCATCTGAAGCAGGAAATCGAGACCAAGGTGTCGGGCTATTCCGCGTCGCCTTCGCGCTTTGGCGCGCTGGGTCTCTTCCTTTTTGTCTTCCTCATGGTGTTCCGGGAAGGCGCGGAGACGGTGTTGTTTCTGGCCGCTGTCTCGCTGCGCACCAACGACCTGCTCAACTTCATCGGCGGCGTCATCGGTCTCAGTCTCGCGATCGGGTTGGGCGTGGCGTTTTTCAAGGGCAGCCTGAAGGTGAACCTGCGGAAGTTTTTCAGCGTCACCACGCTGGTGCTGCTGGTGGTGGCGCTACAGCTTGCCGTGGCCGGCGTGCACGAACTCTCCGAAGCGCGGGTGCTGCCCTCGGGGCCGCGAGAGATGGCGATTGTGGGGCCCATTGTCAACAACGAGGCCTTCTTTTTCGTGGTGATTGTGGCGCTGTGCCTTTTCCTGATCGTTGCCCAGCGGTTCCAGGCGAGCGGCGCCCCCAAGGAGCAAGAGCAGGCACTCGCGGCATTGTCGGGGCCCGAGCGCCGCAAGGCGATGGCCGAGATCAACCGCCAGCGCTTCTGGAAGACCGCGGCCATGGCGGTGGGACTACTGATCATCGTGCTGATCAGCGGCGAGTTTATTTACTCCGAAGTGGCGCAGGCCGTGTCGCCGCCGGAGCGTTTGACCATCGCGAACGGCGAGGTGCGCATTCCCGTCTCCACGCTGGGAACCATGAAACTGAATCGCTACGTCATTCACGCCGGGGGTGCCGACGTGCGCGTGCTGGCCATCCTCGACGAGTCGGACACGGTGCGCGTGGGGCTGGACGCCTGCCTGATTTGCGGCACCAAGGGCTACTACCAGGACGGATCGAACGTGATCTGCCGCAATTGTGCGGCGGCCATGAATATTCCCACTATCGGGATGCCGGGCGGGTGCAATCCCATCCACATCGACTACCGGGTGGATAACGGGACCCTGATCATTTCGGAAAAGGCGCTGGAGGGAGCGGCGGCGGTCTTTCATTGAAATTTTGGATTTTGGATTTTGGATTTTGGATTGAAGAAAAGACAGTCGGGAGAGATTTTGGATTTTGCCTTTTTGGGTTTTCTCTTTTGGATTGAAGAGAAGAGCAGGGGAGGTTTTGGATTTTGGGTGTTTGGGTTTTCACTTTTGGATTGAAACCCAAAAGCCGACAAAATCGGGTCTTGGTCTTCAATCCAAAATCCAAAATCCAAAATTCCTATGCTAGTCAGAATCATTCGCGAGTCTCTGGTGCGGCGCCGGCGGCGCAAGCTGCTGAGCTTCGCCGCGGTCGCGCTGGGGATTGCCGCGGCGACGACGGTAGCCACCATAGCCATCGACGTAGGCGATAAGGTGAGCCGCGAGTTGCGGTCGTTCGGCGCCAACATCTCCATCACCCCGGCGGCGGACGGCCTGCCCGTTGCGGTGGGTGGTGTCGATTACCGGCCCGCCGGCGAGGGTGCGTTCCTGGCCGAGGGTGACCTGGTAAAGCTTAAGCGAATCTTCTGGCGCCACAACATCGTGGCCTTTGCGCCGTTCGTCTATGCGCCGGCATCCATCTCCGGGCGCTCGACGGTGCTGATTGGGACATGGTTTGATGAGCAGATCCGGGTGGAAAAGTCCGACGTGTTCCACACCGGCCTGAAGGAGCTTCATCCCGCCTGGAAGGTGGAGGGCGGCTGGCCAGACGATGGCGACGCCGGCGCCGACGTGCTGGGCTGCCTGGTCGGCAGACGTTTGGCGCGAACGCTGGGCGCGAAGCCGGGACAGGTGGTCGCCGTACAAATCGACCTTCCGACGGCCAGAGGCAGCAGCGCCGCGGCTGGAATCACGGCGGGCAATGGCAGTGGGCTAGCAATCAGGGCCGTGTGCTCCACTTGCCCGGCGGCAGCCGTCGCCCAGTTTACGATTCGCGGCATCCTGGAATCGGGGGGACCGGAAGAGGACCAGGTGTTCGCCCCGCTTGCAGCCGTACAAAGACTGGCGGGACTCGAAGGCAAGGTCCGGCGGGTGGAAGTGAGCGCGCTCACCAAGCCCGAGGACGCCTTCGCGCGGGCCGACGTCACTAAGCTCAACGGGGAGGAGTTCGACCGCTGGTATTGTACCCCCTACGCCTCCTCCATCGCTTATCAGATTCGGCAGGTGATCCCCGGGGCCGAGGCTAAGCCCGTTTATCAAGTGGCCGATACGGAGGGCAAGATCATGGACCGGGTGGGCATCCTGATGTGGGCCCTGGTGGTGGCGGCGTTGGCCACAGCGGCCCTGGCAGTGGCCTCGATGATGCTGGCCAATGTCCTCGAGCGCCGCGCCGAGATCGGACTGTTCAAGTCGCTCGGGGCCACGGACGCGCGCGTGGTGACGCTGTTTATGCTGGAGGCGTTGGTGATTGGCCTCGCCGGTGGCGTCGCGGGTTACCTCGGCGGGACGGTGCTGGCGCGTAGCCTCGCCGCGACCGTGTTCGGGGCGCCCTCCGGGGTCCACTGGGTGATCCTGCCGGCGGCGCTGGCGGTAGCGCTTTTGGTGGCGCTCGCCGGCAGCGCGCTACCGCTGGCCCGGGTGCTGAAGTTTTCGCCGGCGGTAGTCCTACGAGATTGAATCAATGGTTCATTGTTTCACTGAACCATTGCGTTCATTGACTTGAATTTGGGGGCCAACGGCAGGGCGAAAAGCCGGCAATGGAGCAATGATTCAATGAAGCAATGGATCAATTCCCGTGACGTAGATCACAGACCCGCATAATGGCCGGTGAGTATTATCAAGATGTTGGATGGGCCAAGAAACTGAAGTTACAACTCGGCACTCGCTCTTTTGGCGTCTGTGGTTTCGCGCCCTTACCGTGAAGCGCCCGCAGGCCGCTTTGGCGGCGGGCTCGCTGCTGGCAGGCGCGGCCGTGATGTCGATGCTCCTCAACCTCTACGCCGACGTACGCCGCAAAATGACCCAGGAGTTTCGGGCTTACGGGGCCAACGTGGTGCTGGCACCCGCTGCCGGAGCCGGGCTGCCTGGGATGATTGACGAGGGCGGTCTGGTTGGGCTCGACCGGCTACGCCAGCGGACGCCAGGGCTCGCGGCCGTTCCCGTGCTCTACTTGGTGACCAGGCTGGAGGGCGTCCCTGCCAAGCAAAACCCGATGGATACGCGGCTGCCGGACTCGGTGAATGTGGTAGCGGTAGGCGCCGATTTCGCCGCTCTGCATCAAATGAATTCGGGATGGCGCCTGGAAGGCAAGGAAGGCAAGAACAATCTTCAGACAGAGCGAGACCAGGCAACGTGCGCGATTGGCGTCCATCTGGCCTCAACTTTGCACCTTGGGCCGGGCGATGCGGTGCGGCTCGTGCCGGTTAGTTCGGTTGCGGGCGAACCGCAATCCGTCGTTGGGAACTCTTCGGGCGGCAATCGGGCCCCGGACCGTGCCCTCCAGTTTCCGATTGCGGCGGTGCTTTCCACCGGCGCCTCGGAGGACGACCAGGTATTTGTTCCGCTGCCTGCCCTTCAGCGCCTGGCGGGCCTCGATGGAAAACTAAGCCTGGTGGAGCTGAGCGTCCCCGGCGAAGCGGCCGACGTGGAGCAAGTCGTCCGCGAGCTCTTCAAGTCGCTCCCAGGCATCGAAATACGTCCGATCCGGCAGATCGTCTACTCCGAGGGGAAAGTGCTGGGCACCATTCGCGCCTTGCTGGTATCCTTGACCGCGCTGATCCTGGGCATCATCGTCCTTTGCGTGATGGCCACTATGACCACGATCGTGCTGGAGCGCCGCAAGGATATCGGGGTGATGAAGGCGCTGGGAGCGAGTGACGGCTTGGTGATGCGGCTGTTCATGACCGAAGGCGCCAGTCTGGGTTTGATCGGCGGGCTGGCGGGGTTTCTGCTGGGAGCGGAGTGGGCCCGCCGGTTGGGCCGGCAACTCTTCGGCGTCAGCCTGGAGCTAGCCTGGTGGACGCTTCCCGCGATCGCCGGCGCGAGTATGCTTCTGGCTCTGGTGGCCACCGCTTTTCCGGTACGGATCGTGCGCAGCGTCCAGCCGGCGGTGGCGCTGAAGGGGGAATAGTGAATTGTGAATTGTGAATTGTGAAGGGTAAAGGGTAAAGGGTAAAGGAGCCTCATGACAGAGACACCGAGGCACAGAGAAAAATGGGAACGTCTGGAAGCAAACGATATCATCGTTTGACCCTCGTGCTCCTCTCTGTGTCTCCGTGCCTCTGTGTTTAATTCACATCTTCCGAGAACTGAGAGAACTGAGAACTGACTGCTGATTCGAAGATGCCGATTATCGAGATCGAAAACCTGAGCAAGCGATACGGCGAGGTGAACGCCCTCGACCACGTGTCGCTGAGCGTGGAAAGAGGCGAATGGATCGCGGTGATGGGCCCGTCCGGCTCCGGCAAGAGTACGTTGCTGAACATCATTGGCGGCCTCGATTCGGCCAGTGAGGGGCGCGTGACGGCGGACGGCCAGGACTTGGCCAACCTTCCGCCCGCCGAAGTAGCCCGCTTCCGGGCGGAGAAGATAGGGTTCGTCTTTCAGCAGTTTCATCTCGTGCCCTACCTGACGGCGGTGGAAAATGTGATGCTGGCGCAGTATTTTCATAGCCTAGCAGACGAGCCTGAAGCGGAGGCGGCGCTGCGGCGCGTGGGCCTCGGCAACCGGCTCCATCACCTGCCCGCGCAACTCTCCGGCGGCGAGCAGCAGCGGGTGTGCGTGGCCCGCGCCCTGATCAATCAGCCCAATCTCATTCTCGCCGACGAGCCCACCGGCAATCTCGACGAGGTGAACGAGGCCATCGTGATGGGGCTCATCACCGACCTGCATCGCGAGGGGCACACCATCGTGCTGGTGACGCACGACCCGGAAGTCGGCCGCATGGCCGAGCGGCGCATCGAGTTGCACCACGGGCATCTGACCGAGGCCGGCGCCCTGCTGCATCGCGAGGAAGATCTGGTCGACGACCTGCTGCACGCAGTTTGGAAGGCGCGCGAGGAGAAGCACGTGGACCCGGTGCCGGCCGCGATCCTGCCGGAGTACGTCGAGAGCCGGGCCACTTTCAACCTGATGGCAGTGGGGGGTTGGATTGACCTGAACGACGGCCTGATCCGTCTGACCGGGAAAGGCGAGGAGCGCGCCAAACTGGAAATCCGCCGCCATCGCCTCGCCGAGTGCCTTTTTCACATGACCTTCGGCCTGGGTCTCGACCTGCTCGACGAGAATGCTCACCAGATCGAGCACACCTTGAGCCCGCAAGTCACAGAGAAGATCTGCTTGTTCCTCAAGCACCCGCCGACGTGTCCCCACGGATCGCCTATTCCCAAAGGCACTTGCTGCCTGAAGGGGCAATGAGCGCGCTGGATGCCCAATTGAAGGCGATGCTGCAAGTCGGGCCCCGCCCCACCGCGACGCGATCATGCCTCTGGTTCGTCGGGGACACCCATTTTTGACAAACGGTAGCGCAGGGCGTTGCGCGAAAGACCGAGCAGTCGCGCGGCCTGGCTCTTGTTGCCTCCGGCGCGCCGCAGCGCCTCGCGAATGATCTCGTCCTCGAACTGCTCGAGGGTCATTCCGTCGGGGGGAAAAGGCACAAGTTGAGTAGCAGAGCCCGGAGCGGCGACCGTGCCAGTGGCGAGGCTTTGCCCTTCGCCCGACATCGCGCCAATCGGGCCGGGCCGAAAGTCCAGGTGAATGTCGCCCACATCGAGGACCGTCCCGGTGGAGAGCGCCACGGCGCGCTCGATGATGTTCTCGAGCTCGCGGACATTGCCAGGCCAGTGGAAGTCCATGAGGACCTTCAGGGCGGCTGGTGTGACGCCGGTGATGGGTTTGCCGGACTCGCGAACGAAGCGTTGCAGGAAATGATCGACGAGGTAGGGAATATCCTCCTTGTGCTCGCGCAGCGGCGGGATGGAGATCGGCACCACGTTCAGCCGATAGTAGAGATCCTCGCGAAAAGTTCCATCCTCCAGCGCCGCGCGCAGGTCCCGATTGGTGGCGGCGATCAGTCGCACGTCAACCTTCAGTGTCCGCGTGCCTCCCAGCCGCTCGAACTCGCGCTCTTGCAGCACGCGCAGCAGCTTCACCTGGATGGCCGGCGGCACGTCGCCGATTTCGTCGAGGAAGATCGAGCCCTTGTCGGCCAGCTCGAACTTGCCGGGCTTGGAGGTCGTGGCCCCGGTGAACGCCCCCTTCTCGTAACCGAAGAGTTCGCTTTCGAGCAGGTTCTCGGGGATGGCCGTGCAATTGATCTTGATGAAAGGTCCCGAGGCGCGGCGCGAATGCTGGTGGATGGCGCGCGCGATCAGATCCTTGCCCGCGCCGCTTTCGCCGCCGAGCAGCACAGTGGCGTTGGTGGTGGCCACTCGCTCGACGGTGGCCAGCACTTCCTGCATTCGCGGGCTGTGCGCCACGATGTTCTTGAACTCGTAACGGCGGCCCAGCGCCTCGCGCAGGTCGCGGTTCTCCTCGCGCAGTTGATGGACGTCAAGTTCCTTGCGGACGACCAGCTTGATTTCTTCCAGCGAAAAAGGCTTGAGGACGAAGTCGCTGGCGCCCGCCTTCATCGCTTCAACGGCGGTTTCCACGGTCCCGTAGGCCGTCATCACCACCACGGGCAGTGCGGCGTTGGTGCGCTTCGCCGCTTGCAGAAACTCCAGCCCGTTCATGCCCGGCAGCTTGAGGTCGGTGATGATCAGGTCGACTTTTTCCTTGCGCAGAAGCTTCAATCCGGCCTCGGCGTCAGAGGCGGCGAGCGTCGTGTAACCGTCCTCGGCAAGGTTCAGCTCCAACAGACGGAGCATCTTGGGTTCGTCTTCGACAATCAGGATAGTGGCCATGGCTTCTTTCGAAAAGAAACTGGAAAATGGAAACTGGAAACTGGCGCACAAAGCTCAGGTTGGAGACTTCCGCTTCAGTGCCAGCGCCGAACGGAGGTAGCCGTTCAGCAGTCTCGCCACCGACTGCGCGACGGCGTCGAAGTTCCAGTTTCCAGTTTCCAATTTCCAGCCTGGCAGACGGCGCGCCGCTACTACACGGGCAGGAAGACGCGAAAACACGCACCCTCGCTCGGCCGGCCTTGCGGGATGGCGACGCGAATCCAACCGCGGTGGTCGTCCACGATCTTCGAAACGATCGAGAGGCCGAGACCCACGCCGTCCTTCTTGGTGGTGAAGAACGGATTGAAGATCTGCTCGGTGAGCTCCGTTGGGATGCCGGGCCCCGAATCGGCAAAGTCGATCTCGACGCCGCGCCGTCCATCCGATTCCGCCGCCTTGATGGACACTCGAAGCTTGCCTTGTACGCCGTCCGGTCCCGGTCTTTCCCCTCGGGCCCCTCCGGCCCCTCCGGCCCCTGGGGCGGGCTCCGGTGCTGCGGCCGGGCTACGTTGCTGGTCCCGCATCGCCTGGTAAGCGTTAAGCGCCAGGTTGGTGAACACCTGCTCGCACAATCCCGCATCCACCGATACTTCCGGCAGCCCGCCCGCGTAATCGCGCTCGACTTCGATACCCGCCTCGGGCCATTGGTCGTGCACAGACTTGAGCGATCGGTCGACGAGCGCCTGGATCGATTGCGGGCGCAGGTCGAGTGCCAGCGGACGCGCGAAATCGAGGAAGCGGCTCACCAGGCTGTTGAGCCGGTTGACCTCGCTCGAAATGTATCCCGCCAACTCGACCGCCAACGTGTCGCCGGACGGCAGTTTCCGGGCGAGCATCTCGGCCGAACCTTTGATCACCCCCAGTGGGTTGCGCAGTTCGTGCGCCAGCCCGGCAGAGAGCTGGCCGAGGGCCGCCAGGCGCTCCGAGCGCCGCGCCTCCGCTTGCGCCTGCGCGAGTTGACGATTAGTCTCCGCCAGCGTTTCTGCGAGCGTCCGGTAGCGTGCCGTCTGGCGCCGATACTCCATCACGGGGCGATTTACGACCATCGCCGCCAGGAAAAAGAAAAGGGTGCGAATGGCGAGCTCGGTGGCGCTCTCGGCGGTGAACTCGTATTCTTGCAGCGCCGGAATCAAGAAGGACCAGTAGGCGGCGGCAGCGAGCGCGGTCGCGGCGAGCGTCCCCCACACGCCGAAGAGCATGGCCGCCGAGACCACCGGCAAAAAGTACACGAGGTAATAGCTGCTGAAGATATTTCCCGTGTGCGCCACCAGCAGCGTAGCGAGTCCGATCTTGACGAGCACGCTGTACACCGAAGCGCGCGACGTCGGGATCGATTTGAGCAGGCGAGGTTCAAGAAGTTGGAAGGCGCCGATGCCAAGCAGGATAACCCGCTTGTGCCACGCCGGCTCCGAGCCCTCCGACGGGGGCACAGCGAGGCCGGCCAGAAAAACGAGCCACAAGAGATCGATCCAACCAAAGGGGAAGCGGCCTCCCGATTGACCATCGACGTTCGACGATTGACGAATCTCGCTCTCCAAACTGCCTTCTCCACGGGCTGCGTTCCGCGCTCGAGGCCGCTCCCGGCAGCCACAGACCACCTGGGTAGGATGCTTCGGTCGGCCCTGTCGTGCGCCGTCCTCAATCGGCCATGGTCAATCGTCATCCCATTGCTCGCGGGCCGCCCGCATCCCCGGCTCCGGGTCGATCCCCAAGGCGTCGGCCACGCGGTTGATGTAGTTGAAGTACGAAATCACCTCGACCGCGTCGAGAATGTCGCGGTCTGTGAGCCCGTGCCGGCGCAGTGTTTCGAGATCCTGGGAGCGCGCGGCCGAGGGCGTGCGCGTGACCAACTCGGCGAACTTGCAGAGCGCCTTCTGGCGTGGCGACAACTTCGCGAACTCGTAGTTGTGCTTCACGTGCTCGGCCAACTCAGCGTCCCTGGTTTCTCGACGGAGATCCTCCCCGTGAGCCTGGATTCAATAGAAGCAATGGTTGGCCCAGGAGACCACCGTGGCCAGCATCTCGCGCTCCACCCGCGACAGTCCCGAGGGACCGTACATGGTGGCCAGATACATCTGCATCGAAGCCGCCAGCGCGGCAGAATTCAAGCTTTGGACCTTGAGGATGTTGAAGACTTTGCCCGCGCGAGCCACGGCCTTATCGTACTCCCGCTGGAGGTCGCCGGTCGCGTCTTCGGGCTCGATCACTTTGATCCATGCCATGCGACGTCCCTCAATGAAGCCGTCAACCCTATCAATGACTCAATTCTTCCTGACCACACTTTCAACGCGGAACTTCTTGTAGTCGCTGTAACGAGTCACAAAATCTCCCTGCATCCCTTTGAACAGCAACACGCGCGCCACGAAATGAACCTCACCGTACGAGGGCAGCCAGACCTCGTCGTTGATCTTGCTTTGCTCAAAGACGAAGGCGGATCCTTTCTGGACGGAAGCCACGAGTCCGCCGCCGATCTTCATCGAATCGGTGAACCTTGCCTCCAGCCTTACCACTTGGCGCGCTTGTTCGTCTACCCAGGCCACGCCCACCAGCCTATGGAGCACGCCTTCCATCAGGTTCTTGGGCTGGTACCCCTGGTTGGGCTCGAAGTCGAAAACAATGACGTCATTGCCGCGAAAGCGCTCGCGCCGCGGGTTCACAAAGCGGGAGACGCGCAGAAAGGACGAGATGCCAGCCTCTGCCTCTTTTCGCTTCTTTGCCTCGGCGGATTTTCCGGCGTCCTTCTGCTGCTGCTTCTCGTACTCGTGGACGCGCTTCTCCACGCGCTCATTTTCCCTCTGCAGCTCATCGGCAGTAAGATCCTTGCCGTTCTTGCGCACCAGGCGACGTACTTCCTCGCCACCCAGGTGGAAGACCTCGTACTCTCTCACCGTTTTCTGCTTCGTCTGACCCTTGCCGTTGACATCGTTCTCTTCCTCCGTTTGCCGGCACGCGTACTGATCGATGAACGCATCGACCTGTTTTTGGTTCTGGTTGACGTCCTTCAAGAGTTGGGCGATGTCGGGAAGCGGTTGGGCGGACCGGCTGGGGAAGTCGAAGATCGTGTCGTCCACGGGGCTGTTGATTGCGACCCTCGTCACCGACACCCTCAGGACGCCGCTGCCGCGACGGATTTCCATGCGGTAGGGTTCCATCGCGCCTTCGACGGGACGATAGTCCTCGAAGGTGATCCGCTCGCCGTCGCCGCGAGGGCCGCTGGGATCCGGTGTTTTCTCCTCCGCCAGCAGGTGGCTCTGCTTGTCGAAGAGGACTTCCTGTCGGAGGCCGGCGGCAGTTGTTATCTGGAGGCGATCGGCAGGGTGCTTGTGCACCGTCGCATCGCCCAGCAGCGTCGCACGGATCTTTTCCTTCTTATAGTTCGCGAGCCCTCCAGCGCTGTAGCGGGCGCGGGCTTCCAGGCGCGCGGACTCCGCGCCGGTCAGCGTTTCGAGCCCCCCCGAATCCTGCCTCCAGGCTGACTTGCCGTTGTAAGCTTCGGTGGTGTGGGCGTCGTCCAGGACGATCTCCGAATAGAGCCGGCTAGGCGCCTTGGTGATCAGCGTGTAGGAGCCCGATTCCCCGGTCGCCGAATCGCTGACCGTCCCCTCAACCCTTACCGTGGTAATCCCGCGGAGCACTTTTACCCCGCCGGCCGCACGCAGGTACTGGTCGATGATCTTGTCCGCCGATTGAGCCCGGGCCGAACCAGCGAGCGCTACTAAGGCCATAACCACGCAGACGAGTTGTGGCTGCCTTCCCCTCAGCACGCAACGACAGGCCCACATGTTCTCTTTTCGGTCCATATGGACTGTAATCAGGCAAACCAAGAGAAGATCTCAACACGGAGGTGACTGAGGCTTCACAGAGGGAACAGAGAAGAAAGCTCCGACGAAGCGCCCTGCTCTTGGCCTTCTCCGTGACCTCTGTGAGCCCGCTGCGAACTCTGTGTTGAGCTCTTGTCCTTCGCGCGCCGCGGTCCTTCGCAAGATGTCTGCCTCCATGATTTCCTCTCGAGCAGCGCCGACCCGAGTTTTCTTGCTCGTCACTCGCCACTCGTTACTCGTCACTCGTACCTTCCTACCCTTCGCTGAAATCGATCATGACCGGCTTCTGGCGGAAGGCGCGCGTTTTGACGATCAGCAGGACGAGCCCCACGACGAACCACACCGCTCCGACTTTCTTCGCGATCGGGTTGAGGTTCCACCAAATGAGCCCGCAGAAGAGGAAGCCGAACAAGGGCAGGACGGCATCCGCGAGGATTCTCGGTTTTCGTCCCCCCTGCCGCCTGACGACGAATTGCCAGAAGGTGGCGAAGTTGACCCCCATGAAGGCGAGGAAGGCGCCGAAATTAAGGGTTTCGCCGGCGTGCTCATAGGCGTTGCCAATGTAGTTGAGCGCGATGGCCCCGCCAAACGACGCGGCTCCGATGAGCAGGATGCTGTAACTCGGCGTGCTGGTTTCCGGGTTGACGTGACCGAAGATTTTCCGCGGCAGGACATTATCCCGGCCCATCCCGAACAGGAGCCGCGCGGCTCCCATCCCTCCGGTCAGGGCGCTGCCGAAGGCCGCCACGATCAGAATCGCCCCCATGCCGTGGAAAAGCAAAAGGCCGCCCACTTGCCGGCAAACGTCCATGAAGGCCGTTTCCAGATTCGGGAACGTGCGCCAGTTCGGCCAGACGCGAGCGCCGAGATAAACTTCCAACGCGCTGAAAACTCCGGCGAAAACGCAGGTCAGCACCGTGGCCAGCAGGACGTTGCGCTTGGGGTTCACAACCTCTTCCGAGAGCGTCGTGACGCCGTCGAAGCCGATGTAGGTGAGCGCGGCAAAGGAGGTGGCGGTCATCACGGTCGGCCAACGGAAGGTCCTGGGGTCGTAGAAAGGCTGGGTCGAGAAGACGCCGGGCCAGCCATCCATATGGAACAGGTACCGCACCGCAAGGTAGATGAACAACGCGACGACGATGAACATGAAGAACAGCAGGACCTTGTTGGCCACCGCGCTGGTTTTGACGCCGCGCAAATTCAAGAAGGTGATGATCCCCACAATCACCGCCGCCCACATCACGAAGGGAATTTGAGGGATGTGGTAATCACGGTAGCGTTCGTGAAGGGCGGTGGAGATCCAGACCGTGTTGATGACCGGCTGGAGAATATAATCGAGGATCATCGCCCAGCCGGCCAGGAACCCGAGGTGGGGATTCAACCCGCGTCCGACGTAGGTGTACGCGGAGCCCGCCGCCGGATAAAGCGCTGCCATCCGACCGTAGCTGACGGCGGTGATCATCATCGCCAACATAGCGATGAAAATCGTGGTGACGAAATGACCATCGGAAAGCTTCTGCGCCACTCCGAAAAGCGGCACGGGCGCGATCGGCTGGATCAGAACGATGCCGTAGAAGATGAGGTCCCACAGCGTCAGGACCCGGCGCAAATGCGGCGCGCCGCCCGCCGAGGAAGCCGGTCTGGTAGGTTCAGGCATAAACCCAAAATGATATGACTAGTGACTTAATGGCGAGTGGCTAGCAGCCGCCAGCTATCAGCGGTCAGCGCTCAGCGAAAAGGCTCCCGCTTGCTGAAGGCTGATGGCTGAGAGCTGAGAGCTGCCGCTAGCCACTCACCACTTGTCACTTGCCACTGTTCCTTTCATTGTTCTTCACTAGCCACTCGCCACTAGTCACTAGCCACTGCCTTCAGCACCTTGACGTCGAATGCCGGCAACTTGACTTCCGAGGGCTCGGCGGCTCCGGTCAGCACGTTGCGATACGCCTGGCCCAGGTCCACCGACTGCTCCTTTTCCGTGTAGTTCATCAGGAAAATAATCTTGCCGCCTGGCCCTTGACGTGTCGCCACCTCCACCCCCTCCGGTGCGCGGGGCCCCGGCTCCACGCCGGCGCCTTGCAAAGCGTAGGCTACCAGGCGCTCATAAAACTCGGGGGCCGAGGATTCGGTCCCCACGTAGAACACACTCCCCTGCTGGAAGTGGTTCAGGGTGACCGCGGCAGCGCCTTCGTAGTATCCCTTCCCATAGGTAGCGAGAGGCTGGGCGCCGGCAGGCGTCAGGATGTCGAACCACACGCCCGCCGGATAATGCGATCCGTCGTGGCCCACCATTTCCTGCTCCTGCCCCACTTGCGGATCATAATCGTGAATGGCAACGCCCGCAAGCTCGGCGAGAGGCCCGGGCAGCGTCTGGTCGGTCACCACGTTCTGTTCGTCCTTGACCCCCGATCGATAGGTCAGCACCAGCGTTCCGCCATTTTTTACGAAGTCGGTGAGCTTCTCCACCAGCGGCTTCGTCACTACGAACAGGGACGGCGCCACGAGCACCTTGTAGGCGGAGAAATCGCTCTGGGGAAACACCACGTCGACGCTGGTCCCCTGCTTCCTCAAGGCGGCGTAGTAAAGGCCGAGTTGCCGATTGTAATCGAAATCCTTCACCAGAGTTTGGATGTGAAAAGCCCAGCGGCTGTCGGGCGAGACGAGCAGCGCGGCCGGTGAGACCGGTGTTGATCCTTGAAGGACGCTGCTGAGCTGCTTCACTTCCTTCCCCAGTTGGGCCACGGCCTGGTAGCGAGCGTTGGGGTAGCCATCCTGGTCGAGGACCCCTTGCCAGTACTGCTCGGTACCGTAGCGGGAGGTTTTCCAGCGGAAGAAGCAGACTCCATCGGCGCCGTGGGCGATCGACTGGTAGGCCCAGGCGCGATAGAGTCCCGGCGCAGCCTGGCGCCCCCAGAACGTCATCCAGCCGGGAAGTCCGCCTTCTTGCTCCATCACCATGAAGTTGTGCTGGTCCTTGGAGCCGCGCATCAAGTCGTGAGACAGTCCCACGTCAAGGTAGTCGGCATGGTTGTTTCGGAAAATCATCGGATAGTTGTCCCAAGCCACGAAATCCAACGGGGTGTTGAAGGTCGAGTAGTCGATATCGTCAAACATTCCCATTTCGTTGTGGGTGATGGCCTTTCCCGGCGCCGTCCGGCGCAGGATATCCGCCTGCACTTTAAGGAAATCGCGTGAGGCGTCGCTGAAGAAGCGGTGGTAATCAAGAGCCAAGCTCACATTGTAGACACCGTAGAGAGTGTTCCAGGGCAGCGGCACCTGGCTCCAGGCGCTGTAAGTGTGACCCCAGAAGATCGTTCCCCAAGCGCGATTGAGCGCGTCCACAGTACCGTACTTCGCCTGGCACCATTTCTGGAAGGCCGCGAGGCAGTAAGAATCGTAGCAGAAGGGGCCGCCGAGCTCATTATCGATCTGCCAGCCCAGCACTCCCGGATGATTCTTGTAATGCTCGGCCATGGCGGTGACAATCCCCCGCACCGCCGCCAGGAACTGCGGATTGTGCAGGCAATAGTTGCGTCGTGACCCGTAGCGGTAGCGGACTCCCTGTTCGTTCATTGCGGCAATGTCCGGATACTTGGCCATCAACCAGGCGGGCGGCGACGCGCTGGGTGTTCCCAAAACGGCTTTGATGCGGTGCGCGTTCAACACCTTCAGTGCGTGATCGAGCCAGGAAAAGTCGTAGTGGCCCTCCACCGGCTCCATTTTGGCCCAGGCGAATTCGGCCATGCGAACGAAGTTGATCCCAGCCGCCTCCATCATGGAGGCGTCCTTCTCCAACTGGCTCTCAGTCTCAGCTTCGGCCTCCGGGTAGTAGTCGACACCGTAGATCATCTTCCCGCCGTTCCAGGCGATCAAGTCGAAGCGTTGCGACCCTGAGTTGGACGATGCGCCGGAGTGTAATCCAGATGCCGGGCTCACCTGGCGAGGTGAACCAGTCCCCTGCTTAGCCGGAGCGCTGCTGTGGCGGGGTGAACTCGCCGCACCTTGCGCGGCGGCCGGAGCCGCCGGGACCACTGGAAGGAGTCCCAGCATTCCGGCGAGGGTGAGTACCAACGGAGCGCAGTGTTTTTTCATATTGACCCCTGGATTGGAGAAGCGGTCAGCCGTCGGCTATCAGCGATAGCAAACAGCATGAGCGAGTGTCTCGTTTCTCACGACCTTCTGATGTTGGGGGCGGAACCAGTCACCAGCGGCCCGGCAGACCTTACCCGACCGCCGATTACTGATGATCGGTCGCACGGACCGCTCTCTAGCGCGAAATCCCCCGCAGTCTTTATATCACCAATTCACCAGTTCGGGCCGGTCTCTATCACGAATTCGCCCCCAATCGTCCGTTGGAAGAATGTGATCCACAGATTGCGCAGACTTTTCGCCGATCACCCGAAGCCCTCCGCTTGGTCGCGCCCGCCAAGAACAGAAAGGCCAGTGCCCGAAGCGCCCGTTCAACTTCTTATGCCGCTCCTCCTAGGTCCAGGCACCTGCTTTTCCAAATACAGGTGAGGCAAAACGGCCTCGCAAATCTCTTGTTCCGCACAATAGCTTATTCTAAGTTTCCAGGCCGGACAATCACGCTGACCCGGATGGCAAAAAAAGGCGATCGTGGCTATGATGTGATTGCCGACAAGATTAGAATACATCGGGTACGCCGATGACTTCCGGTGAAGGAACAATCAAACCGGGCTACACCAGTTTCAGCGCTCTACGGCGGCTGGCCGCAAGCGCGGCGGCAAGCTGTCACCAAGACCGTGGATCAAACGTCTGCTTGCCGTAGGAGGCATCGGTGAAGCTGCTAAAGAAGATCGTTGCGGGCGTGCGGGTCCGCCGACTCCTCCTTTCCTTTTCGGAGGGCCGCCCCTCGGTTGGCTCCGTCGGAGGCTGCGAAGAGCGGGCGAGACGCCATCGCCCGCAGGCTATCTTCCTGGGCGTCCTGGCCGTCGTGACCTTCGCCGTGTGGGTGGAGGCAACCGATGCTGCCGCATCTGGGCAGCAGTTAGCCCAACCGGCGCCAGCCCAGGCGGCCCCCAAGGGCGGCAACGTCGCACCCGCCTGGAGGACCTGGAAGTCGCAAACCACGGGGAATGAGTATCGCGTGCGCGTGGAGAAAGGCGTCGTTTACGCCGAATGGGTGAACGTCCCCGCCGACTGGGCCAAGCAGGGGGCGTACCTGCGCACCGAGTGCCGTCGCAGCGGCGGCAAGTGGGTGGGTACTTCGGTCAGTCATCTGCCCTGCACCGCAGGTGAGGGCCAAGGCACTTATATCGCCAAGTGGTGCGACCTGCAAACGCAAACCGAGATCGATTCCATCTCGCCCCAGCGTATTACCGGTCGGGGCCAGCGTCAGAGCAAGATCGATTGCCAGCAGTGCAAGATTCTGGAAGCCAGTTGGGCTGATTTCGTCTGGACGCCTAGCCGTTGACGTCAGGCTGGAGACAATTGACCTTTTCCTATGCCCCCGCTCTAAGGCTTCGGCCTATTCGTAGCGCAGCGCCGTCACCGGATCAAGGTGCGAAGCGCGCACGGCGGGAACGATTCCGCTCAGAACACCTACCACTACGAGAATCGCGGTAGAGAGCAGCACCGTGCCTAGCGAAATCGCCAGATGGATATCGCCCTTGCCGGAGGTATCCTCGTACAAGGGACCGAGCAAGGGCAGCGTCCCGACGGCGGCGCTGAGGGCGTAGGAGAGGGCGATGCCGATGGCCCCTCCGATTAGCGTCAATACCATGGCCTCGGCCAGGAACTGGACAATGATGTGCCGGCGGCGGGCGCCGAGGGCGCGCCGCAGCCCGATCTCGCGGATGCGCTCGTCCACCGACACCAGCATGATGTTCATCAGGCCGACGCCGCCGATGCCCAGAGTCAGAATACCGATGAAGGTGAGCAGGACTTCCAGGCCGATGGTAATGCCATCGATGATGGGCCGGAATTCCTCGCGGCCGAACATCTGGATGGCCTGCTTATCGGTGGGCGAGAAATGCTGGCGGTCGGCGACGACGGCGCGTACCTGGTCCTCGGCCTTAGCCTCGAAGACGGGAGCAATGGGCTGAAACACCAGCACGCTGCCGTAGCGCGTGTTCCAGAGATCGCCGGCCGAACTGTAGGGGATCCAGGCACACTCGTCGTCGCTGGTGAAGTAGTTGCTCATTTGCATCTTGCGGTCCATGGTGCCGACCACGGTGAAGCGCACGCCGCTGATCTCCACCGTCTCACCCACGGCCGGGCGTCCACCGAAGAGTTTCTCGCGCAGGCGGGAGCCTATGAAGACTACGCGCCGGCGTTCGAGTTGGTCCTCCGGGCTGATCCAGCGTCCCAGGCTCGGAACCTCGTTGCGCATCTCTCCGTATTCGGGGCACACGCCACGGATGGCGGTGTTGGCCAGGCGCTCGCCGTAGCTGATGGGCAGCCAACGGACGGTCTCGAGACAGGCGTGCCGAACCAGAGTGGCTTGGGCGCGGATCAGTTCCACATCTTCTTTTTCAAACACTACGTGCTGGCCGGCGCGCTGCCCTCCGGCCTGCTCGCTGGTGGTCTGGGGCCAGCAGATCACCGCGCCTTTGCCAAAGGCTTGAAAGGCCGTCACCAGGATGGCGCGGAAGCTGTTGCCATAAGCGATGAGCAGCGTGACAGCGGTGATTCCCCACACCACTCCGAGCATGGTGAGGAAGCTGCGCGTGGGTTGGCGCTTCAGAGCGTCCCAGGCTTGGCGGAGGACTTCAGAGAACATAGTCGTCAGCTTTCAGGCAGAAGTCGTCAGTCGTCAATCATCAGTTCTCAATTGTCATTTCTCGGTCATCGCTCTGCAGTCAGTTCTCAGGAGCCCTCAGTTGCTGAAGCTAAGCTGCCGCCTGGACGAAAGGAGCGGCGATCGCTTGCGACTGGAAGCTGAGGTCTAGGGCCTGCGAACTGACGAACGGACAAACTTCCGCCCGGCTCGAATCCCAGTGCCTCGATAGGATCAATGGTTGCCGCCCGCCGTGCCGGATAGAGGGCGGCGAGGACAGCAACGGTCCCGAGCAGCGCAAAGGAGAGCACTCCCGACTGCCAGGTAGGAAGCAGACCGGCGAAAAACGGCGGCATCGGAATCAGATTCACCAGGCCGCACAATCCCCAAGCGACACCCATGCCCAGGCCCCCACTCAGAAAAACCACGATGATGGTCTCGATGAAGAACTGCCAAAGAATGCTGCGCGCGGTGGCGCCCACGGCCTTGCGCACCCCGATTTCCTTGGTACGCTCACGGACTGCTACGAGCATCACGTTCATCACGCCGATGCCACCCAGGAAAAGGGTCACTAGGCCCACGGCGCCAAGGAAGTACTTCATGCCCTCGGTCATCGTCTGAAAGGCTTGGGCCTCTTCGACGGTGTCCCAGATGGGAACTGCTTCCTTGTCGTGCGGATCGAAGTTGTGGATGCGAGCCAAAGACCGGCGCAACTCCCACTTGCAGCCCTCGTGATCACGAACCGATTTCGGGGTCACCAACATCTGATCAATGCTGTCGGGGGTGGACGGAGGCTTATTGGGAAAGTCCCTCAACATGACGCTGAAGGGCACGTAAACTTTGTTGACATCGAACCCATCGTAGCTCGAATCCTGCTCCTTATGCTTCATCACCCCGATCACGATGAAAGGAATATCCGCAATGTAGAGGGTCTCCCCGACGGCCGGGCGAGTGGCAAACAGTTGTTTGTTCGCTTCGCTGCCAAGGAAGGCCACGTGGCGAGCCTGCGCCTGATCGTCCCAGTTGTAGAAGCGCCCTTGCGCCACGTCGATGCTGCGAATCTCGGCGAAGCTGGGCAGCGAACCGGTGACAATGAGGGAAGCGCTGTTATAGAGACTGCGCAACGGCGAGCCGCCGCGTTCCAGTTCCGGCAGGACGTAGCGACAGGAAGGTGCTTCCTGCTGGACAGCCAGGTAGTCGGTGGCGCTCCAGGAGACCGCGCGCCCGGCCCGCAAGCCGCCGGCTTGCATGCTAGTGCGGCCCGCGAAGACGATCATCACGTCCTTGGCAAAGCTCTCCGAAACCCGCTGTTGCCCCACCCGGAGTCCCTCGCCGGCCGCCACCATCAGGGTGATGGAAATGATCCCCCAGGCGATCCCGAACATGGTGAGAAACGTGCGCAACTTGTGGGACCACAGGGTGCGGAGGGTGTCGAGAAGAAGGTCGTGGAAAGTCATGACTCAGCTCTCAGCCATCAGCTTTCAGCCCTCAGCGCGCAAGAGCCTTGCTCCTGAGAGCTGACTGCTGATAGCTGATAGCTAGCTTAGCTAACTGCCTACTGCAAGATTACTTTCTGCCCCTCGGTCAATCCCGAAACCAGTTCAGTCTTGATGCCGTTCGAGATGCCGAGTTTCACCGCGACCTTGCGCCGGCCGGTTTCCGACTTGGGGTCCGGCTGCTCGACCGAAGTATTGCGATCCTTGTCGTAGACCACGGCCGACTCGGGGATCAGCAGCACGTTGGGCTTCTCCTCTAGAATGATTTCAGCATTGGCGCTCATGTTGGCCTTGAGCTCGCCGGCGGGGTTCTGAATGGAAACGCGTACCTCGAAGGTGGTCACGTTGTCCTTCTCGACCCCCATGGGGGAGATCTTGGTGACCTTGCCCTCGAACTTCTTGTCTTTGAAGGACTCCACGACGATGCGGGCGCGCTGGCCCAGGTACACCTTGCCGATGTCCGCCTGATCGACTTTGCCCAGCACGTAGACGGTGCTCATGTCGCCCAAGGTCATCACCAGGGTCGCTTGCGAGCCCAGCACCAGGATGGAGCTAACGGCGTCGCCCACTTCCACATCGCGGGAAAGTACAATGCCGTCCATGGGGCTGACGACGGTGGAGTTGCGCAGGTCCTCTTCCACCCGATCCAGCGACGCTTGAGCCTGGGCCACCTGAGCCTTGGCGCGGGCCACATCCGCCTTGCTCACGGCCACACTACGTTGCGCCGACATTTGTTTGTTCAGAGCGATCTGATAAGCCTTGTCGGCGTCATCGAGGGCCGAAGACGCTACCAGACCATCGGCCGCGAGCTTGCGATCGCGCTCGAGCGCTTCTTTCAAAAACGGCAGGTCGGGACCCTCCGCGTCCACGACGTTGCGCTGGTAGGTGGCTTCGGCGGACTGGACCGCAGCCTGGGCTGCCAGCAGACTGGCCTGAGCTTCGCTGACGCTGGCCTGGAGTTGCTCCTTATCCAGGTCCACCAACACCTGGCCCTGTTTCACCGTGTCGCCGTAGTCGTGGTAGATTTTCTGGACGATTCCGCTCGCCTTTGACTTGATCTCCACCTTGGCCAGCGGCTCGATCTTGCCCGTTGCCACCACCGAGCGCGCGACGTCGCCGCGCTCCACCGCCGACAGTTTCGAGGGGTCGATTTGATGGTTGGGGCGCAGAGCGGCCGTGAGACCGATGGTTGCTCCCGCCAAGAGTACGATAATGACGGTGACCAGTATCCAGCGCCGCCGTTTGCGGCCGTTCTTGTGGTTGTTGTTCATAAGTGCATCCGTGTCGTTTTTCCCCGTCCAACTTCACCTACGCAGCGGGCGGTTGAAATGTTCCTGTCAACGTTGCCCTTGGTTTTGGGGCCCTCGCCCTTGGTGCTAAGTCCTTGGCCTCCGTCGCGGGTTCGTCGCTCGGGAGCAATCGAATTCCTGGCTACGGGATAGAATGGTCAGGCTCTCTAAAGACCAAGGCGCAAGCACACGACCACAGCCATCCGTTTAGACTGCGAAGTTCCACCTGCGTTAGCGCCAAGTCCGAGTGTCAACACCGTTTTCCACTCAAGTAGCGGCGGTCACCTGCCGAACAACTGACTGGAGACTCGACCCGTGGCGAGCGGACTGCCGTCGCCTCACACAGGTTGATGCTTTTTGCAGTAACGTTTATGGGACAGTCCATCACCACCACTGGCACTACCGCTGAAGACTCCGCATCTCGGTTGATTTCAGTCGAGCGGGGAAGGCCGGCGAGCCAACAGACGATACCGGCTGCGCCGGCTTCAAGCCCGAAACGGCTCAGGCCGCAGCCGCGGGTCTGCCGCATCTCTCTGCTGCTGGCGTTCTTGCTGGCCATGCATCGCTCGGTGTCGGGTCAAGGCATAGTCGCAGGCTCAGGCACAGGAACCCAGGCCACCCTGCCCACGTTGACGCACATCCGGGAGATCCGCCAACTCACGCCGGTCCAGGCTCAAGCTGGATACCCCGTGCACGTGCGCGCGGTCGTCACCTTTTATGACCCCCAAGGCTCTCGCCCTGGGGGATCAGACCCGGATCTTTTCGTCCAGGATTCGACCGCGGGCATCTGGGTTGACACCAAGGGGATGCGGCTCTCGCTGCGGCAGGGGCAGTTGGTTGAAATCGAGGGCGTCAGCGCCGCGCCTGACCTCGCACCTCAGGTAGCGAAGCCTCGGGTTGTGGTGGTTGGCGAAGCGTCGCTCCCGGTGGCCCAGCGGGTTTCCTTTGACCGAGTGGCCTCCGCCAGTGAAGACAGCCAGTGGGTGGAGGTCGAGGGGATCATCCGTTCCGCGATCCCCACCGCCGGGTTCCTGCTGCTTGATGTGGCCGTCGATGGCGGCCGATTGCAGGCAGTCATTCCTGGTTTCCGGGGCGACATTCTCCCGGGCCTGGTGGACAGCAAAGTGCGCATTCGGGGCGCCTGCGGCACGATATTTAATCGCAAGAACCAGGTGGTGGGTATCCTTCTCTTCTTGCAAAGCATGGAGCAAGTGGAGACCGAAGAGCGGGGACCTGTCGATCCCTTTATGCTGCCCGTCCGGCCCATTGTCAGCTTGATGAAATTCAGTTCCGAAGGCGCCTCGGGCCACCTCGTTAGAGTGGAGGGAGTTGTCACGCTTCAGGGGATGGGGCGAACCCTATATATCCGTGACGCCATGGACTCCGTCTACGTCGAGACTTTGGAGCAGTCCTCTCTCCAACCCGGGGATCGGGTGACCGTGGTGGGCTTCCCGTCCCTGCACGAGTTCTCGCCGGCGATGCAGGATGCCGTTTTTGAGCGCGTGGGGCCGGGTCCGGACGTAGCACCTACCAAGATCTCGCCCGAGGAAGGGCGCCACGGCGACTACGACTCGAAACTGGTGCGCATCGAAGGGCAACTTCAGGAGCAACACGCGTCGCCGAGCGAGAAGGTCCTCGCAATGACCTCGGGCAACTTGGTCTTCGAGGCCAAAATCGACAGACACCGGGTTGGCCCGGAGTGGCCTTCGCTGACGCCTGGCAGCCGGCTACAGTTGACTGGCGTGTGTTCGGTCCAAGTCGGTGAAGATCGGCAACCACGCTCGTTCCGGATCCTCCTGCGATCCGGGAAGGACGTTGTGGTGGTGAGTCGGCCCTCCTGGTGGACGGCGCAACGCAAGTTGTGGATCCTGGCGATCGTGGCGGCGGTTGCCCTTACCACCCTGATATGGTCAGTGGTGCTGGGGCGACGCGTTCACGACCAGACGGGCATCATCCTGAAGCGGTTGCAGCGCGAAGTCGTCTTGGAAGAACGCTACCGCGACCTGTTCGAAAACGCCAACGACATGGTCTACACGCACGACCTGCAAGGAAAGCTCACCTCGCTAAACCGGGCGGGCGAGCAGATCACGGGTTACAACCGCCAGGAGGCGCTAGACACGAATCTGCTGGAGATGGTGGCGCCGGAGTCCCGCGAACTGGCACGGCAGAAGATCCAGCAGAGTCTGGCCGAAGCTCCGGCTTGCGCTTACGAAATTGAGATTCTTGCCAAGGACGGGCGCCGCGTTCCGCTGGAGGTCAGTACCCGCGTCATCCACCAGGACGGCACTGCTGTAGGGGTTCAGGGTAGTGCGCGCGACATCAGCGAGCGCCGGCGGTCCGAGCAAGCCTTGCGCGATTCGGAGAGCCATTACCGGTTATTGTTCGAACGGAACTTGGCCGGGGTCTATCGCAGCACACTGGACGGGAAGATCCTCGACTGCAATGAAGCCTTCGCTCGCGTTTTCGGTTATGGGTCGCGTGAAGAAGCCCTTGCCCAGTCGGCCATTTCTCTCTATGGGGAACCGGACCGCCGCGACGTGTTCATCTCGCCGCTGCGAGCGAAAGGGAGCGTCGCCAACCTGGAATTCTGCATGCGGAGAAAAGACGGCAGCCCCGTGTGGGTGCTGGAAAACGCCAGCCTCCTCCGGGACCAAAGCGGCAACCTGAACCTGATTGAGGGCACGGTCATCGACATCACGGAGCGCAAAAACGCCGACCAGGCGATGGAGCAGGCCAAGGAAGCGGCGGAGGAAGCAAACCGGGCCAAAGGAGAGTTCCTCGCCAACGTCAGCCACGAGATTCGCACGCCGATGAACGGAATTCTGGGGATGACGGAACTGGCACTCGACAGCGAGCCGAACTCCGAGCAGCGCGAGTACCTGGAAGCAATCCAGTTGTCGGCCCAGTCCCTGCTGTCAGTCATCAACGATATCCTGGACTTCTCGAAGATCGAGGCGCGCAAGCTCGACCTGGAGACGATCGGTTTTGACCTTCGCCCGAGCCTGAATGAAACGCTCCAGATGCTGGCATTGCGGGTTTACCAAAAAGGGCTGGCACTGACCAGTCATGTCGAGCCCGATGTGCCGGAGGCGGTGGTGGGCGACCCCGGTCGCCTTCGGCAGGTGATCGTCAACCTGGTGGGCAACGCTATCAAGTTTACCGAGCAAGGCGGCATCAACCTCTGCGTCAGCACGGAATCGACCGGTCCGGGCGAGGTTGTCCTGCACTTTGCTGTGTCCGATACCGGTATTGGTATCCCGCGCGAAAAGCAAGACTTGATCTTTGAAGCTTTCACTCAGGCCGACGGCTCCACGACGCGGAAGTTTGGCGGCACCGGACTGGGTCTCGCCATCTCGGCTCAACTCGTAGGAATGATGGGGGGAAGGCTCTGGGTGGAGAGCGAGGTCGGGAAAGGCAGCACCTTCCACTTGACGGTCCGATTTGGGACATCGGACCGGCCGCTGCGACAGCCACCTTCCGCCGTGCCCGAAAAACTAAGGGGTTTGCCGGTACTGGTGGTGGACGACAATCCGGTGAACCGCCGGATACTCGAAGAGATGCTCCTCCGTTGGGAAATGAAACCTACTCTGGCCGCGAGCGGCCCCGACGCGTTGGAGCGGTTCAAGCGGTCGGCGGATGCGGGCGATGCATTTCCCCTGGTATTACTGGACGGCCAGATGCCCGAGATGGATGGCTTCGAGGTGGCGGCACGGCTGAAAGAGACTCCTATCCAAGCCGCCATCCTGATGCTGACTTCCAGCGGCCAGCGGGGCGACGCGGGTCGTTGCCGCAGCCTGGGAATCGACGCCTACCTCACCAAACCCATCGGCGAGGAAGAGTTGCAGGCCGCGGTGCTGGCTGGCCTCGAAGCCAGGAGCGGGCACCTACCCTCGGCCCCCCTCATCACGCGGCATTCCCTGCACGAAGGCCGCTCCGGCCTGCGGGTTCTGGTGGTGGAAGACAATGCCGTCAACCAGAACTTGGCTCGGCGTCTGCTCGAAAAGCGAGGTCATAGCGTCGTCGTAGCTTGCGATGGCGAAGAGGCCCTTGCCGCTTTGAAGGACCAACCCTTCGACGTGGTGTTGACCGACGTGCAGATGCCGCGGATGGACGGGATCCAGATGACGGCTGAGATTCGTGCCCGCGAACGGCAGAGCGGCGGGCACATCCCGATTGTCGGCATGAGCGCGCACGCGATGAAAGGCGACCGCGAACGCTTCCTGGAAGCAGGCATGGACGGTTATGTCGCCAAGCCGGTCCGGCCCAAGGATCTCTTCAAGGCGGTGGAAGGCTGGGCGGCGCCAACCCCCACCCTGGAATCGAGCGCTCCCGCGGCACGGTCGGCTGCGGAAGCTATGGACCGGGACGCCGCCCGGGAGAGGCTCGGCGGGGATTCCGAGCTTCTGGTGGAATTGGCAGGACTGTTTCTCGATGAGTGCCCTCGACTGTTGTCGGAGATCCGCTGCGCGGTGGCGCGACGGGACGGCAAAGCGCTGGAGCGGGCGGCCGACTCCCTGAAGGGATCGGTGGCCAATTTTGCCGCGGCGACCGCCATGGAGGCGGCCGCGTCCCTCGCCCAGATGGGCCGTCAAAACCACTTGGAGCCCGCTCCGGAAGCCTGTGCCGCATTGGAGGCGGAGATCGAAGGGTTGAAGGAAGCCCTGGCCAACATCATGGTGGAAGCGGACCAATTGCCATCGGTCCCGTCGGCGTCAACCGAAGTAGTAGGCTCCAAATGAATCGCACTGCCTGCAAAAAAACCCGAAGATCGCCGCGGTGGGTCCGGTCCGCAAGGCGGGATGGCCCCAAAAAAGTTCTCAGCCCCCGGGCCGCGAATGACGATACCCCTATGTTGAGGGAGAGCTCAGAGTGAGAGTTCTGCTGGCAGAAGATGATCCCGTTTCCCGGCGCGCCTTGGAGGCCTTTCTGCGACGGTGGGACTACGACGTGATAGTAGCCCACAACGGCCTCGAAGCCTGGAACGCCTTGCAGGAAGAATCCGCGCCCAAGCTTGCTATCTTGGACTGGATGATGCCTGGCATGGATGGCGTCCAGGTTTGCCGCGAAGTCCGCAGCCGCCGGCCCGAGCCCTACATCTATATCCTGCTGCTCACCGCCAAGGATCGCAAGCAGGACGTGGTGGAAGGCATCGAAGCGGGCGCCGACGACTACCTCACCAAGCCTTTTAACTCTCAAGAACTCAAAGCCCGGCTCCGCACCGGGCAACGGATCATCGAGTTGCAGGAGGAGTTGATCCGCACCCGCGAGGAACTCCGCGTCCGGGCGGCACGGGATGCCTTGACCGGCCTCTGGAACCACGCCGCTATCCTCGATATTCTGCGCCGCGAGCTCGACCGCTCCCGCCGCGAACGCGCCCCGCTGGGCGTCATCATGGCCGATATCGATCACTTCAAGCGCGTCAACGATACCCGCGGCCACATGACCGGCGACCAGGTGCTGCGCCAGGTCGCAGAGAGCCTGCAAGCTACGGTCCGTGCCTACGACTCCATCGGCCGCTACGGCGGAGAAGAATTCCTGGTGGTGACGCCGGGTTCCAACGCCGCGAGCACCTTGCAACTGGCGGAGAGACTCCGCGCCGCCGTCCGCGAAGCGACCGCCACCACCGGAGGCGCAGCGGGCCCGGTCACGCTGAGCGTCGGCTTTACTTCCACCGGAGAACTGTGCGAGAGCGACTGGGACGTCCTCCTTCGCGCCGCCGACGGAGCCCTCTACCAAGCCAAGAGGGCGGGTCGCGACCGCGTCGAAATGGCCGTGGCCCCGGAACTGTTATCTCGTCCGCAGATCGCGATATTGTAGTCACCGCCCCACCCCATTAAATCCACCTTTCACGCAGCCGGCCTGGATGCGATACGCAGGACTGATGAGCCGCTATCAGGATATGGCCGACGAGGATTGGAGCCTACCGATTGTGCCAGCTTCCTGATCATGGAGGCTGAGGGCATTGAAGCTGCCTTGACCCACGATCGGCATTTCGTCCAGGCTGGTTTCCGAGCTTTATTGCGCCGACCACCTCTGAAGCCCCGGCTTGACTGGTAGTCGCGGTTCGCTGGAGAATCCCCATCAAGGAACCGCATACGTAAAGAACACGTCTGCGCCACGCTTGCTACGGATTCCCAGTTAACTCGCAGACACCAAAAAGCCGACCCTCTTGCCTCCCGCGTCAGGTTAGCCGCCCGCCGCCTAAGCGGCACTCAGGATGCGCCGGACGCGGTCAGCATTCTCCTTCACCTCGTCTTTATAGCGTGGATACATGCCAACCACCACGCAGTCTTTGGGCTTGATACTCGCGAAGGCTGTTTTGAACGCTTCATCGATAGTATGGGGCGAGTCCGTGAGACGACCAGCCGCCAGTATCTTAAATAGGAAGCACGTCTTCTGAGTCTGCCGGGCGACGGCGTAGGCTCGCGGAGGATCGCTTTCCAGGTAAACTTCCCGGGCCGGTACCGGCACGACGCCGAGTAGCTTCTTGAGTTCCTCCGGTGTTCGAGTGCGGTTGTAGGCACAGAGAAGGTAGAAGTCCACGTCCCATCCGAGTTCTTCTACGTACTCCACCACTTCCGGCTTGTGGGTTCCGACCCCTACCAGCACTCCCGTCTGACGCAGTCTCTTCGCGTACTCCCTCACTTGGTCCATTTTTCCGTCGCGGAAAAGAATGTCCACCGCTTCCCCATGGTGGTACATCGCCATGGGCTTGAGCCGGCTGACAATGTCTTCCACCGGGGATTTCCCGAGATGAACCGCAACCAACTGCATCTTTCCTCCGGCGGCACGGTAGCCTTCCAAGTCCGACAGGGTGCGGCCGCCTTCGACATGGGCGTACTGATAGGTATTGAGGCCGTTCCGTTCGCAGTTGAGGAGAGTCTGGCACACGCGTTCGGGAGTGTTCCACTCGCGCATCACTTGGTCAAGGACGCCGTCGAAGTGAGAATATCCGTAAAACTGGTTACAGCCGACGACTAAGCGGCTGATCTCGTAATTCCCAAAGTGGACCGTCGGAAGGGGTGCCGTAACCGGTTCCTGGGCCCTGGCAAGCGGCCTGGCCACCAGCGCTGCCGCCAACCCGGCGGAGGACTTGAGAAAATCTCGTCGGCTGCTCACGTGGTTCGTACCTCGCTTTCCTCATCTGGTAGGGCCGAACAGCGTTCGGCCCCCGGGCCAACGGCGTTCGGCCCGGAGCGAGCACATCATACGATGCCGTGAAACTTGTCGTCAGTGACGGTGATCACGTTGATCACCAAGGGATCGCGCTCCACACTCGTGATTTGCGCGCCGGTTTGCTGGGGATTGCCCGCCCCGATGACGCGGCGCGGCGCTTGCCTCATGGATCCTTGCTGCGTTTGGCTTTCATGAAGGCTCGGCTTTCGGGTTATTCTGGTACGGATCGCGACAGTCTTGGTCCGCAAGGCCTCAGCCTGATACTGGTGTACACCACCAGTGCCGCCGAGGATCTTAGGCCGATTTGGGAAGCCATGGGTTAAACTCGTCGCGAACATACCTTTGGTGAAGGGGTGCCCCATGAAGTTGCGAGTGATCTTGCTAGTCTTGTTGGCCTGCATGGGCACGCCAACGATTTTTGCTCAAAGTTCGCCCTCGCCGGCGCTCCTGGCGTTGGCAAAAAGGGACAAAACGCTTGCTATCGTCGATCCGGCGACGCTGAAAGTGGTGGCCAAGATCCCGGCGGGAAATGACCCTCACGAGGTGATTGCGTCAGCCGACGGAAAGTCCGCCTATATTTCCAATTATGGCGGGGGCGCGTACAACACGATTTCGGTGGCTGACCTGGTGGCGCAGAAAGCATTGCCGCCCGTCGACCTGGGCGCGCTCCGCGGGCCGCATGGGCTCGCCTTTGCCGGCGGGAAGGTATACTTCACCGCCGAGGTGAACAAGGTTTTTGGCCGTTACGATCCCGCGACGCGTCAGATTGATTGGGTGCTCGGTACCGGCCAGAATCGGACCCACATGATCGTGGTCGCGGCGGATCTCAACCACATCTACACTTCGAACGTCAATTCCGGCACGATCAGCATCATTGAAAAGATCAACGGGCCGGCTGGAGGCTTTCCCGGCCCACCCCCGCCCGGCGGTCCGGGCGCTCCCGGTGTTCCCAATGGGCCGGGGCAAACCGGCAATCCGCCACCTGGCCCTGGGGGGCTTGGCGGCGCTGGGCCGGGCGGTCCGCCCAGGCCGGATTGGAATGAGACGGTGCTGGAGACGGGCCGAGGCACCGAGGGCTTTGACGTTTCTCCGGACGGCAAGGAACTATGGTCGGCAGCCGCGCAGGGCGGCACCATCTCCATAATCGACTTGGCTGCCAAGAAAGTGGCTCAGACATTGCAGGCGAACGTCGGCGGGGCAAACCGGATGAAGTTTACGCCGGACGGAAGGTACGTGTTCGTCTCCCTCTTGTTTGGGGGCGGCGCGAACCTGGTGGTCCTCGACGCCGCCACTCGTAAAGAAATCAAACGGATGAACCTGGGACACGGCGCCGCGGGCATCCTGATGCAGCCGGACGGTTCGCGCGCCTACGTCGCGTGCAGCCCGGACAACTACGTGGTGGTGATCGACCTGAAGACGCTCGAAGAGATCGGCCGCATCATCGTCGGCCTCGAACCGGACGGTCTTGCCTGGGCGGGGAATTGACGATTGCAGATTGACGATTGACGATTGAAAGAGACGCAAGCCGTTTCAGTTTTCCGATTTTTTCCGATCGTGAATCGAAGACCATCATTCGGGCCGTTGTGACGATTATCACAGACATGGTGACGGTCCTTCCCTTAAGCTGTGCTTTTGTTGGGCGGCCTCGTACGACGCGTAAGTTGTTGGGCACGGGCTTGACGTACTTAGTACCCGAGAGCTGTAGGCGATAACCAGGCACGCTGCGGGTCAGTTAGCCAAAGAGCAATTGACTCGGACCTTTAGAGGGCGCAGAATCTAGCTAGTGGCCGAATCGAGCGTTGCGGGTGTGGCCGACGAAGTTGGGGGTGAAAGCTTGAGCAAACAAGTGAAATTCGGAATCGGCATCGCCATCATTCTTTCCGTGGTGGGCTGGGAAGCAGTCTCCGGTTTCCAGGAGAGCAAGACCTACTACGTCACCGTGAGCGAACTCGTCAGCGGAAAGGTGTCACATCAGCACATTCGCGTGGGCGGGATTGTCGAGCAAGGGTCGATCGAGCGACGCGGCGGGACCGTAACCTTCCGCCTCGCCCAGGATAAGGACGTGGTCGCCGTCAACTACGTGGGAAGCGACACCCTGCCGGACACTTTCCGGGATGGCGCCCAAGCCATCGTCGAAGGCACCTACAAATCCGGCGGACAATTCCAGGCCGAGCACATTCAGGCCAAGTGCGCTTCCAAGTACGAGGCCGCACCCGGCCAAGGCGCTACCCAGAAGTCGTCGATGTGAGAAGAGCAGTCAAAAGTTGAGAGTCGAGAGTTGAAAGTTTAGGAAGAAGTCGAGAGTCACCACCGATCGAATGGGCCGCATTCCAGGTATAGATTTGAGAGAGGCAAAAAAACCGGCCGTCAAAAGTCAAGACTTGCCGTCTTTACTTTCGACTGTCGACTGTTGACTTTCGACTGTTCTCCGACTTTCGACTCGGTTAGAGGAAAACATGAACCAAGTCGGCAGCGTTGCACTCATCGGCGCGTTGGAGTTTGCCATCTTCGGCACCATCGCTGGCGCCGTGGCCGGGAAGATGCGGAGCATGCGCGTGCTCAAAAGCGCCGAGCGCGCCGCTCTCGCTTTTTGGGTCATGACCGCGGTGGCGGTGGCGTCGCTCGAATACATGATCTTCACCGACGACTTCCACAACGCCTACGTCGCGGCGCACTCCAACCGCGATCTGTGGGGCCTGTACAAGGTGTCGGTGCTCTGGTCGGGCCAGGAAGGATCGCTGCTCTTCTGGACGTTTCTGCTGGCGGGCTACGGTGGTTTTGCGGTGCTGCTGAACGGCAAGAAGAACCGCCAACTGATGCCGTGGGTGGTCTCCATCACCATGGCCGTGGGCGTCTTCTTCTCTTCGCTGGTTTTCTTCATCGCCAACCCGTTCGGTGAGCTTTCCATGGTGGCGGCCAACGGCGCCATCACTCCGTTCCGCGCCGCCGATGGAAACGGACTGAACCCCTTGCTTCAGTATCACTCCATGGTGATCCATCCGCCGATGCTTTACCTCGGTTATGTCGGCTTTGTGGTCCCGTTCGCTTTTGCCATGAGCGCGCTCATCACCAAGCAACTCGGTGACAACTGGATTCGCGCCACCCGCCGGTGGACGATGACGCCCTGGATGTTTCTGGGCGTCGGCATTCTGCTGGGCGGGCAGTGGGCTTACGCCGTGCTCGGATGGGGCGGCTACTGGGGCTGGGACCCGGTGGAGAACGCGTCGTTCCTTCCCTGGCTCGCCGGCACGGCCTTCCTGCACTCGGTGATGATCCAGGAGAAGCGCGGCATGCTGAAGGTCTGGAACGTGGTCCTGGTGATCACCACCTTCTTCCTTTGCATCTTCGGGACGTTTCTCACGCGCAGCGGCGTGGTCCAGTCGGTGCACGCCTTTGCCGAGTCGAACATTGGGCCGTATTTCGCCGTGTTTCTCGGCATCATCCTGATATTCTCGATCACGCTGCTCTTTCTTCGCCTCGATTACCTGAAGAGCGAGAACAAGCTGGACTCGGTGATCTCGCGCGAGAGCGGATTCCTGTTCAACAACTGGGTACTGCTGGCGATGGTGTTCGCCGTGCTCTGGGGGACCATCTTCCCGGTGATCTCAAAGGCGGTCGAGAATGTAACGGTGACCGTAGGCCCGCCGTTCTTCAACAAGGTGGCGGTCCCGATCGGCCTTATTCTCCTGTTCCTGACCGGCGCCGGCCCACTCCTCGCCTGGCGCAAGACTTCGTTCCAGAGCCTGAAACGCAACTTCACCATGCCGCTGGCGGTGGCCGTGGCCGTTGGAGCAGCCTTGTTCTTCTTCGGCATGCGCGATCTCTATGCCTGGATGACGCTCTTCCTCTGCGCCTTCACTGCTACTTGCATCGTCACCGAGTTCTACAAGGGAGCACGCACCCGCGCCCGCATGAAGGGTGAGAATCCGTTTCTCGCCGTTTACAACCTGACGATGATGAACACGCGCCGATACGGCGGGTACGTGATCCATCTCGCCATGGTGTTTCTCTTTATCGGCTTTGCCGGCCTGGCTTTTAAGTCGGAGACCAAGGCGCTGGTGAACGAAGGCGACGTGATCCACCTCAAGGACTACATGCTCCGAGCTGAGAGCCTTACCGGAGGCGACGATCCCAACTACACCTACGTGCGAGCCGTTTTCTCCATCACCAAGAACGGCCACTCGATCGGCAGTGTTCATCCGGAACGCCGGCTCTACAAAGCCAGCCAGCAGCCGACGAGCCACGTCGCCATCAAGCCCTCCCTGGCTGAGGACCTCTACGTGGTGCTGGACGGAGTGGATCCCGATAGCAACAAGGCGATCATCGAGGTTTTCGTGAACCCGCTGGTAGACTGGGTGTGGATCGGAATGACCGTGCTTCTGTTCGGCAGCCTTCTGGCCATGGTGCCAAGCCGGGTGGAAAAAGAAATGGCCGAGATCCGTAAGACGAAAGAGGAGCTGGTTGAGGAAAAGCGTGTTTACTAGAGGTCAGTCCGGAAACCCCGACTGTGATTGGCAAGAGCGGATTTCGGGGTTTGAGATTCGGGGTTCGCAGAGGAAGAGGGCGAACCTGCTTCGTTTTCTGCGAATCCCGAACCCCGAATCCCGAACCCCTGTTGTACTCTTCGCCGTGATCGCGCTGCTCGCTTCGAGCGCGTTGGGCGCGGCGCCGAAGCCTACGTTAAAGTCGGTGGGTCAGAAGGTATACTGCACGTGCGGCTGCGTCACCACTCTCGAACACTGCCCGCACCCTCCCGCCGAGTGCTCCCGGCGCGCGGAGATGGAAGCGCTGGTGCTGAAGGATATCGACGCGGGCAAGGACGAGCAGGCTATCCTGCAGGACTTCGTGGACCGCTACGGCGTGCCGGTGCTAGCCGCGCCGCCCGCCAAGGGATTCGACCTCACCGCCTGGATCCTGCCCGGAGTGGGACTGATCGTCGGGCTGGTGGTGGTCATCGTCATCGTCCGCCGCATGAGGAGGCCCTCGGCCGAGACTGCGGAAACGCCCGCGTCTTCGATTGATCCGAAGGTGCTTGCGGCGGTGGAAGAGGAAATGAAGACGGCGGGACTTGGTACCGGGAAATAGGGCCGACATCCGAGTCACGGACCGACGAACGAAGCCAATCGAAGCCAATCGAGTTAAGAGGCCTATTATCAATGAGATATGCCAATGGCGAGAGAAACGAAGCCGCGCCAGTTATCAATCGTATTGTCAGTAACTTGCGGCGATTTTGCCCACGTTTTTCGAGAAATAAGGGAGAAAGAAGATTCTCTCGATTGCCGATTGCGAGTAACTTTTTTGTTTTCATCAGAGGCGGTCCGCCGAAGCGCAGGAATGTCTATCGCGAAATTGAATTGCCCGTAGCCGAGAAGAAAGGAGCCACCGCTCGCACATGTTACTGATCATCATTCTACTCATCACCGCCGGGCTGGCTGTTTTCGTGGTCAGCCCGCTGCTCGCGGCAGAGGGATCGGCTATCGTTCCCATCGATGTCACGCCGCGGGCAGATCTGAAGCGCCGCCGGCTGGTGCTTTACGAAAACATTCAGGACCTGGAGTTCGAGTTCAAAGCCGGCAAGATCGCGCCGGAGGATTACGAACGCCTCCGCACCGGCTACACCGGAGAAGCGGCACAATTGATGCTCGCTTCCCAGGAACTGGAGAGTATGACGGCCGACGAAGTATTTATCGAGCGCGAGGTTGCCGCGCGGCGCGCCCGTCGCCAGGTGCAGCCGGCGGTAGAAGAGTACGTCTGCGCCAAATGCGGGTTTGAAAACCCGCTGCCGGTGAAGTTCTGCGGCGAGTGCGGAGCGCCGGTGGCGCCCCGGAAACGGCCGGCAAAGGGCAAATGACGCGTGGCGGCGTGTGAGAGGTGCCGTTGGCTAGAAGAAACAGGAAGGAGTTCCAAATTCTCGCTGAGTTACGGGTTCACGAGGCGGGCTTGCTTCTCAAGAACGGTGCCGAGCAAGGTGCCTATTATCTCGGAGGGTTCGCGGTCGAATGCGCACTGAAGGCTTGCATTGCAAAGCAGACGGAACAACATGAGTTTCCACCGGACCGCAAGTATACAGACAAGGCCTATTCCCACGACCTTAAGGAACTCTTGAAGCTGGCCGGACTCGGTGACAGACTGGTTGCTGACATGGTAGGGAAGCCTGGACTTGGAGCAAGTTGGAATGTGGTGAAGGATTGGAGCGTAGAGAGTAGGTACGAGACTTCGGGATTGAAGGCGATGGAGATGTACAACGCAGTGACGAGCCCAGACGGAGTATTACGATGGTTAAAACTGCATTGGTGAGAAGCGACCGCGAGGTCGGGGGGCTGGTGCTTGAGGCGCTGAGTCGGGCAAGAATACCGGTTACCTTGTGTGACTGGAAATATTTTCCGGAGTCCGATGAGTGGCAGCTCATCATTGCCACGCCGTGGTACGACAGTAAAGGGCCGTTGGAAGCAATCTCTCTTATGATCAAGGCCTTCCAGGTTGCAGGGATTTACCAGGATGTACCGTTGTTGAGACTGCTGATAAGGAGTCCTAAAGACGATCTTGTGAAGGAACTCGAAAAGAACGCTAAAGACCGGAGAGAGGGAGCTATTCATGTAGTCGAGCACCCGGGATCGAATCACCACAAACAGTATTCTCTAATATTCGCGCCCTTTACTGGACCGGGGGGAGCTGTACCAGCGAAGCGCTTCTCAAAGATCGAAGATCTCCGCCAGTTTCTCGGCAAGCGGTTGCACATCCGGCCCAGTTCTGTTCAGGACGCCTTGGCGGAACTTGCGTCGAGAGGAAATGCCTCGATATTTGACGTCCGTCTCACACCACAGGAAGCGAGGGACCTGGGCTTGGCGTGAAATTGGACCATTGCCTTTTGCCCTTTTGGTTTTCTGATGAAGGCTAAGTTTCAAAGCCAAGGATCCCATTTACTAAGTGCGCTTCTGTCTCTCGCCGCAGCCGCGCTCGCTCCTGCGGCTCTGAGCGCTGCCGTGACCGTCCACGGCAAGGTGATCGACGGCACCACCAATCGTCCCGTCGCCAACCAGACCGTCCTGCTGCTGACGCCGCGTGAGGGCATGCAGGCGGTGGCTAAAGCCTCCACCGACGCCCAAGGCGTGTATGCCATCAAGTCTGACGAGGCCGCGGCCGGCTTTTATCTGGTCGAAGTGAATTACCAGGAGGCCAAATACCACGCTCCCGTCAAGCCCAGCCCAGATGGTACCGCGAGCGCGGACGTGACCGTTTACGACGCGACTTCCTCCCCCGCGGCGTTGCGCATCAAGTTGCTGCGCATGATGTGCCGTGCCGAGGGCGCCAAGGCCAATGTGCGGAAGGAATACACCATCGTAAACTCTTCCAATCCGCCGCGCGCCTACGTGAGTCCCAACGGGGCGTTTCATTTCCACGTGCCGCAGGGCGCAGGACAGCCGAAGGCGGCGGTGACGGGCCTTATGGGTATGCAGTTGCCGGAGGCGCCCGAGAACGGCAAGCAACCCGGGGATTTTCTGATCCGCATTCCGATCAAGCCCGGCGAAAACGTGATTACCGTGGATTATGAAGCTGACTACCGGTCGATGCAACTCGACCTGGGCGACAAAATGCCGTTTCCCGTCGCAGCGGCTGAACTCTACGTGACGCCCTCCAGCCTGGCCGTCGACTCGAGCGCGCTCAAGCCCGCCGGCGTCGACCAGCAAGACAGCATCGAAAAGTTCGACGCGCAGAACCTTGCCGTCGGGGCCGTGCTCGATGCCCGGCTCTCCGGTGAGGCCATCTCCACGCCGCGCGCCCCAGGTAGCGAGCCGAGTGGCGAGCAGGGCGAAGGCAACATCAAGGCGCTTCCCAACTCGGTGACCAAGGTGGGTTGGCCGCTCCTTGCGTGCTTCCTGCTGATCACGTTGTGGGCGCTCGGCGTGCGCGTTACCAAGGATTGGCCGGCTTGGAAAGACCGCACCGGAGACAGTCCCACCCAGAAGCAGCGTACCGCCAAGGTCGACAAGCTGATCGATTCGCTGGTCGACCTCGATGAGCTTTTCGAAGCGGGAAAGATCCTGGAAAAGGAATACTGGAGGGAGCGGCTGGAGCTCAAAGCCAGGATCGTCGCGCAGCTCAAGAAAGGTCCGCCAGCTACCCCCGAAACCTATGCCACCCGAAGCTCCTCAGGCCCGGCGCGTACTTGAGCTCCAGGACGTCTCGAAGTATTTTGGCGACCTCGCCGCGTTGCGTGCGGTCTCGCTGCGTATCGAGCCCGGCGAGTCCGTTCTGCTCTATGGTCCGAACGGCGCCGGCAAGACGACCTTGCTGCGCACGCTCGCTGGCCTCTCGCGCCCCAGTGAAGGCCGGGCGCTCTTCAACGGCCGCGACTTGCGCCAGGACTCGGCGGAGTTGAAGAGCAAACTGGGCTTCGTCTCCCACGCCAGCTTTCTCTACGGAGAGCTCACCGCTCGCGAAAATCTGAAGTTTATCGGCACCCTTTGCGGGCTGCGCGACCTCGACAAAAGCATTGACACCGCGCTCGAACTCTTCGATCTGCGCCCGCGCGCGGATGAGCCGGTACGCGGGCTATCGCGCGGCCTCTTGCAGCGCGCAACCTTGGCGCGAGCTTTCCTGAACGATCCCGACTTCCTCTTCCTCGATGAGCCCTTCACCGGCCTCGATGCCAACTCGACACGTAAGCTGGAACTTCTGTTGGCGGGGTTGCCGGGACGAGGCAAGACGCTGGTCTTTTCCACCCACAGCTTCGAGCAAGGTGCGCCGCTGGCGCGGCGCCTGCTGGCGATGGAAGCCGGCCGGCTGCGCTACGATGGACCGGTCGGCATGGCGCCGATGGAATCGTTGCGGGCGGCGGAGAGCAGGAAGCAGTAGGCAGTAGGCAGTAAGCAGTAAGCAGTAAGCAGAAAGCAGTAGGGGAGAAAGCAGTAGGCGGCCGTCGGGAAGCCGCGGAGCGGCGAAAGAGTTTAGCCCAGGGCGCAGGCCCTGGGGTAGGTGGCCGCCGCCATTTCCGTCTCTTTCGGTCGTCGTCCGATCGGGACTCACCGCGAAGGCGGAAGCGCGATTCGAAACGAGGGTGGATGGCGTAATGGGCCCACAAGAGGAACAGCTATGAGCGTCGCACCAAGTCTATCACTGCCGACGAGCTGCTTTACATGCCTGAGGATGGGTTCTGCTACGAACTCATCAACGGAGAGTTGATCAAAATGGCCCCACCCGGCAGCGAACACGGACTCGTCACCACCACTGTCAACGTTTTGCTGGCGCAACACGTAAAGGCGAGGCGACTCGGTGTCGTTTTCGGTGGTCACACCGGCTTCCAACTGACCTGGAATCCCGACACCGTGATTGGTCCGGATGTTGCTTTTGTGCGCAAAAGCCGCATTCCGCCGGAGGGGGTGCCGAGAGGGTATTGGCTCGGTCCTCCCGACCTCGCGATCGAGATCATTTCTCCCGGTGACACTCTGAAAGAAGCAAAAGAGAAGGCGGAGAAGTGGCTGGCTGCCGGCGCTCTCATGGTCTGGACCCTGATCCCACGCAAGCGAAGTGTCATGGTACACCGGCCGGGGCTTGCCCCCGTCACGTTGACTGAAGACGAAATCTCGAAGGGCGAGGGTGTGGTACCGGGCTTCCGATGCCGCGTCGCGGACCTTTTCGCCTGAGGAAAAGTCAATCCACAGATTGCGCAGATTTCACAGATGTAAAGGAAGACAGATTGATGAGCTAATGCATGCGGGCCGGCTCTTATAATCGGGGTAATCTGCGTACTCTGCGGATTGATTTTTCTCTCGCTGGACAACTGAGGGATGCAAAGCCTGCGGGTCATCTGGGCAATCTTCGCCAAGGATTTGCGCGTCGAGTGGCGGCATCGCGAGACGCTCTCGGCCATGTGCGTCTTTGGCTTGCTGGTGGTGTTCCTGTTCAGCTTCGCTTACGAGCCAGGCCGCGAAGAGAGCCTGCGACTGCTCCCTGGCCTGCTCTGGATCGCGTTTGCCTTTGCCGGTATCCTCGGTTTTAACCGCTCCTTCGCGGCCGAGCGCGAGAACCAGTGTCTGGAAGGCATGGGACTGACTCCGGCCGATCCCGGCGCTATCTACATTGGCAAGATGCTCGCCAACTTGTTCTTCCTGGGCATCGCCGACATGGTCGTGATTTTCGCCGTGGTCCTCTTTTATAACTTTTCTTTTATTCCGACTCTCAAGTGGTTCACGCTGATCGTGGTTCTGGGCACCATCAGCTACGTGGCCGTGGGAACCATTTTCGGCGCTGTGGCATCGAACACGCGCATGCGCGAAGTGATGCTGCCCGTGCTCCAGTTCCCGGTGGTGCTCCCGGTGTTCATCGGCGCCATCGAGTCCACCACGGCGGTCTTGCGCGGCGAAAGCCCAGCGGCTTTTGCAAGCTGGCTGAAGCTGTTGGCAGGGTTCAGCATCATCTTTCTGGTGTTATGCTATCTGTTGTTTGAGTATGTGATTGAGGAATGACGACTGCTGTCCGTGGTCCGTTGGGAAGCACCGGGGGGCGTGGATTCCTCTGATCGCTGATCACTGGCGGCTAACTGCTCGCTCCTGCAACGGACCGCGGACTAAGGACTAAGGACGCAATGAAAACCAAAGCTTCTGCCGCCATCCATCTGGGCGTGACCTTGATATGGATCCTGGTGGCGCTTTACATGATCTTCCTCTACGCGCCCAACGAGGTCAATCAGGGCCAGGTGTATCGCATCATGTATATCCACGTGCCGTCCGCTTGGACCGCGATGCTGGCCTATTTCCTGGTGTTCCTGGGCAGCCTGCGTTATCTCTGGACCCGGTCGCCCGCCGCCGACGAGTTCGCGCACGCCTCGGCCGAGGTGGGATTCATCTTCTGCACGTGCGTCATCGTCACCGGCCCGTTGTGGGCGAAGCCGATCTGGGGGATCTGGTGGGCCTGGGGAGACTGGCGGCTCTTGCTGACCTTCATCCTCTGGTTGCTCTATGTGTCGTACCTGATGCTGCGGAGCTACGTCAGCCCCAACCGCTCGGCACTGCTGGCTGCCGTGGTTGGGATCATTGGGTTCGTCGATGTCCCCATCGATTACATGGCCATTCGTTGGTGGCGCACCCAGCACCCGCAGCCGGTGATCATGGGAGGCCCGGACTCCGGCCTCCCGCCCCACATGCTCTACACTCTGCTGGTAAGTTGGGGAGCCTTTTTGTGTGTTTTCACATTTCTGCTGCGGGAGCGAATCTGGCTGGCCCAGACGCGACGGGAGATCAGCTTGCTTCGCCGGGATCTAGTGACGCGTGAGGCGTAGATATTTCGGAGTGCGGCAGCCCTTCGATAGAGAACAGGGAATAGGAAGACAAGCAATTTGTTCGCTGTTCCCTATTCCCTGTTCCCTGTTCCCTATCGAAGGGCTGCCGCACTCCAAAGAACGGAGTCTGACGTGCCCGATAATCTCGGTTACTTGATGGCGGCTTACGGCCTGATGTGGGTGATTTTCCTTCTCTATGCCTGGAGCATTGCCAGCCGCCAGGGTCAATTGAAGAAGGACCTGGACGACTTGAAGTCAAGGCTGGGGCGAAAGTCCAGTGCGGACTGAGGGAAGAACCTTGGCGCTGCGACCGAAAGCCCGAAGTACAGCCGGACTCTTACCCGCTTCGCCTTTTCAACCTTCGACTGTCAACGATGGACTTTCTTTCGCCATTGACGCGTGGTGCTCCGACAAGGATAATCATCGACGGCGTTGGAGTCGCCATGCTAACATAGGTTGGCTGGAGCACCCCTTCGCCAACGAAAGGAATATCAGACTTCGGGCCCTGTGCGACGGATGCTCGTGAACCCCGCCAGGTCCGGAAGGAAGCAACGGTAGCGAGCCTCTCCGTGTGCCCCAGGTCACCCGAAGTCTGACCCATTCTGATTTTGGATTTTAGATTTTGGATTTTGGATTAAGACGTCAGTAGTCCGTTGTCCGTAGTCCGTTGCAAAAGGTGCTGACCGTAATCGCAATGGACAACTGACTACGGACATCGACGTCTTGCTCTTCAATCCAAAATCCAAAATCCAAAATCGCCATGTCCTACCAGGTTATTGCCCGCAAGTACCGGCCCCAGACATTCGATGAGGTGGTGGGCCAACCGCTAGTCACCGATACGCTGAAGAACGCCATTCTGCAGCAGCGCGTGGCGCACGGCTACATTTTTTCGGGCGCGCGCGGCGTGGGTAAGACCACCACGGCACGGATCCTCGCCAAGGCGTTGAACTGCGCCCAGGGGCCGACCGTCAAGCCGGACGGCACCTGCGACTCCTGCCGCGAGATCGCCGCCGGAAACTCGGTGGACGTGCTCGAGATTGACGCCGCTTCCAACCGCGGCATCGATGAAATCCGCGAGCTGCGGGAAACCGTCCGTTACCTTCCGTCGCGCGACCGCTACAAGGTCTTCATCATCGACGAAGTGCACATGCTCACCACGGAGGCCTTCAACGCGCTGCTCAAAACGCTGGAAGAGCCTCCGCCGCGATCGCTTTTCATCCTGGCGACCACGGAGGCGCACAAACTGCCTCCCACCATCCAGTCGCGCTGCCAGCACTTTTCCTTTCGCCTCCTCGACTATTCGGAGATTCACTCGCAACTGGAGCGGATCGTGACGGCGGAGGGGGTCCGCGCAGACGAATCCGCCCTGGCGCCCATCGCTCAGGCGGCCGAGGGGAGCCTGCGCGACGCGCTTTCGCTCCTCGATCAGGTGATCGCGGCTTGTGGCGATACGCTCGATGAGAAGCGGGTGCGCCAATTGCTGGGCGTCGTCCCAACGCGCTTCATGCGCGAAGTAGTAGAGGCCGTGCATGCCGGAGAAGCACGGCGCGTTCTCGATCTGGTGGGCCAACTCACGGCGGAGGGCTACGAGTTGGGCCACTTCTCAGCTCAGTTGAGCGATACCATCCGCAACCTGATGGTGGCCCGCAGTTGCGGCGCCGAGAGCCCCCTGCTGCAGGTGCCGAAAGCCGAGCGCGCTATCCTCGCCGACCTGGCGAAGCTCTGGAGCGAAGAGGACCTGACGCGCTTCTTCCAGATCGTCCTGCGCCTGCAATCCGAAATGCGGTACTCGCTGCAGCCGCGCTTTCATCTCGAACTGGGACTGATGAAGCTGGTTCATGCCCGGCGGCTGGCGTCGCTGGAGAGTCTGCTCGGCGAACTTCAGGGCCCTCGCGGGGCGGAGAAACCGGGTGGCGCTCCGCCTTCGACATCAGGTCCGAAGCTCGATGCGCCTCGCGCTGTGCCCGCTCCGGCTGCGGCGACCCGTGCGGCGAGCGCTGCGCCCGACTACCCCGCTCGGCCCGCACGGCCTCCAGAGAAGCTAGCGAGTCCGAGTCCAGATCCGGCCGAGGTTCCACGACCTTCGGCATCGGTGACGCCGCTGGCGGCGAAGAGTGCCATGGCAGTGCCCGCCACCGACAGCGCCGGGGCCGCATCCAAGACAGCGGTGCCCGAAGGCGAGGATTCGCAGCTCGCAGCGGTGAAGTCGCTCCTCTTCAACCGCTCCCAAAAGATGGTGAGCAGTTGTCTCGACCAAGCCTCCGGTTGGCGGCTGGAGGATGGGGAAGTGCGGTTTCTGTTCCCCAGGGATCGATCGTCCATCGCCGATCTGTTGAAGAGCCGCGAGCGCATGGATCAGTTGCGCGAAGCCTGCTCGGAGGTATTGGGCCGGCCCGTCAGAATTTATGTTACACTCGACGATATCGGGGAGAGGGCTTCGAATGTGCGAGCCAGCGCTCAAGATCGTGCCGCCAGTGATCCGACGGTGGATAGCTTTCGCAAGCGCTTCGATTGCACCTTGGTGGACGTTAAAGACCTCAGCCAGGAGTAAGCAATGAAAAACCTGCAGCAGATGCAGCAAATGATCAAGCAGGTCCAGCAGATGCAGGAGCAACTCCAGAAGCAACTGGACGAACTGGAAGTGGAGGCGTCGGCGGGCGGGGGGATGGTGACGGTCAAGATGAACGGTCAGAAGCACCTGACCGGCGTCCGCATCGAGCCCGAGGTCTACGCTTCCAAGGACACGGAGATGCTCCAGGACCTGTTCCTGGCGGCGGTGAACGAAGCCGCCCGCAAGGTGGACGAACAACTGGCCAGCAAGGTAGGCAATATCACCAACATACTCAACCTGCCCGGCCTCACTTAGAGAAGAGTGATTAGTGGCCAGTGAAGACGAGCATCGGAGGTTTTCACTAGCCACTCGCCACTAGATACTAGCCACTATTAGCAGTCATGCAGGATTATGCCGAGCCCCTGGCTCGCCTCATCGACGAACTGAAGCACCTCCCGGGCATCGGGCAGAAGTCCGCCCAGCGGCTGGCCTTCCACCTCCAGCGCGCGTCACGCGAGGATGCCGAACGGCTTGCCGCGGCCATCCTCGACGTTAAGGACAAGATCGGATTCTGCCGCATCTGCAACAACCTCACCGACGTCGACCCCTGCCAGTATTGCACCGACCCGACCCGCGATCCCTCCCTCATCTGCGTGGTGGAGAATCCCTACAACGCCATCTCCATCGAGAAGACGCGCGAGTTTCGCGGCCTCTACCACGTCCTCCACGGCGTCCTCTCGCCCTTGCATGGAATCGGACCCGAGCAGCTCAAGCTGAAGAGCCTGCTGGAACGGCTGAAAGACGGCAAGGTGCGCGAGATCATCGTCGCCACCAATCCCAACGTGGAAGGCGAAGCCACCGCTATCTACATGTCCAAGCTCATTAAGCCGCTGGGGGTGAAGGTGACGCGGATCGCCACCGGCGTGCCCGTGGGCTCCGAACTCGAATTCGCCGACGAAGTCACCATGATGAAGTCGATCGAGGGCCGGAGAGAATTATAGGCCAGATAATTCTCGAGCGAAGGACGCCGCGAGGGGCCGAAGCCTTGATCGAGTCTGATCAATTGCGATGCGAAAGGGTAAGGCCGGGCGGGGAAGCCCCGGCCTTCGAGATTGGAGCAAGACAGGCCGTGTTAGAGGCTGAGCTTGCGACGGAGGAAGCCCACAGCGCCCAAGAGCGCGGAAGCGGTCAAGGCTAGGGTGCCGGGCTCGGGAACGGTTGATGGAGCGGGGCCGTAGAGCGCGAACGACTGCGTTCCTGTCCCAACGAAGTTCAAGGTTCCGTTGGAAAAAAAATCTTCTGAAACGCCGCTGTTGCTCGCGTATCCCCATCCGAGCCCGCCCGCGGATGGCGCGCCATCCGTAAGCCAGAGCCAGTAGGTTCCGGCGGCGAGGGGGACGTTCACATCAAAAGTGTTCCAGTACACGTCGTTAATATACGGATAGCCAGGGCCACGGCCTGTTGCGGTCAGCGAGTTCGTCAAGCTGGCCGCTGTCCCCGAAGCGAGCACGTTAGAGAGCCCAGGGGTAGTGGTGATTGCCCATGAGACTGTGGCAGGCACGTACCCGGGATTTATCCAGCCCGAAAACCCAATTTCCCCAACGGTGCTGGCTGAGGGCAGGTTGAATGGGTCGGTTACGGCATACCCTAAAGAGATATTCAGCAACCCGTCCGGGCCCCACGTCAACTCGTCAGGTCCGGAATAGAACAACACTGTACCGGCGCGGCCGTTAGCAGAAAACAGCGTTACGCAAAGAGCGAAAAACAGGATTCGACGCATTCTCCTTCTCCTTCTCACCAAAGAATTGTTGAGCTATACCCAATCATGCCATCCGAGGATACCGAAAGCTCCCGCCCTCGCGATTGGACCTTAGTTTCGGCCGGCCACTCGTTTGTACCGCTGGACGATAAGAGGCCCCAGAGCACGGCGAGCTTAGGATAGCGTCGGGGGCGTGTCAAGTCCCTGCATGTTCAATATCCGGCCCCGCACTCCGCGCCGGCGTTGCGGGCAGTCGGCGAAAAGCACGTCCGCCCTGGGAGCTAAGGTGTGACTTGCGAAGGAGAAGTACAATAGCCGGTCTGAAGGCCCCTCAGAGCAAACTCAGGAACTCGTCAACCGTCAAGCCGGCGCTACGAATGA
>DATFYM010000226.1:0-13739 GCA_035315065.1 Terriglobia bacterium
TCGGGATTTTTTTCGATTGGGGCCATGAAACCGATGGCGATTTCGCTCAGCTTGGAGGGGTCTCCGTCGGGCCGCTTCTCCGCTGCGCCGTTATAGGCAAGCGTATCGGTCTGGATGAACCAGTCGTAATAAGGCTTTGTAAAGCGCCGGTAGGGCACTGCCTCATCCGGCATGTTGGCGTAGCGCCCCTCCGGCTTGACCGTTTCGTCCCGCTTGATGACAGCGTCTTTGGGGGTTTCGTCCGGATCTTTGTACTGCTGCGCCGCCACCGGCATCGCTACGACAAGCAGAAGGAGTACTCCCGATAATGGTCTTTTCATATGTTCAACCTTGTTCCTGATGCAGATGAGGAGGTCAGGACTAACATGAATGCACATGATCATGCTTGAATTAGGCGCTACGGTTTTGCCCCCCTCACCCGTCCCGCCCCGGCTGGAGAAAGCGCCGGTTGCGGTCCACCCTCTCCCCCAAGGGGGCGAGGGCTGTAAATTCAAATTACTGCTCCCCTCGCCCCCTTGGGGGAGAGGGGCCGGGGGTGAGGGGGTTATCAGGTCGAACAGGGAACCGTCTCCTTGAAAGCGCATAAGTGAACAGTATTGAGGGTTAATCTTCGACTCTCGGCTCTCATCTCGACTCTTCTTTCACCGCGTTCCAAATCTCGTCCAACTCCTGAGCGTTGCAGTCGCGCACTTGCTTCCCGCGCCGGGCCACTTCCTGCTCGAGTTTGCGGAAGCGGCCCGCAAATTTCTGGTTGGCGCTACGCAAGCAGGTCTCGGGGTCCGAACGAAGATAGCGAGCCAGATTGGCAGCGGTGAATAGCAGGTCACCCACTTCCTCCTCGATCCGCGCCGAGTCGCGAGGCACGTAGTCCCTCGGCGTGCCAACGTCTTCCAGGCCCTGGTCTTTCAGTTCCTGCCGCAGCTCGCGGACCTCTTCTTCAATTTTGTCGAGAACGTCGCCCACCTTGGCCCAGTCGAACCCCACCTCCGCCACGCGTGTGCCGATCTCAAAGGCTTCGAGTGTAGAGGGCAGGGTGCGAGGAATGCCGTCAAGCAGCGAGGGCAGCGATGCCGGCGGGCTGCCAGGAGCGGTGGGAACGGGACCGCCGGAACTGGAGTCGCCTGTCTCACCCCTCGCCTTGCGCTCTTTTTCCTTCACCGACAGCCAGCTCTTCAGCGCCTCTTCCGCGTTCGCGGCGCGAGTCTCGCCAAAGACGTGCGGATGGCGCCGCACCAGCTTGGCATACACTCGCCTCACCACGTCATCGAGCGTGAATCGCAACTCCTCTTCGGCGAGGCGCGAATAGAAAACCACCTGAAAGAGGAGATCGCCCAACTCGTCTTCCATCGCGTCGAAGTCACGCGTGTTGACGGCGTCGACAACCTCGTAGGCTTCCTCGAGCAGGAGTCCCTTGACCGAATCGTAGTCCTGGGCGCGGTCCCACGGACACCCGTCCGGCCCGCGCAAATGGGCCGTCAACTCCACGAGCTTCGTCAGTTCTTGGTCCATGAAAGAAGTCGAAAGTCGAAAGTTGAAAGTCGAGAGTGAGGGGTAGGTGGTAGACGGTAGACGGAATGAAGGGGTCCTTCCCCCTATGCGATCCGCCGCAGACGTGAGGAGCGTCTTCCCCGTATACGGTCTACTGTCTACCGTCTACTGCTTCTTCAACTTTCGACTCTCGACTCTCGACTCTCGACTCTCGACTTCTCCAGTATAATCCATTCTCGGCAGGATACTGGCATCGGACAGAGGAACTGGATGTACGACTACATTATTGTGGGTGCCGGGTCAGCCGGGTGCGTGCTGGCAAACCGGCTGAGCGCTGACGAGACGGCGCGCGTATTACTCATCGAGGCGGGCGGACCCGATTCCGCGCGCGAGATCCACGTCCCGATCAGCTTCAGTAAGCTCTTCAAGACCGGCGTGGATTGGGCATTTTACACCGAAGAGCAGCACCGGCTGAATAAACGGAAACTGTATTGGCCGCGGGGCAAGGTGCTGGGCGGATCGAGTTCGATCAATGCCATGATCTACATCCGCGGGAACCGACGCGATTACGATCGCTGGGCGCAAATGGGAGCCACCGGTTGGGACTGGAACGGCGTTGAGCGGTTTTTCGAGCAGTCGCTCACGAACCAGAACGTGGCGGACCTGCGCTCGGTGAATCCGATATCCGAGGCCTTCGTCGAGGCGGCTACCCAGGCGGGCTACGCGCGAAACCACGATTTCAACGGTGCCATGCAGGAAGGGTTCGGTTTTTACCGAGTGACCCAACTGAACGGACGCCGCCACAGCGCTTCCGATGCGTATCTCCGGCCGGCGATGACGCGGAAGAACCTCACCGTGCTTACGGGCGCCCTGGCAACGGGAATCATGATGGAGGGCGCTCACGCGCGTGGTGTCCGCTATGTGCGCAACGGCAAAACGGAAGTGGCACCGGCTGAACGCGAGGTGATTCTGGCCGGTGGCGCGGTGAACTCGCCGCAACTGCTGCTGCTTTCCGGGATCGGTCCGGCCGACCAACTGAAGCGTCTCGGTATCGAGGTGGTGGTAGACCTGCCGGGTGTGGGGGAGAATCTGCAGGATCATCCGGTGGTGCCGATCTGTTACCGGTCGAAGCTGCCAGTGTCGCTGGCCAACGCGCCGCGGATTACAAGCCTGGCGCGGTACTGGGCGCGGCGGCGGGGTCCGCTAACGTCGAACATTGCGGAGGCGGGCGGATTCGTGCACACGCGGGCGGGGCTCGACCGGCCGGACCTGCAGTTTCATTTCGCTCCGGGTTTGTTCGTGGAGCACGGATTCCGGGCACTGGAGGGGCATGGGTTCACATTCGGCCCGACGCTGGTGCGACCGGAGAGCCGGGGATGGATCCGGCTGAGGTCGGCGGACGCCACGGATCAGCCGCTCATTCAGCCCAACTACCTGGATCGAGAGGAGGACCTGCAGGTGCTGGTAGACGGCGTCAAGATGGCGCGCGAGATTGCACGCGGGAGAGCGTTGGATCCGTACCGCGGGGAAGAGATATTTCCCGGGGAAGGCGGGGATTTGGCAGAGTACGTCCGCGCGATGGCGGAGACGCTGTATCATCCGGTGGGAACGTGCAAGATGGGAACAGACCCTATGGCGGTGGTGGATCCGCATCTGCGGGTGCGGGGCGTGGTCGGACTGCGTGTGGTGGATGCGTCCGTGATGCCGGAGGTGGTATCAGGGAATACCAACGCTCCCACCATGATGATAGCGGAACGGGGAGCCGCCGAGATTATGTCGACTTAACTCTGGACACTGCGGCTAGCTCCCTTCCCTCCCGGCATCTTGGATATGATCCGTTATCCCTGGCTGGCCGACAACACCAAACTGAAGACCGTCTTCGGCTACACACCACGGCTCACGTCGCGCGAAGCGCTCCAGACGTTTGTCAAAACCCACCGCGTTATAGGGGCAGGGGCAGGGTAGAGGGGAGTACGCGTTAAAGTAAGGCCGACGCGTGCGTACCCGAACGCTGTCTGGGGGGAAACGGGCTTCGATCTTGGTTATATGGGCTGTTCTCGACAGACTTCGGTGAAGCGTTGCCGAACAGCGTTACGGGGTCCCACATCGTTGGGTGACATCTCTTTTCGGACCGATACCACTCTTTTCCGACGAAGGCCCTCCGGATATTGTCCAAGCGGGCTTTGTCCGGCATCATAGCGACTGTACGGGATCAATTGTTGCGTTCTCCTTTCGAAAGGCTGGCATTTGACGCCTTCGTTCGATTGCCTTCTGCACCGCGACGGTGTAACCTGATGCATAAGGGAGGCGGTCTAATGGCGGAAGAGAGGTCAGAAAAGGCCAAGAGACCGTTTCAGTCGAACAGGACCAAGGGCCAGCTATGAATCCTCCGCCGCCTATACCCTCATTGTTTAAGCATGGATCGACGTGGATTCGCGCGGATTTCCACATGCACACGCGTGCGGACAAAGAGTTTTCCTACTCGGGGGACCCGGATTTTTTTGTGTCGGAGTACATCGCAGCGCTTAAGAAAGCAGCGATACGCGTCGCCATTATCACCAACCATAACAAGTTTGACCGCGACGAGTTCAAGGTGTTGGCCAAAGCCGCGAAGAAAGAAGAAATCTTCCTGCTCCCGGGGCTGGAGCTGTCGGTCAAGGACGGATCGAATGGGATTCATATTCTCGTTGTTTTCGCCTGCGATTGGATCTCGAACAAAGAGAACGCGAACTACGTGCAGAGCTTTCTCAATGTCACGTTTGCGGGACAGGCGAATTTCGAGAATGAGAACGGCAGGTCCAATCACGACCTCACCGAAACTCTCCGTGAACTCGATAAGTTTGGCCGAGACTACTTCTTGATCTGCGCGCACGTGGAGGCAAGCAACGGCCTGTGGGGAGGCCTCTCGGGCGGTCGAATTACGGAGATAGAAAAGTCCGATTTGTTCCGTGGTCGTTGTGTGGGCTTCCAAAAAGTGGCCACTCACGACAAGCGGGCCCAAGCGATGTCGTGGTTGGTCGACTGGTATCCCACCGAGGTCGAGGGGTGTGACTGCAAATCGATTGCCGACATCGGGAAGGGAAAACAGACATATATCAAGATTGGCGCGTTCACCTTTGAGGCGATCAAATTCGCCCTGCTCGACTACTCCAACCGCGTCGCCTGCGCTCCCCCGAAACAGGAAAACTCGAACGTGAAAAGCGTCGCCTTTGAGGGCGATAAGCTGGACGGTCAGGTCATCAATTTTTCTCCGGAGCTCAACACCTTCATCGGCATCCGGGGCAGCGGCAAATCCACCATTCTCGAATCCATGCGATATGCCTTGGACATCCCCTTCGGCAAGAATGCGGCCGACCCCGCATACAAACAGGACTCCATCAAGAATGCCCTGGGAAGCGGCGGGAAAATCACGCTCGTTGCGACCGACCGTCACGGTCAGGAATACGAAGTGCGGCGCATTGTTGGCGAGCAACCCGACGTCTACGTGGGCAGCAAGCTGCAACCCGGAATTAACATCCGAGAGACCATACTGCACAAACCCATATACTTCGGTCAGAGGGATCTTTCGAATACCAGAGAGGGTTTTGAAAACGATCTGGTCGAGAAGCTCGTGGGAGACAAGCTCGCTGACATCCGCCAGGCCATTGCCGAGCAGCGCCAAACCGTCGTTGAACTGACCCGCCGCCTGCAGAAGCTTTCAGACGTGGGAGAAAAGCAGAAAGAGTACGAGGCGAAGAAGCAGGACGCCGAGTTCAGGCTGAAAATATTCAAGCAGCATGGCGTAGAGGAGAAACTTCAAAAGCAGGTCGATTTCGAGCAGGACGGTCGTACGGTCAAGGACCTCGCCGATTTTGTCGCAGGTTACGTCCAGGAGCTCGATGATTTCATTGTCCGCTACAGCGACGATTTTACCAGCCGCGCCAACTACACGACCAAGCAGAATCGACAGTTGTTCGCCGAAGTATTCGCGATCTTCGACCGAATTACGGAGGGATTCGCAGGACTGAAGAAAATCGCCCTTCAAGCCCACACCGCATCGACCGAATTGAACGGTAAGGTAAAGGAGTTTGACGGTCTCAGGAACGCTCTTAAGGAACAGTTTGCAGAAGTTGCCAGAAAGCTCTCCGATGAACTGAAATCGAGCGGCGCCACCGCGATAAAACCCGACGAATTTCTCAACCTGCGCAAGGCCATCGAGAACGCGACACAGATTCTCAAGGCTCTCAGCAAGGAGAAGGAACAGCAAATCGCTCTGCAGAAGCAGTTGTCCTCCGCCCTCACCGTGCTCAATGACCAATGGCACCAGGAGTTCAAGCTCATCAAGGAGGAACTGGACAAGATCAACCAGCAGGAAACCGCCTTGCAGATTGAGATTGAGTACAAGGGAGACAAGGCGGCTTTCCTCAAGTATCTTAAGGATCTGTTTCGCGGCAGCAAGTTGCGGGAAACCACGCTGGCCGAGCTCGTGAACGCCTTCGCAGACGGAGCCGCCATCTACCGCGAGATCGATAAGGCCAGAACGATAGTTGGCGCTTCTGCCGCGACATTTGACCAATACTTGCAGGACAATCTCAGTCCGTTGCTCACCTGGCAGGTGCCGAACGCTTACTCCATCAAATATCACGGGAAGCACCTGAAGTACCATTCGCTGGGCCAACGCGCTTCGGCCTTGATCCTGTTTGTGCTGAGCCAGCGCGAAAACGACGTGATCATCATCGACCAGCCGGAAGACGATCTGGACAACCAGACGCTCTACGAGGACGTAATCAAGCTGGTGCGGAAGCTCAAGCCCAAGACACAGTTCATTTTTGCGACTCATAACTCCAACATCCCGGTCCTCGGTGACGCCGAGCAGATCATCGCCTGCACGTATACGGAGGACTCCATTCACCCCACGGTCGGCAGCATCGACGCGCCTGTTCTCCAGGAGACAATTGTCAGCATCATGGAGGGGGGAAGCGAGGCCTTCCAGCGACGAAAGGAGATTTACGAGATTTGGAAACAGTAGAACTCCTGGAAATCGTCGCGCGGGGCGAGGACAGCCGTCACCAGTTCAAGGGTGATATCACTAACGCCGCGTCCCTGGCCGGGGAAATCGTCGCCCTCGCCAATTCGGGCGGGGGGCAGATATTTATAGGCGTCGGCAATGACGGGACTCTCCACGAGCACGATGCCCCGGGCGTGCACCGACTAAACCAACTCATCGCGAATGCCGCCTCCAATTCCGTTCGTCCCCCCATCAATCCATTGACCGAGAACGTGCCTGTTTCCACGGGCGTCGTCATTGTGGTCACCATTCCCGATGGCATCAGCAAGCCGTACATGGACAATACCGGCGCGATCTGGGTCAAGAGCGGTAGCGAAAAGCGTAGAGTTACTGCGCGCGAAGAGATGCAGCGAATGTTTCAAGCCGCTCAGTTGGTGCACGGCGACGATGTTCCCGTTCCGGGTACCTCCCTATCGGACATCGACCTTGACTATTTCCGGCGATTCTTCCGGTCGCGGTACGAGCAGGATCTGGAGGAGCAGGGGCAGTCGCTCGGCCAGGTGCTTTCCAACATGCGGCTTTTGACCGACGGCTCACTGACGGTGAGCGGCGTTCTGCTCTTTGCCAAAGATCCGCAAGTCTTCCTCCCGGTGTTTCATGTGAAAGCCGTCTGCTATCCAGGTAACGACATCCACGCCACAACCTACCTCGACAGCGCGGATGTTTTCGGGCGTCTTCAGACGCAATTTGACGAATCCTTGAGCTTTGTTCTGCGCAATCTGCGGCGGGAGCAGGCGGGGCAGGGAGTCAATACGACGGGGACAGTGGAAATCCCGCGGATTGTGCTGGAAGAGCTTTTGGCCAACGCGTTAATTCACCGGGATTATTTTGTTTCTGCCCCTATCCGCGTCTTCGTCTTCGACGACCGAGTTGAAATCATCAGCCCTGGCCATTTGCCAAACAACTTGACGGTTGCCAATATTCGGAGCGGCAATTCAAACATCCGTAATCCGACCCTGACTTCGTTTGCAACCAAGCTGCTTCCCTATCGCGGCCTTGGCACCGGAATTCTCCGGGCGTTGCGAGCGTATCCTGCGATTGATTTTGAGGACGACCAAGAGCGCAATCTGTTTCGTGCTGTGATTCGACGAAATCCTCCGAGAGCACCTGCATAGTCACGGGTGACGTGGCCTTTGTTGGACTGCCTCCGTCCCCTCTATCACGCCAATGTGAACGTCAGTTGGACTACCGACGCGGGTGGGAACGTGAAGCGTACCAGCCCGCCCTGCGCCGCGGCGACCGGCGCGCTCCGGGGCTTCACGGCGTCCGGCTGCTCGAACGTGTTGTGCGCGTGGACGTCGCTCGCGCCCAGAACCAACGCTTCTGCACCGCTCACACTCGCTCCCCGCACGGCTATCTCGGCGTCTCGCGCCTCGCTGAGGTGCGGGTTCACAACCGTCAGCACCAAGCTGCGGCCTTGCTGCGAGGCCGACCCCTTCAGTCCCCAGAAGTGCGCCGGTTTGCCGTCACGGTCGTAGGTCAGGTCCGGCGCCGCAAACTCCGCCCGCACCGCCTTCGCCCCCTGGTGCGCGGCGTAGAGATCGAAGACGTGAAAGTTGGGCGTCACGGTGAAGCGATCCTCGTGGGCAAGGAAAAGAGAGTTGATGCAATTGATGAGCTGGGCGCAGGCCGCCATACCGACCTTCTCCGGGTGGCGGTTGAAAGTGTCGAGGCTGAGCGCCGTCGCCAGCGCATCGCGCATGGTGATCTGTTGCCCGAAGATGTGCGTCGGATCCACCTGCGAACCTTGCCGGTACCAGGGGCCATACTCATCCACCACCAGCTTCACGCGGTGCTCGGGGTCGAACTGCGCCATCGCGCCCCAATGTCCAACCACCAGGCCCTCCATGCGGTCGGCCTGACGCAGAACCTCGTAATAGTCGATGGGCTCGAATTGGAGCGCATCGCCTTTCTGAGCAATCCAGTCGTTGGTGCGGCCGCGGCTCAGGTCCACCGCGTAGTGATGGAGCGACCATCCCCACCAACCGGGCAGGTCATAACGCCTGCGCCCCAGGATTTCCTCGAAAAAGCGATGGGTCCAGTCCCAATCATCGTCGGGAGGGCCGGAGGCGACGAAAGCAAGATCGACGCCGTAACTCGGCACCCAGGTGGTGTAGCGGCGAAACTCCGTGGCGTAGTCCTCGGGCAGGAAACTCCCGCCGCACCCCCAGCTTTCATTGCCCACGCCCCAGTAGCGGGCGTTGAAGGGTTCGGTCGATCCTCCCTTCGCCCGCAGGTCCGCCAGCGTGGTGCTTCCGGCCGGCGAGTTGCAGTATTCAACCCAGTGGTCGAAATCAAGGGGAGAAAGGCTGCGCAGGTTGGCGGCCAGGTAGGGCTGGGCGCCGCTCTGGTGGCAGAAGCTCATGAATTCATTGGTGCCGAAGGCGTTGGTTTCGTAGAGCTGCACGCCTTCCTTGATCTGCTTCGCGTCGTGATCGTCCACCCAGAAGTTGGTGCGCCGCGGCCGTTGGTCGCGCGGGCCGACGCCGTCCTTCCAGTCGTAGCTGTCGGCGAAGCAGCCGCCGGGCCAGCGAATCACCGGCGCGTGGATTTGGCGTAGCGCATCCACCAGCGCCTTTCGGACGCCATCGGTGTTCGGCACCTTCGAGCCTTCGCCCACCCACACGCCGTCGTAGATCACTCCACCGAGGTGCTCGATGAAGTGGCCGTAAATGGTCGGTGAGATCGTGCCGAGCGGCTCATCAAGCAGTACCTCGATGTGCGAGTCGACGCCGGCGGCAAGCGTTCGCCCGCGCGAAAGCAGGGCAGCAGCGCCGCCCGCGATTCCGGCTTTCAGGAAGTTTCTTCGTTGCATCGTTATCCCCCCTCAAATCGATGGAAAGGCAGCGCGAAGCGCCTTGGAGTGCGGCGGCTTGACGCCGCCGTGGCGCACCCGACCAACCCGAAAGGCGGCGTCAAGCCGCCGCACTCCAAGGCGCTTCGCGCTGCCACACCCCGGAACGCTACGTCCCGCGCCGCACCGTGGCGGCGATCGATCTCAGCGTCGGCAGAATATCCCCTATTTCCGCCGCAGGTGCACGCCGCAAGCCTAACGCGAAATACAGTCGCCGGTACATCGGGTAGAGCGTCTCGTAGGTGGCGACGGCTTGCGGCTCCGGCTCACAGATTGCATTTGGCAGGCAAACGGCCCGCTGGGCCTCCTCGATCGTGGAGAACGCGCCCGCCGCCAGCAACGCCATGATGCCGGAGCCTAGGCTGGTGGGAACTCCCTTGGGAACCAGCACCGGCTTGCCCAGCACGTTGGCGTACACCTGGTTGAGCACCGGATTATTCTGCGGGACGCCCCCGGCATTGATCACGCGGCGGATGGGCACGCCGTATTCGGCCAGGCGATCGAGGATGATGCGAGTGTGGAAAGCCGTTCCCTCGATGGCGGCGAAGAGTTCGTCCTGCGCCGTGTGCAACAGGTTCCAACCCAGCGTGACCCCACCCAGCTCGGCGTTGACCAACACCGTGCGGTCACCGTTGTCCCACGTCAGGCGGAGCAACCCGGTCTCGCCGGCGCGGTACTTCTCGAGACCCGTCGAGAGCTGGGCGATGGACGTGTTGGCGCGCCGCGCGATAGCATCGAAAATGTCTCCCGTGGCCGAAAGACCCGCCTCGATGCCCATGTAATGTGGATGGATACTGCCCGGAACGACGCCGCAGACGCCCGGAATCAGGCCGGTTTCCCTGGCAATGGCCATGATGCAGGTGGAGGTGCCGACCACGTTCACCACGTCGCCCGGGGCGATTCCCGCCCCCAGCGCATCCCAGTGCGCGTCGAAGGCGCCCACCGGAATCGGAATACCGGCGCGCAGGCCCAACCGCTCGGCCCACTCGGGTGAGAGGCCTCCGGCCACGTGGTCCGAAGTCTGGCATTTGCTGTCCAGCTTTTCGCGAATCCCATCGAACAGCGGATCGACCTGGGAGAGAAACGACTGCGGAGGCAGGCCGCCCCAGCGCGGGTTCCACATCCATTTATGTCCGATCGCGCAAACGCTGCGCACCACCTGGCGGTGATCGGTGACGCCGCTCAGCACCGCGGCCACCATGTCGCAGTGCTCGAACGCGGAGACAAGTTGCCCGCGCTTCTCCGGGTTGTGACGCAGCCAGTGGAGCAGCTTGGAGAAGCCCCACTCCGAGGAATAGACGCCGCCGCACCAGTCGATGGCCTCCAGGTTTTCACGATGCGCAAGGCTGGTGATTTCCTCCGCCTCCGCCTGGGCGCGATGATCGCACCAGAGATAGTACTCATCGAGCGGCGTCATCCCCTCGCCGACCGGGAGAACGCTCGAGCCGGTGGTATCGAGGGCAATGGCTTCGACCTGGTCGCCGTCGATTCCGGCCTGGGCGACGGCATCGCGGGTGGCGCGCACCAGCGCGGACATCTGATCGTCGTGCGACTGGGTGGCGTAGTCCGGATCATCGCGCCGTCGGTGAAGCGGATAGTCCGCCACCGCGGTCGCAAGGTGTCCGCGGTCGCTGGCCAGCAGGGTGACACGCACACTGAGGGTACCGAAATCGACGCCGGCCACAATGCTCATAGTCACTCTCCTTGGGCGCTTGGGAGGAACGGGATTCGGGATTCGGGGTTAGGGATTCGCAGAAAGAAGGCCAGCCCGCGTTTCCTCCGCGAACCCCGAATCCCGAAACCCGAACCCCGCTCTTCCTAGCCGCTCGCGGTAGGATCGCTACCCTTCCCCTGACCATAGTAGGCGCTGCTTCCATGCTTGCGCAGGTAGTGCTTGTCGTGGAGATGCCGCCCCACCGGTGGCGCCTCCGGGGCGAGTCGAACCGTGTAATAGGCCATCCGCGCCACGTACTCGAGAATGGCGGCGATGTGCGCTGCGTCCCCCGGCGTCGGCCCCCAGCAGAAAGGAGCGTGGCTGGCGACGAGCACGGCGGGAATCGCGTCCGGGTCGAGATCCTTGAACGTCCGGCAGATGACTTCACCGGTATTCTTCTCGTAATCCGACTCGATCTCCTGCGGCTCGAGCGGGTCGGTCACTGGAACGGGACCGTGGAAGTAGTCCGCGTGCGTAGTGCCAAAACATGGGATGGGCCTCCGCGCCTGAGCCCACGCGGTGGCAAATTCCGAATGGGTGTGCACCACGCCGCCGATATTGGGGAAAGCCCGGTAAAGCGCCACGTGAGTGGGGAGGTCCGACGACGGTCGCGCCCAACCCTCCAGCACCTTCCCATCCAAGTCCGTCAGCACGAGGTCCTCGGGCCGCAGTTTCTCGTAGGGCACGCCGCTCGGCTTGATGGCAATCACGCCGTCGGCGCGCGAGATCCCGCTGGCATTGCCGAACGTGTAGAGGACCAAGCCTTGTCGCACGATTTCCAGATTGGCTTCCAGTGTTTCCTTGCGAAGGGTTTCGATCGAGTTTGAACTCATGCGGGCCTTTCCCAAAGATAGGAGTCAGGAGACAGAAGACAGAAACAGAATGAAGAACGTAGCGCGGGCGTCTCGCCTGCTGTTGCAGGAGCGTCTCGCTCCCGTGCAAAAAAACTGTCGGCGCTGCCGCGCAACAACCGGCTGGCCGCGTGGGCAAGATGCCCACGCCACAGCGGGCGAGACGCCCGCGCTACGTCTTCATTCTGTCTTCTGTCTCCCGTCTCCTGACTTCCTGTCTTCTTATCCTCGTCATCACTTTTATCGATTGGACGCCGTTCCTCGGTCACGGCTAGAATTGAAATGGACGTGACGAATCATTTTCTCGGTTCTCGCATCTAATGTAAAGAGTAGAAAGACTATGACCCAGCCTACTTAATCTCGCCGTCACTTTGACCTTTTCCATCTTTTATCCTGTCTTTTTAGGAGGAGCAGTCTATGCAGGCTACGACTTCAGTGGTGAAACAGTACCTTTTGGCTAGCGACTTCGACCAGACCCTAAGCTTCAATGACTCAGGCCTGGTCCTGAGCGAATTGGTGGGAATCTCGTCTAAGACCTTCGAGCGAAAGGTGGCGACCCTGGCCGTGCAGAACCTCGTCCAGCAAGGCGGAGAGCTGACGTATCTCCTGCTGCATGACCCCGAATATCGCTCTCGCGTACGCAAGGAACATCTGGTCGAGGCGGGCAAAGGCGTGCGCCTGAAGCGTAACATCCGCGAGCTTTCTGAGCTTCTCTCGCATGCCATTGACGGTTACCGTTTCGATTTCCACGTCATCTCCGCGTCGCCACAGGAAGTGATCGAGTCGGCGCTGGAGAACATCATCCCTGCCGACCACATCCACGGCACACAGTTGGTGTACGATCTAACCGGCCGGGTGGAGTCGGTGGTCCGCGTCAACGCCGGATACGGGAAGGTCGCGGTGCTGGACGACCTGCAAAAACAGTTTCAGATCGGTCCGGAGCGGATCGTCTACGTCGGCGACGGCAGCTCCGACGTCCATGTGATGCTGAACGTAAACCGCCGCGACGGCTTCACCATTGCTGTTTCGCCGGCGCGCTCCATTGCGCAGATCGCAAAGCGGACCGTGCTGAGCGACGACGCCCTCAGTGTTCTGGTACCGATCCTGGAGGAGATCGCCGGGTGGGACACGGCGAGCATCCGTGCCTTCTTCGAGGCGCAGGGCCTGATGATCCAGGAATGGGACCGGGTCCGCACCGACTGGCTGACGATTGCGCCCAACCAGTCCCAGGGCATGGCCGAAATCAATGCCATCGAGAGGTCCGCCAATGTCGCTGTTTCCTGATGGCCTCGGCTGGGCCGCCACTGCCGTATTCGCCGTTTCCTACTTCTTCAAGCAGCCGGCAAGGCTGCGCCTGACGCAGGCGCTGGCCGCCACGCTGTGGATCGTCTACGGCCTGCTGATTCACTCGCTGCCGGTGGTGGTGGCCAACCTCATCGTCTCGAGTCTGGCCCTCTACTCCGCGTGGCGAGGCGGCAGGACTGTCAATTGACGATTGACGATTGGGAGAATTTTGGATTTTGGATTTGGGATTTTGGATTGAAGAGAACCACGTCCTCGGTCGTTAGTTTCTTGGTTCAAATACGAGGAACTAAGGACCAAGGAATTTTCCCTCTTCAATCCAAAATCCAAAATCCAAAATCTCTTCCCCAATACGCCGATAACTGCGGCGGGTCGCATATCGGCATGAACGTAGTGGCTGGTAAGGCGCTGTCGGTTGGCGTGTTGGGGCTCGACCAAATTTCGGCTCTGGAAGCGGAACTTACACCTCTGAGGTGTGAAATG
>DATFYM010000227.1:0-5569 GCA_035315065.1 Terriglobia bacterium
CTTAGGCTCAAGAGAAGGATGACACGCCCAAGTCGGTCTGTCAACTAAATAATGCAAGAACCGACCTATTTGTGAGCGCGGGAGCCCCGCCGGGGAGGACTAGCTTGAGACATCTCCCTGTGAAAATGTAGAAACTCCAGAGGCCAGCGGAAACCGCTGGCCCAACTACTTCCACACATGGTGGACGAGCTGCCCGCATTATACCATCGGCAGAGCAAGAGTCGAGTTTAATCGTGCTCCGAGCGTTAACAGAATCCGTCGTTGAAGAAGCGGCGCTCGAATGGCTAGACGGGTTGCGCTATGAAGTCCTTGGCGGCCCGGAAATCGCAGCAGGTGAGCCTGGAGCCGAGCGCAGCGACCCGAACTATCGCGACGTGATTCTGGAGCGCCGACTGCGTGAGGCACTCGTGCAACTCAATCCCGACTTGCCACCCGAGGCAATCGAAGATGCCTACCGAAAGCTAACGCGGATTGACGCTCCGCCTCTCATCACGCGCAACCGCAACCTGCACCGAATGCTCGTCGATGGCGTCAACGTGGAGTATGCCCGCCCGGACGGATCAATTGCAGGAGCGCAGGCGCAGGTACTGGATTTCGAGAGGCCAGAGAACAATGACTGGGTCGCCGTGAACCAGTTCACCGTAGCGGAAGGGCAGCACACGCGCCGCCCCGATGTGGTGCTCTTCATCAACGGACTGCCAATCGCCGTGTTAGAACTGAAGAACCCCGCTGACGAAAGCGCCACCATCTGGACCGCATTCAACCAGTTGCAGACCTACAAGCACGAAATTCCCAACCTGTTTGTCTACAATGCGCTGCTCGTCGTTTCCGATGGCATGGAAGCACGGGTCGGGTCTTTATCTGCCGATACAGAACGCTTCATGCCCTGGCGGACCGTCGAAGGCGAGGAACTCGCTCCGGCTTCGACGCCCCAGCTTCAGGTCGTAATTCAGGGATTGTTCGAGAAGCGCCGTCTGCTCGATTTCATTCGGTTCTTCATTGTCTTCGAGGACGACGGGAGCGCCGCGCCGGTGAAGAAGATCGCGGGTTATCACCAGTTCCACGCCGTGAATAAGGCCTTGCAGACCACGATTGAGGCCATCCATGAAACCGGCGACAGGCGCGCTGGCGTCGTTTGGCATACACAAGGCTCGGGAAAGAGCCTGACGATGGTCTTCTACGCCGGCCACCTGGTGCTCCAGCCAGAACTGGAAAACCCGACCATCGTCGTGATCACGGACCGGAACGACCTCGATGACCAGCTTTTCGGAACGTTTTCGCGATGCGACGAACTCCTGCGCCAGCCACCCGTGCAGGCGGCTGATCGCGAGCACCTGAAGATACTGCTGCAAGTTTCGTCGGCAGGAATTGTCTTCACCACCATCCAGAAGTTCATGCCCGCCGAGGGCGACCGCTACCCGGAACTCTCCAATCGGCGGAACATCATTGTGATTGCGGATGAGGCGCACCGGAGCCAGTACGACTTTATCGATGGCTTTGCGCGGCACATGAGGGATGCGCTGCCCAACGCAACCTTCATCGGCTTCACCGGCACTCCGATTGAGAAGGCCGACGCCAACACGCGCGCCGTCTTTGGCGATTACATCAGCATCTACGACATCCAGCGCGCCGTCGAAGACAAGGCCACAGTCCCGATCTATTACGAGAGCCGCCTGGCGAAGCTGGACTTGAAGGACGAAGAAAAGCCCAAAGTTGACCGGGAGTTTGACGAAGCAACGGAAGGCGAAGAGGTCGAGCGCCGCGATCGGCTGAGAACCAAGTGGGCGGCTCTGGAAGCCGTCGTGGGCACCGAGAAGCGGCTGAAGCTGGTGGCAGAAGACTTGGTGAAACACTTCGAGCAACGCCTCGAGGTGATAGACGGAAAGGCCATGATCGTGTGCATGAGCCGTCGCATCTGTGTGGACCTCTACAACGAACTGATCAAGCTCCGGCCACACTGGCACGGCGACGACGACGATGCCGGGTCGCTGAAAGTGGTGATGACCGGCTCGGCGGCCGATGGCCCGGAATGGCAGCAGCACATCCGCGAGAAACGCCGGCGTGAAGAGCTCGCCCAACGCTTCAAAGACCCCAAGGACCGCTTCAGGATCGTGATTGTGCGCGATATGTGGCTGACCGGCTTTGACGTGCCCTGCCTCCACACCATGTACCTCGACAAGTACATGCGAAGCCACGGACTGATGCAAGCCATCGCCCGCGTGAACCGCGTGTTCAAGGACAAGCCCGGCGGCTTGGTGGTGGATTACCTGGGGATCGCGCACGAGCTGAAGCTGGCCCTTGCCACTTACACTGAGAGTGGAGGAAAAGGCCGCACGGCGGTGCCGCAGGAGGAAGCCGTCGCGGCCATGCTAGGGAAATATGAGGTGTGTTGCGGTCTGTTCCACGGCTTCGACTGGTCGAAATGGGTGTCAGGAACACCGGCTGAAAGGCTTGCTTTGCTTCCCAACGCGCAGGAGCACATCCTGAAACAAGAAGACGGCAAGGAACGGTTGATGAAGGCGGTCACGGACCTTTCCAGAGCATTTGCTCTTGCCGTACCCCACGAAGAAGCGATGCGCATTCGGGATGACGTGGGGTTCTTTCAGGCGGTGCGCGCCGTGCTGGCGAAGTCAACTACTCAACAACAGCGGCCAGAGCCGGACCTAGACCACGCGATTCGACAGATCGTTTCTAGAGCCGTGGTGTCGGAGGGGGTTGTAGACATCTTCGCCGCTGCCGGCTTGAAGAAGCCGGACATTTCGATCTTGTCAGAGGAGTTCCTGGCGGAGATTAGCCATCTGCCTCAGAGGAATCTGGCGGTGGAGCTTCTGCGCAAACTGCTGAGTGACGAGATCAAAACCCGCTCGCGGCGGAACGTCGTGCAATCGCGGTTGTTCTCCGAGCTGCTGTTGGCTTCGATCCGCAAGTACCAGAACCGGGCCATCGAGGCGGCGCAAGTGATCGAGGAGCTGATCGCTATCGCGAGGCAGATGCGCGAAGCCGCCGGGCGCGGCGAGCACCTTCATCTTACCGAAGACGAGGTTGCTCTCTACGATGCTCTGGAAGTGAATGACAGCGCCGTGCGCGTGCTCGGCGACGAAACGTTGCGAACCATTGCCCGCGAGTTGGTCGCGACCGTCCGGCAGAACACGACCATTGATTGGACCGTGCGGGAGAACGTCCGCGCCCACCTGCGGGTTCTGGTGAAACGCATCCTGCGCAAGTACGGCTACCCGCCCGACAAACAGGAAAAGGCCACACTTACAGTGTTGGAGCAGGCTGAGGTGTTATCGGAGAATTGGGCCGCAGCATGAGCAGGAGAGTTTGCCGAACACAAGCGTACCTGAACCCCGAGTTCCAAGACCCAAGCGAAAAGGTTATCACTTTCTCCGAAAGCCTCGCACGGATCGGAGTTTTCGGCACGGGCAGGGGTATCGGCCCGCAACCCTAAAACCGAAGTTGCGCTGCGCGCCCGGCCCGTGGTATTTTTTCGACGATGAGCGCGAATGAAGTATTGGAGCACGTGAAGGCCTTGCCGCCTCGGGAGCGGCGGAAATTCTTTGAGAGCGTCCACGAACTGGAGACAGCGCTGGAAGTGGAGCCGGCGGCTCGGCGCAAACGTCCGATTCGCTGGCCTGACGCTGCTGCGCGGCGGCGCCGAATTTCTGGCGACAGGGTATTGCCCAATTAATTTAGTGATGCTGGCGCGGGAACAGGAGCGCTACTAACGCCGCATGAGCCTTTACGCGGACACCAGCCTGCTCATCTCCTATTACATCAATGATTCCCACAGCGTGAGTGCCCAAGCCGCGCTCCCAGGCCAAACTAGGACGGTACCAAATAAGGAACGCCCTTGCTCTGGGGGTCTTTCGGCGCATCCTCACCTCCGCTCAAGTCAGGACGGCTTGGTCGGACATAGAGCGCGATTTGCGAACCGAGTACACCAGCGTCGAGAATACCGTTGTCGAAGCCGTTCAAGCGGGACGCCACCGGGCCAGGAAGGAGGACAACCTGTATGCGAATCAAGTGGGACTGTCGCGTTGAAGAAGTCGCTGGCCATAGGCGCTACCTGCTTCATCCTGGCAGGGCAGCATGGATTAACACAGAACCTCGGGCCAGCGCCGCAAAGCAACGCGGCGGTTCAGGGCGAAACGGGCGCCCAGCCAGAAGGGGCGTTCTTGAATTTCATCAACTGGGCGGGCGAATGAACCTACCCTGATGACCAATCGGAGTGGCCGGTCACGTACGTTTCCTTGGACGACGCGAACGGTGGCCCTTTTAGTCGAGGCCCGCTCATGCGTATAATACTCATGATGGAGGTGGGCGCGGATGCGTAGTGTGAATGTGGCGGAACTAAGAAACCGGCTGAGCAAATACCTTACATTCGCCAAGGGTGGTGAGGAGGTAGTGGTCCGAGACCGTAACTTCCCGGTGGCGAAGCTGGTTCCGTTCCCGGCAGGGGGCGCCGACGATCGAGAACTCATGCTGGTCGCAGCCGGGAAAATGCGCCTCCCCAAGGATCGGCTCGATATAAAGAAACTCTTGAAGATCCCAACCGGAAAGGTTGCGGGAAACAAGGCGATCCAAGCGGTCTCAGGCACCCCGCTCCTCCAAACGGGTTCGCCCAGCGTCATTGAGGGGGCTGCACCACCGGAAACCGATAGACGTTAACGCTGATCGGCGCGACCGAGATCGTCCCCGGAGCGTCGGCGATCGCAATCTCCTTCACCATGACCTGCGGCTCCTCCCCGACGTGATTGGCGGCCTCTAGATCTTTCCCGGTCATCCGCCAAAGCGTCGATAGTCCCTCCAGCCGCGCGCCCGTTATGTTCAGATCGAACTTCTCTTCCGATTCCGTCGCATTCACGACCGCTATGGTTAGATACTTGCGGTCCGGCGTCAGCGCAGCGAACATGTCGAGCGGATAGGTCGGGCTGCCGGAGTTTGTCTTAGGCTGATCACCGCCGATGGGATGCTTGGGCGCCGGTTGAGGCGAGTTCCCTGCAAGGGCCGCCGGGATAGAACCCACAAAGTGCTCGCCGTACAGCTTAAACAGGAGTCCGGTCGTGTTAAAGGCCGCAGTGGTGCTGTTATAGTCGAGCGTCGAGACACCCATGGTGTGCGCCGACATCGTGAGGAAATCGGTGTGCCGGAGCATCTCGTTAAACACCATCCCGTAGGCGAGGGCCAGTTTAAGATTCACGCCTTGACCAAAGCCTCCGCCGAAGTAGGCGTACTCGTCGATGGACAGGAAGATCTTCTTGTCGAGCATCGCCGGGAATCGCTGCTGGTATCCCTGCCATTCTTCGGCCTTCCGGTGCACCACATTGGCTGCATAACGCGCCCACTCCAGCGGTGTCTGGTCAACCTTCACATACGCATTGTCTGTGGGCGCATCCGGCGGCAGACTCTTGGCACCCTCAAGATCGAAGTGCCTGCCTCCCTGCGCGTACCAGTGCTCGGCGATGCCGTCGAAGTTCCCCCAGCAGTGCGCAAGAAGGCCGCCGGTCCAGTCGACATCTGTTCCGAACAGGGGCTGGAGGTTCCCCACGGACTTGGCGCGCATCTC
>DATFYM010000228.1:0-43640 GCA_035315065.1 Terriglobia bacterium
GACGCGCTGGTAGAGGGCGTCGCGGCCTTGAGGGTTGAGGAGGCCGGTGCGCCGCAGCCGATCGAGGGAATAGCCTTGGGCTACGAGGTGACGCCGCAAGCTCCCGCCTGGCGCATAACCGATCTGCAGTTCCCGGATCAGGGTGGCGTCGCGCAGTCCGCGTTGCTTCAGATACCGCCGTGCCTCTGAATAGCGATCGAGTTGCTGTTGGTAGAAAGCGGTCGCCTGCGCGAGCACGGCGGCCGGGTCGGCGGGAGGAGCGCTTTGCTGCTCGAGATAGGCCAGGCTTTGGGGAAAAGACAGGTGCTGCGACAACTCGACGAAGCGAATTAGATCGCCGCCCTGGCCGCAGCCGTGGCAGTAGAAGAGATTTTTGCGGGCGTTGACATAGAAGGAAGGCCGGGTCTCTGGGTGCAGCGGACAGAGGCCAACGAACTCGGGGCCGTGACCCGCCGGCCGGGCGGTCCAATTCTGCTGGCGTAAGTAATCGAGCAGCGGAAGTCTCTTTTTGAGTTGTTCGAGGTCCTCGCCCATGGCGCTGTTTTTGCCCCCGGAGACGAGCCTAGGAGAAGGTGGGCAGCATTTCCAGGCAAGGATGGTGGGTGGAACAGAAAATCTTTCAAAGGCGCAGAGGCCAGAGAACCTGCAGAACCGGAGTCAGCCCCGATAACGGCCTAGCCCGGGGATGGGCCGGAGCGCTACGCCCCAGCCAATGGGCCACGCGGGCGAGCGTTTGGCGCCGAAAGGAAGCCGCCGGTTGAGAGGGGTCCAGGCCCCTCGACCAGCGGCGGAGGGTGGAGGGATCAGGCACCCGATCAGGGTCCTTCAGCGTAGGCGTCGCCCCTTCCCACGAGCAGTGCTCCATAAAGTGTCTCCGGAGCGCCTGAGCACGAGCCAGCAAGCTGTAGTGGGTGTAAGGGAGAGAAGGCGGCGGAAGGAAGGTGAAGGTCTTCCCGCAACCGTGGCAAAGGCCGCGCCGGATCCCAATCCAATCGTGATGCTCATCGTGCGCTTGCTTGCGGCGGCATCCATGGCCGATGATCGAATCGCGCTCACACACGGGACATCGCCGCAGGATGATCTTGCCGGACTCTCCTGCCCAATCGGTTTCGAGCTTGCGCGGTGGGACGGAAAATGGGATAAAGAGAATCGTGGTTCATAGGGGCTCTACCCCGGCGCTGACCCGCCAAGATCTGAGCCGGAGGCGGGGCCCCTCCTCCTGAAGAGAAACAATCCCAACTGGAGAAGAATAACGCCTCTCAGCTACCTTTTAGTGGCTTGATCTAAAGGATTGGCCGGTTATTTTCGACTACCCGTCAACTGAAGGGACGGCAGGTAACTCCCCGGCGGTTTGGCGCCCTTACCGCAAGGACGAAAGCCGCATCAACGCCTCGCGCTGAGGTGTATAATGTCCGGAAAGGATGAAGCTTCCGAAGGAGACGAAACTCGGCGTTTACGAAATTTCCTTGCCGCTGGGCGCGGGCGGCATGGGTGAGGTTTATCGCGCGCGCGATACCAGGCTTAATCGAGAAGTTGCGCTCAAGGTTCTGCCCGAAGGTTTCGCCTCCGATCTCCAGCGCGTGGCGCGCTTCGAGCGCGAAGCGGAAGTGCTCGCCTCCCTGAACCATTCCAACATCTGCACGATTTATGACATCGGCGAGCATGACGGACGGCGATTTATCGCCATGGAGTACCTGGAAGGCGAAACGCTGAAGCACGCCATCGCCGCCGGCCCGATGGAGACCGACCGCGTGCTCGACCTGGCCATTCAGATTGCCGACGCGCTCGATGCGGCGCACCAGAAGGGGATTGTCCATCGCGACATCAAGCCGGCGAATATCTTCCTCACCACGCGCGGCCAGGCGAAGATTCTGGATTTCGGTTTGGCGAAGGTGCAGACGACCCGGTCTCGGGACCTTGGTCTCGGGAACGCGACCCCCGCAACAGACCACCCGCAAGGGTCAAAAGGCCAGGACGCGCCGACAGTTTCCATCGACCCGGAACATCTCACCAGCCCGGGAAGCACGCTGGGCACAGTGGCCTACATGAGCCCGGAGCAGGCGCTGGGCAAGCCGCTCGACGCTCGGACGGATATTTTCAGCTTTGGCGTGGTGCTCTACGAGATGGCGACGGGCCATGCGGCGTTTGCCGCGCCCACCACGGCCGCCATTTTTGACGCCATCCTGAACCGCGCGCCCGCGCCGCCGCAGGGCTTGAATCCCGGCCTGTCTCCCAAGCTCGAAGAAATCATCAACAAAGCCCTCGAGAAAGACCGCGAGCTGCGCTACCAGAGCGCGGCGGACCTTCGCGCCGACTTGAAGCGCCTCAAGCGCGATACCAGCTCCGGCCACAGCGTAGCAGCGGAGCGTGGCACGGCCGTCTCGGCCGCGGATGCGCCGGGGCAAGATGCCCAGGCCACGGCAGGCGCACGACTAAAGGACAGCGGGTCAAGCAGCCGCGACCTCGCCGTGACGCTCGCTCGACGGCACGAAAAAGGCTTGCTCATTGGTGTTGCTGGAGCGGTCATTATAATTGCTGCGCTTGTTTACGTGTTCCGCCCCACCCTCCCGCCGCCAACGGTTTCCGATTACACGCAGCTCACCAATGACGCCGTGCCCAAGGGACTGGTGGGAACGGATGGCTCGCGGGTCTACTTAGAAGAGATTGGGACCGGATTCAGTTTTCCTATCGCACAGGTTTCGGTGAGTGGCGGGACTGTGGCGCCGATAACGGCTCCTTCGCCGACGATGCACCCTCTAAACATCTCGCCGGACGGCTCCAAGCTGCTCGTGACAGATCGGCCGGGCACAGTTCCGGCAGGGCCGCTCTGGGCCTTACCGGTGCTGGGCGGCTCGCCGCAACGGCTCGCGGACGCGGTGGGCAACGACGGCGCATGGTCGCCGGACGGGAAGATGCTGGTTTACGCCCGGGGGGACGAACTCGACCTTGCGAATGCGGACGGCTCCGAACCTCATAAGATCGCTTCCCTGTCCGGCCGAGCATTCGATCCCGCTTGGTCGCCCGATGGCAGCCTGATTCGCTTCTCCGTTGCCGATTCCAAGACCGGGGTTAATACCCTCTGGCAGATTTCCACCGACGGCTCGAACCTCCATCAACTGCTAGCCGACTGGCATCCAGGTGCCGGCAGGTTGTGCGGCTCATGGATGAAGGACGGCGACTACTTTGTCTTCCAGTCGGCGGGCCAAATATGGGCCCAGCGCGAGACAGGGAGCTTGCTGCGCAAGGCGGGTCGCGCGCCCGTACAATTGACCTCCGGGGTGACCACGTATTCCGACCCAGTGCCGGGCAAAGACGGTAAACAGCTCTTTGCGGTTGCAGGATTCCGGCGCGGAGAACTCGAACGCTACGATGCCAAGACCAAAACGTTTGAGCCGTATCTTGGCGGAATATCGGCGCAAGACGTGGCTTTCTCAAAGGACGGGCAATGGGTGGCCTATGCAACTTTTCCGGAGGGAACGCTCTGGCGGAGCAAACTGGATGGCAGAGATAAGCTCAAGCTTAGCGCTCCGCCGTTTTACGCCATGCTGCCCCGATGGTCCCCGGACGGCACAGAAATTGTGTATTATGGCCGGGAGCAGGGCAAACCATTCCGCGTTTATAAGGTCGCGGCCGCCGGAGGCGAGCCGCAGCCATTAATGCCCAACCAGAGCGGCAGCCAGGCCGATCCCGTCTGGTCGCCGGACGGCAATTCGGTCGCTTTCGCTGGCCTCTCGGCTATGCAAGCATCCGCTACCGCCATCCGTATTTTTGATCTGAATACAAATCACATTTCCACACTCCCGGCTTCCGACGGCCTGTTCAGCCCGCGCTGGTCGCCGGATGGGGGGTACATCGTTGCTGTGCCTGCCAATTCCCAGGGCTTGATGATCTTTGATTTCAAAACCCGGATGTGGTCGGTGCTGGCCAAAGGAAACTTGGCTTATCCCTGCTGGTCTCGAGACGGGCAGTATGTTTACTTCCTCCAACCGGCGTCGAACCCGGGAGTCATGCGCGTGGGAATACGTGATCGAAAACTCGAGCAAGTGGCGAGCCTGAAGGCGTTCCAAATGACGGGCTACTGGGGCCTCTGGTTCGCCCTTACGCCGGATGATTCGCCGCTGCTGCTCAAGGACGCCGGCACGCACGAAATCGTCAGCATGGAATGGCACGAGCCGTAGCCGCTGAGTTGGCGCCAGTCTGTTTCGCCTCAAGCCAGCAACCGCAAGCATCTGAGAGCCTTAACCGTTTTCCCGTAGCCGCTGGGCCATGTGGACGTATCACGGTCGACCCGTTCCTTAGACCAAGCCTAATCCGCCGTACGCTCGTGGCCAGCCGTCAGGAGGCGGCTGACCATGAGAAGAAACAGAAAATTTTCCGCTAGGAAACCTCGCCGTCCGAAAATGAAGCTCGGACTGCCGGATCTTGATCAATCAAGGTCAGCGGTGCTCAACAGCCTGCGTTCGCCAGAGTCGCAACGCGGCTACCGACATTCGATTGATGGGTTCATTGGCTGGTACTGCTCCGAGCCCCGCTTGTCCTTCAACAAAACCGTCGTCACGCGCTACCGAATTCACTTGGAGAGTCGTCAATTGGCGCCAGGGACCATCAACGTCCGACCGGCAGCAGTCCGCCGACTGGCTTACGAAGCTGCAGACGCAGGGCTGCTTAGCCCCGAGCTCGCCGCGGGCATACGTCGTGTCAAGGGAGCTCAAAAACTGGGCGTCCGGCTTGGGAATTGGTTGACGGCGCAGGAAGCTCGTCGTCTCTGGCAGGCTCCTGAAACCGACACCCTGAAAGGCAAGCGCGATCGAGCCCTCCTGGCCGTCCTGCTGGGCTGCGGCCTTCGGCGTCGTGAACTCGCTGAACCGACGGTTGACCTGCTCCAGCGACGCGAAGACCACTGGCGATCGTGGACCTGGTTGGAAAGGGTGGACACATCAGGACCGTTCCGGTTCCCGACTGGGTGAAGCAAACGATTGACGACTGGCTGGCGGCCACGCGAATCACCACCGGTAGGATGTCTCGGTGCGGTTGTAGAGCCGGAAAGGCCTGGGGTGACGGCATGACCGAGAGAGTCGTTTGGCATGTCGTCAAGCAGTACGCGGCCAAGCTCGGCCTCGCGAGAATCGCTCCGCACGATCTGAGGAGGTCGTGTGTCCGCTTGTGCCACGTCGCCGGCGGAGAGATGGAGCAGATTCAATTTCTGCTGGGTCATGTCTCAGTGCAGACCACAGAAAAGTACTTGGGAAGCCAGCAGCGCCTTCACGGCGCGGTAAACGGCTGTCCATGGCGTCGCTTTCCTGTTAACGTGGAATTGTGCCCATATGGCGAATGCCGCCATTGCCAGAGCCGTAGCAAATATCTGTCGGCAATACGATTGGGAGTCACCGGTAATTTGCACGCCGGAGGAATTGTTTTAGGAGAGTCTTCCATGGCCGCTGATTATATTGTGGACGAAGTGCGGCGCGTTCGCGAGGAACAGGCCGCCAAGCATGACTTTGACGTGAAACTAATTCTTGCTGCGGCAAAAAAGCGACAACGCCGGTCGGGGCGAACGGTTGTTTCGCTCGTTCAAAAGAAGGCGCTGGGCGCAGCGCTAAAAGCCGATTGAGGTACGCACAGTTAGCCGAGTTCTGATCTGCGCCAGCCAAGCGCAGGCGGTCGTGCATGGAAAACCCCTCCCAGTATCCTCTCAGCAGCTACATTGAGATGGCTTCGGCTCCGGCGGTCTTTCGCCCGCGAGCCGAGCCGCAGTTTAGGCCGCTCGATGTAAATCTAGCGTTTCTCGCACGCTCGGGCTGGAACCAGTCTGTAGACCGACTGCGATTCCACTTTCAGCATGGTTTCACTGGTCTCCCTGAGCATCCCGTGACGCAGGTAATGGGCAGCAAGGGTAGTGCGGACCTGCTTTCCAAGGTCCGCGGTACCTTCTTGGCATTCATCCTAGCCTAGTAAGAATGATGACAAGGCCCAAAATAGCCAAGCTGATAAGCCGCAGAGCTTGAGACGCAGCTCTGCGCTACCCTTGCTTTTCAAGCACACAGAGCTCTTCATGCCCGCGTCATCTCCGAGCGAGATATCAATGGTTCAGTGACGATCAGCAGGCCTCCCTGTGGTTTGCACAGAAAATGATAACCGTACCGTTGACATCCTATGCGCTGGGTCGTTATCATCTGCAGTCGTTGTGCTGGCGAAGCAGCCGCGTGAGCTGCCGCCTTAAGGAGCTGATTGTGCAGCGAAGGGATTTTTGCAAATTTCTCACGGTTGCAGCCGCATCGAAAGTCATGCCGGCCTTTGGGCAAGCCGCGAAGAATAACCTGCCGGGGTTGCCGAACGGCTTCAATCAATATACTCAGGATTACGCCCAGTTCTGCGTATTACCGCCCGCGATGAGAGTCTTCTACGCGGTGAGCGATGGCAAAATCGTTGAGAAACGATTGGATGAGGCGACTTGGCACCCACCGGCCTGGAATTACAACCCGTCTCCAGTGACAGTGGCGGGTGGAATGTGGGACAACGTGCCCCTTGAGTCACCGATCCCCAATCTTGCCGGAGAAGGCCCATACAAGCCTGTGTGGGATTCCTTGCTGCAGTACGAAGCTCCGGAATGGTACCAGGACGCCAAATTCGGTATCTGGGCGCACTGGAGCCCGCAGTGCGTGCCCGAGTTCGGTGACTGGTATGCCCGCAATATGTATGTGGAGGGATCGCCGCAGAACAAATACCACTTGGAGCATTACGGGCCTCCTTCGCGGTTTGGGTATAAAGACCTCTGCGCTCAATGGACTCTGCTGAACTGGGAACCCGATGAACTCATCGCACGCTACAAGAACGCCGGAGCGCGGATCTTCGTTGCCCTGGCCAACCATCACGACAGCTTCGACGCCTGGGACTCCAAGCATCAACCTTGGAATGCCGCCGCGTTTGGTCCGCATCGGGATGTCGTCGGCGCCTGGGCTGCCGCCGCTCGAAACCAAGGTCTGCGGTTTGGCGTCACGGTGCATCAGGCACGCAATTGGTGGTGGTTCCAGCCCTCCCACGGCGCAGACAAATCCGGGCCGCTGGCGGGCGTCCCGTACGACGGCAATCTCACCAGTGCGGAAGGCAATCAACGGTGGTGGCAGGGCCTCGACCCGCAGCGCCTGTATTGCGTGAAGCATCCAGCCGATGCGCTGCCCGACACTTCATACGTTAAGAACTTCTACGACCGCACCCGCGATCTCATCGATCAGCACAATCCCGACCTGCTCTACTTTGACGATTCGCTCCTGCCGCTGGGCTGGGGCGGGATGAATATTGGCGCGTATTTCTACAACCATAGCCTCAAAACGCATGGCACGATGGAAGCCGTCTTGAACCTCAAGGACGTCCCCGATCGCCTCGCTAAGGCTCTTGTCGCCGATTACGAGCGCGGCCTGACGAGCGAAATCATGAAGTACCCCTGGCAATCGGAAACGTGCATCGGAGAGTGGCACTACCATCGTAGGCTGTATGAAAAGCCGGGTGAATTCGGCGGATATCTTCCCCCACGCGATGTGATCCACTGGCTTATTGACACCGTCAGTAAAAACGGCACCTTCATTCTCAACATTCCTGGCAAGCCCGACGGCACCATTGATAGCAAAGAAATCGCGGTGCTCGACGGCATTACGGCGTGGATGCAGGCGAATGGCGAGGCAATCTACGAGACACGGCCTTGGAAGATCTCTGGTGAGGGACCCCATAGTGTGAAGGGCGGGGCATTCCAGGGAGCCAGCATTAGCGCCCTCGGACCGCAGGATATCCGGTTCACGCGGAATAAGGCCAACAACGTTGTCTATGCGATGGCGCTCGGTTGGCCCACGGACGCGATCATTGTGCGGTCTCTCGGATCATCCGTCCCAACGGCTCCGGGAAAGCTGGCCAAGGTGGAGCTTTTGGGAACCGGCAGCAGCGTCAACTGGAAGCAGGATGCCGATGCGCTTCGCGTGGACCTGCCAAAGCAATATTATCCGGCCGTCGATTATGCCGCTGCACTCAAGGTGACATTGGTCTGAAAGGAAGCAACGCAAATCCCAAGGACATTGCGAGCTTCCGCCAGCGACGCCGCGATACGTTCCATGGCACGTGTGTGGCAGTGATTCGACCGACGGGCAAACCGGGGACGATTGAAGTCCGCGCTGAGTCACCGGGACTCGGGTTTGCAACAATGCGGCTGAAAGTGGCCGGCTGAGACAGGTGGACCGGGGCATTTCGATTGCCTCAAACAGGCTTGATCGCGTGTTTCGCTCGGTCTGAGCTTTTTCGCTCCGGAATGCGCGGAGCGCATGGATTCGCCGATGTGACATCGCAAGTGTTACTTCGTCTAAACCGATTCAGACGACAACCTCGTAGGCTGCCCGGAGACGAATTGAATCCTATCTGGCTTCACCCTCCCAGAATCGCGCTAGAATTCCGATGTTCTCAGTATGAGCCATGTGAGGAAGCATGAAACGCAGAGATTTTCTTACCAAAGGCACGCTCGCTGCGGGACTGGCGAGGTCTCCCGGATTGCTCAAGCCGCTCCTGGCGAGTGAAACCAGCCCCGCAAAGTCGTCGCAAACTCCGCCGCAAACGGCTAAAGCGTCCGAGGAGATTCGCTCTCATGAATTTCCACGCCGCGCGCAGGGCGACAAGTTTTTGCCCAAGGCGCCGGCATTCGCCGAATCGTACCTGTCGCCCGAAGTGAGAATCTCGCCCATGCCGCTGGCAGAACGGCTCCGTCGCGGCGTTGTTCCGCGTCGGGGATTCTGCAGTAAGATTCCCGGCACCACGGTCAGCGAGGGGCTCACCTCCGGCAATGGACATATGAATATCGAGGTGACGTGCGATCCGTACTCGGAGCAGATCCTTTTTCACCACGAAAGTCTTCTCATGCCGTGGAAGAGGCCCTTTGAGGCTGCCAAGGTCGCGGATATATTTCCGCAAGTGCGGCAAATGGTAATGGACGGGAGATACCAAGAAGCTATTGAATTCGCCTTCAGAGAAATGGATAAGGGCCCTGTCAAGGTGAATACATGGCCGCATCCCACTGTCCCGGCATTCATGATGCATCTTGATTCTCCGAAGACCGCGTCGGTCAAAGACTATCTCCGTACGGTCGATTTCGAGACGAGCGAGGTCAAGGTCTACTGGACCGATGAGCATGGCAACTGGATGCGCGAGACGTTCGCCTCCCGGCCGGATAATGTCGTGGTCCAACTGCTCACCGCCGCGCAAGGCCAACAGATAAAGGCCCGCATCGCTGTTGAGAAACCCGCGGCGCGGATGCGCATGTTTGGGGGAGCTGGCGGAACAAGCGAGGTTCAGCAGGACTACACCGCAGACCGATTGATCTACAAGTGCCGCCTGGATCCGTCCGTAGACAACAGTGGCTACGCCGGAGTGGTTCGCGTGGTTCGCAACGGGGGCTCGGCTCGGATGGATGGAGACACGCTAGTCGTCGAGGACGCATCTTCAGTGATTCTACTGACCCGCATCGAATGGTTCGCCGAGTACAGCGAGGGCAAAGTCGAAGCTCTGCGGCAGGCTGTCGAGCAGTTGAGTCCGGACTACGACGCGATCCTGGAGCGGCACCGCAAGGTCCAGTCCGAAGCGTTCAACCGCGTTACCGTCGATTTCGGCGGCGCCTCTCAATATGGATTGTCTACGGAGGAACTCCTGGCCAATCAGCGGTCGCGGCCGGACTACTCGCCCGCGTTGCTGGAGAAGATATTCCAGATGGGGCGCTACTGGTTCATCTACACCAGTGGCAAGTATCCCACCATGGTGGCCGAGGTGAATGCGAACATCAACCTGCAAATTGCGCCCGGCCCGCAGGGTGATTTGCGGGAAGGCATGGATGCCTACTTCAATTGGATGGAGAGCTTAGCCCCTGACTTTCGGGTTAACGCAAAGAACATTTTCGGGATGCGCGGCACCCATTATTCCCTTTGGCCGGACAAAGGAGTCGGTGTCGCGTTCCATTACTCCACCGCCGCTTCGACCGGAGAGATCTGGCCTCATCCCTATTGGCTTACCGCCGGAGGCTGGTGTTGCCGCCCGTTCTGGGATCACTATCTGACGACCGGTGATGTGGACTTCCTGCGCAACCGCGTGGTGCCGGCATTGAAAGAGTTGGCTCTGTTCTACGAGGATTTCTTGACGGTCACCGGCAAAGATGGGAACTACATCTTTGTCCCATCCTTTTCGCCGGAGAACAATCCCGCGAACACGAGCCCTTCGGCCATGTTGGTGATCAATGCCACCATGGACATTACGGTTTGCCGGGAAGTGCTGACCAACCTGATCGCGGCTTGCGAACTTCTGGGTACCGACGCCGACAGCGTGGCGAAATGGAAGGCCATGCTGGCCAAGATGCCACCGTACTTGATGGAGCCCGACGGCACTTTGAAGGAATGGGCATGGCCCCCGCTAAAAGAGCGTTACAGCCATCGGCATATCTCTCATCTCTACGGGGCCTGGCCGGGCGACGAGATCGATCCAGACCGCACGCCGCAACTGGCTCTGGCCGCGATGTTAGCCGACAGGAAGCGCGTGCCGGAGAGGCTGGCCGCTCATGGCCGTTGCCATCGCGCGCTGGTTGGGGCGCGGCTGAAAGACTGCTACATGGTGGACACCGAACTGCGGCAACTGATTGAGCAAGGCTACGTGGCCGCGACGCTCCGGTGTTCTCACGACCCCTGGGCCTTTCCCATGCCGGACGCACAAGGCGGAATTCCCACGATCATGATGGAGATGCTGCTGTACTCGCGCCCCGGCATAATCGAGGTGCTTCCTGCTCTTCCCCCGACGCTCGTGGTTCGATCAAGGGAATGCTGGCCCGTACCTTCGCTAGGATCAACAAACTAAGGTGGGACATGGAGGCCAGAATCGTGGAGTTGACGGTGACCTCGGTGAAAAAGCAGGACATCACCTTGATTGCTCGCTACGGGATCGAAGAGATCACCGCGCCCGCCGGAGTGTTGGCGGCACAACTGAAACCGGGCACGGTCAACTGCGATCTGCATTTGCCGGAAGGAAAAGCTGTAAGACTCCATCTCAAGCTGGGCGCACACAAACCAATTGGCTGGGTGGCACAGGTGGCTCAGGCCTGAACTCGGCGCATCGTGACACCAGGGAATATTTGGTGGTGTGATATTGTTGCGTTGCTGAGCCACAAGATGTTTATTCGCCTCTTCTCGCGTTTGGACAATCGAGGACCTCAAAAAAGAAGGATGGCAGGAGGAACACCGCAAACTGCTGGAGGAAATGCGGCAGTGCAACGAGGTCTTCCTCAACGACCCCTATCCGTACGCTTCCGAGTACCCGGCGGACACCACCGCCCATGAACAAGTCTATTTCTTTACCCGCTACTTCGGTAATACCGAGAAGAACCGCAAGACGCTGCAAATCGCTAAGGCACTTCGAGGAGGGAACCAGCCGGTCTGGTTTCAATACGGCAATGACAACAAGGGCGATCTGACCTGCTGGTACACCGAGTCGACCAATGGCTGGGCCTTGCTGCGCGGGTTCGAGGACACCGGCGACCTGGATACGTTGATCAAGGGATTTGCGGGCGTGATGAGCGTGGAAGTCGACCTGCTTCCCGACGGTATGTGTTTTGCGCATTTCATTTCCACGCCGGGGGTGTTCGACTTCGTACCCCCAAGGACCTTGGACGGCGGGATCGCGCAGTTCGGTTTTCTTAAGGCCGCGAAGTCCTACGTCATCCAGGATGATTCCTTTGGCCTGATTGGTTGCGGTTGCCGAGTGGAATCTTCTGGGAAGGAGGTCCGCGTCTACCCTTGCTTCGAAGGCTTGAGGCACGACTCGTTTCGGGGCGTCAAAGGTGTTTATGGCTTTGAGGTCATAAGGACCTCAGCGCTCGGAACCTTGCTCGGCGTGAGGGGGATTTCAACAATGACGGCGGCATTGATGCCCTGCTGGATGAAGTCGTGCTTTAATCGCGTCCGCGCCTTCTCGATCTGTCCTATGCTGAATTGGTTGACGAGCGTTCAGAGCCGCATCCGTGGCTCTGACCTACGCGGCTCAGTTCACCGTCAGCGTAAGTGTGACGTTGTGCGTCAGGGTCGCCGAGCCGGATGTGCACGTACCGGTCACGGTCAGGGTGTACGTCCCTGCCGGCGTGCCCGGGGCCGTAAGGCAGCGGCCCCGCCAACTGCGTCCACGTCGCTCCGCCGTCCGTCGATTTCAGGATGCCCTCCCCATCGTTACAGAAAGAGTCATTGACCAGGGCGGTCCCCGCATACACCACGTCAGGGTTGGAGGGATCGAGTGCCAAGGCCCCGATCTCCAACGAAGGCTGGTTATCCGTCAAGGGGGTCCAAGTTTGGCCGCCGTCGGTGGTCTTCCACACGCCCCCGCCGTCCGTCCCCAAATACACCACATTCGAGTTCCGCGGGTCCACGGCCACGGCATTGACGTGGCCCGAGTGCTGAACTCCTTCGGTGTAGCCCAGCGGATTGTTGTAGAGTAGCGGCTGCGGGCCGATCAATGTCCACTGCCCGCTCGAAGGGTCGTTCGCGTGAGCAATGGCACGGCTTCTTCGCCTCGCGCCGGCGCTCGTCCACGCTGGGCTGGCTGTCCCGACATTCTTGCGGTTGAAAGAGAGCGGAGGCGTGGAAGGCGCGACCGCCGGCGGAACGCCCAGGTTATTCACAACCAGCGTAGACGACGGTTCGCCCGGCGCGGCGGCACCCCGGACGAGAGGTTGATTGACGAACGGAACCGCGTTCTGCGCCGCCGCTATCGCTAGGCCAGGAAGGAAAAGAGTAAGAACGAGCGCGACCCGACCCACGGCACCCTCCGATGGCACGTCCCAGCCGGCGCGGCTAGGGATTCTTCGAAATGGTTTTGACATCGGAGACCAGCGCCGCTAAAGCGTCGTAGGCGGCGCCCCGGCGCTGGGTATGGTCGAGTCGCGCCCAGGTGAGGGTGGTCGGGGGAAGGCGCAGCTGCTGCAGGGAATTTCCCTGGGCTTCATAAATCGCCCGCGACGACGCTTTATCTGTAACCTGCAGCTCCGCGCGCCAGCCGTCCCGGGCCAGCGGCGGCCGCCACTCGCCAGGAGCCCGATCAGGCGGTATCGGCTTCACGATCTCCCCGCCCATGATCGTGTGAAAGTCGAAGCGCACAATACCATCCACTCCGGCGGCAGAGCAGTCTGCTTCCAACTTCCAGGGCAGCTTTGAGAGCAGTCCCTTGGGCCCGCTCTCCGTCGTGATCAGTTCGCGCACGTCAGACGCCTCCGGATCTGGAATGTCGCCGCCGCCGCGGTTAAGGGGCTCCTTTATGTTGCTTGTGTCGACGCAATAGGTCCTGACCTTACCGAACGCGGCGGCGTCCAGAACTTTGCCCGCCAGCTTCGCCCCTGCGGTCGCAGTAGGCACCGCCGCGCAGGCGAGAACAACGCGTATCCAAAGCGTCAGGCGCATCGCCGGAAATGTAAGGGAAACTCGTGATGGTGTGATGGCGGAAGACATTTGACCTACCTTGCCTGCAGTCCGCCTGCCGCCTCCCAAGGGACTCGCGCCCACACAACAGTGTACCCCGAGTCGTCATCGGGTACAACCGGAAGCTGATGTCCGGCAGCCGCGGCATGCTCGTTATGCCGCTGGTTCGGGAGTTCGTCCGGGCGAAAAGCCCGCCGCACCCGCACGGTGTTGCGGCTCACGCCCCGGGGGTTAGCGTGCCGGACGCCTACTGCCCGGACGGCCTCGCCCGCCTCCGCCCAGAACGCTGAAAAACCCCGCGCCGCGGCTTATTTCACCAGGGCGTTGGCTGCATTGGCAGCCAGGATCCAGATGCTGGCGTCGCTGATCGTATATTCGTCCTCAAACCACAGAAAGCCGAAGTCGTCGATGCACTCCGGAAAGTCCGGTTTGATGAGGACATAGCCCGGAATCACGCCGCCGGGGATGAAGGCTCCATCAGCACGGTTGTTTCCGTAAGCCTTCAGCTTGGAGACCGTCCCAACCGTGGAAACGTAAGAAGTGCTCGAACCCGGATGCGTGCCCAGGATATAGTTGGCGGCGATGAGTGTGCGCTCGGGGCCAACGATATCCGGAAAAGATTTGTGCAGGAAATACATCTCCACCCCGAGCTGGGACACCTGGGCAGACCCGCCCCAGCTTCCCAGGCTGGGTGGTACGCCGAATGGAGTCTTAGCCAACTGGGTGTCCAATTCGGCCAAGTGAGATTTGACCTGTTCCCCGAGTTGTTCCTTGAAGTCCGCGTTCATGTACGGGAGGGCGCGCACAGCCATCCAGCCGCCAAACCCAAAAAACTGCCGCACGCCAGGCGATAACTCCACGAAGCGTTTTTTGTACTCGTCGCCGCCATTGGTGGCGATCATCAACTCCAGTGCCGCCCTCCACTCGCCGAACGCGGCAAAGCTGGGACCTCCGAAGACCGGCCCTTGGGCCGGAGTCGGGTGCGCGTGCTCCTGATTCCAAAGCTGGATGGCCGTATCAAGGCACTGCTTGGCGAGCGGGTCGTCCCAGCCCTTCAGTACCTCCGACGCCGCCGCCAAAGTCGTCGTTGCGCCGTATTCGAGCGCCGGCATTTTCGTGGTGAAGGCCCATCGATCGTCCGGATTGCCAGACTCATTTCCTTCAATCTGATTGGGACCAAGCTTGTCCGAATAGATGCGTCCATCGGTATTGGAGGCGGCATCCCCCAGGTGGGTGTACTGCCGCAGTGTGGGCTCAATGATGCCCATGATCGGGTGGCCGATCGAGTGAATCTGGGCCAGCACCTGGAGAATTCCGTGCTTCACCTGCTCCACCGCGTCCGGGACTCCGTCCGGCCGATGCATCTCAACTGTGCGTGCCGTCTCGTCCACCGTCAGTTCGTCCCACTTTAGATCGAATTCCTGGTAAGCCAGCGCGAGGCTCTGAATGGTGGCATATTGGCTAAAGGCAATGTTGTCGTAGTCTCCGGCGTCAAACCAGCCGCCCACGTTCAATCCGGGGATATGCTCGCCGGGCTTGTATGGCGAATCGGTTGTCGCGCCCATCTGGTAGCCGTCGAAATGCTTCCAGTTCAGCGGCGCCTGACGGGCATCGTCGAGATGCGAAACGCCGTGCCACAGCCGGTAGGCATCGCGCACTGAGACGTGGTCCATTTCGACAGCGAGAAAGCCGTCCAACGTGGATTGCCAGGTCCGGCTGTAAACATCCCTGGCAATGGGAAAGAGAGCGGTCCGTTGGCCCGCGTACTCGATCGCATACAGGCCAGGTTCTTTTACGGAGGAGAAATCGAACTTCGCATAGTTGTAGCGCAGCCACGGCGTAGCGGTGGAGATTGGCCCGTCGAAGACCTGCTTGTAGGATCCGTCTGCGTCCAGGCGAAGCACCTTCGCCGTCTTCGGCGCATCGAAGTTGGGATCAAGCTCGATGACCGCGACCTTCGGGAAGTTGGGTGCATAGCCGACCTGGCTGTGTGCCACCATGGGCGGCCGGGTCCAATTCGGAATATCAATCGGGCGAATGTGCCAGACGATGGCCCCCGCGGTCTTGCCGCTGGGAATCAGACTGCGGAGCACGAACCAGCCGTTCTGTGCCCGGTCGCGTCCGTCATAAAGTGACACGGGAGCTGTTTCCGAAGTGACAGTGACGCGATAGAGTGGATCTTCCAGGGCGAGCGTGATGCTTTGGCCCGTGACCAGAGGAAGAGGCTGCGTGTATCCCTTGGCCTTGTCCCATTGCATCAGGTACGGCAGTTTTTCCGGCTCACCGGCAGCCGGCGGCACCTTTCGCATTATATCCTGAGGACTGAGCGGAATCATGCCGAATTCCTTGTTGTCCACTGCATAGCTCTGACCCATATAAATGGAGGGCAGGAATTCGAGGTTGAATCCTGCACGCCCTTCAAGTACTTCCGGCAATGGCTTGTCGAGATTAATGATCACTCGGACGCCGCCCGGTTCGGCGGCCACCTCCAGGGTATAGTCCATTTGGAAGGAGGGGAAGGACATCTGTGAAGTGAGACGGTTGTGCTCCTTGTCAACCTGCACGCCCTTGAGCTTCGCAACCAAATCCCATTGCTCTGGCGTAGGCACCAGGCGCACGTCGCCGTTGGTGGCGATGCGTTGGCCGTGGAGAATCATCTGCATGGCGGCGTTCTTCTCATCGACGAAGACCGGGTGATAGGTATTCTGATAGAGGATCACGCTGAAGCCCTGCGCATTCAAGTAGCCGCTGTCGGTCACCTTCATCTGGAGCTCGGCGCCGGACGCAGGCAACGCCGCAAGCAGGGCAGCGAGTAGAATGACCTTCGGCCACGCAAACACCGAACGAATGAACATACGGTTGTCTCCGATCCTTTGTGCCGTGGGCTCTTGTGGTGCATTTTGCAGCGCAGTGACTTGCTTGATCTTTGGGATCAGTCGAAGGGAGATTTTACATCACAGCTTGGGGCTGTAAAACTGGTTTTTGTGGGATCAGATGGCCGAGTGCAGGCACGGCGTGTTGTAATCCACACGCCACGACCCTCAAGATCGGAATCCACTTGATAAACGCCCTTCCACTCCCGAATCCAGGATCCTCAAAAAGCACGGCGACCTTTCCGCGATTTCTAGCGGGCCCACATTCAGGAGCCAGTTAGCATCGGAAACACTGACACTCCTTTCTCGTCAAAAGAAGAATGAATTCTGAATAGCTGGCCCACAAATTGAGCTGTCTGTGAACCAACTCTACTCAACGCTCTATTTACCGTCTTGCTGAAAAAGTCTTGGCGCGAAGTCGTTCAGGTCGCGCCGCCACGTCTGCCACTCGTGAGCCGTGCCTGGCGATTCGTAGAAGACGTGCTTGATGTTCGCCTTTTCGAGCATGGCGCGGAATGCGCCGATGGCGTGCGGAAATGGTTCGGGCTCCTCGGTGCCCATGCCGAGCCAGAGCAGTTTGACTTTCGCGTTGAATGCGGCGCCGTCCTTGAAGATGCCATTGAAATCCGTGGCCGGATCGAGCGCATCGGTCGAGAGCCCGTTCATGGTGCCGCTGAAGCCGGCCATGTAGGCGAAGGTGTCCAGGTTGTGGGTCGCGAGATGAAGCGCCTGATTGGCTCCCATGGAGAGGCCCGCCGCGGCTCGGTGATCGCGGTCCGGAAGGGTGCGGAAGCTGGAGTCGATCATGGGTATGACGTCCTTGGTGATCACGTCCTCGAAGGCGCTGAAATCGTCCGCTCCCGCAGCGCTGGGCGGCCCGAAGGGCCCCGACGGCCGCGATGCGTAACCGTTGTCCATGACCACGATCATCGGCACCGCCTTCTTCTCGGCGATGAGATTGTCCAGGATCAGGTTGGCGTGGCCCTGGAAGATCCATCCGGTTTCATCCTCACCCATGCCGTGCTGGAGGTAGAGCACCGGGTAGCGCGCGCTCAGGTTGGTGTCGTAGTCCGGGGGCGTATAGACGAAGCAGCGCCGCCAAGCGCCCGTAATCTTCGAGTGGTAGACGCGGAGGCGGACATCGCCGTGCGGCACATCCTTCGCTAGGTAGTAGTCCGCGCCGTCCTCAGGCACCTCGATGCCGCTCGCGTCCTTGCCGGTACCGAAGTACGCGTGGCTGCCGGGATCGTTCACGCGGACGCCATCGAAGACGAGCTGGTAGTAATGGAATCCCTCGACCAGCGGCGGCGTGGTCACGCTCCACACGCCGTCCGCGTCGCGGGTCATCGGATACTGCTTGTGCATGATGTCAACCGCTACGCTGCGGGCCTCCGGCGCCTTGAGCTGGAAGGCCACGCTATGGTCGCCGAGAACACGAGGATACTCGGCGCCCATTACGTTCGTCGTGGCGGGCCGCGCATCCTCGACGGCGGAGGCGCGGACGCCCTCCGGCGAGCGCCGCCAGGCAAAGTAGGCATCGAGCGCCTTGAGCCCCTCCTCGTTGGGAACCGGTCCGGTGTGGGGTGTTCCAGCGAAGTACATCAACTCGGGAGACTGATCCCTGAATACCGGCCACTTGGGCATCCCCTTTCCGTTCGGGTCGCCGTATTTCGCGAAGTTGGTCCAATAGGTGGACATCGCGTCGGAGATGGCGCGGTCCGCGTCCGTGGGCTGCTCATTGTGGAGTTCATTCAGGTGGCCGAAGACATACGCAACCTCCCGGCCATGCGGCGCGCCGAGCCCGGGCTGGGGCGAGTTGGCGGGCGGCTCCGGATGCTGATCGAAGTAGTAATAAAAGACCTCGGACTTCCCCAGCTTCGACTGGAGCTCTGCCCAGATCCAGGTGTGCCAGCCGAACGCCGCGTCACGGCTCAGGTCGCGGGCGGTTTTGGGCACCGTCGTCTCGCTGGCGGGATAGGTCTTCAGCAGGCTGCCCGCGAAACCGGCGTAGCGTTTATGCACACCATCGACGTACTCGCGCGGCTTGCGGTCATGGGAAAAGCTCGCTCCCTCATCCGAGTTGTATCCGATCAGGACCGGGACGTCGTTGAACTGCTTTGCTGCGTAAAGTGTGTACTGGTCGTTGGGGATGACCCAGCCGTCGATGATGGGCCAAGCCAGGCCGCGCTGGCCTCGCGTGGCGCTCAGAATCTGGTCAGCCGGCATCTTGCGCAGGTCGGCGAGAGACCCGGCGCCCGCAGTCCGAGCGAGCAACGCGCCGTCCCGTTCGGCGTCGCCCAGCCTCCGCATGTTCTCGCCCGGCCCGCCTCCGGGACGCGGAGGGCCAAAAGAACCGCCGCTCTCCGAGACCGCGCCGTCGAACAGCCCCTTGGCCAAGGGCGAAGCGCACAACATGCTCACGGCGATGCCGCCGGCCGACTCGCCGAAGATGGTCACCTTGTTGGGATCGCCTCCAAAGGCCGCAATGTTCTTCCGGATCCACTGCAGGCCGGCGATCATGTCGAGAAGGCCGTAGTTGCCTGAGACGTGCTGAGGCGACTCCGCGCTCAGTTCCGGATGCGCCAGGAAGCCGATCGGACCCACCCGATAGGCGATGCTGACCAGCACCACGCCCTTGCGTGCCAGGACCTCACCGCTATAAGTGGGGATCGAGGTGGCGCCGGCATTGAATCCGCCGCCATAAATCCACACCAGCACCGGGATGCGGTCGGAGCCGGACCGCGCCAGCGTCCACACATTCAGATAGAGGCAGTCCTCGCTCATCGCGGGTGTCTCGCCCCCGTTCGGCGGGGGGCCGAAGCGGCCCTGCGCGCATTGCGGCGCGAACTTGTCGGCGGTACGCACGCCCGCCCACTTCGCGGCCGGCTGCGGCGCGCGCCAGCGCAGATCGCCGATGGGCGGGGCAGCGAACGGGATGCCGCGGTAGACGGTGAGTCCATCTTCTTTGGTGCCTTGCAGGACACCCTGCTCCACCTTCGCGGTGGTGCTCGCGCACACGCTCGTCCACGGCGCTGCCGCGACGACGACGGCCAGCCAAATCGCCTTCATCTTTGATACTCCTTCCTCGCTACGGTGCCTGTACCGGAATTGCCTTTCCGGCGTATTCAACGATTCTGTCGGGGTTGGCCACTGGCGTCATGCCGGAAGCGCGCCCGACGGACACCCAGACAACTTTGATTTCTATGCTTCGAGGCATTTCGGGATAACTTCCTTCTCGGTCCCCAATGGTCAGAGTTCGTGTTGACTCCGACCAGTGAAGCGGAATGATCGAGTGTGCGCCGTTTTCATAATTGTAGCTATCGCCCGCGTCCTGATGCAGCTCGAACTTGCCGTCGGCTCCAGGGTAAATCCGCAGCTCGACAGGTCCGGCGGGCTGCTCGTCGGCGTACTCAATTTCAGGGCCGAGGGGAAGAATCGAACCGGCACGTACGTAGAGTGGAATGCGATCTAAAGGGGCGTCAGCCTCAATTTCACGGCCTCCCTTCTGTGATGCTCCGGTCCAAAAGTCGCACCAAGCCGGAGAATCCGGCAGATACAAGGTTCTGCGAGTAGCGTCCGGCTGAAGCACCGGGCTAACCAGGACTGCGGGCCCAAACATGAACTCATCACCCACGTCGCGAGTCTTCGCATCGGTTCGCCAGTCCATTACGAGTGGCCGCTGGATGGTGTAGTCCTCGTTGGTGACGCGCCAAGCGAGAGAATAGATGTAGGGCATGAGGCGATACCGGAGCTTGTCGTAGTTGATCAGGATCGGTTCAACTTTATCGTAAGCCCAAAGCTCATTTCGTGATCGGTGCCCGTGGGTGCGGAAAATGGGGCAGAAGGTTCCGTACTCGAACCAGCGCGCGTAGAGCTCCTGAAATTTCGGATCATCGAGAGGGTTGTCATGCGGTGGCCAATAACCGCCGATGTCGGTGGTCCAATACGGATATCCGGAAAGGGCGAAGTTCAGCCCGGCGGCCACCTGATGGCGCAAACCCCAGTACGAGCCGTAAACGTCACCTGACCATACCGTCGCGCCAACTCTTTGCTGGCCGAGGAAGGCCGATCGCGTGAGCAGGAAGACCCGCTTCCGTTTGCTGGCAGCTTTCCAGTGCTGCTGGATCCCGACCGTATGCAGGAACGGAAATATATTCGTGTACTGTGCGCCGTTGCCGATGGCAATCTGCTTGTTGCTCAGAATCGCGTCCCCCATGTGGGGCCAGTATTCTTCGGGCTCGGCGCTGTCCAACCAAAATGCATCCCAGCCTTGGGAGAAAAGCTTGCCGACCAAGTGATCCCAATAAAAGTCGCGCGCCCTCGGGTTGGTAGCGTCATACACCTGAGCATTCGGCACGTCAAAGTGCTGGGCGATGAGTTCCCGGTAGTTTTCCGCCTTCGTGTCAAAGAGCCCCCACACCGAGATCATGGCGTGGACGTGTTCATCATGTAATTGATTGAGTTCGGCGGGGACGTCGGGGAAGTTGGAATTGAAGAAGGGGTCACCTTCCGTCTTCCACCAAAACCAATCCTGGACGATGGCATCCAGGGGAATATGTTCTTGACGGTAGCGATGCGCGATGCTCTGTACTTCATCCTGGGACACATAACGGTCTTTCGATTGAAAGAACCCATAAGCCCACTTCGGAAGCATGGGCGTGTGCCCGGTGAGGTTTCGGTATTCATGGATGACTTGATCCATTTCCGGACCGTAAATGAAGTAGTAATCCACGGAATGGCCTGCGAGCGAACGCAAGTTCAGTTCAAGCGGGAAGCGATTATCGACCAAGGTCAGGGAGGCCGTGTTCCACATCAGCGCGTAGCCCTTGCTCGACAAAAGCAACGGAATCGCGACGTCGGTGTTGTTCTGCGCGAGTTCGACGGTCGCGCCGCGGTAGTTGAACATGCCACTCTGGTGTTGTCCCAGCGCGTAGAAGCCCTCGTTGAAGTCAGGCGAGAATCTGTCCTCAACATGAAATGTGTTCTCGCCGTTTAACTCGGCCGATTCGTAGGTGCGCGGTATCGAGTTGCGCTCGCGCAGAAGGTCTTCGCCTCCTGCGGTGCTGAACTGCACGTTTCCCCACTTCAGAGAGAGCTCGATCTTCAGCGTCTCGGTGGTGAGGACAGCCGCTTCGGCTGTCTGTGACACCTGGAACTTCGCGCCGGGACACGACTCTTTCGAATCGAGCATCCACGGCTGGCTCTGTTTAACTGTGTCAGGCGGCTCGGGCGTCGCGACAAAATGTATGACCGAGGAACGGCAAACGGAAATGTGAAGACTCTCGCCCCCCACCGTAGCCGTCATGCCGTCCGGAGCGGGCGCGACCTTGACGGGAGGCAGCGGAGGCACTTCCCACAGTTGAGCTCTTGCCTCCGTTGTACTCCACAGGAAACAGCACGTGCCGAGGAAGAGAGGTCCAGATTCTATGCGGTGACCAAGCAAGCCATGTACGTTCGCGGGAAATCATTGTTCGATACTCCTTCCGCCAGGGCAATCTTGATGCCAGGATCGGTGGGGCAACAGGAGCCTGGCGTTCCGGCCCGCATGTCTTCCTGCCCTCCAATTGACCAGCCTTCAGATCAATTCAGCTCAACAGTTCATTGAGCGGTTTGTTGAAAGAGTCTGGGCGCGAAATCTTTCAGATCGCGGCGCCACGTCTGCCACTCGTGCGCCGTGCCTGGCGATTCATAGAAGACGTGCTTGATGTTCGCCTCCTCAAGCGCGTTATGCAGTCCCACGAGTCCTGCCCGCATTCTCTCGGGTTCTGCCGTGCCGACGCCCACCCAAAGCAGGTGCACTCTCTTCGCGAACACGGCCGGATCTGCCATCGCCCCGTTGAAGGCTGTCTTCACATCGAATTGCTGATCGCCAAAAGCCATCGCCGCTCCACTGAATCCGCCAATATAGGAAAACATACCCAGGTGAGCGAACGTGACCTGGAAGGTCTGCATGCCGCCCATGGAAAGGCCGGCCATGGCACGATGATCGCGGTCCGCCAAGGTTCTGAAATTCGATTCGATGTAAGGGACCAGGGCCTGGGTTAAATCGTCTTCAAAGGCCGCCATCATATCCTGCATCGCCCGCCGCATTTCCGGTGAGCCAAAGGGTTTCCCGGTAAGATCAGGAGCCGTTTGGCCAGCGTGCCTGGCGTAACCATATGCCATCACCAGGATCATGGGCTTGCACTTGCCAGCCGCGATCAGGTTATCGAGTATGAAGTTGGCGTGACCCTGCTTCGTCCAGCCGGTTTCGTCCTCGCCAGCGCCATGCTGCAGGTACAGCACGGGATAGCGCGTGCTGGTCTGGGTATCATAGTTCGGCGGCAGATAGACCAGTGCGTGCCGCCAGGTGCCCGTCACCTTCGAGTAGTACCAAATCTCACGAACCTGCCCGTGGGGCACATCTTGAGCTGAATAATAGGTGCTCCCCGGTTCCGGAATCTCGATTCCACTTGCGTCCTTTCCCCCACCAAAGAAAGAGTGACTGCTGGGGTCGGAGACCTCTACGCCGTCAATGATGAGCGTGTAGTAGTGAAAGCCGGGAACAAGCGGGGGCGTCGTGACCGTCCATGATCCGTCCGGCTGCTTCACCATGTCCAGTTTCGGGTCGCTCCAGAAATTCAGCCGGACCTTGGTGGCATCAGGAGCTTTCACGCGGAACTCCGCCCTGCCGGCGCTATCAACGCGCGGGTATTCGGCTCCCCAAACGTTGGTCGAAGCGGCCTCGAAATTGCCCGGGTCTTGCGCGCAACAAAAACTTGCAAACAGGAGTATTGCCAATCCAACCTGCTTCATCCCTCGCCTCCTTGTTAATTCGGATTTCAACTTCGTTGCACGTCCGTGCATGGCGTAGTGGCAGATCTCGCCCGCCTCGGCAAAGACCGCCCGGTATAAATCGCTTTCACCATAGTTGACCGTCTGCACAGCATTACTAGCCGATTCTGTGAAGCGCCCCATCCAGAATGACCGGCTTGCCGGGTTCGACCTGAGCCTCGGACGACTCGTCGCGGTAACTTATCCTGTATTTCGCCGCGCGATCGGATTGCAACCTTAGCTCCGTGAGACGGCCCTCTTTCCACACCACGTCCACCTTGCCGCCGCCCCTCACGCGCACTCCCTTCAAGCTGCCGCTCAGCCATTGCTGCGGTAGCGCAGGCAACACAATGATCTCCTCGGGAGTACTCTGTATCAACATCTCAGTAATCGCAGCCGGACCACCCAGGTTGGCATCAATCTGAAAAGGCGGACCAAGATCGAACATGTTTGGCAGTGTGTTCTTCGTGATCAGGAGCTTCAGGTTGGCATAAGCACGCTCCGGGTTTTGAAGCCGTGCCCACAGCGCCGCCCTCCACACCTCCGACCACCCAGCACTGCCGTCGCCGCGCAGCTCAAGAGTCTTCTTCGCGGCAGCCGCAAACTGGGGAGTGGTCCCGAGACGGATGTCATGCCCTGGATAAAGCGAGTACAAATGCGACACGTGCCGATGCGCCGGCTCAGCTTCGGGATAATCCTCAATCCATTCCTGGAGTTGCCCACGCTTGCCAATTTGCACCGGTGGCAAGCGCTTCTCTGTGTGCTCCAGCTCAGACCGGAACCCGGCGTCTGTTCCGAGGATTTCGGCAGTACGCCGGCAGTTCTCAAAGAGCTCTCGAATTAGCTCGATATCCATGGTGGGCGCGTAGGTCAGATTCACATGCTTGCCGTTGAGAATGTATTGGTTTTCCGGCGAAGTCGACGGATTCGTGACCAGACGCCCTGCGAAGGGTGTTCCGGCCGGCGCCTCCACCAGAACGCCAAGCGCGAACTCCGCAGCTTCCTTCATCGCGGGGTAGGCTTGTTGCTGCAGGAATTCCCGATCTTCACTGAACTCATAGTGGTCCCACATCTGGTTCGCCAGCCATAGCTCTCCCACTGGCCAGATTCCCCAGGGACCATCCACCGGCGTCGTCGCACGCCAAATGTCGGTGTTGTGGTGCAGAACCCATCCTCTGCTGTGGTAGTCCACGCGGGCGGTTTCGGCGCCGGTCACGCGCAAGTCGCGGATCAAATTCCACAGGGGCTCTTCCGTCTCCCAGAGATCGCCTGTATCGGCCTGCCAGTAGTTCATCTCCAGGTTGATATTCGTGGTCCATTTACTGCTCCAGGCTGGAACCAGATTCTCGTTCCAAATCCCCTGCAGATTTGCCGGCTGACCTCCCGGCCGGGAAGACGAGATCAGCAGATATCGACCGAACTCGAAGTAGAGGGCGACCAAGGTGGGATCATCATTTTCGACGAAATTCTTGATGCGCTGGTCAGTTGTCTCGGTGGAACGATCCTCTCCGAGGCGCAACTGTGCCCGCGAAAACAAAGGGCGAAAATCATCCAGATGCCTCTGCCGCAACCGGTCGTACGATTGCGTCGACGCGCGCTGCACGTACGCTTGGGCCGCACCCAGAGCATCGCCGCCGATGTCCTGATAGTTCCTGAAGCTGGTTGCGTTGCTCAACAGCATAGTCACAGAGTTGGCGCCCGAAATCTCCAAATGCCCTCCCACGGCGCGGACGGAACCGCCATCGGCGAGCACCTTCAGCACCGCGGCGAACCGCATGCCGGGCTGATCCCAGGCGCCTGTCCAAGACCAAGCCGGATTCCGTCGCGGTTGGATTTGACCGGTCAGTTGTAATGTGTCGCTGGCAATGCTCTCGACGTGGGTTCCAGGCTGGGGAGAATCCATCCCTGCATTGAACGCGACCTGGCCTGGTTGACTGGCTGTGATTCGAACTACGAGAACTTGGTCCGGGTACGAAACGAACGCTTCACGCGAGAAGTTGGCAGAGCCCGCTTTGTAGACCGTCTCTGCGATTGCATCGCCCAAGTGGAGCTCGCGTCGGTATTCTGTCGCCTGATCATGGCCCGGGAAGTGCAGCCGCACGTCACAAAAAGGCTGATAGGGCATGAGCATCTTCGGTTGACCCATTAGGGTTCCCGAGAGCTTCTCAGCCTCGTCCACCTTGCCCGCGAAGATCAATTGGCGAATCTCCGCAAGATGGGTATATGCACCGGGATTCGTGTAGTTGTGAGGACCTCCACCCCAAAGGGTGCTCTCATTGATTTGCAGACGCTCATCGTCCGTTCCTCCAAATACCATCGCGCCAATGCGTCCGTTACCAAGCGGTAAAGCCTCGGTCCATTTGGTGGCGGGTTTGTCGTAGGTCAGTTTGGGACCGGAATCGGCTGCTCTAACCGCAACGTTCAGCGCGGTTGCCGCTACTAGAACCAACGCTATCCTCAATTCGAAACGCACTCGCTGTTGTAGCACTGCTCCTCCAAAAGGGTTCGCCCAGCGTCATTGAGCGGAGTCCACCATCGGCAACCGATAAATGGCAACGCTAAATGGAGATCATCTCCCCGGTCTTCCATCGCATATCGAGAATTGCGATCGGAGCTGGTAGTTGCCGATGCGGATTCTATAACGATTCTGCGACAATGAAACCGGAATGTGATGCTTCGAATATCCGGACCGGATATTCGAGTCAACAGAATTGACACCGGCAGCGTGGCGTCTCTCCGGCCGCCTCACTGACAGGTGAAGTTATGAGCGTCGTTCGTGTCTCCCTGCCCCTTGTACTGGGGGTGCTGGGGATACGCGCACAATGGCCGGCTTCGGCCCGGAAATGCATGTCCCGTGGCGATGACGGATTCCGGCGCAATCCCTTTCTCCACCCAGTTCACCACCGCTGAGAGCATGTCGAACTGGTCGAGCGCCGGCCCGCCGCCGCAGTGGCACATCCCCGGCACCAGAAACATCCGGCTCCACTCGGCCACCTTGTCCGCACCGCCGTTCGTTGCGGCAAGGGACTTATAGTACCCGAGCGTATCCAGCGGCGAGAACCAGGGATCACTGTTTCCATGGAAGAAGAGGATCTTGCCGCCATTCGCAGAAAACGTCGACAGATTGGTCGACGCCGGCTCCACCAACGGATCGGAGGCATGCAGAGCCTCTTTGTCGACATCGATCTCCGTCGCGGTCGGATACGGACCAAAGATGCCGTTGGCGCGGGGAGCGAGCAACCCCGGGACCGGACCGGTCACAGCGATACCTGCGTCATACAGAAACCCCGGGTACACCTGGGTCCCGTACGAGTTCTTTGGTCCGGCAAAGGCTTTCTTGATGGCCGCAATCTTCTCCGGTGCAATGCAGCCATCGCTCTGGCCGTTCTTGCAGGCCAGCACCGCGGGATCGAAATCGCAGCCCATCGGGTCCGATATCATGCCATCGGCCACCCCGTCCTTTGCGTCGCACCGATTCATCAGAGCATCCATGAAGAGCTTGCGATCGCCATCGGTGAGCAGCGTGTCAATGATAGGCTTTCCCGACGCATCTTTTGGCGCCGCCTGGTCGTACGCCACCGGAATCCATTTGCCGATGGCGAGATTCGATAGGCCGGTGCGCATCGCCGGATCGCCGGAGACGATGCCGTTGAACACCGTGGGATAGCGCTGCGACAGGATCATACCTTCGCGTCCGCCGGTCGAGCAGCCCACAAAGTAGGAATACGCCGCAGGCTTGGCGTAGTACTCTGCAATGATCTTTTTCGCCACCCCTGCCACCTCGGCATTGGCGAGATAGGCGAAATCGAGATACGCCTGCTGATCGCGCATGAAAGAGAAGTCAAACGGACCCGTCTTCGCCTTGTGTCCCGTATCCGTGCTGGCCACCGCGAACCCGCGGACCAAGGCAGGTTTCTCACCGGCGTACGATGCTCCCATCGGATAGCCCACTACGCCATTACCCCCACCTCCGCCCTGCATCAAAAAGTCACCATTCCAGGCTTCCTTTTCGGGTAAAGCCACTGCGAATCGGATTCCGAACTCCTCTCCGCCGGAACCCTTGCGCCGATTGATGACGCCGTCCACGCGGCAATGCGCAGGCAATGGACCGATGCTCGGGGCACCCGGAAACATGGGCGGGACGGTTGTGCCGGCCGGAATGGGCGCCACTTTCGTGATCTCGATGCCAACCATTTTGAAATTGGCGAGATCCGCGCAGGAACTCGTAGATTCAGCCCGAGCAACTGCGGCCGCACAGGAGGCTGCCATCGCAACGATAAGAATCCTAGCTTGCATCATGAAGTTTACCTCTCTCTCGGTCGAACATTATCCCATAGAACTGCGTGCGAGTGACATCAAACAATAGGGTTGACAGGCGAGGGTGGGCACGCAATACTGTGCTTCTCAATCTTCGAACCCTTTACAGCCAGCGAGGAAGCTATGAAACGTTTCGGAGCTCATTTGGCAGTCGTCGCGGTGATCTGCAGTGGCGGGACGATCCTGGCTCAGCAAGAGCCCACGTACCTTGACCCAAGTCTGCCGCCCGAGCAGCGCGCCGCCGACCTGGTGCACCGCATGACGCTCGATGAAAAGGCTAGCCAGCTCGTCAACCAAGCCCGCGCTGTTCAGAGCTTGGACGTGCCTGCTTACGACTGGTGGAGTGAGGCGCTGCATGGCGTTATGCGTGACGGAACAACCGAGTTTCCCGAACCCGTCGGTCTCGGCGCCACGTTCGACGCTGATGCCATCCACAAGATGGCGATCGTAATCGGCACCGAGGGCCGCATCAAGCACGCGCAGGCCCTGAAGGCCAACGGCGGGTCCAGCAATATCTTCCAGGGCCTCGACTTCTGGGCGCCCAACATCAATATCTTCCGCGATCCGCGCTGGGGCCGCGGACAGGAAACGTACGGCGAAGACCCCTACCTCACCGCGCGTATGGGTGTCGCCTTCGTCACCGGAATGCAGGGCGACGATCCAAAGTACTATCGCGTCATCTCCACGCCCAAGCACTACGCGGTGCACTCCGGCCCCGAACCCACGCGCCACACTGCCGACGTCACCGTCAGCAAGCATGACGAGCTTGACACGTACCTGCCCGCCTTCCGCGCGACGGTCACTGAGGCTCAGGCCGGTTCTGTGATGTGCGCCTACAACAACATCAACGGCGAGCCCGCCTGCGCTAACGAGTTTCTGCTTCAGGATCAACTCCGCGGCAAGTGGGACTTCAAAGGCTACGTGGTCTCCGACTGTGGCGCAGTCATCGACATCTACCGAGGCCACCACTACGAGCCGACACAGGCGCAGGCCTCGGCCATCAGTCTCCAGCGCGGCATGGATAATGAGTGCGTCGATTTTACCTTCAAGGTGAAGGACAATCACGACTACAAGCCGTACCTTGATGCCGTCAAGGAAGGCTACCTGAAAGAGAGCGACATCGACACCGCGCTCATCCGCTTGTTCACCGCACGCATGAAGCTGGGCATGTTCGATCCGCCGGACATGGTGCCGTACACCAAGATTGATGAAAGCCAACTGAACAGCCCTGAGCACCGCGACATGGCGCGCAAAATCGCCGACGAATCCATGGTGCTCTTGAAGAACGACGGCACGCTGCCGCTCAAAACGAGCGGCATCAAGATCGCCGTCATCGGGCCTCTTGCCAATCAGACCAAGGTCCTGCTCGGCAACTACAACGGGATCCCGACGCATACCGTTTCCATCCTTGAAGGTCTGCGCAAGGAGTTTGCGGGCGCCAGCATTCAGTACGTGCCCGGAACGCAGTTCCTGAGCCACGAAGAGGACCCCGTTCCCGCCTCCGCGCTGACGGTCGACGGCAAGCCCGGCATCAAAGTCAGCTACTCCAAGCTGGACATGACCGACATCAACAACCCCGAGGCCATGAAGCCGCTGGCACAGCGCACGGAGCCGACGCTCGATGCGTCTGCCCAGCCATTACCCACTGAAGTTGCCAACGTGCGCCCGCTCGCCATCCGCTGGGAGGGCGAGCTTACTGCGCCGGAGACGGGCGACTACAATCTTGGCCTCAAGGCCGAGGGCATTTTCCGCATCCAGCTTGGTGGTAAGAGCGTCACCTCCGCTTATGGCGGCGATCCCAACGAGGCCAAACTGGGACGTGTGCATCTCGAAGCCGGCAAGCCCGCTGCTCTGCGCGTGCAGTACACCCCGCCGGAGAACAGAATGCCCAACGCCAGGCTGGTCTGGTCGAAGGTCGATCTCAAGCCGCAGCCCGAGGCCATAGCTGCGGCCAAGGACGCCGACGTCGTGATTGCCGTCCTGGGCATCACCAGCGAGCTTGAAGGCGAGGAGATGCAGGTGAGCGAGCCCGGCTTCAAGGGCGGCGATCGCACCAGCCTCGATCTGCCCAAGCCGGAAGAGGAACTGCTCGAGGCGCTCGTTGCCACCGGCAAACCTGTTGTCCTTGTCCTCACCAACGGCAGCGCGCTCGCGGTCAACTGGGCCAAGGAGCACGTCAATGCCATCCTCGATGCGTGGTATCCCGGCGAAGAGGGCGGCACGGCCGTGGCTGAAACCCTTTCCGGAAAGAACAATCCCGCGGGCCGTCTACCCGTCACCTTCTACGCCGGCGTCGATCAACTTCCGCCCTTCGAAAGCTACGCGATGAAGGGCCGTACCTATCGCTACTTCGAAGGCACACCGCTCTACCCCTTCGGCTACGGTCTCAGCTACACCGCTTTCTCGTATAGCGACCTCACGCTACCCGCCAGCGCTATAACTGCCGGCCAGCCCATGGCCGCCGAAGTCACCGTGACCAACACGGGCAAGCTTGCCGGCGACGAAGTGGCGCAGCTTTACCTTAGCTTCCCCAATGTGGCGGGCGCGCCCATCCGCGCGCTGCGCGCGTTCCAGCGCGTGCACCTCGGTCCGGGCCAGTCACAGAAGGTGCGCTTTGAACTCAAGCCACGCGACCTGAGCATGGTCTCGGAGGCAGGCGAGCCGATCATCCCGGAAGGCAAGTACTCTGTGTCGGTTGGTGGTGGCCAGCCGAACGCTGACGTGCCGACGATCGCCGGAACGTTCGAGGTAAAAGGCAGCGTCGTGCTGCCTGAATAATCGTCACGATCAACTTGCCATAACGCGAGCGGCGCTCACCTGTCCGTGGCGAATTACAAATTCGCCAGGGATGTCGCGAGGTCCCAGTTTCTTGCTACGATGCGGATATGCGCGATCTCGTGTCCTTTTCAACCATCTCATCACGACCGGCGTCCGTTCCGTAGTTGCCGAGTCCGTCCTCGCCAAACATCAACTGCTGATCCTCAATCGCTCGCGCCAACGCGCTCGAACCCTCCGCCTATCAGATCGCATCGTCGCCAGAGGGTATTGGGGGCTTTGGCCCAGGTTCCATGCCGCGCTGCGGTTAGGTCCTTTGGCAAGCGTGCCCGCCTGCAGATCTACCGCTGTGGCGTGTCCACGTCTTGAGAAACCTTACCTGCACGAAGTCCAACCAAGTATTGGCTGTCCGAAATCCCCGAGAGAGTAGGAATTCTCAACTTGGCCGGGCCTACGGGCCGCGTCGCTAACGACGGCGTGACCGGCACGTCTGACACTACGAAGGAGCGGCGCGGACGCGTCCTGGATAGGAATCGCTCTGGCGTCGGCAAGTGATGATCGGATGCTGAGCCAGGATGAACTGCTCGTATGGTACCAGCAGCGGAACGTCTCAAATGACGCTCGCTTGGAAGTCAATCGGGTGAGATCATCGGGTCCGTCCCGCCGGGTGGAAGGTGGCCGTAGCAACGTCAGCGGCCGTTACCCAAGCCGGAAGATGGGCGTCACCATCCAGTTCGAGAGCCACCGGGTCGAACTGGCATTCGTGCGGGAGATGGAGCACGACCCGGACGTGCTCGAGTACTACGATCAGCCCCCCTCCTTTTCACTGGACTACAGAACCGCCAAGGGCCGGCACGTCAGAGTCCTCCACACGCCCGACTTCTTTGTCCTGCGAACGGCGGAAGCCGGATGGGAGGAGTGCAAGACCGAAGAGGAATTGGAGAAGCTGTCAGAAAAGAGTCCCAATCGTTATTGTCGGGACGAGAGTAGGGCCTGGCACTGCCCGCCTGGAGAAGCGCACGCTGGGGAGCTTGGTCTGTATTACCGAGTGCGCTCCTCGCGGGAGATTAACTGGGTGCTGCAGCGCAACCTTCAATTCTTAGAGGACTACCTCTGCACGGATTCCCACGAAGCCAATCGCAACGGCCGGGAGTGGGGACTGGCGATGGTGTCTGCTGAACCGGGAATCAGGCTGTCCGAGCTTTTCCGCGGGGCCGCGGAGGGCGTGATTCGGGACGACATCTACGCCCTGATTGCAACCCGGGAGTTGTTCGTCGATCTAGGGACCGCGCCGTTGGCGGAGCCCGAACGAGTGCACGTCTTCGCGAATCGCGAAGCGGCGGTGGCCTGCGGCCACGTTGTGCAATCTAATGAGGCTACGACCGACAACTGCGGAGGATTCAGCGTACGCGCGGGACATACGATAGCGTGGGATGGCCGGACGTGGACGATCGTGAACCCTGGAGAGAGGACAATCAGCCTGCTGGGAGAGGATGAGGCGCTCACCGAGTTACCTGTTTCTGTCTTTGAGGAGCTCACTAGGCAAGGACGGATACAGGGCCCATCTGCACAACAAAAGCCTGGACCCCGACCGGAGATTGCCGTGCTGGCTTCGGCGGGCGAGAGCGATCTCAGGGTTGCCAATGGGCGCTTGGACGCTGTCCTCTGCCAATTGCGCGGAGAGCCGCCGCCCTCTAACGGCCAAGTGTCTGCACGGACCTTGCGCTTATGGGTATCACGCTACCGAAAGGCGGAAGCCTGCTTTGGTAGCGGATATCTCGGACTCCTGCCACGCGGTCGTGAGCGGGGAAACCGCAACGGTCGACTTCCGCCGGCGACCCGCACAGCTTTGCTCCAATCCATCGAGAATGATTATGAGACACTGAAGCAGAAGACCCGGCTGGCTTCCTGGGCAGCACTGAAGCGAGGCTGCGACGAAAGCGGCATCGTGGCACCAAGTTACGCGACTTTTTGTGCGGCGGTGAGGCGTCGCAACAAGTTTAGGCAGGCCTTGAAGAGGCTGGGACGGCGCGCGGCTTACAAGCACGAACCTCCGTACTGGGAACTGGAGCGGAAGACCCCGCGTCACGGCGATCGTCCCTTCGAAATCGCACACGTTGACCACACCCAGCTCGACGTGGAGGTTATCTGTTCGCAGACCGGCCGCGTTTTGGGACGACCGTGGCTGACGCTGGTCACGGATGCCTTCAGCCGCCGTGTGCTTTCGGTGTGCCTGACCTTCGATGCCCCCAGTTACCGCTCGTGTATGATGGCCCTGCGGGAGTGCGTGCGCCGACACGCGCACCTGCCCGAGACGATAGTCGTTGACGGTGGGCGAGAATTCAGTAGCGTGTTTTTCGAAGGTTTGCTCGCAAGGTACGAATGCACCAAAAAGACTCGCCCGCCGGCAAAGGCGCGGTTCGGATCCTTAGTCGAGCGTCTCTTCGGCACTGCCAACACGCAGTTCATTCACAACCTCAAAGGCAATACTCAGATCACGCGTAATGTCCGGCAGGTAACCAAGTCCGTTGACCCCAAGGGCCAGGCGATCTGGCATCTCCCTGAATTGTATGAGGCGCTCTGCTGCTACTTCTACTCAATCTACGACACGGCGGACCATCCGGCGCTCGGACAGAGTCCCAGAGAGGCTTACCGGTTGGGGCTGGAGAGGACTGGCTATCGGCTGGTACGGCTGATCGCTTACGACCAGAGCTTCCTGATGAGCACACTGCCGACAACTCCAAAGGGCTCGGCAAAAGTGCAACCGGGCCGGGGCGTCAAGATCCGATGTGTTTACTATTGGTGCGAGGAATTCCGCGCTCCCGAGATCGAGCAGAAGCGGGTGCCGGTGCGTTATGACCCTTTCGACGCCGGCAGCGCGTTTGCCTTCGTCCGTAACCGATGGGTTCCGTGCCATTCAGAATACTACAGCGTTCTGCGAGGACGCTCTGAAAAAGAAATGATGCTGGCGACTCAAGAGCTGCATCAACAGCACTCCTGCCATTCCCAGGTCTTCGCGCTCAATGCCAGGAAATTGGCAGAGTTCTTGCAGTCGGTGGAGGCGAAAGAGGCCCTCCTTCTCCAGAGAGCTTGCGACCGGGAAGTTCGAGAGGCACTTGAAGGCGCGGGCAGCCAGCGTGAAGTCTCTGACCTCGGCCCAGACGACAGCGGTGAGGGGACGCCTCGGACCGGTTCTCCGTACGGCACCCGATCGGAAGGGGTCCACGAAGAATACGGAGAATTCTGATGGCGGCAGATTCTCATGTGGACTCTTCCTGTTCTCAGCTGAGCCGCCCGTGGACGACGCGGCTGCGGGAGTTTCAGGGCTTCACTCTGGCCCATCCTCAGCTGGTGGAGGCGAGAGACAGGCTGATGGCGACGATTCAGGAGTCGCCGCCGAATTCGCTGGTGATGGTGTTTGGGCCGACTGGTGTCGGCAAAACGACCCTGCTGGCAAAGGTCGAGCAGATCCTGACCCAGAGCCTACTCTCGGCCCTCGAGACCGATCGCGTTCGAATTCCGGTGGTCAGCGTAGAGGCGGTAGCCCCAGAGTCGGGCAGTTTTAATTGGCGGGATCAGTTCAAGCGGATTCTTCTGAAGATGAAGGAGCCGTTGGTGGGGTACAAGCTTCCTGAGCCGACCCCGTGGAACGAAGATCGCGAACTGTACGCTCGCCCAAATTCGAAGACCCAGGGCACCGAATATCGATACGCCGTCGAGCAAGCCTTGCGCTACCGGCGCCCCTTGGCGGTCCTTATCGATGAAGCTCAGCACCTAGCCAAGATGACTTCGGGGCGCAAGCTGCTGGACCAGTTGGATGTGATCAAATCAGTCGCCAATTTGACCAGCACCGTGCACGTTCTATTCGGCACCTATGACCTACTGGCTTTTCACAACCTCAATGGTCAATTGAGTCGGCGAAGCGTTGACATCCATTTCCGGCGCTACCGGGCCGACCAAGAAGAAGATCGAAGGAGTTTTGTCAACGTCGTCCACTCTTTCACGCAGCGGCTGCCGTTCGACGAATCACCGGATTTGGCTGGTGACTGGGAATACCTTTACGAACGGAGTATCGGCTGCGTGGGGGTCTTGAAGGACTGGCTGGTCCGAACGCTAGCGCCAGCATTGAAGCGGGGAAAGACAAGCCTGACTCGCAAGGATCTGGAACTCCATGCTCCCTCCGTGTCGCAGTGCGAGAGGATGTTGTCGGAGGCGATCGAGGGCGAACTGCGATTGCGAGAGACGGCCGAAGAACGCGGCCGGCTGCGGACCCGGTTAGGCCTGACGGTTTCCAATGCTAGCAACTGTTGCGCTCCGAAAGACGACAATTCGGGGCGGCGTGGCAGGGTTCGGCCCGGGGAGCGTCGCCCGATGCGGGACAGAGTCGGAAGATCAACCCTTTTGCATGGAAACAATGCTTGAATCGTGGGACCTCACGATACCGGAGGTGTCTCCGCGAGCTCGTTTCTACCCACTGGACCCGATCGGGATCGGCACTCCATGGGTGGAGAGCTTGAGCAGCTATTTGCTGCGGCTGGCTGAGGCGCACTGCGTGCCCGTCAAGGCCCTCACTGACGAGTTGCGACGACCCGCTGCTACAGCGCCTCCGAGTCCGGGGATGAAGATATGCGGACGTCCATACCGGCTGCTCTCATACTCCGTCAACGGTGTTGAAGAAAGCGCAGTCAAGTGGGTCTATGCATTAGGTGCGGCCACATTGCGTGACGACTTGAAGAACTTGACCCTTCTCGCCTTCAAAGACTTCCTCTGTAGCCTTTCTCTCTTTCGTCGAGTCAGGACCTGGTGTCCGGTCTGCTTGGAAGAGTGGCGGGCCTCGAATCGAAGCATCTATGAACCTCTGCTCTGGTCCCTGAGAGCTGCGGGCGCTTGCCCCCTTCACCGAAGGCCTCTGGTCAGCGGTTGTCCGCACTGTGAAAGGCCGATGACACCTATTATGTCCTTATCACGACCAGGTTACTGCGGCCGCTGTGGCGGATGGCTGGGCGCCATGCCGGATGGCCAGGTGGCGAAGGAGGTGTCACCGGCGAGTTCCGAGCACTGGGTCAGTAATGCGGCGGGTGACCTCCTCGCGCTGGCTCCGCGCGCCGAGGGTAAGTCCGGCACTCTGCGACAGCTCTTCCGAGAGAATCTCGAGGCTTGCGTGGTCCATCTCTTCCGCGGAAACAGTACGGAATTTGCTAAGTTTGTTGGCTGCACGGCAACGTCCGTCTACAATTGGCGCAAGGGTGCGGTGACGCCGAATATCAATCAGTTACTAAAGCTGAGTGATAGTTTGCGAATCTCGCCAGTTGCGTTTCCAACCGCTCAGAGTTCGGTTGAGGCGGTGGACTGGAAAGTGGTGAGGCCCGCAGCGGAAGGATATGCCCTTCCCATCTTGCTTCACCGTCCGAACGAGGAAATATGCCAAGCTCTCCGCCTGGTGCTTGATGAGCGCCCGGCGCCTAGTCTGAGTGAAGTTGCGACCCGGCTGGGCTATCGAGGTACTGAAGGCCTGAGGAGGGTCAGCCGGAGCCTCTGCATGCAAATCACAGACAATTACAAGAAGTCCTTCGGCCCGGAACCGTACTACAACGGGCCGCGACCGCGGATCTGCGGGCGCCGGAAGATCGAAGCAGCCCTTAAAGCTGCACTAGCGCAAGACGAGCCGGAGTCTGTACCGCATGTTGCTCGACGTCTCGGGTACAAGGGTTCGGGGCGGTTCTTCAAGCCGTTTCCCGCTCTGTGCCGCGCCATTTACATGAAGATCGCGCGGCGGAAGGCAGCTCGAATTCGAGCCATGCGACGGGCAGTCGAAAACGCTCTAAGACGGAATCCCCCTCCTACCCTGCGCGCGCTGGCCGTTCAGCTGGGTTTCAAAGACAAGGCCGTGATTGGACGCTATTGCGGAGAGTTGCGTGCCCGACTATTGGCCCGTCGCAAGGCGCTCGCGGAAAAGCAAGCCGTCCGGATCGGGAAAGAACTGCAACGGCTTACCCGGGCTAGACCTGCTCCCTCGCTGGCCGAGGTGTGCCGGTTGCTGGGATTGAAGCAGGTAACGGCGAGTCGAAGATTCCCGAGAGAATGCCGACTCCTCGTGACAAGGTATCAGCGGCGGCGCCGCACCTTAGCTGGACTGCGACGACAGAAATCGGGACTGAACCGTTCTATAAGCTAGCCCTCGCGGAAGCAAGAAGCTTCCAGTTTGCTCATGCTGGCTCGCTTCCAACCCATTGTTTCGATTAGTCTTCCTCGCTAGGCACGTCAGGCCTGCCTTGTGAACCCTCCCAATTGCTTCAAACGCTCCGACCCTCGGGGAAATCGGTTAAGTGCTGGCCCTAGAAGCGGTTGCAGCGGGCCTAGCGAAATAAAGCATAAGCTTGCCAAACGTTTTAGCCTTTGTTATCAAGATCGACCTAAGTCATTTTGATGCATAGGGTTGCTATATGCGATGGTAGTTTGTATCGAACCAGGACCACGCCGCTGAAGATCCATCGGGATTTGTTGGATTATTTCGACGAGCGACAACGAGCGACGATGAATCACAAGCCGGTAGTTGGTTCCGGCGTCGGTGGTGTGCGGAGCCGAGCTTCAGCTCGCTCAGCCCGCAACCGCCAAGTCAGCATTTCGTCGTTCATTTGGAGCCAGAGTTCTTCTTGGGATGTATACGCCTGTTCGGTCGCGAGCAGACGCTCGACTAACCTTGTCTTGGTCATCTTCAGATACCTGCAGCGCGCGCGAGCTACATCGCGATCGACCTTGACCAACGGGCTCGCAACCTTCACAGCGCCTCGCTTGCCGTCTGGCCGCTTGCGCGGCCGGCCCTTCCAACTGCGATGCTGTTCATAGTAAATGCGGGCGTCCTCATTGTGGAGAATTGCGGCCAAGGAGACTCCCTTCCCATCTGAATCGATTTGTCGCGATCTGGTGGAGATGGAAGCTAAGGAGATAGGCCACCCGCCTCCGCTTTCGTTTGGGATCGTATACTTTTTCTCTCAGCCAAGGCCGATCTTCAGCCTGCTGGTTCGATTCGGATACTGAGTTCACGGCGTTCGTCTCTCTGGTAGGATTCGATCAGGTCCATTTCTGCGAGTTCGTTGTCGCAGTCCCGGACGAGTTGCTTCATGCGTTCGGCCTCGGGCCGTAGGCCTTCCAAGGTGGCGTAATCGACCTGAAGGGAAGCCCACTGCTTGTGCTTTTCAATCTGGTATCGCTTGGCCGGATCAGGCACCTTGCCCGCACAGCCCACACAGGCAAACTTGGCCGCGCAGTAGCCGTGGCTAACGCACTGTCCGCCAATCACGTCGGCCAGCGTCCCTGCCTTGCCGCGCGCCTCTTCGTAGAGCATTTGCAACTCCTCAGGCGATCGGAGAACAGCTTCACTCACGTTGACCTGTGCGGCGACTCGCGACAAGAACAGATCCGAAGCCTCGGCGCCCATGCTCTCGGTGGGCTTGGAGTAGTAATCCGTGACTGTGAGATTCTTCTGGTGCAGCCAGGCCCCCACAACATCGACAGGAATCTTTTCAACTTGGACGGCGTGGGTCGCGAAGGCATGGCGAAGCAGATGGGGTTTCAGTACCACCACCTTCCCTTCGCGGGTCTTGAAGACCATGCCGTGCAAGAGGAACCGCATACAGGAAGTGATCGTGTTAGCAGAGAGATGCCGGCCCGCATACTGAAACAAATACGGTGCCTTGGCAAAACGGTGGGCGCGCCCGTCGCCGGCGTCAAACTCCACACTCGGCAGAATCTCCCCGGGCCGCAGTTGATAGTGCTCGCCCAGCATTTGCGCGACTCTGACCAGCAACCGCTTAGTCTCCGTGCCGATGAAGTAGTCCTGCGGCGTGTTGGTCTTTTCTCCTTTGGGAACCAATCGCAAGACATAGCGGATCCGAGGTGACGGATCTTTCGATCCTGGCGGTGGTGACATCTTCAGGCGGACGATGCAGTCCTCCGTCAGGCGGATTTGCATCACCTCGTTGATGCGGGCGCCAGTGGTAGTGAACAGATCAACTGCCAGCAGGCCGATCGTGGCTGCGGCATAGATTGCCTCAACGGGCAAGAGTACCCCTGTGGTTCGGCGCTGGGCCGACACCATGAACCTTCCCTCCGTGACCGGCCAAGTGAGGAGTCCGCCCACTTCGGCCAAGAAGGGTGTGCGACCGTATCCCCAGGATGCCAGCCAGGCTTGCTTCGCCTTTACGTCTTCAGGTGAACCCACGAACGGGTTGAGTCCAAAAACACCGAGCCTAAAGAGCTCTTCAAACCAAAGGCCCTCGGGCGGGGCATCTCCGATCAGGCGCTCTCCTCTGACGAATTCCAGGAAAAGGTGGTTGGAATCATCTGCGTAGGCTGCTGTACGGCAACGGGAGGCCACCGTCGGGCTGCGCGAATACGCCTCCGCATGCGCTTGGACAAAACTCCGGCGGTCCCAGATTCGGAACCACAGTCGCTCGTGGGTGGGGATGCCCAGTTCCCTGTCCCCGCCTTCCTCATATGAAAAGGTCACGGGAAGATCGTGTCCTTTTCCGCTCAAGGTGCGCAGTGCCTGGCGGTAGGCCCGGCGCAAGCGTCGCAATTCGGTTGTAGCGGAAATGGGCTTCGGCCCGGATGGCCGCGAATCTGGGCACTACCGCATCGGTCTCGGCCTTCCGTGCCTGCTGCTGTTGTTGGGTCACCTCTCTCTGCCGGGTCAAGCCCTCGACGGCCAAACGAGAAACAGGGGGTAAGGTGAACTTCTGGTAGATCTGCCGCTCAGGCTCAGGAAGGCTTCCGAGCCACTGCGCCATCAACTTGCTGGCGCTGTTGTATGCCACCCAGAACCTCTGACGCACAGTCTGAGGATCATGTGGGAGTACATCGGCCTTCAGATACATCGGGAGGTGCCGGGCGGGGTCCCAGTCTTGTATTCGTTCGAGCTCGAGAGCTGGGAATAATGATGTGAATCGCGAATGAAGCGTGACGATCTTATTGAGAACGCTGGTCACTTCGAATCGTCGTGCAACCATAATCGATGCCAGCAATGCGATCGCGTCTGCCCAGGGCTTCGCAATGACGTTTCTTTCCAAGTAGGTTGTGATCCTCCGGGACACTTCCGGCAAATTCCCTTGGTAGCGCGGATCACCGCCTGTCTTGGGCGCTTCCAGAATCTCGGAAGCGATTCTCCCGACCAGGCGTTCCCACGGTCTAGTCGGCGCTGTTGCGGCTTCCACTCTGGCCCCCAAGTGTGAATAGGTATTCCAGGTCAGAATCTGGATCGAGTCCGCAGGCTACCTGATTCGCGTTCTCAGACTGGCTGGGAGGATTCGAGGAACTGCGTTGACCGGACTGGCGGTGATTGGATTTGCCCAGCGCCTCCTTCAAAGATCTGTCCATCCGCCCGTGAAGCTCATTCTGAATTTCGGCATGTCGTTGCGGGTCAAAGTAGTGCTGGTAGGCGTCGAGCGTTTCCCAGCCACTCCGCCAGCCCATGTACTCGATTAATTCGCGCAGGCGGCGGTTAATCTCGGACGCGGAAGGCGTCGTCTCGTAAATGGTTCGAATAATCTGCGCGACATACCAGTGTCGAGCTTGGTGGATGTCAGCCTCAACGCCGGCTGCGTGACAAGCTCGATTCCAAGAGAGATCTCGGAACGTTTTCGGCCTTAGCGGGGTGCCCTGATGGGACAGAAAGAGCGGCACCTCATGCAGGTTAGTTCGCTTCTCGGAGGCTCTTTGGAGATAGTCGTCCAGCCGATAGTGGTTGGCGTCAAGCCGGCAACGCTCTATGTCGAAGTAGCGCCGCAACAGCTTGGCCGTTTCCGCCGAGAAGCGGAGAAACTTCACCCGTTTGCCGTGACTGCCCTTGCTGAACGCTTGGGCCTCTTGAAGACAGCCCCGCGCGGCCCAGTCGCCCACCGTCAACCCCACCACCTCGGAGATGCGACCTCCGGACTCAAAGAGAATGCGCACAACGCACTGTTCTCGCAGGTGCCATCCGACGCTGAGCCCTCCAGCCTGAATCCACACGGGGAACTGCGGGTCATCGATGACCTGGGGAACCCAGGTTTCACCCACCAGCTTGAAATAACTGTCTGAGAGGCGACACTTGGGGCGCGCCGCAACAACGCCACTGATCTCCGGGGTCCGCGGTAATGCAGCATCCTCGGCGAGACGATTTTCAATCTGGGCGAGTGTAGCCGACACGCCATCAACCAATGGGTTGGCGTAGTCGTAGTAGCTCCGCGCCTGCATCAGCCGGTAATAGAGCTTGAGGGCTGACAAGAAAACCCGCACCGTGCTGCGGGTACCCTCAGTCAGGGACACAAGCTGAAAGCCTGCGCGATGCTCCCTTACCTTGCACTTTAGGCGCTCGACCAAGTAGTCGTGGACCGCCTGTCGGATGCGTTCAGGGGAGTCATTCCACTTTCTTAGCGCCCTCCTTTGCCAATCATCCGCTTCCAGCCAGCTAAAGAACGGCACAGCCGCATTGAGATAGGTCCGGGCTGTACCAAGACTCGAACGCTTCACGGCTTCTTCAGCAAAGATGGTCAGAGGAAAGTGGAGGCGATGCTCGAAGTCAAGAACCAGCACAGGATGCTGGTGGGCAGCACCCTTCCGAGTGACGATGCGATATGCCGACTCCATGGCCCAACCACCAGAGTTCGACTCATTGCTACTTCGATCCGTTGAGCGAACACCCTCGGTTAGACGAAGAATGTGAACAAAAGCCACGGCGAAATCTGCCTCGTTGTGTGGGGCAAATCCTGAACGGTAGTTGGGCTGGAGTCCGGTCCAGGGGGGTGGTGCGGCAATTTTGGCGCTAACCTCAGTCGCCCTACGGGCTCCTTCGGTCAGCGCCAAAGCGGAGCCTGATACTCTGCTCATAACCGAGCTCTTCGCGTCTCGCCGACACTGGTTTCAAAGAGAAATGCTAAGAACCAGTAGCCCATAGACTTCCTGCCTGGTATCAGAGACTTACACGGAAATCAAGCAAAGGCACTTACTTATGGGCAATTTTATGCTTTAAGTCACACCACGCGTGTCACTTTGAGTATAACTTTGCCGGAATAAACCATATCCTTGCCGCGTCGGAGGGCAGAAGTTCTTTGTTTTCAGGGGAAGGAAAATCGCAGGAGAGTGGGGCCCTAAAGCATAATGTTGCCGCGAGTCCATTCTAAAGCATATCCTTGCCGAGAGTCCGAATGCGACCCCGGCCAAGAAGGCCGCCTTCTCGAAAGAGGGGGAAAACACGCACACCGGCGTCCGACATGGCGACGATACGTCCACAATCTTGGGTGGGCAGTCGCGCTCGCTTCCAGTGGCTGCCCGTGATTAGATTGCGGGTTGTCGCGTCGAATTTTCTGATGGCTGCGTCTGGGGCGCTCGATTGGCGGTCGCGCAAGGTGCGAGACCTCACCCAGGAGCAGAGCAAAGATCACCTATGGGACTATGTAGCGTGGAGCCCCGATGGAAAGAGCATTTATGCCAATCGCGCCAATGCGGGATTCACTGATGCCGACGTTTCATCGCGTGGACGTGGCGAGCGGCAACCGGGAAAACCTAACACCTCACCAAGGCCAAATCCTGTATGTGGGCTCGTCCCTCTCGGCCGATGGACGGACTCTGCTCGTGACTTCCAGCGAGAAAGCGGGATTCAATAGCGTCGCCATGCTCGACGTCGCGAGCAAGAAGCTGACTGGGGTGACCGATACCGGGTGGGATGCCAGCGCCGGAAGCTTTGCTCCGCAGGGCGGCAAATACACTTTCATCATCAACGAGGACGGACGCACCGACACTTACTTGGCTGACCTTGATGGCGGGCAGCCGGAGAAGATCTCTTTTCCTGCGGGGTTGACCTTCTTTTCCGGTAACCCAACGCCGTTTTCGCCAAGCGATGACCGGCTGCTGGTATCGCACCAGAGCTCGCAGCGGCCATCCGATCTATGGGCGTACGATTTAGATCCTAATCCTAAAGTTCGTTCTTGTTTGATACAGGATTCCCAGTCTATATTGATGTAATTAACCTTGCGAAGCGCATGGAGAATCCATGATGCCAAATCCGAAATACGCTGCCTACAAGGCCTCTAGGCCTTACTTTGAGTTGGTTCGAGGGGCGCTAGGCGACATTGTTGATGGCGAACACTTTTTTGACATCGTCACTGACGACGTCGTTTACGAGGTCCTCTACGACTTCCCCGGTTGGCCGCGCATTATCCGAGGGCGCTCCGATCTGATGGCCAAGTTCAGGGGCTATGGCGACAACATCGAGCTTCAATCTGCCGATAAATTGATTACCCACAAGGCGGACAACGGCCGTGTCTTGGTCATCGAATATGAAGTTCATGGGACTGTCCTCGCGACAGGTGTAAAGTACAACAATCGGTTTTGCTCAATCATAAGGATTGAAAATCGGAAAATCTCGCACTGGAGAGACTACATGGACTCTCTCGCGGCCTGGAACGTATTGACGCCGCACGCTCGCTGAAAGACCAAAGTCCCGAGAGAATCAGAAGATACTTGCCATGAAGCAAATCCTTATGATCGAAGTAAGCCCAAGAGGGAAGGGCTCGGCGAGTCGAGCGGTCGCCGATACGCTCGCCGCACGGCTCACCGATCTGTATCTTTTCAGCAAAGCTCATGCTTCGCGACCTGGCCGCCGAGCATCTGCCCCATTTGGACGAGATCACGCTCCGGGCCACTCTCCTCTTGGGTGTCCAGCCCGCCGTTGCGGTTCATGATCTCGGCAGCCCTGTCCATCTTCTCCTCCGAACCCGTCGCGATGACCATGAGTCCTCTCTGCCGCAGCCCTTCCAAGTAGTCTTCCGCCATTTGTCGCGTTGCTCCGATCCTTTGTGAGATCCCGAAACAACTCCACTTCGAAATCGACCTCCGGGATGCTCGTCACTCCAGCGCGCCCGAAATCTAACGGCTCGCGCAGACTCTGAACCTGATTTCAAGGAAAGCCAACGGCTTCAATTTCCTGGACCACCGCCTCCGCTACATCAGGACTCTTATCGCATTCATGATGCCTTGCAGAAGGAGACGCCGGGCCTCCGGATTGTCGAACGAAGGCCGCGGGGGGACCGCTAAGGTCGTGAGTGCGCTTCGCGTCGGCGGATTGGATCATCGCTATCATTGGCAAGCCGCCGCCTGAAGGTCGGGCTCCTCCAGGCTGCTACTCCTCTGCCGTGTCCCTCTCGACCGAATCGACTCCGGAACACCAAGGCAGTCGGAATCCGATATCACTTGAGGGGAATCGCCTGCGAGGCACTAGTATAAAGTTTCAGTAAAAGATGCACTGATTAGGTTTTCCTGCTATACTCGATATATGGCAGGAAAATCCAAACGCTCGAAATTGATTTTGACACCTGAAGAAGTGAAAGAACTCCACCAACTCGGCCACTCGCGG
>DATFYM010000229.1:0-23144 GCA_035315065.1 Terriglobia bacterium
TCCCTCTTGTCTCGATTTGATCACCCTCCTCCGCAAGGAAGCTGCCGAGCATCCCGAACTGCTGAAACAACTCGGCATTCAGCCTAGTTCCTCCCAGTTCGTCGCTGCTGCTGCGGCTTAGAATGTAGAAACTCCAGGGGCAAGCAGAATGCTTGCCGTGGTCTAGCGAAAATGGCGATGCAGGACAACAGTTGGATCGCTAGGGGGGCCGCGGTCAACCTGCTGACGGACAAGGCGCTGCTGGCGAAGATCGCGGTGGAGGCGAAGGATTCCAACGTTCGGACCGTCGCCGTGGGGAAGCTGACCGACCAGGCATTGCTGGCGAAGATCGCGGTGGAGGACACGAATGCCAAGATTCGTAGCGCCGCTGTGGGGATGCTGAGCGACCAGGCCTCGCTGGCAAAGATCGCGGTGGGGGAAACGGAATTCTACATCCGCACAGCTGCCGTGGGGAAGCTGACCGACCAGGCATTGTTGGCGAAGATCGCGGTGGAGGACAAGCATTGGTCTGTCCGCAAGCGGGCCGTCGGGGGATTGACGGATCAGACCGTGTTGACGAAAGTGGCCGTGGAGGACCACGATTCGGACGTCCGTAAGGCCGCCGTCGAGAAATTGACGGACCAGACAATGGCGGCGAAAATCGCGGTGGCGGACGGCGTCCCCGGTGTCCGCAAGGCCGCTGTCGAGAGACTGACGGATGGGACAGTGCTGGCGAAGCTGGCCATGGAGGACCACGATTCGGGCGTCCGCAAGGCCGCTGTCGAGAGACTGACGGATCAGACAGCGCTGGCGAAACTGACCATGGAGGACCACGACTCGGAGGTCCGCAAGGCCGCCCTCGAAAGATTGACGGACCAGACAGTGCTGGCGAAAGTGGCCATGGAGGATCACGATTCGGACGTCCGCAAGGCCGCTGTCGAGAGACTGACGGATCAGACAGTGGTGGCGAAAATCGCGGTGGCGGACGCCGTCCCCGGTGTCCGCAAGGCCGCCGTCGAGAGGCTGACGGACGAGACGGTGCTGGCGAAGATTGTAACGGACGATAAGGATTACAACGTCCGGATCGCAGCAATCGAAAGACTGATCGCCCGTGGTAACGCCAGCACGGCTGCGACCTACGGCGGCATCACCACCGAGTTCTGGACATTGGTAGCACAGGGTGCCAGCGTGGACGAATTGTTGTTCGTGGCGGCTGCCAATCGCCAGATGGAAATGGTTATGCTGCTCAAAGCTTACACGCACACTCCATCGAACACTGACACAGCCAATTGGGGGCAGATCGCTGCGAGCTGCGAGGAACAAAGCCGGCTCTATGTACAGAGCCAATTGTCTGGAGGGGTCATTGCCAGGTTTGTCGTATTGTCAGAGCATCAGTGGATGGAAGTTCACAATAACAAATATGGAGAAGCTGAGGATATAGATATAGTAAACAGCCTTAACTTCATAGCTAAGTTGACTAAAGGTGGTGAAAACGAAGTAGTGTTGGGTAAATGCCAAGACAGTGCCATGACCCAGATCGCGCGGGCGAGGGGATTCCCCAGTCCCCAATTGTCTGGGACCCCTAGCCAATTCACGATGTGCCCGCCGTCGGCGGACGCTGACTGCCTGAACCTAAAACCTCGCTAGCAGAGACCCTGTGCTTCGGCTACTCGATACTGACTACAGTCACCGAGATCAGAGGCCTTTTCGACAGCATGGCACACCAGCGTAGAGCGAGCAAGGGTAGCGCAGAGCTGCTTTCCAAGCTCTGCGGTACTTTGTTGGTGATTATCGATAGCCTAGGCGAGGCATGGCGGCAAGGCCTAAAATGGCCAAGCCGAAAAGCCGCAGAGCTTGGAAAGCAGCTCTGCGCTACCCTTGCTACCCTTGCTTGCTACCCTTGCTTGCATGCGCCACTCACGCCAGACACTTCATTTTAAGAGTAGGAAGGAATGGTGACTCCGGCCTGGGAGTGAGCGTTCTCAGTACCGGGTCGGGGATCAAGTCCAGCTCCTCCATCACAAGCTGGCCCACGAGCGGCTCGCACCCGGGCGGTCCGATCAGACAGCTCGCTGACATTTCCCGGTCGCCGATTGCCAAATGAATGCCAGTGGCTTTTTCCAGCTCGACCCTTTCCTCATTGGCGAGTCGAACCACCACCTTGCCTGCGCGACGTAGCCCCAACTGCTCAACCAACTCCTGTGGCAAGAGCAGCATCACAGCCCCGGTGTCTACAACGGCTTCGATCTCAGCCTTCCGGACCTTCTTGCGACTCAGCTTGCGCCGGTCATGCAGATAAAGGTCGCCTTCGTTCTCTAAACGCATCCGTACCCGAATTTCTCCCATGCGGGTATTTTACTACGCTGTGGCCTGGTTTTGAATTGCGGCCTCAAGAGCAGAGTCGGGCATTTCAAAGAGTCGGAGGCTCGTTCAACATTATCCAAAGCCACGGCAGTGGCGACATCCTGTAGCCCACGGCGAGCCAGCCGTGGGATGCTGACGGCATATGAGTCTTGTCAGCCCCGGTAGGGGCGGCGTCCGGGATTTCTCCGGCCACAACTTACCGCCGATTGTACTCGACCCCCAGCGAACGGAGCCGGATGTCGCCCCTACGGGGCTTCTCAATTCTACCGGTCGCGTTCTGCCCCACGGCTGGCTCGCCGTGGGCTAAATGACAACGCCCGTTTTGCGGGCTTTAAGGCGCTTGCAACCCTTAGGTTAACGCCTATGGGGCTTGCGCCCTGGGCTACTCTCCATCGGCCCTCCGGGCCTGCATATACCAGCTCACCGTGTTGATCAGAATTAACAATTCATTATTTGCCGTCCCAACGCCAGGCCCCACTTGCCGATTTTTCTTGACTTTTCCCGACGACCTGATAGCCTAGGATCAGTAGTCGTCGGGGCTAGGGGAAATTAAGGTTGAAGTGTCAAGGGTAAAGGGTGAATGGCTCGGCTCGGGGACGCGCGACGCGGACAAGGAAGATAGGAGATTCGAGATTCAAGATTCGAGATATTCGAGATTCAAGATTTCAAGATTTCAAGATTTAAAGAAAGACGATCACTAAATGGGCAACATGTGAGAGCTGTTGGGAGAGAAGGCAAACAAAGCCAAGGCAAAGCCATTGAGGTTAAGTCATTTTGAATTCGTAAGATAGGCCTAAAATGGAGAAAGCAAAGCCACGGAGAATAAGACCAATTGTATCAGACGGTTGCGGCCATTTTGGCCCGGTTTTCTCGCAAGTTGCTACCGATGACGCGATGCTCTATATTGCCGAATTGGGACTGTTGGGATGGGGAGGCAAGCCGAACTGAACCTCGAAGAGTGGTGGTGGATCCGCACGGTTACCGATATGGTAAAACTGAGAAAATTAACCATGGGACTTCATTGCCATTTCCCCCCACCCTAGTGCCACTCTGGCGAGGAGCTAGTGCTGCAAACAAGGTGGTTATTTGAGAGAGTGTCCGTTTTCGGGCGTTTTTGAGGGTACCAAATCGTGCCAAATTTTACCAATTTTTACCAAAAGCGTGCAGCGAACGGGCACGAAGGTGGCAGATAAGGGCAGATAACGGGGGTTCTTTGCGACCGATTTATTTAAACCGTGTCAAGTCCGACGGATCGTGTCAAGCTGTAAGCTCTCAGCCATCAGCCATCAGTAATCAGCCTTCGGTTCTCATCGACCCGCCGACCCGCAACGCGAGAACCGACATGGGGGTGAAGAATGCCGAGCGGTCGTTTCGGGGTTCGTGGGGCGCGACCGAAAGTCTGCGAGGCCAATGTGTTGATTCGACGATGGTTGTTCGCCAAAGTGCTCGGTCGAAGAAGCCACGGCATGCTGAATCTAAAGGACTTACTAGCCACGCTTCTCTTCCCCCTGGCGAGCGCCGGACTGCCTTTTCGGGTTTTGTCGTGCGACCGAAACGGGGCGAGGCGTATCTGTTGATTCCGCAGTGGTTGTTGGCCAAGTTTCTGAGGAGAGCAAGCGAATGGCTGCTCAATCTAAAGGACTTGCTAACGGTTCTTCGCCCGAGCGATTGGAGCGACCATTTCAGCTCTTGCGGGGCTGGCGAAACGTGGCGCGGCTTATCTTTTGATTCTAAAGTGGTTGTTTCTCAATTTGCTGGGAATGTGGGCGAAGGCTTACTCAATCTAAAGGACTTGCTAGCCGCATTTCCTTCGAGCCCCAAAGGCTCATTTGAAAACGAGTTCGTTTTGAGGCCCCCTTTTTGCGCAGAATCGTGCCAAATTCCGCCATTTTCCGACAAAACATGCAGATAATAGCGCAAAATCGGAGTCTTTCGTGACCGATTTCATTAGAACGCGTCACGTCCCGCGGCTCTCGTCCTCGGCATGGAGTCTCTGCAATCGCCAATCGTCAATCGGTAATCGTCAATTCTCGCCGCGCCGACTTGACCGGTGCGGCCGGATCGGGGTAGGGTTGAGCGTGCCAGGGCAACAGGGAGAAAACTGCATTTCGTCTGTTCTCCGTCCACCCCTCGAGCCGTTTCGGCCTCGCGGTCGCAGATTGCTCGTGCTCAGCCTCTCTCTCACGATTTTGACGTTCGCGGCGAGTCCGCGGCCGGGCTGGGCGCAGGTGTCGGCCGCGATTTCCGGTCGGGTGGAGGATACCTCGGGCAGCGCGGTGGGCGGCGCAACCGTTACTGTGAAGTGCCTTGAGACCGGGGCGACACGGGTCCTCATGACGAACGAGTCGGGGAATTTCAGGGCATTGTCCCTGCCTTTAGGGCCACAGGAAGTGAAGGTGGAAAAGGCAGGGTTCAACTCCGTGGTCCGGACCGGTATCAGTCTGGAGGTCGGGCAGGAAGCGACGGTGAACGTGCGACTCGAAGTTGGCGCATTGGTCCAGCAGGTCACCGTTTCGGAGGAGACTCCCCTGGTCAACACCACCACAGCTCCCGTTTCCGGGATCGTGGGGGAGCGCGAACTGAAGGATCTGCCGCTCAACGGTCGCAGCTTCGACAACCTGATTACACTGAATCCGGGAACGATCAACTACAGCGCCATGAAGAGCGCCGAAACCAGTACCAGCAATGGGAACACCTTCTCGGTGGCCGGGCGGCGCACGGCGGAGAACCTATTCGTGCTGAACGGCATTGAGTACACCGGTTCCAGCCAGCTCGCCATCACGCCCGGCGGCGTCAGCGGGGAGTTGCTGGGAATTGATGCCGTGCGCGAGTTCAACGTGCTGACGGACACTTACCCGGCGGAATACGGGAAGCGAGCCGGGGCGCAAGTGAGCGCCGTCACCCAGTCGGGAACCAACGCGCTGCATGGGTCCATGTACGAGTTTCTCCGCAACAGCGCTCTGGACGCTCGGAACTTTTTTGCGCAAGGGTCCATTCCTCCGTTCCATCAGAACCAATTCGGTGGCGCGGCGGGCGGACCTCTGCGGAAGGATCGCTTGTTCTTGTTCGGCAACTACGAAGGATTCCGGCAGGCGTTAGCGCTCAGCAACGTCAGCGTGGTGCCCGACCAGGAGGCGCGGCAGGGCTTCTTGCCCAATGCCTCCGGGGTCGAGACCAAGGTGACCAATCTCAGTGCATCGATGTTGCCGTACATGTCGTTTTGGCCCGTGCCCAACGGTCCGGAGTTGCTGGCCAACGGGTTGCCGAGCGGCACAGCGCTGGCCTTCAATAATCCCAGGCAATCCATCCGCGAGGACTTCGGCACGCTACGGACCGACTACAATCCTCGCGATCGGGACTCGCTTTCGGGCGCTTACACCGTGGATGACGGCAACAGTCTGGTACCTTTGGCGGACCCGCTCTTTGCGTCTTATACCGCGCTCCGCATGCAGGTAGCCAGCTTCGAGGAGACCCACATCTTCTCGCCGCAAGTCCTCAACACCTTCCGCGCCGGTTTTTCGCGCGCCGCATTCAATCTGACTTCCTCCCCCCTGGCCTCCTTTGCTCCCAGCCTCTCCTTTGTTTCCGGAGACGGACCGGGCGGGATCGTCATTGGAGGCGGCGTCACCACCACCGGCATTGCGGCGCTCACTTCCGCGGGCCCCAATAATGCCGCCGGCGCCGGGAATCGGAGGAACCTCTTCACTTATACCGACAGTCTCCAGATCAGCAAGGGAATCCACCAGATCAAGCTTGGGGCTTGGCTTCAGCCGCTCCAGGACAACGAGGATACGGCTTCGCGCCAACTTGGGCAGGCTACCTTCACCACGTTGCAGACGTTCCTGCAAGGGAAGGTAAGCAGCTTTCAAGTGGTGCCCAACCACAACGAACTGGGCTGGAGAAGTTTGTTCGGGGCGTGGTATTTCGAGGACGCAATCAAGATACGGCCTAACCTGACGCTCCAGGCCGGCCTCCGGCAGGAATTCACCACGGGTTGGAATGAGGCGTCGGGGAGGGCTGCCAACTATCTTACCGACGCGTCGGGCGTGCTTATCACGACTCCACGGGTGGGAGGTTCGGTGTTTATGGAGAACAACGCCCGACGGCTGTTCGGGCCGAGGATCAGCCTGGCGTGGGATCCCTTCGGGAACGGACACACCGCCGTCCGCGCCGCTTACGGCACCTACTATTCGCTGCTCGACGACCTCGCGTTCCTGCTCAACTCACTTCCTCCTTATAACGGCGCGGTGTCGTTTTCCAACGTTGCTTTGTCTTCGATTCTGCCGATCGTTCCCAGCATACCTCCCCCGCATTCCTGCGGCCCCAACGTTCCAGCGCCTTGCACCATCTATGCGCCCCAGGGAGTCGACGCGAACGCCAAGACTCCGACGGTTCAGGAGTGGAATCTCACCATAGAGCGGCAGCTCAGCCGCAACGCGACCCTTCGCGTGGCCTATGTCGGTTCACATGCGTACCATGGCTTGCTCAGCAGCGACCCCAACAGCCTACCGGCTCAGACCTGTTCTAGCCTAGGCGGCTGCCCATCGGGCGGCGTCGGCGCGACGAAAGGCAAAGCGCCGCAGGGCACCGAGTACATTCCCGCCGGGACTCGGCCCAATCCTTATCTCTCCAGTGGATTCTTCTGGTACACCGAGGGAAACAGCAGCTACAACGCGTTGGAAACGGAAGTGACCCATCGCCTGAGTCAAGGCCTGCAGTTTCGGGCCAATTACACCTGGTCGAAGAACCTGGACGTGAATTCAGCGTTGACCGGCGCTCAGGCCAGCAATCAAGCCCAAATGGTATTGAATCGGAATGATCTCGAAATGGATTGGGGCCTCGCCGCCCTGAACATCACCAGCCAGTCCAGCCTCTCAGGGAGCTACGAGTTGCCCTTTGGCAGTGGCAAGCGCTGGCTTGGCGGCTGGCAGATCAATGGAATTGCTGCGCTCTTGAGCGGCTTTCCCTTCACTCCGCTGGTAGGCTCCAACCGCTCCGGCGATGGCGATACCAGAAATCCCGATCGGCCCTCCGTGAATCCCGACTTTACCGGCCCGGTCCTGCTTCGGAGTCCCAACCAGTGGTTCAATCCGAATGCCTTCACCCTGCCGGCAGCGGGTACTTATGGGAATGTGGGCCGAGGAACGCTCACCGGCCCGGGCTTGGCCGACTTGGATCTCTCCGTGCTTAAGAATCTGCCCGTGTCCGAGAGGGCCAGCTTGCAGTTCCGGGTGGAATTCTTCAACGTCGCCAACCACCCGAACTTCGGCCCACCTAATTCGACTGTGTTTGCTAATGGCGGCATCAGCGCCTCGGCGGGACTCATCACCAGTACTGCGACCACGTCCCGGCAGATTCAAATCGGGTTGAAGCTGATTTTCTAATGTTGCGGGCGCGCAGGATGTGGAAAAACTAACGCAGAGGTGCAGAGATGCAGAGTGGCAGAGAACAAAGAAAACTAGGCCCATATAAAGATGTCATTTGTTCCTCGACGCTTCACATTTTTTCTCTGCTCCTCTGTGTCTCTGCGTTGGAAGGTCTTGCGCCATGGTTGGGCACACGCGCGTTATGCGCGCAGGGGCAAAAGACAGTCTGGAGCGACCAGGAAAAGCCTATCGTCGCGCAGTTGCAGACTCTGCGTGCGTTGCCCGACGACGTGCGGGCGCGCACCATGAAACAGCTTGCGCTCGACATCCGGCAGTTGCCGGCGACCGAGCACAAGGTGCGCCTGGCCAACAGTCTGGCCAATCTCTCCACCGAAGGCGACTTTGGGCACGACACGTTGCAGGAGGTCGCCACGACCCTGGCCGACGCCCTCCGCGAGTCTCCGCCGCCGGCCAGCCACGAACAATCCGCTACGGCTGCAATGGCCTACGTCGAACTCGCCCAGCTCGTGCGCTACGAGCACGTGCAGGCGGCGTTGGATTCCCCCCAATTCGCGGCCGCCATGTCCAAGCTCGCCGCGGACGACCAACGCCGCCAGCAAGCCGATTTCACCCTCACAGACCTCGATGGCACACCGTGGACTTTGAAGGACCTGCGCGGCAGAGTGGTCCTGGTGAACTTCTGGGCCACTTGGTGCCCGCCCTGCCGCAAGGAAATGCCCGACCTCCAGACGCTTTACACGCGGTTCAAGGAACAGGGTTTGGTGATCCTGGCCATCTCCGACGAAGCGGCCGGCAAGGTGAGGCCCTTTGTGGCCGAGCACAACGTCACTTATCCCGTCCTGCTCGATCCGGGACGAAAGGTGAACGAGCTATTCCAGGTGGAAGGAATACCCAAGAGCTTCGTCTACGATCGCAATGGCCGCCTGGCAGCCCAGGCGATCGACATGCGGACCCAGAAGCAGTTTTTGGAAATGCTCGCCCAGGCAGGAGTGCCCTAAGGCAAGACAACTAGCTGGTCTCACGGCTGCGGATGGAGCGCGTGGGTTCTCACGCGCCAGTCGATCAGGAACAAGGCGCCGACCAGAATCAGCGGTCCACCGATCACCAGACACCAATCCCAATGCGCCCGGGCTGTGGAAATGTACCAAGCCGCCAGTCCAAGGAACAAAACGCCGGCTGCCCATTCCCAGCGCCATGAGATGGCCAGTATGCCAAGAATGATTCCGCTGGGAAGGAGGTGAATCAGGAGAGCGAGAATTGTCTTCCAGAAGCCAGAGTGCTCGCTGAACACATCGAGAGCAAAAAGGGCCACAAAAAAAGCAAACAGAATGCATAACACGCGGGGCGCCCAAAACAGCAACCGCTTCGGAAATGTTCTCGTCATCGACTTTCGACTCTCCTCAGACCCTGATCCCTGTTCTGCGAGGTGAATACGGAATGGCGCTGATCTGCCCCTGGAACTCGCGGGCCCAGCGGCCGGGAATCGCCGTGCCACACGACGGGCAAGTCCCCTCGGGCGTCAGCCGGTACTGCCGGATGTGGTAGGCGTAGCGCTCCACGAGCAAATCGCCGCAGTGGTGGCAACGCGTATTTTCAAGATCGCCGACATGTCCCGGCAGGTTGCCGGCGTAAGTGTATCGCAGGCCGGCGCGCTTGCCGATAGCGACGGCTCGCCGTAGCGTCTCGGGAGGAGTGTCGTCGGGATCGGTCATCTTGTAGTTCTTGTGGAAGGCCGTGCAGTGCCACGGAATGTCGGGCGAGACGCTCACCAGGAAGTCGGCCAGACGATTCAGTTCGTCGTCAGAATCGTTGAAGCCGGGAATCAGCAGGGTGACGATCTCCACCCAGATGCCCATCGCGTGCAGGCTGCGAATAGTGTCGAGAATAGGCTGGAGGCGGCCCCCAAGCTGGCGATAATCGCGATCGTCGAAGCTCTTCAGGTCCACTTTGTAGAGGTCCACCCAGGGCCGCAGGTACTCCAGCACCTGCGGCGTGCCGTTACCGTTCGAGACGTAGCCGGTGGCGAGGCCGGCCGCGCGCGCCTCCTTGAAGACGGCCACCGCCCACTCACTGGTGATGAGCGGCTCGTTGTAAGTGCTCACCACAACACGGGCGCCCTGGGCGAGCGCGTCGCGCACCAGAAGTTCCGGCTTGGCGGCCAGCGGCGGCGAGACGGCGGCAGGGTCGCGGATCGCCTGCGACGTCACCCAGTTCTGGCAATAGGCGCAGTGCAGGTCGCATCCGAGCATGCCGAAGCTGTAAGCCAGGGCCCCGGGGTAGGCATGGAAGAAGGGCTTCTTTTCGATAGGATCGCACTGCACGCCTCCCACGTAGCCCCAGGGGACGTACAACTTGCCGCCCTCGTTGAACCGCACCTTGCACACGCCGACTTGACCGTCGGGGATGGGGCAGCAGTGCCCGCAGGCGTAGCAGCGCACAAAGCCCCGGTCCATCTTCTGGTAAAGATCGCCCTCGCGGACGTTGACGTGAAGAACTTCGTTCAGTGTCGCCATACCGGCGCCTCCTACCACGAGTAAGCGGAACACCCCAGATTTATTATACCGCCGAAACCATTCGGTGGGCCACAGCGCGTGGGAAATTGACGATTGATGATCGGAGGAGAAGACGCAAGCCACGCGGGTCTTTCGATCGTCAACCGAAAATTGTCGATCGGCAATTCCCGGTTAAAGGCCCATGGCCACACAAAGGGCGGCCACGTCGCCAATGCTCTCGCCGAGCGCCGCAGGCACTACCTCGCACGCCGCCGCCGGGGTCGCAAGGGCTTCGCGTTGGATCACCGCGCGAGCCGGGTCGAGCAGTGTATCTCCCAGGCGCATCGCCACGCCGCCGATCACGATCCGCTCGGGATTCAGGATGTCCACCAGGATAGCCAGTACGCCCCCCAGGCGCTTGCCGGTGGAGTGAATCAGGCGGGCGGCGAGGGCATCGCCCTTCTGTGCGGCCAGGGCAACGTCGCGAGCCGTGATGGGCAGTCCCTTGCGAACCACCTCAGTGAGGATCGTGGCCTCTTCTCTCTTCTGCGCGGCAGTAACCATTCGGGTCGCGACCTGCGCCATGCCCCCGCCACTTACCCAACCCTCCACTGAGCCTGCCTTGTAGTACCCGATGGGTCCGGATCGGGTCAGGCGCACGTGACCGATTTCTCCTGCCATGTCGTTGGTGCCATGGTAGAGGTGCCCGTCGGTGATGATCCCCGCCCCGAAACCGGTGCCCATGGTGATGAAGACCATGTTCCGGCATCCCTGCCCGGCCCCAAAGCGATGCTCGGCCACCGCTCCCGCGTTGGCGTCGTTTTCGACGTGGCATTCGACCTTGAATTCATCCTCCAAGATCGCTTTGATGGGAATGTCAACCCAAGTGGATAGGTTTGGCGGCGCCTGGATCACACCTCGAATGCGATCCAGCGGACCGCCGCAACTGACACCGATGGTCCGAATGGCGGCGCCATCCAACCGGCGCTGCGCGAGCATGCGTCGAACCGCCTTCTTGATGAGGCGGACCGCAGGTTCCGCGCCCTTCTCGGGTCGAGTGGGAAATTCGATGCGACCGAGCACCGCGGGTGGCGCCGAAGAAACCAGGACCGCAGTCTTGGTTCCCCCGATGTCGACCCCAACCAGAATATCTCGTTTTAGCATGTGGTTATGGGAGACGTCCTGGGCCGAATTCAGTTCCTCGAAGCGCGAGACGGCGGGTGCGAGACTCTCAGTTCCTTCTCGAGCCGCACGACGGCCCTCTGCGCGCCTCGCGCCTCCATGGCGTCCTTGTCGGAGGGAAGTTCATCGAGGTACTTCCGGTAGGCGCCCAGGGCCTTCTGCTTGAGGCCGAGCTTCTCGTACACCTTGCCCAAGCCGAGGTAAGCAGGAGCGTAGTTGGGGTCGGTGTCGCGAGCTTCCTCGAAGCGGCTGAGCGCGCCCCGATAATTCCCCCGCCGCAAATAGAACTTGCCGATCTCCACGCACTTAGGGGCGCCTGGCGGGTAGTACTGGCGCTCGTCGGGAATCTGGCCGAGGACGGGAGAGGGCTGGCTGGTGGAAGTCCCCTTGTCCTGGTCCTGCGCGGGCTGGTCGCTCTGCGCGCGCAGGCCCCCCCAACCCCAGCCCAGAACCACCAACGCCGTTACTGCCGAGATCAGATTGCGTCGCATGTCTAAATCTTGCGGCAGGCGGCGCTGCGTGTCAATCTTAGGCTATCAGCATTCAGCGAAAAGAGCCATCAGCTATCAGCCTTCAGCGAGTAGCGACAAGTCGTGACTTATGGCTTCGTCTTTGCTGACGGCTGATAGCGGAAGGCGATGGCTTTTTTTGCTGAAGGCCGAGGGCTGATACCTGACATCTATCTATCTGATAAGCTGACGGCTGATGGCTGAGCGCTGATTGCTGACGGCTTTTCCATGACTGATCTACTGCCCACTCTCGTGACGGCCGGCATCATAGTGGATGGAGACCGTATCTTGATTTGTCAGCGGCACCACACAGACGCCTACGGCCTCCAATGGGAATTCCCGGGCGGAAAGGTGCAGGACGGCGAGTCACTCGAAGCCGCGCTGCAGCGCGAGTTGGACGAGGAACTGGCGATTGAGGCCAGCGTGGGCAGAGAGGTCCACCGGGTTCGGCATCACTACCCCGACCGCTACGTGGAGGTGGTGTTCTTCGCGGTTCCATCGTATCGTGGGACCGTGCAGAATCGAGTTTTCGAAGCTATCCAGTGGGCGCCGCGGGCGGAATTGAAGCAATACAACTTTCTCGCGGCTGACCTGGAGCTGATCCAGAGGATCGGGCGAGGCGAACTCGTTTAAGAGGTGTCAGGTGTCAGGTATCAGGCGTCAGGATCAGGGACAGTCGAAGGTTGAAGGTCGAAGGTCGCAAGGTCTTTATTCTGCTTTCTGCTTTCTGATCTCTAACTTGCTTTTTGTGTGCCTGTGCGTCTCGGCGCAGAAACTGGCGTTCGCGCAGGTGGAGAGTGTGCCCGGACCGCCGTCGCCGCCGATCTGGACTAGCCACGGGCGGGTGGAGGGCCACTTGGCGCTGCACTACTCGCCCGCGGGCGCGTTCTCCCCGGACAGCACAACCCTCGCCGTGGTCAACGAGGAAGAGGTCGTGCTCATGGACCTCGGCGCCGCCGACGTGCGCAAAGTCCTGAAACCGCACATCAAGGATATTGGCGACCTCCGCATCCACTCGGCGAATTACATTTCTCCCACCCGGCTGTTCATTCTTGCCTACGGCCTGATCGAGGGGAAGGGCGGCAAGGGCGGCGCCGTGGCCACGCCGACCCTCGGCTTCCAGTGGGTGATCGATCAAGACGCACTGTACGACAAGGTGGACGCCATCGGCAGCGGCGGCGGATTCGGGCCCCCGATGTATTTTCCCCTCATCGACTACGTTGGCCTCTACAAGGATGGCGATTTCACGCTCTGGAACGCCAACAGTGGCCGCGCCATGAGCATCAAAATCCCCGACCTCACCCGGCGGCCCAATCTCTATGCCTTCTCACCCGACGGCCACTTTCTGCTGTTGGCCCAGATCGAGGGGAGCGGCAGCGCCGATCCCGTGGTGGTTCTGCTGAAGGAACATAAGTTCGCGGACGCGCTGCCCGGGCACCAGGGCACCGTCCTCTGCCTGTCTTTCTCATCAGATAGCCGCCTGGTCGCAACCGCGTGCGAGGATGGCAAGGTCCGGATCTGGAGGGAGGGAGATTGGAAGCTTCTCCAGACCCTGAGCGGCCACGTCGGACCCGTCCACTGGGCCGAGTTCTCTCCCGACGGCAAATGGCTGGCCTCGGCGGGCGAAGACAAGACCGTGCGTGTCTGGAACGTCGAAACCGGCCAGCTCGTCCAGACGCTGAGCGAGAGCAGGGAGCCTGTCTTGACGGTGGCGTTCTCACCCAACGGACAGTACATCGCTGCCTCCACGGAGAATGCTGCGCTGGTGTGGCAACGCACGCAGTAGAGATTCTCTGCCGCTCATTTCATTCGGGAGCTGGTGTTGGGCGCACGACTTGCTCCTCGATGAGGGTATAGTCGGGCGGAACCTGGAAGAGTTCCGGTGACGGCTCCTCGCGCACAATGTTGGTGAGGCGATTCACCTCGTTTCCCGTGCGCGGATCATCCGATGGTCATGAGAAGCGTTTCCCCAACAACTTACGGCGATTTTGACCCGTGTTTTGACAGAATTAGGTTGGAATTGACCTTTTCTCATTGCCGATTGCGCTTAAATCTTTTATTTTCAGTATGGCGTTCGACGCACCGCCGAGTAAAGGCCCGCTGCTGGTTCAGTCTTCCGGCCGCCATAGGAACCATCATCTATCCTGGCATTCGCACCATGCCGGTCCGGGCGGACAGCGCATGGGCTAGGGGCGGGAACGCTGGGAGACGAACGCAGGAAACGTCCTTCGAGAAGCTCTCGCCGCAGCATAAAACGTTGGCTGACGGGGCGATTGCGCCAAAAAATGAAAAAAAGGGTCAATCAAACCTGGCAAGTGCTGTATAATAAATGACATGGCCCCAAAAACAAACCCGGGAACAGACCTGGAAAAAGTGCCGAGTGACAAAGTGACGAGTGGCAAGCGAAAAAGCACCCAGGGCGGCAACTGTGAGGTTCCGATCGCAGGGGCTGGCAGGGATCTGAATCAGAACCGGTTTTCGGGTTGTGGGAGTCGTCCGTTCTCCATAGCTCCGGACTCTGTTGCTCTGAACTCTGGTCTCTGACGACTCGCCCGAAGCGCGAGTCGTTTGGCCGAAGGGGCCGACCAGGGTCTGATGTCCGACTTTGGCTTGGTCAACCCCTTCCGGGGTTGCGTACCCTCCTCGCCGCAGGGTTCCGTGGGCTCCCGCCAACGGCTACTCACAGTTCACCGCTCCACGGTGAGGACATGCTCGTTGTGGCACACCTTCTGAGGACTGCTTACCTTTTAACCGGGGGTTCGTCCAATGCAATGGGACGGCACGATACCTCCGATGGATGGCATCTGCTTGGAACTGGCAGGCAAAGCTCCCGCCGAGGGTTCGCGGCTGGATGAAGCGGATGAACATGACCTGATTCGCCGCGCTCAGCACGGCGACCGGGCGGCGTTCGAGGTATTGGTGCGTTTGTACGACCGGGAGGTGCTGCGGCTGGCCATCAAGGTGGTCGGGTCGCCCGACGAGGCGCAGGATTTATATCAGGAGGCGTTCCTGAAGGTGTACAGATCGATCGCCCATTTTCGCTTTGACTCGCGTTTCTCGACTTGGCTGTATCGAGTGGTGATGAACGTTTGCCTGGACCATCTTCGGCGGCAAAAGAACCGCAGCGAGGTGCAGGCCCCAGAGAGCGAAGAGGGGCAGCCGGAGTTTTTCCAGACCTTGGCGGATGACAAGCCCGGACTAGATCCGGAGCGCTCCGTCCAAGGTAAGGAGATCCGCCAGCGCATCGGGACGGCTCTTTCCCAGTTGACGCCGCGAGAGCGCATGGTGTTCGAGATGAAGCACTATCAGGGCATGAAGCTGAGGGCCATCGGAGAGTTGTGCGGTACCACGGAAGAGACGGCCAAGAATTGCCTCTTCCGCGCTACCCAGAAACTGCGACTGGCCTTGGTTGATTTGGCATGAAGAGGCGTCAGCCATCAGCTATCAGCGGTCAGTGAGCAGTCTTCGAGCTGAAAGCTGATGGCTGAGAGCTGATGGCTTTCGAGTGGGCTTGAGTTGGAGAGAAGCGATGGAGTGCAAAACGTTCGAAGAGAACCTGGCGCTCTACCTCTACGAGGAGCTGGGAGCGGAAGAGCGCCCGGCCTTTGAGGCGCATGTGAAATCCTGCCAGGCCTGTCGTGCGCTGCTGGAGCAGAGCCGGGGCGTCCAGCAGTTACTCCACCAACGGGCGGCCGTCGAGCCGACGCCTGAATTGCTGGTGGAGTGCCGCGAGGTTCTGTATCGGGCACTGGACCGCGAGCAGTTTGGCTGGCGAGGGTTGATCCGAAGCTGGTTGCCGGCCGTCATCGGCTTCCCGGCATCGCGAGCGATTGCTACGGCTACTTTACTAGCCTTTGGGTTTGGGTTGGGCTGGGTGCTGCGACCACACGCGAACAGGCTGTCGATCTCGACCAAAGCCGACACGGCGCAGGCAGTGCCGGCCGGCGACCTTTCCAACGTCCATATCAACGACATCACGCAAGTGGCTCCCGATTCGCAGACGGGAGCGATTCGCATCACCATGAACGCCGAGCACAAAATGACCTTGGAAGGTTCGCTGGATGACCCGCGCATCCGCGATCTGCTGGTGAATGCCGTTAAGGGTTACGACAACGCCGGCATCAGGCGCGATACCCTCGACGCATTGCGCGCCGGCTCGCGGCAGCCTTCCATCCGCGAAGCGTTGATCTATGCCATGCAGCATGATCCCAACACGGGAATGCGCCTCGAAGCCCTCAAGATGGTGCAGGGCCTGGAGTGGGGGCCAGACCTCTCGCAGGCACTGATCGATTCCGCGGACCACGAGCAGAATCCCGGTGTACGCCTGACGGAGATCGATGCGCTGGTGAACCATGCGGTACAAGCAAAGGACCGGACGCTGGTGCCTAAGCTCCAGCAATTGGCCGGCAATGACTCCAACCGCTACGTGCGCATTACGTGCGCCAAAGCGGTTCACGATTTGGTGGGTGATGGTTACTAAGAGCAAGGGTGGGTTCTCGAGAGTCTGGACCTTGACGCTGCTGGCGGCGCTCGCGCTGCTGGCGGAAGCGTCGAGCGTGTCCCTGGCTGCTACCGGTCAGGCTTACCTGAAGCGCGGCGAACCGCAGCGCGAGGGACGTGGCTGGGTGGAAGTGTCGGAGTGCGGGGCGATTGTGCCCGAGGGCGGGAAGCTTACCCTTCGCGCCGACGCCGGGTCGGTCTCGGTGGCGGTGGGGGATCCGGGACGCGTGGCCTGCGAAGTGCGCATTGCCGCCTACACCGGTGATCGCGCCGACGCCATGCGTATGTTCCGTGGGATTGATTTGGACATTCGCCTCACCGGCAATGGTGCAGCACTCACCGCGAGGGACGTCTCGGCGCATCAGCGGCACTCACGATTGGAGGTCCAGTTCAATTTCAACGTGCCGCGACGCTTCAACGTGGATCTCGAAACCCGTGGCGGCGATATTGAGGTGGTGGCGCTCGATGGCGAATTGCGCGCCACAACCGCCGGGGGCGAAATCCGGACCGGAGACATCGGTGGACCCGTCCACCTGGAGACGGCCGGCGGCAGCATCCGAGTCGGGAATGTCGGCCAGCGACTGGAGGCAACAACCGCGGGCGGCAACGTCCACGTGGGGGACGTCAACGGCAACGCTAGCGTCGAGACCAGCGGCGGTGAAATCTACGCCGGGATGATTAAGGGCAGCATTCACGCCCAGACGGCGGGTGGCGACATCGTAGTGCGTGGCGTCGCTGGGCCCGCAGTGGTCGAAACGGCGGGCGGACACATCCAGATGGGCGATTGCGGCGCCACGGTCCGCGCCGAGACGGCCGGCGGAAATATCCGGGTGCAGGGCGCGCGCGGTATGGTCCGGGCCGAAACCGCCGGGGGAGGGATCTCCCTCTTCCGTTTGCAGAGCGGCGTGGAAGCGGAGACCGCCGCGGGCTCGATCCTGGCCGAGATTTCCGCCAGCCGCGATGGCTTCGCTGCGTCGGATCTGGAGACCAGCGTGGGCGATATCGAGGTCTTTGTCCCGGTAAGTCTACCGGTGAAAGTCGATGCGATCATCGATCAGGCTGCAGGTCACAAAATCTTCTCCGATTTCCCGCTGACCTATCAGGGACAGGGCGAGGACGGCGAGTTCCCCTTCCGCACCGTTCACGGAGAGTGCACGCTGAACGGCGGCGGCAAAGCACTGAAGATCCACACTACGATGGGCAACATAGAGATTCACAAAGCTGACTCCAGCGCGCTCAATCAGCTTCGGCTGCGCCAGGAGGATTACTGGAAGAACTTCGCGGCCCGGCAGGAACAGCAACTCGAGCTGATGATCCGAAAGCTGCAGCAGCGGCAGGAAGAGCAGCTTCGCTTTCAGCAGAAGCTTTTGGAGCAGCAGGGGAAGCAGCTTCAGGAGATCCGGAAGCAACAACCGAGCGACGATGACGACGACGACTGATTGGAAGGCACGCGGTCGGGTTTCGACTTTCGAGTCCGAATTCTGATGGAGGTAAGGTCGATGAAACACAGATTAGCATTGGGAGCTTTGGTAGTTCTGGGATCATGTTTCCTGACCGGCGGCGCGCTGCTCGCTCAAAGGGCGCGCACGATGGGCCAGGATGTTCAGATTCTGACCAATGACGGCGGCTGGCTCGGAGTTCGCCTCGAAGACATCACGGCCCAGAAGGCGCAGGACCTGAAGGCTCCCGGCCAGTACGGTGCGTTGGTGACGGAAGTAGAACCCGATAGCCCGGCCGCGAAGGCCGGCCTGCAGGTCAACGACGTGATCGTCGACTTCGCGGGCGACAAGGTTCGCAGCGTGGCCAGCTTGCGGCGCATGGTGAGAGAAACGCCCGTCGATCGGACGGTGCCCATTGAGATCCTGCGCAACGGTGAACGACGCACGCTGAACGTGACCGTTGAAGCGCGACGCGGTGTCGGCAACGAGTTCTTCGGGTTCGCCATGCCCACTCCTCCTCCTCCTCCCGAGGGCCCGGAAATGCGGATGCCTCCCCACGCCTTTGAGTTTACTCCGCCGGGCTCGCTGTGGAATGGCTGGTTCGGCGGGGCGCGCCTGGGCATTCGCGGCGAGGACCTCACTGAGCAACTGGCCGGCTACTTCGGCGTCAAGCAGGGCAAGGGTGTGCTGGTAGCGGAGGTGGAGAGAGGCAGCGCGGCGGAGAAGGCGGGGATGCGCGCCGGCGACTGCATCGTGCGCGTCGACTCGAAGGACGTGGCCTCCGTCGAGGAGCTGCACGAGGCCCTAACCAACAGCGCCCGGGGACCGTCTAACAAATCGCAAGTGACCTTGACCATCGTGCGCGATCATCACGAGCAGTCCCTCCCGGTGACGTTGGAGGATCGGCGGATGGAGCCCATGATGGAGAGCCTCGACGAGTGGCGTCCGGAGGACCTTGCCAAAGTCGAGGGTGAGATCGCGGCCTTGGGGCCCGAGCTTCGGGAGCAGGCGGCGCGCTGGCAACGGCAGTGGCCGGAAGAAACAAAACAACTGCGGGAGCAAATCCAGGCGGCGGCAAGGGCCCAAGTTGCCGCCGCGGCGGCCGAGCGAGCCCAACTCGCGGGGCAGCTTGAAACGATGCGCCGGCAGCTCAATGACCAGAACTCGGAACTGAACAAGGCCATGGAGCAGGCGCGCAAGCAGATGCTCGATCAGCAGAAGGAGCGCCTGCTGGAACTGCGGCGCGGACTGAGCGCGCACGCCATCGTGTGAGCCGATTGAAATTGTCGATTGAACGGCCATCCGTTCTCTTTTTCGGGGCTCACCCTCGATCGTCCGTCGTCATCGGCCTCGGTAGTTGCGGAGCATTCTGAGGGAGCGCTTCTTGCAAACGTCAATCGACCATCGACCTTCATCCATCAGCCGCGCGTCCATCCCACCCGGCGCCTACATGGTGACTCTCTGGACTCACAACCGCGAGTGCTTACTAGGCCAGGTCGCCGGCGGCAAGATGGAACTTTCGCCCACCGGCGAGATCGCCCGGGAGTGTTGGAGCCGCATTCCGCATCGATTTCCTGAGGCCCGACTGCACGCCCAGGTGCTGATGCCGAACCACCTGCACGCCATCGTCATCATCGCTGAACCCGAGCGAGGCCTCGCAAGAAATCCTCGCACGAAAAGCGGGCGGGACGCCGGCGCTGCCAGCCTCGGCGATGAAGTGCAGACGCGCTTCCAAACGGGGCAAGAAGCCGGCGGCCGTCTTCGCGAGTTGGTTGAGTTCTTCAAGAAGGCCGTCACGGAAGCGGCCGAGGCACGGCAGTCGGGGACGGCACGATCGGTTGCGGCCGGCGGCGCCGTGACGGCCCTTCCCACCAACACCACACGGCCCGATGGCTTCCATGAACCCACGGGGCCCGCTAGCCCCATCTGGCACGACGACTACTCCGAGCACATCATCCGCAGTCAGCCCGCTTTCGATCGCATCCGCGAGTACATCTTCGCCAACCCGCTCATGTGGTCCTACGACCCGGCAAACCCGTGCCGCAGCGGCCCCCTGCTCGCCGATCTCGAAGATCTCCTCCGCCACGACTATCTTCCGAGTTGACTAGCCTATCCAAGGTAGGAGCAGCGAACGCCCGCGCGGCGGCTGGCTAGGCATTGGCGTATTCGGCGCCGCTCGGTCTTCAGCTACAACGCGCTCTCGCCGCGTTCGTCGTTGCGAATGCGAATGGCTTCCTCAACCGTGCTGAGGAAAATCTTTCCGTCGCCGATCTTTCCGGTCCTGGCCGTCTTCAGGATGGCGTCAATGGCGGGCTCCACCAGCTTATCTGCCACGACCATTTCGATCTTGATTTTGGGCAGGAGGTCAACCGTATACTCGCGGCCCCGGTAGACCTCCGTGTGGCCTTGCTGGCGTCCGTGACCGCGCACCTCGGAGACGGTCATGCCGTCGACCCCGATTTCCCGCAGCGCGTCTTTCACCGCATCGAGCCGGGAAGGTTGGATGATCGCTTCGAGTTTCTTCATGGAGTCCTCAGTGGAAAGTAGTCAGTCCTCTGTTTTCAGTCCTCAGTTTTTAGCCAACCACAAAGCGTGACTTTCCTTCCTCTCCCGGTCCCGACACCAAGGAGGCCCAAGTAGTCATCGTACCGACGTCCTCCGTTGACCACGGTGTGCAGTCAGCCGCAACCTATTATAGCGGCCCCCACTCGGCGAACCAATCAAATCCGCTTCTGCCGCAAATCAGCCCGCGCGGCCGGTGCCGCCGCTCAGGCGCGAAAAATAAAAACTTAACACAAAGCTCACAGGGCCCGTTTCGAGTCTCGACCCGTCACAGTGTCCGTCTAAACAGCAGCGTTGCCGCGGTCATCATCACCGTGGCGAAGATGAGCAGGAAAGTCAGGTCGCCGCTGATGGCGGTGATCCCCGTACCCTTCAACAGCAGGCTCTTGAAAGCGTGAACGGCGTAGGTGAAAGGATCAGCAACGGCAATGGCTTTCATCCAGCCGGGAAAGCCGCTGGGCGGGTAGACGGCGCCGCTGGGGAAGAAGAGCAGAGTGTTGAGCACACCGAAGATGGATCGCGGCACCAACGGGTCGCTCACCCTTACCATCAACAGGAACATCATGCTGATCAGCGCCAGGGAGGTGGCCACAATCATCAAGAACATCAGCCCAAGCCGCCCCGGAGCGAAGCCGTGGGGGATCCCGGCGATCGGTATGCCCACCAGCATCAACACGGTTCCCGCCAAGACGGCCTTGATGACACCGCCGAGGTTGAAGCCCATGATCAACTCGAATTTGGTGACGGGTGTCACCAGGTAGCCTTCGTGCAGGCCGCGCGCCTTGTCGTCGATAAAGATGATGCCGCCGCCGATCATGGCGGTGATGAAGATCGACATGACAATCGAGCCTGCCAGGAAGTATTGAACGTAGGGAACGTAGGGATAGATTTCCACCACGGAAAGCGTCGCCTGGGTGGGCACACGCGACGCCGGCTTGGCCTGGTCGAAGTCCGCCACCAGGCCGGTAATGGCTCCCTCGAGCGTCGCCGAAACAAAGTTATCGGTGTTGTCTTCCACCAACGCGACCTGGGGATCGTCCTTCGCCAGCACGCGTCGCGAGAACTCGGGCGGGATGTTCAAGACGCCGTTGATGCGCCCGTCGCGAAGGTCGCGTAGGGCCTGCTGCCGATCCGTATACTCGACGGTCTCAAAAGTACGCGCGTTGGCGTGAATGGCGTTGAACAGCTCTCGCAACTTGACCGCTTGAATGGCGTGGTCCTGGTCCACCACCCCAACTCTGAGGTCCCGGAGTTTGCCTCCGAAGGCATAGCCTAACACCACGAGCTGCACGATGGGAAAAATGAGCGATACAATAATCAGCGTCGGACTGCGCCGGAAGCGCCGCAAATCGCGTTCAACAAGAGCCAGAATGCGGTTCATCTTTGCGTCCTGTCTTCTCGCCCCCCGTCAGCGTTTTTGATAAAAGACGCTGACGTCGTACCCAGTCGACTGCACGGCGTCGCGCAACTGACTGCCCGTGTAATGGACGAACACATCGTCGAGCGTGGTGCTCTGCACGGAAAGCGAGGCTACTGTCACGCCGGCCCGTTGCGCCGCCTCCAGGAGTTGCGTGGTCGTGACCGGCCCGTTATTGGAGGCGATGCGGAAGACGTGGTCCTGTGCCGTCACGTCTTCAACGCCGGGCAGCGATTTCACGGTTCCCGCCCAAGATTCGGGCGCCGGCCCGAAGCTCACCTCCACCACCGTGTTGCCCGGCACCGACGCCTTCAGCTTCAGCGGCGAGTCGAGCACCACCAGCTTGCCGTGATCGACAATCGCAATGCGGTCGCACAACCGGTCCGCCTCGTCCATGTAGTGCGTGGTCATCAGGATGGTGAGGTCGCGCTGCCCTTTCAGCTTCACCAGCATCTCCCAAACCGCGACGCGCGAGACAGGGTCGAGTCCGGTAGTCGGCTCGTCGAGAAAGAAAATCTTGGGCTCGTGCACCAAGCCGCGTGCAATCTCCAGGCGGCGCCGCATGCCGCCGGAGAGATTCTTTACCGGATGGTCGCCCCAATCGGCAAGCTCTACCGCCTCCAGCAAATCCTGAATCATGTGTTTGCGCCGCTCGCGGGGCACGCCGTAGAGTTTGGCAAAAATCAGCAAGTTCTCCCTGGCGCTGAGCTCCAGGTCAGAGGTCATGGCCTGGGGAATCACGCCGATGCATTCTCGCACTTCGTTGGGCGACTCTCTCACATCGTAGCCATTGACGCGTGCGGTCCCCGAGGTCGGCTCAATCAGCGTGGTCAGCATGCGGATCAGCGTCGATTTACCCGCCCCGTTCGGACCCAACAGGCCGAAAATCTCCCCGTGCGCCACGTTAAAGCTGACGGCGTCGACGGCGGTGAACGCGCCGAACTTTTTGGTGATGTTTTCGACTTCGATGTCGCTCATAAGAAGAAGTGACTAGTGACGAGTGACTAGTGACAAGAGAAGAAGCGTTCATAAGAAGAAGTGACTACTGACGAGTGATTAGTGACAAGAGAAGAAGCGTTGTTGATGGATCTCTCGTTCACTCTTCACTGGTCTTTGCTCGTCACTGGTCACTCGCCACTGTCACTCGCCACTTGTCACTGCTCGTCGCTCGTCACTAGTATAAAGTTTCAGTAAAAGATGCACTGATTAGGTTTTCCTGCTATACTCGATATATGGCAGGAAAATCCAAACGCTCGAAATTGATTTTGACACCTGAAGAAGTGAAAGAACTCCACCAACTCGGCCACTCGCGG
>DATFYM010000230.1:0-51344 GCA_035315065.1 Terriglobia bacterium
GGACACCCTGCCCTCCGGAGAACAACAGATTTCTCCCCGGCCAGCGAGGCATTACCCCCGCTTTCGGATATGGCGCTCCTCATCCGAGCGCCAGAGGGACTCTAACCCTCCTGAACAACGTGCTGCTCAGCACACACTATGGGCCTCTCCGACTCCCGACCGGGCTGCCTCAGGTTATGTCTTCCCTTTCGGCTGGGGTCGAGTCGCCTCTTCCCTGCTCCGCCGGGTCTCCCAGGTTCCTCGGCTGATCTGTCCCCAGGCGCCATCTCCTCTCACCCCGGAAGGTCCGACGGCTGCTCTTACCCGTTGCTTCACCGTCGATGGCAGGCTTCACCGCTCTCTGGCGGGCTGGCCACCTCCACCTTGTGTAACGAGGCCGAATCGAGTTCGCGTATGCTATGGCTCACGGGTTCGCCGCGCAAGGCTTCGCCGGTGGAATTGCTCCCATCCCGCGCTTGCTTGGCTACTCGCCGAACGGGTAATCTACAAGGCGAACTCCTTTCAGTTCACAAGATCAGCCAGGCTTACCCTGGCGCACCAGAGGCACAGAGAAGAATGGCAGACGTTGGGAAAACTAAAGGCATCTTCATGCCATCCTCGTTCTCTTCTCTGAGTCTCTGTGCCTCTGCGGTTGATTCTTCACGGCAATCTATTGGTTCGACGACGGTTGTTCGCCAAATTGCTCAGTCGAAGAAGCCACGGCATGCTGAATTCAAAGGACTTACTAAGCACGTTCCCGCCGAGTGTCGGACCACCTTTGCAGGCTCTGTCGGCCAAACGAAACGTGAAGGGGTCAATCTATTGATTCGACGATGTTTAATGGCGAACTTGCTGATGGCAGCAGTCCGAAGACTTGCTCAATCGAAAGGACTTGCTAACCCTTCTTCCGTCGAGAGGCGGGGCGACCTTTTCGGGTTTTGCCGGACCGCTGAAACGTGGCGAGGCCGATCTGTTGATTCCGCAAGGGTTGTTGGCAGATCGACGGAGGAGAATGGGTGAAGGCTTGCTCAATCTAAAGGGCTTACTAACTGCGTTTCCGCCGAGCTTTGCGCGCTTATTTGAAAACGAGCGCGTTGTGAAGCCTCATTTTCGTGCGGAAACGCACCAAATTCCGCCATTTTCTGCCAAAAAAGTGCAGATAATGGCAGAAAACGAGGGTTTTTCGTCGATCGATTTAGGGCCAAAAGCAGGCATCAACGTGCCTCGAAGCCTACCGGTGCATCTCCGACTTCTGGTGGTATGAACGGGCCCACCGCGCCTTCGACTGGTTCCTCGGCTGGAACGATCTCGGCCTGGAGGTGTGCTCGCCCGCGACCGGTGGGTGCCGCGATGCATTACACGTAGACCGAGTGAACGGCAACCAGGGTGCAGAATCTACGCTCGCCTTCCGTTCAGTTAGGCAACTGTGGATCACCGATCAAAACTGAGTCCGGGTGGCTGGTGCTCAGCCATGGCGTGGGTCCGATGAGGAAGTACTGCATCGGTGCTTTCCTGCTCGACCGTGACGACCCGACCCAGAGTCACCGGCCGTCTGCGCGAGCCACTTATCACGCCAAGCGAAAGCGAGCGCGAAGGGCATGTCCCCAACGTCGTTTACTCCTGCGGCAGTTTGCTGCACGGTCGTCAGCTCATTATCCCATATGGGACGTCTGACTACGCCACCACGTTCGCAACCGCGTCCCTTGATGAAGTCTTGGCCGCTATGGAGCGATCCCGCAAGGCGGGATTATGAGCCCACACCCTGGGGCGGGCGCTTGCACGGGGAGGGATTCAGGCCGGTGAGCTGGAAAAAGCCGCGCCCCGACTTTTGCGACTTGAGCAAGATCTCGCGTTGCCGTGCGGTGCGGTAATCGGGGTACGGTTCGAGGAGGACGATTACCCAAGGGCGATAGCGGGCGGTCCATCCGCGGCCCGATTGGTTGTGCTGCTGAAGCCGGTGCTGGGGGTCCTCGCTGATGCCGATGTGAAAGCGCGGAGCGCTCTCACTGCGAAGAATGTAGACGAAATAAGGCCGTCCCGAGACTCGCGACATGGGGAGGGGGGTTGGTTGCGGGGGCTGGATTTGAACCAGCGATCCCGCAGGGCGGGATTATGAGCCCACACCCTGGGGCGGGCGCTCGCACGGGGAGGGATTCAGGCCGGTGAGCTGGAAAAAGCCGCGCCCCGACTTTTGCGACTTGAGCAAGATCTCGCGTTGCCGTGCCGTGCGGTAATCGGGGTACCGTTCGAGGAGGACGATCACCCAAGGGCGATAGCGGGCGGTCCATCCGCGGCCCGATTGGTTGTGCTGCTGAAGCCGGTGCTGGGGGTCCTCGCTGATGCCGATGTAAAAGCGCGGAGCGCTCTCACTGCGAAGAATGTAGACGAAATAAGGCCGTCCCGAGACTCGCGACATGGGAAGGGGGGTTGGTTGCGGGGGCTGGATTTGAACCAGCGACCTTTGGGTTATGAGCCCAACGAGCTACCTGACTGCTCCACCCCGCACAATCATTATAACCAAATCGCCGTTCGTTGCCAAATCTTTTTTACGCATTTTTTGCGTTGGCACAGATCAGACGGATTCGGACAAGTACGGCGCTCCTTGACTCCGTTTGGGCTGGACGGGTGGTGATATCATTTGCCCATGGCTCCAACACGTCGCGACTTCCTGATGTCGACCACCGCGGCCTTGTCGGCGTCGAGGATTCTGGGCGCCAACGAGAGCGTTCAAGTCGGCTTCATCGGTTACGGGCTGATTGGTGCCCAGCACGTCCATGATTTCAAGAACCAGCCGGACGTGGACTTGGTAGCCCTTTCGGATGTCTACGAACCCCGACTGCGTGAGGGTCTCGAAGTGTGCGGTCCCCGTGCCAAGGGATATGACGACTTTCGTCGTCTGCTTGACGACCAGGATGTCCAAGCCGTGGTGATCTCCACGCCCGATCACTGGCACGCCCTGCTGACGGTGATGGCCTGCGCCGCCGGTAAGGACGTTTATGTTGAGAAACCTCTGACGCTGTTTGTGCGCGAGGGACCCTGGATGGTGGCGGCGGCGCGGCGCTACCGGCGCGTGGCCCAGGTAGGTACGCAGCAGCGCAGTGGCAGGCATTACGCGGACGCGGTGAACCTGCTCCAGAACGGCCACATCGGCAAGATCCATACCGTGCGCGTCGGCTCGTTACGCAACGCCATGCCCGGTTTCGGCGCCCCGCCCGATTCGGACCCTCCTCCGGGCATGAGTTACGATTTATGGCTGGGCCCCCCGCCCCAGCGCCGGTACAATCCCAATCATGCCGTGGCCACCGCTTGCCATCTGGCCAACATCTCGCTGCGCCTCGGCCGAAAAGTCCGGTGGGATGCTGGGCGGGAGGAGATCATTAACGACCCGGAGGCGTCGGCCATGCTCGCACGGCCGTATCGAAAACCATGGAATCAGGTGCTGGAGGGCTACCATCTGTGAAACGGCGCAACTTTCTCAAGACCATGGCCGCAAGCGCTACCATTCCCCCTGCGGACGGTCCACTTCTTACCGCGGAGTCGCGACCCCGCACGTCGATGGGCGTGGTGCAGTATTCCTTCTCAGGCAGTCCACACACCCGGTCGGCTTACGATTTTCTGGAATACTGCTCCTCGCTCGGAGCCGGAGGCATTCAGATCGGGCTCGATTCCCTCGACGCAGGCTACCTTGCCAAGCTGCGGCGGCGCACGTCGGAATTGGGAATGTATCTGGAGGTGACTGTCAGCCTTCCGCAGCGTGACGACTCCGCCGATTTCGAGCGGCATGTGGCCGCGGCGCAGCAGGCTGGGGCCCAATGCCTGCGCTCGGCGTGCCTCAACGGACGGCGCTACGAGAACTTCAGCAGTCTCGATCAGTGGAAGGACTTCGTCACGGACTCTCACCAGAGAATCGCGCAGGCAGTGCCGATCCTCGAGAAGCATCGCATGCCGCTGGGCTTGGAGAATCACAAGGACTGGACCGCCGACGAGATGGCAGCTCTGCTTGAGCGCCACGCCAGCGAATACCTGGGCGTGTGCCTCGACACCGGCAACAACATCTCGCTGCTCGATGATCCTCTGGACGTAATCGGAAAGCTGGCACCTTATGCCGTGACGACTCATTTCAAGAATATGGCATTGAAGGACTACCCCGAAGGCTTCTTGCTGTCGGAGGTTCCACTGGACCAAGGCTTCTTGGACCCGTCCTGGGTGGTAGACAGCATCCGCAAGGCGCGCCCGCGAGCCCGGCTGAACCTCGAGATGATTACGCGCGATCCGCTTAAGGTTCCGTGCCTCACGGACAAGTACTGGGTCACGTTTCCTGAAAGAAACGGCGTGTATCTCGCTCGCACACTGGCGCTCGTGCGGGAGCACCCACCTCGGGAACCGCTTCCTCACGTTTCGGATCTCGGAGACGCGGCACGGCACCAGCAGGAAGAAGACAATGTGAAGCAGTGCCTGGCTTATGCAGGCGAAAAGCTCGGGCTTCGAGCGGCGTCGTAGAGTGAAGAAACCGGGATTCGGGGTTCGGGGTTTGGGGTTCGCAAAGAGACCGGGATTCGGGGTTTGGATTTCGGGGCTCGCAGAACAAATCCTCGGATTGTAGTTTTCCTCTGCGAATCCCGAACCCCTCCTGGCTGGGAGGCTTACGCTGGGGTGATAACGAAAGGGCACGGGTCAGCGGCCCTACGTTTCCGGAGGCGTGGGATGGAAAGGCGGCAGTTTATCCAGCGGGTGGCAGGTGCGGCGCTCGTATCCACAACGGCCCTTTCCGGATCGAGGATACTGGGCGCCAACGATCGCGTGAATGTCGGCTTGATTGGGTGTGGCGGACGGGGACGATCGGACGCTGATCTCTTGCGCCAGGTTTCTGGTGTAAACGTCGCAGCCGTGTGCGACGTGTACGAGCCTCATGCGGAGGCCGCCAGGGCGTGGGCCGGCTCCGGATGCCGGTCCTACGGTGATTTCCGAAGGCTGCTTGAGCAGCGGGACATAGACGCCGTGTTGGTGGCGACCCCGGACCACTGGCACGCGGCCATCACCGTGCTCGCCTGCCAAGCGGAAAAGGATGTGTACGTTGAAAAGCCTCTGGCACACACCATCGGCGAGGGACGGAAGATGGTGGAGGCAGCGCGCCGTTACAACCGCGTGGTGCAGACCGGCACACAGCACCGTTCCGCCTCTCACTTCCGTCAGGCGGCAGAGATCGTCCAGAGCGGGCAAATCGGACCCGTACACTTTGTGCGCGTCTGGAACTACCTCAATATGTCGCCCGATGGGATCGGCCGGGCGGCCGATTCCGCGCCACCCCCGAGGCTCGACTGGGACTTCTACCTCGGTCCTGCTCCCAGGGTTCCTTTCAACAAGAACCGCTTTCTGGTGAGTTACCGCTGGTTCTGGGACTATGCGGGCGGCATGGCCACGGATTACGGCACCCACCGCCTGGACAGCGTGCATCAAGTGATGGGCGTTGATGCGCCCCGATCAGCCGTCGCCTCCGGAGGGCGATTTGAGCTGGCCGACGGCGCCGATACTCCTGACGCGTTGCAGATCACGTACGAGTATCCCGGTTTCGTGCTCAGTTACGAGGCGTCGATGCTGAACGACCACGGCTGCGGCGGGCGGACGCCCGGCAAGAAGTACTACTTGACGCGCAGCGCGGATGACCGACCGCACGGGATGGCGTTTTACGGGAGCAAGGGCTCTTTGTTTGCCGACCGCGTTGGTTTCGAAGTTTATCCGGAGCCTCAAGGCGAAAGCGGCCCTGGCGCGGCTAACACCTTGGGCGGCACGACGGAAGGTTACCGCGCCGAACGGGTTGAAGTCGCTGGCGAGGACGCAACCGGTCTGCACCTGAAGAACTTCATCGCATGTGTACGCTCGCGCCAGAAGCCCGTGGCCGACGTCGAAATCGGGCATCGTTCGACGAGTGTGCCACACTTGGGCAACATTGCTTTCCGGACCGGGCGCAAGATCCGTTGGGACGCTGAGCGTGAGGAAATCCTGGATGATCCGAAGGCCTCCGAGTTCCTCGAACGTCCGGCGCGAAAGCCCTGGAATCTCATCTAATGCAGCTTGACTTAGAAATCGCTTTTATTACGTTTTCGAGGGGATGGGCCGGAATAGCCTGCGGTCGAAAAGTGTGAGTTGTTCGTCCGTGAATCATTTCTCCGCGGGAATAATTACAATGTTCCTAAAAGCCACTCGCCCCTCCTCGCTACCCTGAAGGTAGATAGGCCCAGGCAACTCTTCGTGGCTGTCAAGAGCGCCCCCAGTAATCCCTGGAATCTCCTGGTTATCGATAACGGTTTGACCGTTCTGCACAATGGTAAGGGTTCGTCCGACAAGGGTGATATCGAAGGTCTGCCATTCTCCGGGCTTGCGCGGTAGCTCCGGCGAGGGGGCAAGGAATCCGTACACCCCGCCCGTATGGTGACTGGGCGGTTCCTGCACGGAGTCGGTTTCTATCTGTACCTCATAGCGGCCCCGCAGATACACGCCACTATTGGATTGGGGGCCACAGTTAAACTCCAAATGCAATTTGAAATCCTCAAACTTGGAAGTGGTGATGATCTCAGAACCATGTCCGTGGTTAACCAAGTTGCCGCCTTCGACCTTCCAATTACTCCGGCTTGGATCATTAAACCTCCAGCCGGTGAAATCCTTGGCGTTGAATAGAGTGATGGGCTTGCCCCATGTCGGGGTGCCTGCACGCTTCAGGGTTGGTGCTCTTCTGCCAACCCACGTCCAGGAAGCTCCGCTGGAGCTGGTAGTAGTGCCCACAAGCTGGTCACCCACCACCTTTCCCTTAAACTCCACGTCTTCACTAAACCCTTCTTCCCCTTTCGGCGAGACGAATTCAATCTCTCCTTCTCTCATTTGAACCCGCGCCAGTGGCGTCGCGTGATCCGTGAGCCCTACCATGATGACTTTTGGTTGGCCTTGCTCCTCAGAAATCTCGATCCAGGAAGGGAGTTCTTGTGTCGGTGTTTTCAAGGTCAGATCCCACCTGCCCAGAAAGGGCTTCATTGAGGACTGCGCGCTAAGGGTCGAGACAGGGATTAATGCGATCAGCAAGGAGAGTATGACGGCACGTCTTTTGACTATGGCATCGCCAACTCGGACGCGAACATCTGGACTCAACCTTATGCGAACCATAGTTTCCTCCTGGATCCCCACCTGGGATTCGCCTCTCCGACTTCTGCTAGCGGCGCATTGGGAAATTGCTGTGCTCATGAGTCACCCTCTCTACCGAGGTCGGGACTCAGTCGTAGCGGCCAACACCTCCACGGTAACGCCGGACGGCATCTGGGCAGACCGGTAAACCCTCTGGGTGGCTTTCTGAAAGTCGGCAGGTTGGGCCTCGTCAATTTTCTCGAACTTCTGAGGGTTGCGGTCGGTGAGCGGAAACCACGAGCTTTGCACTTGCACCATGATGCGGTGGCCGCGCTGAAATGTACAGTACACGTCTGGAAGCTGGAATTCCACCTTATCGGGCTTGCCCGGCTCGAACGGCACCGGCTTCTCAAAGCTCTTTCGGAATTTGCCGCGAAAGGGCTCGCCGCGAACAAGCTGCTGATAGCCACCCATGCGCACGCCAGTAGGGTTCGGATCAGGGTCTGGGTAATTCCCCGGGTAAACGTCAATGAGCTTCACCACCCAGTCGGAGTCCGTGCCGGTGGTGGAGACATACAATGAGGCGGTGAGTGGTCCGGCGAAGGTCACTTCTTCGTCGAGCGGTTCCGTCTGGTACACCAAGACGTCGGGGCGCCTCGCGGCGAAGCGCTGGTCGGCCGTCATGTAAGGGTAAGTCATCTGGGTGCTGATCCAAGAGATGTGCGGGACGGGCTTGGCGGGGTCGCTGACGTACTCATCGAATTCGTCAACCGAGACCGATGGCCGATCGTGGGAGAGGCGGCCCCCTCCCTCGAAATAGTACGTCTTCTTCTCAACATTGCCTGGTGGCCAGGCGTCGAGTTGGTGCCATTCGTCGCGCCCGGTTTCGAAAACGTAGGCGCCAGGCAGGGTCTCTTCGTCTTTGTCCTTGAGGTAGTGTTGGAAGAATGGAAACTCGATGTGCTCGCGAAAGAACTCGGCCGTCTTCTGATGGAAGCGCACGTCGCCCAGTGCCTCGCCGGCGTCGTAGTTCCACTGTCCGTGCGACCAAGGGCCTTCCACCAGCACGTTCACCGAGCCCGGGCTCTGCTTCGCGAGGGCCTCGTGCGTGTGGAGCGGCCCATAGACATCTTCAGCATCGAACCATCCCCCCACAGTCATTACGGCAGCCTTGATATTCTTCAAGTAGGGAAGCGGGTCGCGCGACTTCCAGAAGTCCGTGTACGCGTCGTGCGAGACGAGGTCCCGCCACCACTCGATCTGGCCCTTGAAGAACTTCTGGTCCGCGTTGCCCAGCGGTCCCATGCGCAGAAAGAAATCGTATCCGTCCGGGGTACCGAAATCGAACGCAGGGCCCGGCACTTGGTTGTCTCCCACCGCCGGCCGTCCAAAGGAAGAGAAGAAGCCAAAAGCGTGCGCCAGAAACAGTGCGCCGTTGTGCCGGAAATCGTCGCCGATAAACCATTCGGTGACCGGTGCCTGCGGCGAGACAGCTTTCAACGCCGGATGCCCGCTCAAGGCGGCCATGGTAGCGTAGAAGCCGGGATACGACGTGCCCGAGATGCCGACGCGACCGTTGTGGTTGGGGATCGTTTTCAAGAGAAACTCAATGGTGTCGTAGGTGTCGCTCGCTTCGTCGACCTGGTTCGGCGCGGTCTTGTTGGGAATGAAGGGTCGGACGTGTACGAACTCGCCTTCCGACTTGCCTTTGCCCCGCACATCGCAGTAGGCGAAGATGTAGCCATCGCGTGCGAAGAATTCCGAGGGGCCGAGCGACCCGCGATAGTTGTCGATGCCATAGGGCGCCACCGTATACGGCGTGCGCGACATCCAGATGGGATAGCGTTTTGAAGTGTCCTTGGGCGCGTAAACGGCAACGAACAGACTGATCCCATCACGCATCGTCACCCGGTATTCCGATTTGGTGTAATTCGCCCGGATGTACTCGCGGAGGTCCTGAGTCTTCCGCTGCTGTTCTTGCGCGGCCAGTGGAGCCGGTGAAAGCGCGGTCAATAATGACAGCGCCAGTATAAGGATCACTGAAACGCCACGCTCCCTGCGCCTCTTCATAATGTTCTTGCCTCCATACCGTCACGGCGATTCGGAAAAGCTCCGGTCTTACCCGCGTTGAGTTCCCTCAACTGGTCAGTATACGGCGGTCAATGTTCCGTGAATGCGCCGTTGAATGTTGATGCCGTCAGCTATCGTCACCAGCCTCGCCCCCAGGCTTTTGCTGACGGCTGGTAGCTGGAAGAAGCCTACATCTCGTATTTCGCGGCCATCCCCTTGAGAAACTCCAGCGACTCGCGATACTGCGCGTCGAGGTCGGGGACCATCCCCACGTCCACAGCCACGTACCCGGCGAATTCGTGCTTCTTGAGGCCCTGGAAGACTCCGTCCCAATCGACAGTGCCACGCCCGCAGGCGAAGTGATCGTTCACGCGGCCGTCGTTATCGGCGGCGTGGACGTAGAAAATCCGGCTGCCGAACTTTTCCACGCTAAGGGCCAGGATTTCTTTCTGGGCGTTGAGGTGTGCGGTATCGAGCACGGCGCCGAAGTTTTGGTCGCCGACAGCATCCATCATACGCAGGATGGCGTCCGTGTTGCTCAGCAGTTCTCCCACGCGGGGCTCGACGCAGAAGCGCAGGCCGGCTCTCTTCGCCTCCGAAGTCATGAACGAGAAGCTCTCCACCATGGCAGACCACTGGCTTTGCCAGCGGAAGCCAGGATCGATTTCCACCGTGAAGTGCTTGCCATAGCTGATACTCTCCTGATAAGGCGAATCGCCGCGAAACTTGAGCGGCGGCGTGAAGCTGTCACCCTGGATGGTGGCGCAATCGAAGAAATTGGCAATCTCGATGGCGCGCCGGAACAGGTCCCAGGATTCCTCCCGTTCTCCGCGATCGAGGCTCACCGAACCGGGCAGCACCGGGCAAAAGTTGATCACGCGCAGCCCTTCGCCGTCGCAAAAGTTCTTGAGCTCCTGGCGGCGCTCGTAGACGGCCAGAAGGTTCTCGCGACGCACGCCTTCCAGCTCGACGCAGTCAAAGCCGAGCGCTTTCATTTCGTCCAAAACACGAAAGGTGTCCGCGAGTGAGGGCGGATAGCCGTACTTCGAGATCGCATAGAGCCAGCAGCAGCTAACTTTCAAGGTGACCTCCTGCTCGGGACTCGGGAAAGAGCGGGGTTCGGGATTCGGGGTTCGAAGAGTGGGGCTCGAAACCGGGACTCGCGACTCGCAAAGAAAAGCGGGTTCGGGATTCGAAGAAGAACAAAGGCCAACCAGAGACGCTTTTCTGCGAGTCCCGAGTCCCGCCTCCCGGCCTTCGTCTGCGAACCCTGCATCCCGAACCCCGAAGCCCCGCTTTCTTGAATCCCGAGTCCCTAAATCTGTGAATACCCTGCGGGTGAGAGAATCACGTTCGTAATGCTGGAAACGATCTCCCCATCGGTGTTGCCCACTCTTGTGCTCAGCGCCTTCCATTCGGGGTCGGCGGCGAAGGCGGCCCAGTTCCGGGTGCGCTCCTCCATGTCCGCGAAGGTGACCATGTAGGTCAGGCTCGGCATGCCGGCGCCGATCAGCGTCTCGCCAAAGAACACGGCATGCAGACCCGTTCGCCTGAAGATCGCGATCTCGGCGCCGTTGAACATTCCGATCTTGGTGCGATTGGCCTTCTTGCTGTGACTCTCGTAGGTGCGAAGCTCAAAGATGCGCGGCTTGTTCTCGGCCTTAGCGGGTGGCACTTCCAGCTTTGGCATGCCCTCGAAGGCCACGAGCAAAGAGCTTTCCATGCGTACGTAGGCAGGGTCGGTCGGGGGTGGATTGATGAAGACGGCACCGGCTCTCAAATACTCCGGGTCGGCCGCCATCCGATCGGGGAGTGTAGCCGCGGACTCCGCCGACGCGTGTGGTATCAGCACATAAAGCGAAGGGCTGCCCGGTCCAATGGTGACACTGAAAGCGCCCACCGGATTGATCCCGAGGCGGTTCATCGCCGGGATGGCGGCGTCGCGATAGAAATCGTCGATCAGTTTTTGCTGCGGACCCCGGCGCAGCAGGTATCTTCGCAACTCGTAATACTCGCGGCCGGCCGCTGCCGGCGCGGCATCGGGACCCCTCGCATCAACCGAGGGCGTCGTTCCCGCCAGTGCCGAGGCGGCCAGCGAGGAAGCTAAGAATCCACGTCTTTTCATGTCGTTTCTCCAGAACTCGTGATAAGCACGACAACATTGTATGTCATACGGCGCGAAGAAAAAAGGCAAAGGAAAGTGCGGCTCCATGGTACTTTCGATTTGCTTAGGCTGCGGGTGAAGGGAGAACGATGAAAAACGGGGTTGGTAGAGTCTTCATTCTGACTTCTGACTTCTGACTTCCCTCTTCTGACCCCTAACTTCTCATGAAGCCTCTGAAGCACCTTCGCTGGTGGATCGTGTGGACGCTCTTCGGCTCCACGGTCATCAACTACATCGACCGCCAGACGCTGTCGGTTCTGGCGCCTTTCATTGCCATCACCCAGCACGGCCGGACGATCCGGCTGAGTGACGTGGACTACTCGCATATCGTCTTCTGGTTCCAGATCGCCTATGCCGTGATGTGGCTGGTGGGCGGGGTGCTCATCGACCTCATCGGCACGCGGTTGGGCCTGACCCTGGCCATGATCTGGTGGTCGGTGGCGAGCATGCTGCCGTCGCTCGCGAGGTCGGTTTTTTCCTTCAGCATTTTTCGGTTTCTGCTCGGCATCGGCGAGGGCTGCAACTGGCCTGGCGCGAGCAAGACTGTCGCCGAATGGTTTCCGGCCCGGGAGCGGGGACTGGCGGTGGCCATCTTCGACAGCGGTTCGAGCATCGGCGGATTCATTGCGCCACCGCTTGTCGCCTTTATCGCGTCTAATTTCGGCTGGCGCTTCGCCTTCTTCACCTCCGGCATGCTCGGACTGCTCTGGGTGGCTGTTTGGCTCAAGCTTTATTATCCTCTTGCCCGTCACCCGAGGGTGGGCGCGGAAGAGCGCCAATTGATCGAGTCGGGCCGCGACGCTCCCTCCGATACGGCCGATACGGCAGAGAAGAGCGTCGGGCGCTGGCCCAATCGATGGTTCGGACTGCTGCGGCAATCCAACCTGTGGGGTATCGTTCTTGGCCGCTCGCTTACCGATCCGATCTGGTGGTTTTACGTTTTCTGGATCCCGAAGTACCTGCACGACGCGCGCGGCTTCGACCTGAAGCACATCGGGATTTTCGCCGGCATCCCGTATCTGGCGTCCGATCTCGGTAACTTCACCGGCGGGCTGGTCTCCGGGTATCTCATCCGGCGGGGCGTGCCGGTGGTCCGCGCGCGCAAAGCTGTGTGTGTGGTGAGTTCGCTGCCGATTCTCGCCGGCATTCCCGCCGCGCTCGCTCACAGTCCGTACTCGGCGTTGGCCCTCATCAGCCTGGCCACGTGGGGCTACGCGAGCTGGTCGACCATGGGGCTCACTTTTCCGTCGGATTTGTTCCCGCAGGAGGTGGTGGCTTCGGTCACCGGATTGAGCGGGCTCGGCGCCGCCGGGATCAGCGCGCTTTCAACACTGGGCGTGGGCTTGCTGGTGGCCAGGTTTTCCTATGTCCCCGCGTTTATCGCTGCCGGTACGGTTCCGCTGCTGGCCACCGCCTGCGTCCTGATTCTCATCCACGCACCCGAAACACGAGCCAGTAGCTGAGCCCGTAAATACCTAAGAGAGACTTGACTCCGAGTCGCCAAGTGGGGCCTTTCGCGACCGACTTTTGTAGGTGGGGCTAAGCCCCGCCCTTCCAAACCCGTCGTGGGAATCGGGGCTAGAATCCTCCGCCGCTCCGCGACTTCTCGCGACCAACTGCCTACTGCCTGCCGCCTCCGGTCCACCGCCCGTGGTAGAATACGGATGAGAGCGGACACCGTGATCATCCAATTGAACCAAGTTGAAGCCCGAGTGCTGGGCTCGCTGATGGAAAAGGAGGCCACCACTCCGGATTACTATCCACTGTCGTTGAACGCGCTTGTTAACGCGTGCAACCAGAAATCGAATCGCGAACCGGTGATGGATCTCGATGAGGTCGCGGTGCACGAGGCATTGGACTCACTCGACGAAAAAGGACTGGCGCGCGCCATGAGTCTGCTGGACAGCCGCGTGACCAAATACGGGCACCGCCTCCAAGAGGTTTTCAACTTTGACCGCCGCGAGACCGCCATCCTTTGCGTGTTGCTGCTGCGCGGACCGCAGACGCCCGGCGAGCTCCGCACGCGCGGGGAACGCCTGTATCGCTTCGAGGACTTGGACAGCGTGGAATTGGCCCTGAACCGCCTGATCGAGCGCGACCCACCGCTGGTGAAAAAGCTTCCCCGGCTACCAGGCACCAAGGAGTCGCGATACGCCCACCTGTTGTGTGGCGACGTGGAAGGCTGGGAGCCTCCGCCCGAGTCGAGTTCAGCCCCAAGCGCCCCCCGTGACGACGAAAGGCTTACCCGGCTGGAGAATGAGGTGGTCAACCTTCAGCAGGAAGTCGCCGATTTGAAGCGCCAACTGGCAGACTTTCAAAAGCAGTTTGAGTGACGGGATTGGCCAGCCGCTGAAGAATGCCTGAAATCCAAAGAAGTCGGCTTCGGACTGCGACAGGGTTTATGGAGGTTTCGTTCGGTGGTGCTGCCGCGAATCTTAAATGAAGAGCGGCGCGTCGTCCGAGGACTGCTCCGCGGCGGGTTGGTCGGCGAACGGGCCCCTGGACGAAAACGGCAGGAGACACAAAGCAGCGAAGACGACGACGCCCAGCGCCGTGGCGGAGGGGTGGCGTCGCGCCCACTCTAACAAGCTGTTCCTGGAATCCTTCTCGGGCAATCGGTCTTCGTGCATCAGGGTCACTCCCTGCCACGTAGATCGGCATCGAGCCGTCATGGCTTTAGTCTATGGTACATCCAAAGTTTGGATGCTGAAGGTTAAGCCCACGTTACCGTTTGGCTAAACGCGCATGAAAATCAAGGGGGAGCGGAATGATGAATGATGAACGATGAATGATGAATGATGAACCGAAGACAAAGAAACTCTGTTTGGTATTCGTGGCTCAGGATTACCTGTAACAAACTTCATAACCCTAAGCTTCCTCGGTTTCTGATTCATCATTCATCATTTGCTTCGTTTCTTCGCGCCCCCGGCGGGCCTCTGTCCCGTCGTCAACCTGATAACGGCGGCGGCAGCCGTGTAGCGTACCGTATCGTTGGGGTCATCGAGGGCGAATTCAATATCGTCAAAGAGCTTGGGATCGCCTCGTCGCGCGATAGCATCGAGAGCCGCGGCGCACACAATCCAGCTCTTGTCCGGCGCCGCTTCCGCCAGCGCCTTGCCGGCCTCGGGATCGGGATCGTCGGCGAGCACCCTAGCCGCCGCAGCGCGCACCGGAGAGACATCATCCATCACCAACGTCTTCACCGCCCCATACCCAAAGCCGGCGAACGGTATGAAGCCGATGCCCGTCTCAAAACCCAGTTCGGCCGTTTTTCTTGCGTCATGAAGGGTCTTCATCTGATCGGCACACCACGGACTCGGCTCCTGCTGAGCGCAAGGCCCGCTCGATTTCCACCCGCACGCTCTCCGGCGGGTTCCGCACGCCCACCACGATCTTGCCCTCCGCGACGGCAGGGTCGGCGAGAGGCGAGCGCCGCCCGGGAACATGCGTGGCGACGGCGAGGGTCCCGAGAGTGGCGAGAATTGCGCCCAGCATGGTCAACTCGTAGGTGATGATGCCGTTGGTCCAGTGGGGCGAGAGCGGCATGCCACCGGTCGGCAGCGGGTAGGCCCTCTGGGTGAACGCGGTCAAGAAATAGCCGCCGACGCCCCCCACCAGGCCGCCCAGCGCGGCGATCCAGGGCATTGAAGTCCGCTGCCCCAGGCGTCCGAATTCGTACTCGTCGAAGGGTTCCGACGAGACCACCTCGATCCCGAGCGCTTCGCCGCCGAAGTACTTGAAGGTCACCTGCAGAGCCATATGGGCCCTTTCGGCGGCCTCAGGATCGGGGTAGATGCCGTAGATCGCTTTCAAGTTTGACATACCGCAATCAGCTCTCAGCCCTCAGCTCTCATCAAGAAAGTTGGATCGTCTTGCTGAGAGCTGAGGGCGCTTTCCAAAAAATCACAAATCCTCCAGCGCCGCATCGGAGTCAAGGTCGGGCAGCTCGTCTGAGAGAGGTTCCTCGACCGGCACGATCTCCAGCAGGCCCTCCGGCGCCCGATGGCGTGATCCGAGCTTCAACTCCCAGATGGAGATGATCGGCACAAACTTCGCGAACAACAGGTACAGCAGAACCATGCCGGTGAACGTCCCTCCGGTGATCGTCAACTCAGCCCACGTCGGCCGGTAACTGCCCCACGCGTAGGGTAGATACTTGTGCGACAGCGAAGGGACGATGATCAGAAAACGCTCGAGCCACATTCCCACCACGATGGTGCAGGCGGCGAGGGTGGTACCGGCAATCGTGCGCAGTTTCTTAATCGCCAGCAGGGGAAAGGGAATGAGGAAATTGCAGAAAACCATGGCCCAGAAGAGCGGCGCGAAGGGACCGCGTTGCGTAGAGAGAAAGACGGCCATCTCCGCGGGCTCGTTGCCATACCAGACGGTCAGGCGCTCGGCAAAGACGAAGTAGAGCCAGAGCAGGCTCATCATCAGCAGGAGCTTGCCCAGGTTGTCGAAATGGACCGGTTGCAGGTACTCCTCGAGGTGGAGGAACTTGCGCAGGCCCGACATGGCGATGATCAGTGCGGCGATGCCGCTGAAGATGGCGCCGGCCACGAAATACGGACCAAAGATGGTGGAGTGCCACATGGGAACCGGAGCCATAGCAAAGTCCCAGGAGACGATGGTGTGGACCGACACCGCGACAGGAATGATGACGATCGCCATGATGTGCATCGCGGCCTCCAGCCGATGCCATTGCCGCCCGGTGCCGCTCCAGCCGAACGCCAGCGCGGTGTAAAGCCTCTTGCGCCACCCGCTGCTCTTGTCCCGGATCAGTGCCCAGTCCGGAATAACCGGCAACAGGAGAAAAGCGAGGCTGCCCGTGAGATAGGTAAGGATGGCGAAACAATCCCAAAGCAGGGGCGAGCGAAAGTTCGGCCAGAGCAGGCGCCCGTTCGGATAAGGTAAAAGCCAGAAGAAAAGCCACGGTCTCCCGAGGTGGATGATCGGGAACAGAGCCCCAATCGACAGTGCGAACACCGTGATCACTTCGGCGCAGCGCGTCACCGGCCGCCGCCACGTGGCGTTGGCAAGGCGCAAAATGGCGGAGATCAGCGTGCCGGCGTGGCTGATGCCGATCCAGAAGACGAAGTTGGTGACATAGAACCCCCAGAACACGGGCCGGTTGATGCCGGTGATACCGAACCCGGCGCTGATCTGGTAAAAGAACGTCGCGTAAGCGGCCACCACGCCCAGGCTCAACACGACGGCGGCCACCCAGAAGCGCCACGAAGTGTGGAACACCGGGCGAAGGAGATCGTCGTTAATCTCGGCGTTGGTCTTGGTCACCATGTGGACTCTCTAGGGGCTAGGGGCCTAGCGATCAAGAATTGTCGATTGCGGATTGCCGATTGCCGATTGCCGATTAGAAGAGAAGAAATGAATCCACAGATTACGCAGATTTCACAGACACAAGACAAAAGGAGGCAAAAGAAGCGGGTTGTGCTGTTCTTATCCTCGATCTGTATAATCTGCGAAATCTGTGGATTGCCTTCTTGTCTTCCAATCGTCAATCGGCAACCTGCAATCGGCAATTCTTCCCCTGTTCCCTGTTCCCTTCCCTATTCCCTGTTCCCTACCCTATTCCCTGTTCTCCCGCTCCAGGTAAGTAATCTTGGGCTGCGTGCCAAGCTCGCCCAGTAACTTCGTCCCACGCGTCGAACGGGAGAGGTGCGATACTCTGCTCTCCCGATCGTTGAGGTCTCCAAAAACCAGAGCACTGGTGGGGCACGACTGCACGCACGCCGGACTGATCTCACCGTCCTTGAGATCGCGCTTTTCCGCCTTGGCGCCAATCTCTGCCGCCTTGATTCGCTGCACGCAAAAGGTGCATTTCTCCACCACGCCCCCCTCGCGCACCGAGACATCGGGATTGAGCTGAAGGTGAAGCGGTTTCTCCCACACCGGGTTGAAGAAATTGAAGAACCGCACGGTGTAGGGGCAGGCGTTGGCGCAGTAGCGCGTGCCGATACAACGGTTGTAGACCTGCGCGTTCAGGCCCTCGCTGGTGTGATAGCTGGCGTACGTCGGACACACCGGCTCGCACGGCGCGTCGTCGCACTGCTGGCACAGCACGGGCCGGAACTTCACGCGCACGTCCGGGAAGTCGCCCTCAAAGTAGCGCTCGACGCGGATCCAGTGAATGGCGCGGCCGCGTGCCGCCTGGTCGGGTCCCGCCGTGGGCACATTGTTCTCCGCCCGGCAGGCCACAACGCAAGCCTCGCAGCCCGTGCAACGATCGAGATCAACGGTCATGCCCCAGTTATGTGACATGCGAATCCAAGAAAGGGGTCAGGAGTCAGAAGTCAGGAGGCAGAATTGACGATTGACGATTGTCGATTGACGATTGGAAGACAAGAAGGCAATCCACAGATTTAGCAGATTACACAGATAGAGGATAAGAACAGCACAGTTCGCATCTCTTGCCTTCTTCTATCTTGAGCCTGTTAAATCTGCGTAATCTGTGGATTCATTTCTTCTCTTTCAATCGTCAATCTGCAATCGGCAATCGTCAATCGTCAATTCTTCATTCTGACTCCTGTCTCCTGTCTTCTGTCTCCTGATCTTCAGCGCTTCTCGCGCGACTCCTCGCGCATTCCGCCCCCGAACAGCGTAAGTTGTTTTTTGCCGTCTCCCACACGCCGAACGGTAACTCGCGTGGCGGCCCAAGCGAGCGCCCCGACCGATTCCTCCATCGTTGGCGCCAGAATCGAGACTGCGTTTGCGCCGCGGCCGCTCGCGTAGCGTGTGAAATGTTCGTGACCCTGGCCCACTGGCATCGCCACCACGTCCGGCGCGATGGCCGGATACAGAAGCGCCGGCGCCCGCAGCCTGCCGTGCCGCGATGCCACCTCTACCAAATCACCTTGCTGAATGCTGAACTGTGCCGCCGTCTGGGGATTGATCTCCACCCACACGCTCCACATCGCGCTGGAAAGAACGTCCGGCAATTCCTGCATCCAGGGCAGGTGCGCAGTAGAGCCGTCAAAGAAGGCTTGCGAGGGGTAGGGGAGAAAATGAAACGGGAACTCTCCTTCGTTTCCGTCAAACTCGGGTTCGGAGGACGTGAACGGAGCGTGCGGGGAGCCGCCGGCTGGAGTACCGGCTTTAGTACCGGCTGGAGTAGTGGTAGGCTGCTTCAAGTCCGTACTCCACCAACCGCCCTGCTGCAGAGCCTTCTTCCAGGAATCATCGGCAGCGGCAGCGCCAGTCAGTTGAATAAAGGCCGCGCGTAACATTTCCTCGAAGCTCCCCCAGGGAAGCGCGTCACTGAGCTTACCTCCGAGTCGATGCGCCACTTCGATCAGGGCATCCGGAATGGCGCGTGTATAGTGGAGAGGTCGGAGAGCGGGCGGCGCCAAACTTGCCACCGTTCCGTGGAAACCGGATTCGGGGACCACGTCCAGCCACGACTCCAGGGGCGAGTGGTCCGGCAGGATGAGGTCGGCAAGAACGCTGGTTTCGTCGATAAAGCTGCCGAAGCTGGCGATGAACGGAATCCTCTCCAAGGCTTCGCGTACGCCGAAGCCCGGAGGCATCGCGAATACCGGGTTAGCTTCGTAGAGCAGAAGCGCCTTGACGGGGTGAGGCTGCTCGGTCCGAATCTGTGCCGCCAGCGCTGCCACCTGGAAATAGCCGGCGGACTTGTTCACGCCGGGCAGCGAAGCGGAGACTGGGTTGAACGGCGACCGCGGTGCAAACGAGATGATCCCCGGGGAGTCGACGCTGCCGTGCGCAGCAACCAGGGAATTCAGGGCGTTCACCGCCAGCGCGCTGAAGAGACCGTTGGTGTGGGCCAGTGGGGCGCCCCCGATCACCGCTACGGCTGCCCCACTCTGAGCGAATTCGTTCGCGGTTCGCGCGATTGTCTTCGCGGGCACGCCGGTCCGTTTCTCCACTTTCTCAGGCGTGTAATCAGGCAGCCCCTCCGACCATCCGGTAATCAGGTTCTGCGCGGGCGAGGCTATCGAAAGATGCTTCCCTCCCGACGCCAACAGGAGATGAGCCACACCGAGCGCCAGGATCCCCTCCGTACCGGGCCGAATGGGAATCCACTGGTCCGCGTTGGCGCCGGTCTGGGAAAGGCGCGGCTCCACTTGGACCACCCGGCCACGCGCGCCGGGCCTTCCCTGCCGCATCTCACCGTAGCCGATCGCCTGCGCCACGGGCGAGTTCCAGGTGCCGAGGAAATCGGCGCCGAACGAAAGGATGTAGTCCGCACGGGCAAGGTCAAAGGTCGGCAGCGCGCCTTGGCCGAAGCTGAGCAGGTTGGCGCGGCGGAGCACCGCGTCGTCGAAGGGGTCGAAAGTGACCGTAATTTCAGATCCGTATCCGGTCATGAATCGGTCAATCAGCTCGCTGCGCTGGCCGTGAAGCGAGCGCGTCAAGAAGGCGAGCGAAGTGGCCATGTTCGCCGAGCGGAGCGCATCGAGCTGTAACACAAGCGCCCCGAGGGCTTCGTCCCACGTGATCGGTTCGAATTCGCCCGCTCCGCGGGGGCCGGTGCGCCTGAGAGGAGTGCGCAGGCGATCCGGGTGGTAAGTGACCTGGAGGCCGGCTTGTCCGCGCGCACACAGCTTGCCGCGATTGACGGGATGATCGGCATTGCCCTCGAGCTTTTTCGCCAGGCCCATTTTGATCAAGCCGAGCTTGCCGTGGCGCACCACCTCCGCGTCGCCCTCCATCACCCGCACCGTGAGTCCGCAGCCCGCCGGACACATCGTGCAGACGCTCGGTTTGAACACCGCCACCCCTGGTTGCAGCTCCTCCTCCGGGATGAAGCGAATGAGCTGATGCTCCGGATGGCTGCAACTCGAGAGCGCGGCCGTGGCGCCGGTGGCCGCCGAGATTTTCAGGAAGTCACGTCTTTCCATTTTGGATTTTGGATTTTCGATTTTGGATTAAAGACGAAAACGTCCTTTCTCCGTACCGCGTTGTCCGTTGACGAAAGTCATGAGCGCTTCCCCGAATTCATCGTCCTCTATCCAGAATGGGCAGTCTTCAATCCAAAATCCAAAATCGAAAATCCAAAATCAGAAATGGCACGTGTTGCACTCAATCGACGCCCTCTTGGCCTTATGGCAGTCGACGCAATAACCCATGTTGAGATTAACCGACCGCACGGCCACGGTCTGTTGGGTCATGTCGCCGTGGCAGACCCTGCACTCGACCCCGGCGCGAATGTGGGGTGCGTGGTTGAACTTCACGTGCGCCTCGTGCGGATAATCGTATACACGCTGCCACGGAATGTCTTCCCCGCGCTGGTCATACGCGGCGAGCTTCTGGATTTCCGGCTTGTCGGTGGCAATCACCTGGTGGCACATCATGCAGAGCTTCACGCTCGGCAACTCCGCGTCCGGACCCGTATCCACGCCTACGTGGCATTGAACGCATTCCATGCCGTTTGCAAGGTGCACTGTGTGTGTGTAAGCAATCGGCTGCACGGGCGCGGGCCGGACGCCGAAGAAATCCCTGACCGCATCCCAGTCAGAGTCATGCGCCGGTGTGAAAACGAGAGACTGCTCCTCCGTCCCACTCTGGCCACCCTGGGCGCCGCGCAACTGCCACGCCGCGGGCCAGGCGTTCCTGGTAAACCACCACCCCAGGACACCGGCCAACGCGAGTATGGCGACGGCTTGGCTTACGCGAAAGCGCATCATGACCCTATCGAGACAAACGACCCGCGCGCGATTGAGCAACTTATCATACGTGGAGCCTCAGAGTATGTAAACAGCCCACCGTCACATTACTGTTATGTGGTCATGTATAGTGATGGGTGGCGAGTGGCCGAGTGGCAAGAAAGAAATTCTTCACCCGATTCCTCAGAAGGTGTGAAAAAATGCCTTAGCCCCGAAGGGGCGAAAGAGAGTAGCCCAGGGCGCCAGCCCTGGGATCAGATACCCCCAAGAACCACAAAAACTATAATTTTGCCGGCCTTCTCCCAGGGCTGGCGCCCTGGGCTACTCTCTTTCGCCCCTTCGGGGCTAAGAGCATTTTTTCACACCTTCTCATTCGTCACTCGCACTTCTCAGGTTTGTTCCCGGGTTTGTTTTTGGAGGGGACTTCCCGCACCAACGACTTACCAGGTTTGTTCCAGGTTTGTTTTTCCGAACGCTTCAATTCTAAAGGACTTATCAGGTTTGTTCCAGGTTTGTTTTAGGGGTCATGTCATTGATTAGACAGCACTTGCCAGGTTTGATTGACCCATTTTTTCATTTTTCCCCGCAACCGCCCCGGCAAGCAGCGTTTTATGCTGCGGCGAGAGCTTCTCGAAGGACGTTTCCTGCGTTCGCTTCCCAGCGTTCCCGGCCGCAGGAGTCGCCACCCCATGCGCTGTTCGCCCGGACAGGCAATGGTGCGAACGCCAGGACAGATGATGGTTCGTATGGCGGCCGAGAGACTTAACCGGCAGCGGGCCGGTGCTGGGCGATGTGTCGATCGCCATACTGAAAATAAACGATTTAAGCGCAATCGGCAATCGAGAAAAGGTCCATTCCAACCTAATTCTGTCAAAACACGGGTCAAAATCGCTGTAAATTATTGTTAACATGATGGATAAATGCGTTGGCTTCGTTCTTCTCATTTATAGTCTATCTGATTGGAACGAAGCGTCTTAACAACTTTGGCTTCGTTTGGCTTCGTTTCGCTCCTTTTCCGAACCAGCGTCTACTCCTCTCATCCGATTTCTTTCGCCGCATGCGACCAAGTTTTTTTACCCGTCACTTCTCCCCGGCGCTCCGCCTTACTTTCCGGTACTGTCCTGATTGGCCTGCTAATTGCGATCAGCGATTCCAAGAGTGGCTTTCAATCGGCAATCGGCAATCGGCAATCGTCAATCCGAAAGAGCGGGCGTCGATTCACGTTCCACTAACGGCATACAACAAATCTCCTCGAACCCGTCACTCGCGTCGTGCCCGGTACCTTGCAGCCGGACCATTTTCCCTTCGAGCCTACGGCTACGATCGGTCCCAAGCGAGCTTCAAGAATTCTACTATAACCACACGTTGGATGTCAAGAAGATTATTTTCAGACTCTGATAGCTATGCCACAGCGGCCTTGCCCCCGGGAAATCCGATACAGCCGAACAGGAGAAACGGTGGGGACTCGGCGTTGGCCGAGAGCATTGCCGTTCCAGGAAGGCGTTAGAGCGGTGATCGCCGCAGTGTGCTGCAACGCTCAGGTCTTGACAATGATTGAGCGGCTCCTCCGCCCTGCTGTGCGGAAAGGCTCAGAAGGTGTGAAAAAATCCTCAGCCCCGAAGGGGCATAAGAGAGTAGCACAGCGCGGCCTGTGGCCGCAACCAAAACAAGACCTCAACACAGAGGTCACTGAGGCCTCACAGAGGGAACAGAGAAGAAAGCCCGGAAGGAAGCGCCCTGCCCTTGGTCTTCTCTGTGACCTCCGTGAGTCCTCTGCGAACTCTGTGTTAAACTCTTGTTCCTAAAACGCCCCGAAGATAAATCTTCGCGACGCGAGAAGAAGCTGATTGCTAGTGGACCAGGGCGCCAGCCCTGGGACAAGATGCCCCAAAGAACACAAAAACAATAATTTGCCGGCTTTCCCCAGGGCTGGCGCCCTGGGCTACTCTCTTACGCCCCTTCGGGGCTAAGGGCATTTTTTCACACCTTCTCAGCCTTTCCGCACAGCAGGGGGCAGAGCCGCTGGCCGTTGTCACGTGTTACAGCACACTATACGCAGCGTCATAAGTGGATGCCGAAAACCTCCCAAGCATGTCGTTCTGTATAGAGACACGCGGAGTGTTAGCCGCGCCAAACACCGCTGCGTCAGGCAGGACTACCCGACTTGGTGGTGGGAAATCCCCGGCCCTCGTCTTATGGAGCGGGGATGACGTCTTCTGACGTGAAGGGCGAGGCCGGCAATCCGTCGCCGTTATAGAGACTGACTACCGGCGCGTTTGCCCACCCGTACCGGACGTACTTCGGCTCCGAAACCCGTGCGCTGCTGATTACGACGGTCTTGCCGTCGATGCGCGCGCCGGCGTCCACAAAGCGACCGTCGTCTCCGGCAATCTCAAACCCCTGGAGAACGCCTCCCCTGGCTACCAGACCACTAGCCGAGTGATCGAACCACACCCGCATACTTTCACCCTCGGCAGTTGCCTGCCGGAACTGCGGGCCCGAGAACTCCACGTTTTCGCCATAGGCCAAGGCCCGCGCAGCCAAGGCCAGCCGCACCCCGACTGTCTGTTTGTCGGCGGGATGAACGTTGTCCGGGTCGCCGATATCAACGGTCACGACCATAGCCGTATTAGCCACCGATAGGCTGCGGCGTTGTGCTTCGCGGATGATGGCCCATTCTTCGGTCGGGCCGGATTTGAAGTTAGAGATTTGCACGAAGAGAAATGGGAAATTCCCCTCATGCCACTGCGCGCGCCAGTCGGCGATGAGGGCCGGAAAGACTTTGGCATACATGGGGGCAAAGGCCCGCCGGCTGTTGGACTCACCCTGATACCATATGACGCCTTTGATGGTGTAGGTCACTTCGGGGGCCACCATTCCGTTGAACAACGCGGCGGGAGCCCAGGATGCGGGGTCCGGGTGCCAAGGGTGTTGCGGAGGCACCTGGCCCGCCTGCCGAGCGGCCAGGTCTTCTTGCCTTTCTCTCGCCAGGATCGCCTCGGTTTCGCTTTGCGTCTCCATCATGTCGGCACGGGTGGCAAAGACAGGCATGAGAGCCGCATCGGCGGAAATGGCCCGCAGACTCATCCATGCTTCGGCAACGGTGCCGCCCCACGTAGCGTCGATAAGCCCGATGGGAACATGCTCTCGGGCGGCGAGTTCCCGCCCGAAGAAGTAGGCCACCGCCGAAAAGTCGGACGCCGTCTCAGGGGAGCAGACCGTCCATGACGCGTCGCTGCTCCGGAGGGGGAAGTCTGCGGCCTTATGCGGGATGTGCAGCAGCCTGATCTGCGGCTGGCCGGCGTGGGCGATCTCCGCCCCGGAGTCTTTCAGTGGGGCGCCGGGAAAGCCTTTCAAAGGCATTTCCATGTTTGACTGTCCCGAAGCGAACCAAACGTCGCCGATCAAAACGTCATCCAAAACGATCTTGTTGCCACTGATCACGGTGAGTTGGTACGGGCCGCCGGCAGCCTCGGGTGGCAAGAAAACGCTCCATTCCCCCAAACTGTCTCCGGTGGTATCGCGGCTGGTCCCATGGAACTCGACCGAGACCTTATCGCCGGGAGTCGACCAACCCCAGATGTGAATTGGCCTATCGCGCTGCAACACCATATGACTGCTGAGAATCCCGGGCAGTTTGGCTTCACACTTTCCATGGCTTGGGTAGTAGGCCAGGAGCACGGCAAGGGCGAGAATGCGAAAAGCAGTGTGGATGCGCATAAGCAATCTTAACCGAAAACCTTCAGGGATGGGTGGGTTCACTGTAATCGGAGCGTTCCGCGATGGTATGAGAGGTTCGTGCCCATCGCGGGCGCTGAGAGCTGATCGCTGAGAGCTGACGGCTTACGTTACGTCGAAGCGCTGGGTGGGAAGCTGGAAATTTGAACGGTTTTCCCCGGCCGCGAGGTCCGCATCAGCCAGTTTGAAGAGCTTCCGAAGTAATGCGACAGTGAGGGTTATTCCTGTTCCCTGTTCCCTGTTCCCTGTTCCCTGTTCCCTGTCAGTCTGGCCGAGACCGTTGCCTACCTATTCGATGGATTTCCGGTGCGCTCCATCCCGGTCTGCGTTATACTTGATTCATGCAGGTTACCCTCACAGCGCAGGCCGAACAGTTGTTGCGTGACGCTCTGGCGCAGAGCCCCGGAAGCTCCGCGGCCGAAATCCTTGAGCAGGCCCTGGCCGGGCACCTGCCGCGGACGAATGACCCGGCGCCATATGACTCCCTTCGGGAACGGCTTAAGAGCTTGCCTGGAGTTAAGCTGCCTGCCCATTGGCCACGGCGATTTAAACCTGTCGAGCCCCTCAAGGTTGAAAGTGAGATGCCTTCCCAAAGGTTGGTTCAGGAGCGTCGGTGACCCTCTTCTATTTGGACTCCAGCGCCTGGCTGAAGCGCTATTTCCTGGAGCCGGGCAGCGACTGGATCATGAGTCTGTTCCAGAGTGGAGATCCCTTGGCTGATGCAGTTCATTCAGCCACGGCTTTCGGCTTGAACGACGCTTTGGTGGGGACCGGAAACTCCCTGGTCTTAATTTCCTCGGATGAAGAAATGCTCGCCGTGGCGCAACAGACCGGGCTGGCCGTCGAGAACCCCGCAACCGCAGCATCCCCCTAGAAGCGAGGCACGCTCTGATTACCCTTCGCCGCGTCAACCTTTACGACAATGCCCGTTGACCCAATCGCCGAGTCCGGCCAATCGCCCGACCAAGGCTGGCGAGATGTTCTCATCCAGCAGCAAGCGCATCGCTAGGCGGCGGCCTGTTTCCTCTGAAAGATAAGCGGCTTTCGCGGCCGTCCCGGCTTTTCACCCAAGCGAGAAAACAGTCGAGCGTAGGCGAGGTCCCGGGCGCTCAAGCTGGGGGAGTCATCCATGATTTCTTGTTCGGAAACTCCCTTCCGAAACAGTAAGGCGACATGCTGGAGCGGAATGCGAGTTCCCTGGAAAACCGGCTCTCCTCCCAATATGTCGGGGGAAGAGACCACACGCCTCCTGCCCCAACGGAAGGCTGCCAAATTCCGCGCCACCGTCTGCCGGAGTGGCTTGCACTCGACGAACACTTGCATTTCCCCGGAGCGATAAACGAGGTCAGCGCCTTCCATCGACCAGTGCGACGCCCTCTTGTTTCCACGCGCAAGGACTTGAGCCAGGGATTGCTTGTCGTGTTTGCTCAGCGGGAAGGGGAATTCAGCCAGTAATTTTATGAACAGCACATCGCCAACCGAGAACTGATGACGTACTGTCTTGGCGGTCTTCCGCTTGTGCGATGCTGTCACGGATCGCTTTTCCAATGCCGTCCGAATCGTTTCGGGTGAAACCTCCGCGATCGCCGCGGCCTCATTGACAGAAAAGAGTTCAGCCATGATGTCCTCACGATAAATATACCACCACAGGTGGAATAATTGCAACCCGTCCTCGATCGTCGCCTATGATCTGCCGATTGCCAGCCAGGCGATGCGCCGCAACTTGATTTTGGTAGCCGCGAATGTCGCGGAGTTCCGGCGGGTGGAGGAGTTGGTCTGGCAGAACTGGGCCAACTGAGCGTAACGCGGGCCTGCCCCATTGCATCGGTCAGGGCAAGTTTGGCGCCGGTCCTCCCTCCCCGCCTGTTATCCTGGCAGAAGCGGAGGGTGAGGTTTTTTCGGGGATGATGGGCAGTTGGAGTCCGACAGGCGGGAGCTGGCCATGCGTTACTGGGGGAAAGTCTCGAACGGAACGGTGGTTTTGCCGCCGGAAGCCAATCTGCCGGAGGGGACGGAGGTCCGCGTGGAGCCCGTGGCTCCGAGAACGCTGGTCGAACGCCTCAAAGACGTCATCGGAATCGTGCATGGCGGGCCTCCTGACTGGGCGAAGAATCACGACCATTACCTTCACGGGACACCCAACGCCAGGTGTCCTTAGCCCCGGCAGGGGCGGCGTAATCTAGCCCACGGCGACAGCCGTGGGATCCGGTGTGCCGTGACCCCCGGAGCCCCGCAGGGGCGACATAACCCTCCATCCCCATGCCAGCATCCTCCCATGCGGCCTCCGGCACCAAGTCGCGTGGTTCCTATGTCGCCCCTGCCGGGGCTGGGGAAGGTGTCTAAGGTGTTCGTCCGTCACCCACGGCTGTCGCCGTGGGCTAGACTACGCCGCCCCTGCCGGGGCTGGGGAGCTACCGCAGGCGGAACCAGGATTCGGGTGTAAAACTCGGTCAGTAAATGCAGAAAGCCGATCTGGTGTAGGTACCGGCGTAGGTATTGGATCGGCGAAGTATCCGAAATCGCCTCATGCGCTCTTGAGGTCGTGAACCAACTCCTCTTCGCTGAGGTTGAACGTGCTCACACCATACTCTGCCAGGTGGCTAAGGAAGTATGGCTTTGGCACGCCGGCGAGCTGGGCGGCGGCGCCCGATGAAAGCTGGCCTATCTCGTATAGCTTGATGGCCGCGGCAAAACGAATCCTGGACGCAAGGACATCTGGCGTAGCTTTCAAGGCCAGCAGGATCTCATCCGGAATGGAAAACGTCACCTGACTCATGTCTAACCAACGTTAGTATTCTACCACAAGTGAATCGGGCTGTTCGATATCGGAGGCCTATTCCTATATCCGACACCGTGATTTACCGGAGTGCCAGCCGCGACGCCCGGCGGTATTAGGTCATTGCCCAAGAAAATGCGGCGGGGGTTACTCTCTGCCTCTGAGGATTGCCGCCATCACGCGAGGGCTGCGCCGTCCGTGCATGACTGCGACAACCCACAGGGGCTCTTCTCCGGCGCGTAGGCAATCAGATACTCACGTACCACCATGAAGCGCAAAGGTCGTGAGGTGAGGTCCGGGCGTCGGTGGCCCTGACCGGGAAAAGCCGCAAGAGCATCAATAGCGTGCAGAACTTCCGCAATCTTTCCGCAGTCGGGCGGTCGGCAGCGTCGAGACTTTCCGCGCGAATGAATTCCCAAATCTCGTCAAGGCGAAGGCGGGCTTCCGGGTGAAAATCATAGGCGATCATGAACCGGGCGGCGTCCGGCGAGCCGCGTCGCTCTTTTCTCGGAAGTGGGCAATAACCTCGTCACGGGAAATGGGCTTCACGCTGCCGCTTTTCAGGTCGTCATAGCGGCTGTTAAGCATCTCCCGCGCTTGCAGCACCTCATCAAAGTATCCCGCCATTGCGTCTTCAACGAGGTCGTCAGTGCCGCGTCCGCTCTCGGTGGACAGATCCTTGAGCTTCTTCTCCGTCTCGGGGGTGAGTTGTACTTCCATGGCTCTTAGAGTAAGAGAAAACCATCCCTTCGTCAACAAGGAGCTCCAACGGCACCCACCTGAGCGCCAGTAGCGCCGTCACGAGGAACGTCGAACGCGTCGCCTCTTGAATTCTGCCGCAAACGCCGCCTGTCAATCGCGGCCCCGAGTCTGCTGTGGCTTCTCGATGCGCGTTCACAGGCGCTGGTCCCGCGGCATCCGGCGCAAGGCAATACGCTTGCTGCAAGTTGCTTTTCTCTGCCATCATGAGGCGATGAAGCAGGAGGATCTATGACACCGCGACTCGCCATCGTGATTCTGCTGACTGCTGGCGCTGCACTATGCCAGACGCCACAAAGGGCTGCAGGCACCTATTCCGCGGACATTCGCTTCGACATCAGCAGGGTACCCTTCAGCCGGTACGGATCGTACATCGCTTTCTCACGGCTCCGAGGATCGGCCGGCGGGACCGCCGGGCTCTACCTGCGCACGGTGCATGGTACAAGCGGCCGGCGCGAGGTGTTTCTCGTGGAGTTGTTGAGAGACGGCAAGCCCATCGAATTCCGGGAGACGGCATCTCCCACGCTACTTCGTCTGGATGCGGAAGGCGGCTTCGCGGAGATCTGCCTCAGCGAGGCACGGGTGGTTCGGATTCACGGGCAAGGTGTCGGCATCCGCTTCTCGGCGCCCAGCGGGACCTATGGTTTCGCCTTCCAACGGGGCGAATCACAGTGGGAAGTGAACAGCCCAGAGCAGGATCTCAAATACACGTTGACCGCAAAGGAAGGCCGGCTGGCTGTGGATGCTCCCTGGAAGGAGGTGAACGCGACTCATATCGCGGCCGCCTTTCTGCCTGAGTCACCGACGGGCGGTTTTGAGGGCGTGATCGAGGAGTTTGAAGGTAGTTGGCACCCTCGCACCTATCCAAAGAGCTTTGCGGAATGCCAGGCAGACCTCAAGGGCGAGTACCAGCGGTGGCTGGCGAAGATGCCCACGGTTCCCGATGAATTCCAGCCGGGAGCAAACCTTGCCGCCTATGTGAACTGGTCGGCGGTGGTCGAACCGGAGGGCTACCTCACCCGGCCGGCCATGATGATGTCCAAGAACTGGATGACCAACGTCTGGAGCTGGGACCACTGCTTTAACGCTATGGCTCTGGTAGAAACGGATCCCGATCTGGCGTGGGATCAGTATCTGATCATGTTCGATAACCAGAACGCCGACGGAGCTCTCCCGGATTCCATCAACGACCGCGTCCGCGTCTGGGCCTTTAGCAAGCCGCCCATTCATGGTTGGGTAGCGCGCTGGATGCTGGAGCACAGCACCACCGTCAGCCCAACGCAAGTGGAGAAGTTGTACGAACTGCTTTCCCGCTGGACGAATTGGTACTTCAAGTTTCGCGACGATGATGGCGATGGCGTTCCCCAGTATGAACACGGCAATGATTCCGGCTGGGATAACTCGACGGTCTTCCGCGTGGGACCGCCAGTTGAGTCGCCTGATCTCTCCGCCTACCTGGTGATGCAGATGGATTTTCTCTCCGATGTGGAACGCGAACTCGGCAAAACCGAGGAAAGCAATGAATGGAAGCGCCGCGCCGATGAACTGTTGGAGAAGATGCTGCGCCTCACCTGGAAGGGCGACCACTTTGTGGCGGTTCACTCCGGCGATCACCGAACGATGGAGTCCGAGAGCCTCTTGCTGTACCTGCCCATCCTGCTGGGCAACCGGCTGCCCGCCGATGTGCGTGCGAAACTGGTCGCCGGCCTGAAGCGGCAGGGTGCTTTCCTCACCGACAATGGCCTGGCGACGGAGAGCCCGCGCAGCCCCCACTTCCAGCGCGATGGCTACTGGCTGGGGCCCATCTGGGCGCCGTCTACCATGGTGATTGCAGAAGGCCTCGATGCGGTCGGCGAGAAGGCACTGGCGCAGGATCTGCGCCGACGCTTCTGCCGGATGGCGCAAAAGAGCGGCATGGCGGAAAACTTCGAGGCCATCTCGGGTGCGCCCCTGCGCGACCCCGCCTACACGTGGACGTCGAGCGTGTATTTGATCTTCGCGCACGAATTGCTGCGGTGAATGTGCAGCGCTCGAGATGGCGCAGCCTTTACCGAGCCTCCTCAAAGAGTCGAGAGTCGAAAGTCAAAGGTCGAAAGCAAGAAAAGCTCGGTCTTTGACTTTCGACTTTCGACTTTTGACTTTCGACTGGGGTCTGACTCCTGATCTTAGACCGGCGGCCGGAACCGGTATCCGACCCACGGTTCCGTCAACAAGTATTTCGGCTGGGCCGGCTTGGGCTCGATCTTCTTGCGAAGCTGGTTGACGAAGACGCGCAGGTACTCGGTCTCTTGGCCGTAGTCCGGACCCCAGACGGACTGGAGCAGTTCCCGGTGCGGGATGGGCTTGTCAGGGTGGGAGACCAGGTAGCGAAGCAAGTCAAACTCCTTGGGTGTAAGGCGAACTTCCCTGCCCCGGGCGGTGACGCTGCGGCGAACAAAGTCAACGGCCAGATCAGCGGACTGGAAGGAAAGTCTCTCCTGGTCCGCGTCATGAAGCGACCGGCGCAGGTTGGCGCGGATGCGAGCCAGGAGTTCCTGCATGCCGAACGGTTTGACGACATAATCGTCGGCGCCGGCGTCGAGGGCGCGAACCTTGTCGCGCTCGCTGTTGCGCACCGAGAGCATAATGATGGGCACGTCGGAGGTCTCGCGAATCTCGCGGCAGACCTCGAACCCGCTGATGCCCGGCATATTGATGTCGACAATGAGGAGGTCCGGCATTTCCTCCCGGATCCCGGCCAGCGCCTCCTCGCCGGTGCGGGCTTCGCGCACTCCGTAACCCGCGGCAGCTAGAGAGCTACGCAAGGTGCGCCGGATCTGCGGCTCGTCGTCAACTAGAAGAATGGTCACGTCAGTTCTCAGTTCTCAGAACGTGTGAAGAAATTAAACACAGAGGCACGGAGACACAGAGAAGAGAAAGAGAATCACATGAAGATGTCCGTTGTTTCTCGATGTTCCCATTTTCCTCTGTGCCTCTGTAAACCAAGGTCGTAATTTCTTGTTTTTTTTGGCAAGGATTGTCGAGATCCTCCGCGGTACGAAGAAGAAGAACTCTAACACGGAGATCGCGGAGGACTCACAGAGGAAACAGAGAAGCGCGCGCACTTCTTCTCCGTGGCCTCTGTGACCCCTCTGCGGCCTCTGTGTTGGCGTCTTGTTTCGGTTGCGGCCAAACGCCGCGCTGTGTCTCTATGTTGAAAGCCCCTCGCAATTAATTCACACCTTCTCAGTTGTCAGTTTCCCAGTTGCGAGTTAGCTTAGCTGTCAGTCGTCAGCTATCAGCACTCAGCAACGATCCAACGTCGGGCCGGCTCTCAGCCTTCTGCTGACGGCTGATGGCTGACAGCTAACTGAAAACCGGGAACTGAAAACTGACAACTACTGAGACAGCGGCAAACTGAACCGGAACACCGAGCCTTTACCAAGCTGGCTGGTGACGCCGATGCTCCCTCCATGCGCCTCGACGATGGCTTTCGCAATCGCCAGACCCATCCCGGTGCCCTGCACGCGGTAGCGTTGGTCCCTGCCCCGATAGAATTTGTCGAACACCAGGGCTTGTTCGAAGCTGTCGATGCCCGGGCCCGCATCGGCCACGCTTGTCACCAGCATGCGTCCGGCCACCTCGCTGGTGACCACAATCCGGGAGCCGTCCGGCGAATACTTGGCGGCGTTGTCCAGGAGGTGCGCCAGCACCTGCTTGATGCGGGAGAAGTCGACCCGCACCGCTGGCAGGTCGGTGGGAACCCTCAGTTCAACCTGGTGGCTGGCTAGGGCGTGCTTCGACTCCTCGATGGCCGCGTCCATAATCTCGCGCATGTGGCACGGCTCCAGGGTGAGCTCGATCTCGCCGGCATCGAGCTTGGCCATCTCCAGCGCTTCGTCAATGAGCCGATTGAGGCGGTCGCTCTCTTCGTCGATCACCACCGTGAGCTCGCGCCGCTGCTCTTCGGTGAGCTGCGGTTGCGAAAGCAGGCTGGTGACCGAAGCCTTGATGGCGGTCAGCGGGGTCCGCAACTCGTGGGTCACCGAATCCAGCAGCGCTGTCCGAAGGCGTTCCTCGCGCCGCGCCGCCTCCGCCTTGCCCAGCGCCTCGACCGCGTTCGCCCGCTCAATGGCGATCGCCACCATCGACCCCAGCGCGTCCAAAGTCTCTCGCGCCACCACCGTGCCGGCGAGCCCGACGCTGCCCACCGGCCGCACGCCCAGCCGCACGGGCGTGATGCACACCTGCCGCTCGGCGTCGATCACCACCTCGCCGCGCGCCATCACCGCCTTCAACTCCTGGCCATCGAGCGCACGCGAACTCGACCCGGAGCGGTAAACCTCGTCTTTGTTGGCAAGGAACAGAGCCGACTCCTGCGCCTCAAAGGCTTCAACCACGCGCCTCGGAATCGTGTTCAGCAATTCCACCACATTCCCCGCCACCAGCAACTGTTGGGCGAAGGCGTAGAGCCGCTCCACCTCGCGACGGCGCCGATTGGCGTCACGGGTGCGTCGCCGGGCGAGGTCGGAGAGCCGGCTAGCGGTGATCGCGGTGACGAGAAAGGCAAAGAGCGCCACCCAGTTTTGCGGATCGGCAACGACGAACGTGCGAAGCGGAGGCAGAAAGTAGTAATTGAACGCCAGGGTAGCGAGGATGGACATGAAGACGGAGACCTGCCATCCCCAAACCGCGGAAACCAGCAGAACTCCCAGCAAGAAGGTGAGCGCCACCGTGGTGGGGTTCGCATGGACCTGCCGGACGTAGATCAACACGATGGCAGCCACCACCGCAGTAGCGGAGACGTAGCGAACGAACTGCTCAACGAGGGTGTTCCGCACAAGTGCTATTATAGGCGATGTCGTTCCAAGCTGGGTTTCAAAGAAGCATAATGGCCATGCAGCCGAAGACGCCGGAAGAGTGGCTGGAAAAAGCGATGCCCTCTGCGAAGAAGGAAGGCACCTTGAAGCTTTTCCTCGGCTATGCCCCAGGGGTCGGCAAGACCTACACCATGCTGAGCGAGGCGGTGCGGCGGCGGCGGCGAGGCGAGGATGTGGTGATCGGCATCGTCGAGACGCACGGGCGGCAGGCGATCGTCGAGCTGGCTGCTTCCATCGAGGCCGTACCGCTGCGCCGAATTGAGTACAAAGGCACCGAGTTCGAAGAGATGGATGTGGATGCGATCCTGGCGCGCCACCCCCGAGTGGTGCTGGTCGACGAGCTGGCCCACACCAACATCGAAGGCAGCAAACATCGCAAGCGCTACGAAGACGTGATGGAGATCCTGGCGGCGAAGATCGACGTGCTGTCTACCATGAACGTGCAGCACGTGGACAGCCTGGCGCCGCTGGTGCAGTCGATCACCGGCATCCCGATCCGAGAAACGGTCCCCGACTGGGTGCTGAAGCGGGCGGAAGAAGTGGTGATGATCGACCTCACCCCCGAGGCGCTGCAGACGCGCTTGCGGCGGGGCGACATTTATCCTGTGGAAAGGGCGGAGCGTGCGCTCGGGAATTTTTTCCGTACCGGAAACCTGAATGCGCTGCGCGAACTGGCTCTGCGGCACGTCGCCGACTCCGTCGACCGCGCTCTGACATCGTATCTCGAAACCAGGGACATCACGCGCAACTGGGGGGTCCGCGAGCGCATTGCCGTGTGCATCAGCTCGAACCGCGGTTCGCAATACTTGATCGCACGCGCCGCCCGCCTGGCCCGCGCCATCGATGCCGAGCTTTACGCCGTGCACGTCAACACGCGCGAAGATGGAACGGACGACAACCGGCGGAAGGCGCTGGCCGCGAATATCCGCTTTGCCGAAAACCTGGATGCCACGGTGGAACGACTGGAAGGCCGCACCGTGGGCGAGGCGGTGGCCCGATTCACGCACGAGAGGCGGATCACCCAGGTGGTGATGGGCCATTCCGCGCCGCGCGGCTGGCGTCAGTATCTTTATCTGTGGGCCGTGCACCGTTTCCTGCATGATGCGGCGACGGTGGACGTGCACATCGTGACCCAGGAAAGCGAAGGGGAACCTTAAGCTGCCCGTTTACGATTGCCGGTTGCACCCGCACTTAGAAAGGAAGTTCTTCAATCGGCAATCTCCAATCAAAAATAGTTAAACGCCTGGTTCTGGCCTACACGATTATAGCCCCATTTTTTTAGTCCCAAAAGAAATGCTTGACACTTGGCTCGCGCTTCGTTAAGCTTGAGCCACTTGTGACGAAAGGAGACTCAGCTCACGAAAAGGGGGTCCAGGCTATGACCGGAGGAAGTCGCAATCCAATCCGTAAATGGCTGCTGCCCAAGCTGGCTGCCAAAGACATGTCCGTTGCGCAACTGGCGGCCGCGGTCGGCGTCAGCCGGGCGGCAGTCTATCTCTACTTGAACGACCAATCGCGGCCCACCGGCTATCACATGGCTCGCATCTGCCAGGTCCTCGGGGTCCCGATCGAAGAGGGGCTCGGCGTGTATGTTCCCAAGCGGACGGGACGCCCGCCGAAACGCCGACTCTAAAGCGGCGAACTTGGTGCCTTCGGCCGCCGACCCTCCGGCAGGCTCGGCCCACGTGCCGGCCCCCGATCGCCGAAGATCCACCGGTTGCTCCCTGGGGCGGGCAACCGGTTCTTCCCTTCTCTGTCTCGACTGCGCGGCGTCGGCCACGCCTTGCCTCGCAAAGTCGCTGGCCTCCGAAACGATTCTCGATTAGAATCGAACGTCGATTCGGGTCAATCTCTCAACCGACGACTCGATGACCACTCGCTTCCGAAAGGAGTCCTACGATGCGTAAAGCGATAGTACCCCGCCTCGGCGTGCTCGCTGCGGCCGGCGTTCTCACGTTGGTGGCGGCAGCCGGCTTGAGTCAGTCGGCGTCCGAACAGGCCGCGCGGCAGTGGAAGATCCACGATCGCACACGGCCGCATCCTTCGGTGATCACACCGGGTGAATGCAGCACGCCGGATCGCCCCGGCCGCCCCCCGTCGGACGCAACGGTGCTGTTCGACGGCAAAGACCTTTCCCAATGGGCTGCCGCTGATAACGGTCCGGCAAAGTGGAACATGAAGGACGGCTTTTTCGAAACGGTCCCCGGCACCGGCTACCTGCACACCCGCCAACCTTTCGGCGATTGCCAACTGCACGTGGAGTGGGCAACGCCCAATCCCCCTCACGGCGAGGACCAGGACCGCGGAAACAGCGGCGTCTTTCTGCAAGGCTTGTATGAAGTCCAGGTGCTCGACTCCTACAACAACGTCACCTATGCGGACGGCCAGGCTGCGGCCATCTACGGACAGTATCCGCCCCTGGTGAACGCTTGCCGCCCGCCGGGCGAGTGGCAGACCTACGACATCGCCTTCCACGGACCACGCTTCGACGCCGACGGCAAGCTGACGCGGCCGGCCACCATCACCGTGATTCAGAACGGTGTGCTGGTGCAGGACCACGTGACGATCCTGGGCCCGACGGAGCACGGTCAGCGGCCGCCGTATAAGCCGACGCCCGAGCGGTTGCCGCTCGCGTTGCAAGACCATAATCACCCGGTCCGCTTCCGCAACATCTGGATCCGGGAACTGCCGGAGGCGGGCGGATAGCCGCCTTTGCTCTGCCGATCACCGATAGCGAAGTGCGCCGCCGTGCTGTTGGACGGCAGCCCAGAGGCTCGAACCAGTTTGTTCGCACCTTGGCAGCCGGAAGGGTCCAAGGTTGAGTTACAATAGCAGTCGGTTATCATCACCAGACATCGGAGATCGCTGATGGCCCTCACCAACTCGCCCGTCAGACCGGAAGACGTGAAGATCGTGCCCGGAGGACACAGCGGCAACGGGCTGCAGATCACCTGCACCTGTGGGTGCGTGAATTGGAACCATATCGAGATCTCGGAGCCCATCTGGAAATGCCGCAACTGCGGACGCATCTTCACCCAGTACTATCCGGGGCTGGTCCGGCAGGTGCGGACTCCCCACCAACACGAATCTCCTGCCGCGACTACGGCCGCCCCAGGCTGACGTGTTGGTTCTGAGAGCTAGGTAACTCGTCTAGGAAGGCAACCGGTCCCCACCTCGGGCTTTGCTTGGATCGCGCGTCCCGCAAGCAACCCTCGGCCGCCGTCAGGCCATCTAAACTTACAGGAGACGGGCCGGCCCGCACGGTGCTGAAAGGGCCGCGGGCCACGGAGCGAGCCCATCTCCGGGACGGATTCATGCAGCGAAGACGAAGCGTCATTCATCATACGTCTTGTATCTACTGCGGCAAGCTGGTGTTCAATCACCGGCTCTCCAAGTGCCCCAAGTGTGGGGGCCGCGTCGTGCACTTGGGGGACTCCGACTTGAACCTGCTGGGGCGGCGCCCTCAGCCCGCCACCAAGGCTCCCATCCGCGAGGATTAGCTCCACTAGCCTTTCTGGGCCAACAAGGCAAGCAGAATCGCCTTTTGCACGTGCAAGCGATTCTCCGCCTGGTCGAAAACGATCGACGGCGCCGAGTCGATCACCTCGTCCGTGACCTCCAGGCCACGCCGCGCCGGCAGGCAGTGCATAAACAGCACCTGCGGCCCGGCCTTGGCCATCAACTCCGCGTTCACCTGATAAGGTTGGAACACCTCACGGCGCACCTCGGCCTCACCCTCCTGTCCCATGCTCACCCACACGTCGGTGTAGACGGCGTCGGCGCCGGCGACGGCTTCAGCGGGATCGTGGGTCAGAAAGATACTGCCGCCGCCCCTTCTCGCGTCCGCAACGACGTTGGGGTCAGGGTCGTAGCCGACCGGCGTCGCCACCCTGAGGTGGACGCCGACGCGGGCCGCGCCATGAATCAAGGAGTGCAGCACGTTGTTGCCGTCTCCCACCCAGGCCAGCCTCAGGCCCGGCAATCGCCCTTTGTGCTCCAGTAAGGTGAGATAGTCACCCAAAGCCTGGCAGGGATGCTCAAAGTCGGTGAGGGCGTTGATCACCGGCACCGAGGCATATTCCGCCAGCTCTTGCAGGGAATGATGGGAAAACACGCGCGCCGCAATCGCGTCCACCCAGCGAGAAAGGTTCCGCGCTACGTCCTTCACGGCCTCGCGCTTGCCCAGCCCCACCTCTTGCGGACCGAGGCAGATGCTCCGGCCTCCCAACTGGACCATGCCGAGTTCAAATGTCACTCGCGTCCGCAGGCTCGGCTTCTCAAACAGCAAGGCCAGTGTCTTGCTTTCCAGCGCGTGACCGTAACGCTCCGGTTGAGCCTTGGCGCGCCAAGCCAGGTGCAGGAGGAACTCGACCTCTCCTTGGGTGAGGTCGCGGAGGGAAAGCAGGTCGCGACCGGCGAGGCCGGGCTGATCTTCCAGCGGCCACGGCTCGGCGATCTCCGGGGATACAACGTCGACTCTAGGCACGAAGCAGGTCCTCCTCCCTCACGACGCTTTCGCTCCCACCGTTTCCGGCCGGTGAAGCATCGTAAAGTTCGTCAGAATTTCGTGCAGACCGGGACGCGTGCGCTCCACAACCTCGTATTCCACCCGCAAGCTGGGCTTGTTCAAGTGCAGCAGCCGCGCCAGATCGACTGGCGTCGCCACGAGCACCAGGTCGCACGGCGTACGGTTGATCGTCTCTTCCAAGTCGCGGCGCTGCTGTTCGCCATAGCCCATGGCAGGCAGCAAGCCCTTTAAGTGAGGGAAGCGCCGGAACGTATTCTCAATGGAGCCAACCGCGAAAGGATGCGGGTCAACCTGCTCGCCGGCCCCGTATTGTCGCGCTGCCACCACGCCGGCGCCGAACGCCATTTCGCCATGCGTCAGCGTGGGGCCGTCCTCTACCACCAGCACGCGCCGCCCGCGAACGCTCTCCGGGTCCGTCACCGTCACACGACACTCCGCCTCGATCACCGTGGCAAACGAGTTGACGCGGGCGAGATTGTGACGGATGGTTTCCACGGCCTCCCCCGGCGCGGTGTCGACCTTGTTGATCACCAGCACGTCGGCGCGGCGAAAGTTCACCTCGCCGGGGTAGTAACCCAGCTCGTGGCCGACGCGGAGCGGGTCCGCCACTACGATTTCCAAATCGGAGCTATAGAAAGGCGTGTCGTTATTGCCGCCGTCCCACAGGATCAACTCTGCCTCCCGCTCCGCCTGCCGCAGGATCGCCTCATAGTCCACACCGGCGTAGACTACGGTCCCTTGCCGAAGGTGCGGCTCGTACTCCTCCCGCTCCTCGATGGTGCACTTCTGCTCCCCCAGATCCTCCATGGTGGCGAAACGCTGGACCCTTTGCTCGGCGAGGTTGCCGTAAGGCATGGGATGACGCACCACCACCAAGTGCCACCCGAGGTGGCGCAATTCCTCGGCCACGCGCCGCGATACCGGGCTCTTGCCGCAGCCGGTGCGGACTGCGCAAACCGAAATCACCGGAACCCGCGACGTGACTTGGGTGCGCTCGGTGCCCAGCAGCCAGAAGTCGGCTCCCGCGGCCACGGCGCGCGACGCCAGGTGCATCACGGTGGGGTGAGCCACGTCACTGTAGGAAAATACGACCGCATCCACGTCGTGCTCACGTATCAACTCCTCCAGCCGATCCTCCGGTACAATGGGAATACCCTCCGGGTAAAGCTCTCCTGCCAGCTCCCGCGGATAGGTTCGGTTCTCAATGTTCGGGATCTGCGTGGCCGTGAAGGCCACCACCTCAAATGCCGGGTCGCGGCGGAAGACGACGTTGAAGTTGTGGAAGTCCCTTCCCGCAGCGCCCAGAATCACGATTCTTGTCATCGTCTCACCCCCGAAGCCCGCCATCGCCCGACCTTGTGCGGCCCTAGCGGCCCGACCGATGGCGGTTCCAGGACCACACTCCAACAACGCGAAGCTAGCACATGGCGGGCCAGATATGCAGTGACCGCAGTCACACATCCGTCGTTGACCGGCTCCGAGAACGCCTTGAGAAGTCATCAAGGGGTAATTAACAGGCGGCTTGAGCAACCTCCGCGGTACCTGGCAATGGGTACGTGGACGGGGTGGGGGAGGTTACTACCGGGAATCAGTACAGCTTCACTTCGATGGGCTGGGGAGTCCTGGCGTCGAAGGTGAACGTGCCGACGATTTGCCGGCCGTGTTCTTCCGCGCTCACCTTGTACTCGCCGTAAAAGCCGTGGAACCGCGCCGTGCCCTGGCGCGCTATGCTGGCCTCGGTGTGTGTCCACCACTGGCCCTTGATGAGCTTCATCAATGCGGTGTAAGCAGGCTTAGGCGTCATGTCCGCCCGGACCAGTCCCGCCGGGGCCCCTTGCCACGCCCCCTGATCGGAGAAGTCCCACCAAGTGATCGCCTGCACTGCGGGATGGCTGAAGAGAGTGGTATAGAACTGAACCACCGCTTTTTCCTGCCGCTCCTCTCCCTCCGCGGTGCTGGCCCAAACGAATTGCGGGTTTTCTTTCTTCAGCTCCCAGCCGGGCTGGCCAGAAAGGATGGTAGCCTCGGTGAAGTGCAGCGGCTTGCCGGACCCGGCAAAACGCTCGCAGATTTCCCACGTCTTCGCGGCCGACCACGGCTCGTGATGTTGATGGCATTGAATCCCGATCACATCGAAGAGGGGGTGGCCGGAATCGTCCACCAGCCGCGAGAGCACTTTCTGCTGGTAATCCTGGCTGGTCACGTAATCGTTGATCACCAGCATAGCCTGAGAATTGGCGACGCGAGCGGTGGTGAACGCGGTACGCAGATAGTCTTGCACGCCCGTGCGCCGGATGGCCGCGGTCAGTGTCGGCCCCCCTTGGCGCGTGGACTCGCGGTCGAAATCAGTAGCCTCGTTGACCACGTCCCAGATGTCGATCTCGCCCTTGAACCGTCGCACGATGTCGGTGATGCGCTGCATCTGCACGCGCGTGACCTCGGTGAGGTCGGACGGCAGCCACGATGGTTGTCCTTCGTTCCAGGCCAGCGGATGTCCCTTCATGGTGACGTGGTGTGCTGCACACCAGGCAACGAAGCGGTCCGTGTCCCCATAGTTAGGATGGCCCGCCTCGCGCTCGTACTGCCACCAGTAAAACGGCAGGGTGGCGTAGTTGAACAGGTCGGAGAATTCCTTTTCGTAGGCGGCATTCTCCGCCGCCGTCCGGCACTTATTCAGCATGAAGACATTGCAGCCGAACAGAAAACTATGGCGCGTCTGCTCGATCTTCACGCGGGCGCCCTTCTTGAGCCCTTTGCGGTCCGGCGTTACGAGGCGCAGTTCGACGTCGCCGGTGCGGTACTTCTGGATTCGCGCGGCGGCCTGGCCGAGGATTTCATTTTCCGAAAGCGTTTGAGCGGGAACGGAGGAAGCCACCGCCATCGCCACGGTGAGGAGAAACGAAATGACAAAGGTTCTTGGCTTCATGACAGGTGGAGTCTACCCCAATCCATCGTTATGCGCGACACCTGTTTTGACTCGGGCACGACACCCACAGCAACTGGCCGAATGAATTCCGAGTCGGGTGATTGTCCCAGTCTCGAAATGGGCAATGACGTATACAATCTGGGCTATAATCCCATTGTGATTGAAGGGCCGGGAAATGCTGGCTCGTGAGCAGGGGGGATCGACATGCCCAAGAAGAAACACCAGGAACCGACGTCCGGCGGAGAGGTACTTCGTAACGCCAAGGAGACCGCACAGATCGAGCAGTATTGGCATTTGCTGGGCCGAGCGGAGCCGCGCCGGCCGCCGAAGCAATACCAGTATGTGGAGGAATTGGCCCACTTGCAGCTCGAGTTGATCAAGCTCCAGGAGTGGGTGCGAATCAAGAAGCTGCGCGTCTGCGTCCTGTTTGAAGGCCGGGATGCCGCCGGAAAGGGCGGAGTGATCAAGCGCATCACCCAGAGCCTCAATCCTCGCGTGTGCCGCGTGGTGGCTCTGGGCACGCCCACCGATAAGGAGAGCGGCCAATGGTACTTCCAGCGCTACGTCGCCGAATTGCCGTCGCGCGGCGAGATCGTTCTCTTCGACCGCAGTTGGTACAACCGCGCCGGCGTCGAGCACGTGATGGGCTTCTGCACCGAGGAGGAATACCGGGAGTTCCTGCGCGCCTGTCCTTTGTTTGAGGAGATGCTCATTCGTTCGGGCATCATTCTGATCAAGTACTGGTTTTCGGTGAACGACGAGGAACAGGAACGGCGGTTTCAGGAGCGCATGCGGAACCCGATCAAGCGCTGGAAGCTCAGCCTGATGGACATTCAATCCCGCCGCCACTGGGTGGACTACTCCCGGGCGAAGGACGAAATGTTCGCCCATACCGACACCCGGAAAAGCCCCTGGTACGTGGTGAATGCCGACAGCAAGAAGCGTGCGCGCCTGAATTGCATCGCCCACTTGTTGCAGCAGGTAGCCTACCACGATATGGTCCCCATGGAGGTCGGACTGCCAACCCGGCAATCCGATCCGGGCTACCAGCGGCCCAAGATGTCGAGCCAACGGTTTGTGCCCGAGATTTACTGAGGCCGAGCTCGAAATTCGAAACGCGAAAATCGAAATTCGCAGCCCAGGTGAGCCACGCGGCATTCACATAGGTGGCCGGCGTCAAGGAACGAGTTTCGATTTTCGATCTTCGAGTTTCGAGTTTCTGGCTCCCGAATCAACCCTCCTGCACAAAGGTAGCCAACTCGCGCAGGCGCTGGTGACGGCGGCGCAGCAGATCGGCGGGCGCCAGAGCCCCCAACTCCCGCAGTTTCTGGCGCAGCAGCGGGCGCAGTAGCTCCGCCGCCTTGTGGTGGTCCCGGTGGGCGCCGCCGTCGGGCTCGGGCACGATCTGGTCGATGATCCGGAACTTGGAAAGGTCTTCGGCGGTGAGTTTCAGGATGCGCGCCGCCTCCTGTTTGTGGTCCCAATCGCGCCACAAGATCGACGAGCAACTCTCGGGGCTGATCACCGAATAGATGGCATTTTCGAACATCAGGACTTGGTCGCCGATGGCCACCGCCAGCGCCCCGCCGCTGCCGCCTTCGCCGTGGATGATCACCACGATAGGCACGGAAAGCTTAGGTATTTCTTTAAGATTATACGCAATCGCCTCGGCTTGACCTCGCTCTTCTGCCCCGATACCTGGATAGGCTCCTGGTGTGTCCACCAGGGTGATGATGGGCACGTGGAATTTTGCCGCCAGGCGCATCAAGCGCAACGCCTTCCGATAGCCTTCCGGGTTGGCCATGCCGAAGTTGCGCAGCAGCTTCTGCTTGGTGTCGCGCCCCTTCTGCTGGCCGATCACCATCACCGGCGCGCCCTCGAAGCGAGCGAAGCCGCCCACGATGGCCGGGTCGTCGGCGAAGCGCCGGTCGCCGCGCAGCTCGGTGAAATCGGTGAACAGCATCTCGATGTAGTCCAGGCTGTAGGGACGCTGGGGGTGCCGGGCCAGCATCACGCGCGCCCAGGCATCTCCGCCTCCTCCAGCCCGGCCGGTGCCGCCGGCGCCGCCTCCATGACCGCCCTCGCCGCCGCCCTCGGTCAGCTCCAAGCGCAGGGCTTCCACTTGGTGGCGCAGGCGCTCAATTTCTTCCAACGCCGCGGCGGAGTCCGAGGTGCGCTTCAGCTCCTCGATTTGCCTTTCGAGTTGCTGCACGATTGCGAGTTGTTCGGTTTGGTTTGCCATCGATTGTCTATCACAAAAGCTTACGAAACTGCTCAATCGTCAGTCCTGCGTCCCGTACGAGGCCCGCCATCGTGTAAGCGTTCACTGGATCGTGGCGGGGGATCGTGAGAACTCGGACACCGTCAGTCAACACGATGTGCTTCCCTTCGCGTAGAATTCGGAAGCCCCCCTTCTCCAGTGCTCTTACTGCCCGAAGATGGTTTATCCCAGGAATCTTCGGCACAATTAGATCGTGACCTCAACTTCCCGAACGTCGGTCCCTTCGACGAGCTTATCGACAGCTTCCAGGTACTCCTGAATCGCCGAATGGATGTTTTCTATTGCCTCTTGCTCGGTCTTGCCCTGGGACCAGCAACCCGGCAAGCCGGGGCATGAGACGCTGAAACCCTCCTCGGACTCCTTAAGTACGACCTTGTATTTCATCACGGCGTTCTCCCTTTACCAGAAGGCTTCGCTGTCACTGAACTCGCGGCTGGTTTCCGCATCGTGGTGAACGTCTTCCAGCGTGCAGTCCAGATACACGCCGTGCTCCTTCAGAAAGCCGTCAACCTGCATTCGGGTCCCGAAGCCCAGAATTTTCCCCACCTGCTCTTCGGTCAGCCTACCGGAGCGGTAGCCTTCGAGGGCAAAGCCCTCCAACAGGGCACGCGATAGGTCTTGACCTTGGGCGATATCGTCAGGCAGTTCTAGAGTAATTTGCATGGCCATCCTATCGAATCAGACCCCAACCTCGACGGTAGAGAGGCTCAGGATACCGGCTCGGAAATCTTTTCGCCGACTGCCAGCCGGTCCTCAACGTGCAACCGAATGGCATCCTTGATGTTCTCGACCGCCTCCTCGTAGGTCTCCCCTTGGCTGTAACAACCCTGCAGCGCAGGGCAGGTAACGAAGTAGCCGTCCTCGTCGCCCTCCACAATGATGGGAAGTGTCAAATGCTGCATGGAAGAAGTGTATTCCTTTCCGAGAACACACGACAAACGGTCTCATGCTTTCGGACTCTACGAGCGGTTGCCTGCCGGTGGTACTTGCCGCGGACCCCTCCCTTGAGTTTCGTAAGGTCGTACTCCGGCAGCAAATCGTCCTCCAAGTCGTCATCCATTCGCTTCGCCGATGCCTTCTTCATAAGCTCCGATCAGAATTCTTGCTAACAGTTGCCGGCCGGCTTCTTCTTTTGGAGCCGGTAGAGGACTCCTCCAACGAGCAGACGCTTCGGATCAGGAAGTCCGCTCGCGCCAATCGTTCCATCGGGGCGAACATACTGATGTACACGAGCCACCTCGTTGTCCCTATCATCCAAGTAGGACACTTCCTGTGGGCGAGTGCAAAACGGCTCCGCTGTCTCGGTTCTGCTTGGGTGGGTGTCCCTTCTCACCCAAGCCCTCAGTTCCCCGGACCTTACCTTCTCGCGGAATCCGCCATCATTGAACATTTTTCTCATTTCCCATTCATCTACGCGTATAATAGGAACTTCGGGCTCTGCCATGATAAGCGACTCTCAAATTCGCGAACAGGCCAAGAAGTTTCTTGACCGGGAGATCGACCTCGATACTTTGGAGGACTGGATTGTTCGCAACACATGGAACATCCACCAAACCGGCGACGAAGCGGCCGAGAAAATCACCTTCGCCATTGAAGAGTCTCTTGCTGAGCACTCTAGCAACCACATCACCGACCAGCAACTCCGTGAAGACTTGCGGCGTTTGATTGAGCCCGAGACTCAACCGTTGGCCCTGCAAGAATCGGGTAAGGCCGATCGGGTGTAGTCGAACTTTCGGACTTCCCAACGGCTGATCCCTTCTACCGCGTTTACCTTCTTACCTTAGTCTTCATTTTTGCCTTTTGCCCTTTGCCTTTTGATTTTCTTCATCCTTGCTTTTCCAGCGTCACCGCCTCTTCGCCGCAAAGCTCCCGCAGCCGTCGAAGGAGTTCATCGCTCGCCTTTACAGCTTTCGCGCGGCGTGGCCGCAGCCGAGCCCTAAAGTCGCCTGGACGTGTCACCTCGAACAGCACCGGATTCTCTCCCGGATTGCCGGTGAGCACGTTCTCCAGTTCGTCCAGCAGATCCTCCCCGCAGTTCGCCAGATTCATGCGGATCAGCAACGACGGCTTAGCGCCGTTCACGGCCGCGTCGAGCAACTTGGCTTCGCTGACCACCACCTTCGTCGTCGCGTTTTCTTCGTGGCGCACGCGACCCTTGATCATAAGCGCCGTATCCGGCTTGAGAACGTCTTTGAGTTGTTGCAACGCCTGCGGAAACACCAGCAATTCGGCCGTGCCGCGAAGGTCCTCCAGGACGCCCGCCGCCCACAGGTCGCCCTTCTTGCTCGGCTTCACCCGCAGGCTGGTAAGGATTCCGGCGAGCGTAATGGTGGTGTCGTGCTCGATCTCATCCAGCGACGCGGTATCATAGCGCGTCACGGCCTGGATTCGCGCTCGATATTTTTCCAGCGGGTGGCCGGTGACATAGAACCCGAGCACCTCCTTCTCGCCCGCCAGTCGTTCCGCCTGGGACCATTCCGGCAAATCGGGGAACTCCACCGGCGCGGCGGGAGCCTCATCGCCCCCTCCCATAAACAGGCCGGACTGGCCGGCGGCGGTTTCGCGCTGCCGGTTCTGGCCCAGCTCCATGGCCCGATCCAGCACCGCCATCATCTGCGACCGGCGCACGCCCAGCGAATCGAGCGCACCGGCCTTGATGAGGCTTTCGATGACGCGTTTGTTGAGCAGGCGCAGGTCAACGTTCTCGCAGAACTGAAAGAGGTTGTCGAAGCGACCGAGCGTGCGCCGCGCCGCCAGGACGGAATCGATGGCCGATTCGCCCACGTTCTTGATGGCAGTGAGGCCGAAGCGAACGTTGCCGGCGTCGGGCGTGAAGACGCGGTCGCTCGAATTGACGTCGGGCGGTAGAATGCCGATACCCATTTCGCGACACTCACTCAAGTAAAACGTGAGCTTGGGCTGGTTCCCGATTTCAGCCGTCAGCATGGCCGCCATGAACTCGACGGCGTAGTGCGTCTTGAGGTAGGCCGTCCGATAAGCCACCAGCGCGTACGCCGCCGAGTGCGCCTTGGGAAAGCCGTAGCCCGCAAACTGGACGATGAGGTCGAAAAGCTTCTCCGCTTTGTTAGCCGGCACGCCGTTCTTGCGCGCCCCGGCCAGGAACTTCTCCCGCATCGCTACCATTTCCTCGTGCTTCTTTTTGCCCATGGCGCGCCGCAGGATGTCGGCTTCCCCCAGCGAGAACCCGGCCACAACCTGGGCGATCTGCATCACCTGCTCCTGATAAACGATGACGCCCAGGGTCCCTTCGAGAATGGGCTCGAGCTGAGGCAGATCGTAAGTGACGCGCTTCTTCCCGGTCTTGCGCGCGATGAAGTCGTCGATCATGCCGCCTTGGATCGGGCCCGGACGGTAAAGCGCGTTCAACGCGGTCAGGTCGGCGAGGCGGTTGGGCTTGACGCGGCGCAGGATGTCGGTCATGCCGCGGCTTTCAAACTGGAACACCCCGGCGGTAAGCCCCTTGCCCAGCATGTCGTAAGTATCGGCGTCGTCGAGCGCGACCTCGTCCAGATCGAGTTTCTCGCCCCGCGTCTGCTCGATGAGCTTCACCGAGTCGTCGAGGACAGTAAGCGTGGTGAGGCCCAGAAAATCCATCTTGATCAGGCCGATCTTCTCCAGATCGTCCATCGCATACTGCGTGGTGATTTCATCTTTATTGCTCTTGTAGAGCGGCGCCACCTCCTGGAGCGGTTGCGGCGAGATCACCACTCCGGCGGCGTGGGTTGAGGCGTGGCGCGCCAAGCCTTCCAGTCGCGAGGCAATCTCCAGCAGGTCCTTCACGCGTGGATCGCGCTCCTTCATCTGCCGGAGCTCAGGGGTGAGTTTCAACGCGTCCTCCAGCGTGATGTTGAGCTGGTTGGGCACCAGCTTGGCGATCTTATCCACCTCGTTGAACGGCATGTCCATGGCGCGTCCCGCGTCGCGCAGCACCGCCTTGGCCCCCATGGTGCCGAAGGTGATGATCTGGCTCACGTTTTCGCGGCCGTACTTCTGGGTGACGTATTCGATCACTTCGCCGCGCCGCCGGTAACAGAAGTCGATGTCGATGTCGGGGAAGGTGATGCGCTGGGGGTTGAGAAAGCGCTCGAAGATGAGGTCGTACTGGAGGGGATCGAGGTCGGTAATGTGCAGCGAGTAGGAAACCAGGCTGCCGGCAGCCGACCCGCGCCCGGGTCCCACGGGAATGCAGTGCTCGCGGGCGAAGCGGATGAAGTCCCAGACGATGAGGAAATAGCCCGAGTACTTCATTTCCTTAATGAGCGAGAGCTCGCGGTTGAGACGGTCTTCATAGGCTTCCAGCGGTTGCCGCAGGCGCCCTTCGGCGCGCAGGCGCTCCAGATGCTCGCGACGGTGCGCAAAGCCCTCGCGCGTGACCCTCTCAAAGAAGCTATCCAAGGTTTCGCCCGCGGGCACCTCAAAGTGCGGGAAGACGTGCTGCTCCTTTTCCAGGTGCACCTTGCAGCGTTCGGCGATCTCCAGCGTGCGCGCCAGCGCTTCCGGGGCCTCGCCAAAGGTGGCGAGCATCTCCTCGTAGGTCTTGAAGTAAAACTCGTCGGTGGCGAACTTCATGCGCGAGGAATCGCTCAGCGTCTTTCCGGTCTGGATGCACACCAGCACGTCCTGGGCGCGGGCGTCGGCCTTGGTGAGATAGTGGCAGTCGTTGCTGGCCACCAACGGAATGCCCGTCTCGCGCGACATGCGGACCGTGTCGGGAATGATCTTGCGTTGTTCGGCGATGCCGTGGTCCTGAAGTTCGAGGAAAAAGTTGCCCTTGCCGAAGATGTCGCGCAGATCGTAGGCAGCCTGGCGCGCGGCCTCGTATTGCCCCGCCGCCAGCGCCATGGCTACCTCGCCACGCAAGCAGGCGGAGAGGCCGATCAAGCCGTCCGAGTGCTTGGCCAACAGGTCCTTATCGATGCGCGGCTTGTAGTAGTAACCTTCGAGATAAGCGGCGGAGGCTAGCTTCACCAGGTTGCGGTAGCCGCGCTCGTTCTCACACAGCAGCACGAGGTGATTGGGGCGGTCGGAATCCGATGAGCGATCGAACCGGCTGGCGGGCGCCACGTAGACCTCGCAGCCGATGATCGGCTTCACCCCCACCTTCAGGGCCTCATTGTAGAACTTCACCGCCCCGAACATGTTGCCGTGGTCGGTCACGGCCACCGCCGGCATCTTGAGACTGGCGGCGCGCGCCATCAGCTTGGGGATGTCGCAGGCGCCGTCCAGCAAGCTGTAGTCCGTGTGAAGATGAAGGTGCGCAAAGTTACCTGAGGCCATCGCACGATCATTTTAACAGACCTGGGCCAATTATGAATTATGAAGTATGAAGGGTGAAGGGTGAAGGGTGAAGGGTGAAGGAAGAATTGCCGATTGCCGATTAACGATTGACGATTGGAAGACAGTTGAAATGAAATCTTCTGCGCCTGCTTCAGCCCCTGCGAAGACAAGAGCCCACTGACGGGCAGTGGGCAATGGCCAATCGGTGACCGGCAATTCTTCGTTCAGCCTTTACCGTTCATCCTTTACCCTTTTCGCCTGGCTGGCTTTGTTTTTTTTGGGCAGATCAAATCTAAAGGACTTGTTGGCTTTGTTTTGGCTTTGTTTCAAAGAGCCAGGTCGAATCTAAAGGACTTATTGGCTTTGTTTTGGCTTTGTTTTGGCTTTGTTCTAAGGGTTAAGTATTTGATGCTATGAGAGTTGGCTGGCTTTGTTTGACCAATTTTCGCATTTTTCGCCGATCCCTGTCCTGCTGACCAACGTTTCCTTTCCTTTCGGGCCATCCACCCAGCCAATCGGTTGGGATGGCTTGTGCGCTCAGTACGGAAGGCGCTGCCGCAAGGTCGGGAAGACGCCGGTCGCCGCCATCCCAACGCGAACGGTTCACCCCTTAGCCTCAACCCTTCAGCATTCATAATCGCTCCCGTCCCAATGCGAGCCGTTCACCCGGCCCCGAATGCCTTGCTCTCTTCTCCTTCAATCGGCAATCGGCAATTCTTCTTCACCCTTCACCCTTCCTTCAGGCCGCTTCCGAAGGGTCCCCGAAATCACCCGTTGGCTCGTCTGGAGTGGCCCGGATAGGCGGTTTGGCGGCAGGCCCCGCCGTGCGGGGTCGAAACCCGATCAGAGGTCTTTGTGTCAGCCACCACCTCAGCGCTTCCGCCACTTTCTCCGTGACCTGGTCCATTCGGTGAAGGAAGTCATCGTCGAGCTTCAGGACGAAGTTGATATCGAAGGTGCGGTTGAGGAGATCCTCATTGGAGCCGGGCGCGACGGCCGCCCCTTCCTGAAAAAGCCGCTCTAATCCCTGCGCTTCCGTATCCTCCCGCCATTTCCACCATTGCAGCCGCTCCCAGATGGCTTGAGCCAACCGGTCGACGATGCTTGCCGCGTCCTCGCTCTCCAGATCCAGGGCGCGCGCCACCAGCCCCCGGAACTCCTTCAAAGTCTTCGGCAGGACCGGAATAGATGTACGACTAGGCTTGTCAGGTTGCCCTCCAGAGCCTTCGGGATCGGCCTTCCCACCCTCCCCTTCTCCTTCCGCCGCCCCCGCCGCGTTGCCCTCCGCCGGGGCCGCTGAGCTCTCACCGGCCGACGGCTGTTGCCCTCGGGCCTCGCGGTCCGCGCGTCGCGCCGCCGCCCGTTGCCGCCGCGTCTCCCGCAACTGTTCCATTGCCGTGGCTAGGGGAAACCCGTCCACCTGTGCCTCCGCCCCGTAGCGGGTCTCGATCATCTTCGACAGCAGGTGGGCGATCTTATCGTTCAAACGGCGGGCCTCCGCCACCACGCGCGACCCCTCCAGGCACTGCAACAACTGGAGGGCTAGGTTGAAAGCCTCGTTGGCGCCGAGCGGTTGGGATCGGGCAATCGCCGCCATGAGCAGGCGCATGATTCGCCGGCCCTCACGCCGGCTCGCGGCATGGACCTTTCGCAGGCGCTTGGCAATGAGGGGCCTTACCTCGTCCAATACCTCCGCGCCCGTCGATGGTGGAACGAAAGCCGGTCGAGTGCGGGGCATTCCCGGCAACGGCGGCCCAAACGGGGGGATGATAGGAGGCGGGGGAACGTCGGGTGCGGGAAAGACACCTTCCAGTTTCGCGCGCAGGCTCTCCGATTGCTCGCGGACTTTGGCGTTAGCCTTCGCGAGGTTACCGATGTTGGCCGCGTAGCGCCTGGGGGTCTTGCGGTAGACCTTTTCTTTGGGCGCCAGGCGCGCCTTGGCGAGGTTCGCCACCACCTTCGCCCGGTGCTCGGGCGTCATCACGTACTTGCGCTTCGGTTTGGTTTCGGTCGGTGTTTCCATCTCTCAACCCTGAAGTGGCTAGTGGTTAGTGGCTAGTGGCTAGCAAGAGCGCGCCTCCGTCCTTCTTACTAGCCACTAATCACTAGCCACTCGCCACTTCTTCGACAGCCTCTACTCAGAAGCCACATCCTTGGCTCAGATAGCACTATAGCACGTATATCTTATTAGTCAAGCCAATCTTCAGCACTCCTTCCAAGCAGGGCCGGGCGGTGTCCAACGTAGAAGTGAGAAGCGGGCCATTGGATCCCGCCTCTCTCTGGCGGGACGGGCGCTCCGCCTCTCACTTTGGCGGAACGGGCATACCTTCGCTACGTCAAGGCAGGCTCTGCCCGCGCAGGGTCCCTTGCGCGGGAGCGGGACGCTCTCGCCACAGCGGGCGAGACGCCCGCGCTACGCCAGCCCTTATTGTTGACGGCGCCCGAGCTTCGAGGGTATGATTTCCCCAAGTTTGGGGGTGCTGCATGGCACAACGCGATCCTGACAATCCTTCGGGGACTTTTTCCTCTGTAAGGCTGTGGCTGCTTGTGGCTGCTGCGGGGGCTGTCGTTGCGCTTGCTGGTGTCTGCATATGGGCCGAGGGGAAGGGTTATTGGTACTGGGCGCAGGGCGCTTGCGTCGGGATTCTGTCTCTGCTGGTCCTGGCGGGTGTCGATTGGTGGCTCCAGCACCGAATGAGGCCCGTGCTCTCTCCCGATATTGAGACCTACTACCAGGCCCTCCAATATCTGCTGCTGGTTGTCGCTGCCGGAATCATTGTCGTCATGGGCGATGCGGTTCGGCACGACCACTGGGAGCTAGGCATCGTGGCGAGGTCCGCCGGTGCAGGACTTCTGCTAGCGGGGGGCGCTTTCATGATCGGAGTGCTCTTGGGTTTTCTCTTCGGATTTCCTTCGAGAGCTGATGCTGGAACAATAAGGACCGGGGCGCAGGCGTCGCAATCCCCTTTTTACAACACCAATCTTCAGGAAGTTGCGGACTGGCTTACGAAACTGATTGTGGGGGCGAGCCTCGTCGAGCTGAGCAAATTCCCCCCGATGTTGAAGCAATTTGGGGAATATGTGGCGAGCTCGGTAAATCCTTTCCACAGAGGCCTGTACAGCCCTTCCCCGGCCAACGCAGTGGTTAACCTGATATATTTTTGGTCATGTGGCATCCTCTTTGGCTATATCTGGACCAGATACGAAAT
>DATFYM010000231.1:0-7871 GCA_035315065.1 Terriglobia bacterium
TCGCGTTTTCTGAGGCATGGGAAATCTATCGCAACGATGTCGAAGAAAAAGGGTCCCGGCTCGCGAGGGGGGAAGTGTCTTCAAGTTTTTGCTTGACAGGGTCGACGCCATTATAGATGGAGTGCGGCAGCTTGCTGCCGCTTGGTCCTCGCCGCCCATCGCAGCCTTGCTCCGCTGCAAAGCGGCAGCAAGCTGCCGCACTCCAAAGCCGGCGACTCCGACATTTCGATTGGCGGTCGCTAAACATGCAACTCGACATTCTTTCCATCTCGGCACACCGCGACGATACGGAACTGGTGTGCGGCGGCACCGTCATTAAGATGGTCGAAGCCGGCTACAAGGTTGGCCTGCTCGACCTCTCCGGCGGCGAAGCGGGCACGCGGGGCAGCGCCGCTCGCCGCGAAAGGGAGGCCCGCAAAGCCTCGCGGGTGATGGGGATCGCCTACCGGGACAACCTCGGGCTGCCGGACGCGGCCATCGAACCCCTGCGCGAGTACAAGCTGAAGATCGCCGGGAAGATTCGCGAGCTTCGGCCCCGCACGGTGATCCTGCCCTATTGGGAGGGCCGCCACCCCGACCACTACAACACGGGGCGCATCGGCTACGAGGCTTGCTTCCTGGCCGGACTCGCCAAGCTGCCGCTGGAGGGCTCGCCGCACCGGCCGCACAAGATCATCTACGCCAGCCTGTACGTGCCCGCCGTCCGGCCGACCTTCGTGGTGGATATCACCCGGCAGTTGGAGAAGAAGTTGAAAGCGATCCTCTGCTACTCGTCGCAGTTCTCGCCGCGCGACGACGTGCAGAACCTTTTCCCCTCGCGCGCCGACCTGCGCGAACGCGTAGGCTCGCTGGCGCGGCACTTCGGCCTCATGATCGGCGCGCGCTACGGCGAGCCCTTCGTCACCCGCGAGGTCGCCGCTGTTGACGACATTGTGAACATGCCGGTGCGCTCGATTTAAGTTTGAGCCATCAGCCATCAGCTTGAAGAGTCGAAAGTCAAAGGTTGAAGGAAGAACAGTTAAGAGAAAACCCGACCGCCTTCGGTCCCCTCTTGACTCTTGGACCTTCAACATTCGACTTTTGACTCCTTGGGAGGGAACATGATCCATGGGCTCTACCGCTTTGGACCCAAGATGCTGGGCGTGGTCGGCAAGATCGAGTGCACCAACTGCAACACCCGCCGCACCATTATGGCCACCACCACCGACGCGGACTTGCCCGCCTATCTCGAGTTCTGCCAGAAGCGCCTGACGGAACGCATCGAGCCCTGCAAGACCAAGGACGGGCGACACAAGTGGACGGCAAGTATACTAGCCGAGCGCAGTCTTGCCGGGGCCTGCCTGTGCGAGCAGTGCTGGCCCCCACCAATTGCCGATTGATTGGAAGACAACAGCCGGCAAACTCATGCGGCCCTTTTCAAGGGCTGCTCGAAACCTTGACGGGTCGCTTTTTCACTCGTCACTCGTCACTGGCCACTCGTCACTGCTTCATTCATACCGCAGCGCCACCATCGGATCCACCCTGGCCGCCCGGCGCGCCGGCACGTAGCTGGGTGCGAAATGCGAAGCGAAGATCAGACCACATGGAAAACCACCTTTCCCGACAGCCATCAGCCCTCAGCAGGAGAGTCATATTCTTGCTGACGGCTGAAAGCTGATGGCTGATCGCTAGGTTAATCAGACGCCCAGCGCGCGGCAATGGTAGCTTGTGAGCCGCTCAAACCTTGATACGCAGACCGCGTGTGCACAATGTTTCCTTTTCTCTATCGGGTAGTTGCTCAAAACGAAGAGAAGAAAAATCAAAAATCAAAAAAGCAAAAATGAGAAATGAGAAATGAAGACGGCTGTTTTCAGTTTTGCTTTGAATCTCCCTTCCGTCTCTACTTTTGCCATTTGCCTTTTGATGAAGTCGAGAGTCGAAAGTCGAAGGTCGAAAGTAAAGAACCGAACCCTCTCCGACGTTTTGATCGTCTTCACTTTTGCCATTTGCCTTTTGCTCTTTGCCTTTTGATTTCTCTTTTCTTCTCTTCCTAACCCGCCAAGCGCACGAATCCTCTCGACGTGTCACTCGTCTTCATTTCTCATTTCTCATTTTTGCTTTTTGATTTTTGATTTCTCTTCTCTTCTCGTCTAAAGCCTCCTTGGGGCCTTTTCACCCCTCACTCCCAAGCAGGGCTCTGCTTTGTTTCCGCTTTGTTTTCAGAGGCTGCCCCTTTGTTTTCAACCAACACCCCGCTTTGTTCTGACGCTTTGGCATGCCTTTCCGCATTCGACCGCGACACCGTCCCCGACCGCTCGCCGGCCGGCTTTTGACTGGCAGTACTCGCCGTGGTGTTGCCTTTGTCTGGATGAGGGCCGGCCTTCTCGGTCAACTTCGGCTCCGTTTCGCCTGTCGGCTCAACTCCGCGCGCTTCCGCCGCCGTCTTCAGTTTCGTGTTCATCTCCCGGCTCAGCCCCATCAGCTTCTCAGTGAACTCCTTCGCCTCCAGGTCCGCTGCCGCCTCTTCCGGTGTCGGCCTCCAACTTTTCCTCTTCGTACCGCCGCACGATCCGCTCCCGGTCCTTTTTCTGCATCTCCCAGTAAAGCCGCATCTTCTTGTCCAGCCGCTGGTCCAGCGACGCCGCCTGCCGGGTCAGCGCCCGCCAAGCCTTCCCTTGCGGCGCGAAGCAGGCGTTAATCTCCGCTTGGCTGGGCGGCCGTCTTGACTGGTCCCCTGACGGAAAGGGACTTTTACTGCGGATCTGTTCTCGCCTCAAGGCCGCACGCTTCTCTACGTCGATCTGAAGGGAAATGCGCGGGTGCTATGGCAGTTCAAGGGAGCCGGTGGCAATATTTGGGGCGTACCTTCACGGGACGGCCGCTACCTGGCCATAGAGGGTGCCGTCGTCAACAACAATGTCTGGATGGTTGAAGGTTTCTGAGAGCGCGCTGGTCATCACACATGCGCGAAGCGCCTTGGAGTGCGTTAGGTCGAAGCCAGACCTTCTGCCATATCCAGCAACTCGCCGTTTTCAAGCTGCGGCGGCCACTTCATCTCGACGAGTGTGCGCACTTCGTGCTGAGCCAAGAAGTGCCGCACGCCAACTGGAACGTTCTTATCGAATAGGATGCGCAAGCCGGTGGCCCCTGGCGTAGGACAAGATAGTCTCAATAAGATCCGGCGGGATTTCAAATTGGTCGGAGATTTCGGCCACGCTTACGCCGTAATCGAAGTTATCGACGATCGCGCTCACCGGCATCCGCGTGCCGCGCAGGACGGGAGCACCGCTGTGGGTTCGCGGGTTGACGTCGACCAACGGGCATTCTGACCAGTCGGTCTCTCCTTCGGCAGTCACGGCGACACCTCCATGACATCATTCCACGTTCCCGTCCAAAACGAAAGATGCCTTACAGCATGGGCGAGGAAGTTAGGAAAGTTACCCCACATCTCGCGGCGAGCCTCAGCGATATCTTTTTCCGTAATTTCCGTAATGTGTACATTCTAGTCTGCCCACAATCCCAGCAGACGGCGGTGGGGCTTTTTCGGGCCATTCTTCACTTTCAGAAAATCCACGAAATCCAACCGCTCCTGCTGTTTTTTCAGCAGGCAAATTGCGGAGTTTCTCGAGGACCTGTTGTTCTATGCTCATATGAACCTAGCACCTAGCCGACCCATTATATGCCTGCTACAATCCGCCGCAGATCATTCTACCAGATCTCCAGCTGGATCCTTCGATAGGCGCTGATCATTTCAAAATCGGCGCGGTCGGAAGTGATCAGCAGGGCGCCGTGAGACCGTGCGGTGAGCGCGATGAGCACGTCGAAATGAAGGTCGCGGAGCTTGTCAGGCGCGAAGCCCGTGTCTGCGTAAATTTTCCCCAGCAGCCGGCCAGACTCCAGCCAATTGTTCTCGGTGGGCGTCAGGATGCGATGGTTCTTCTCCAGCGCTCGCAGGAACTCCTGCTCCGCCGGTTCCGTAGCGCCACGCCACAACTCCGCCAAAACCACGGAAGATGTCCGGATGAGACCGCTGAGCAATTCGATTCGCTGCTGATGACATCCGGTGCGCAGATGATCGATAAAGACCGAGGTGTCGAAGATGACGAGGTTACTCACCGTGACCCGCGAAGGAGAGCTTTCCCGCGTGCTTCCTCATCAAGTCCTTAAATCGCTTCAACGCCACAATCTCCCGGAGCGCCACATGAACCGCCTCCGTCCGGGATTTCACGCCGAGAACTTTCGCGGCCTCGTCCGCCAGATGGGTATCCAGCCTTATCGACGTCAGCGTCGCAGCCATGCGTTTCACCTCAACGTTCATATATATAGTTTAGCTGAATCGTATGTACGCGTCAAGGCGCTTCCAGGCCAAATTTACGACACTACCCCGGGACCCTGGCTTGGCGTGGATTGGCGGGAACCGCTTGCGGCTAGCGGGACGCTATGCTACCGTGAATTGCTGGAGCAGCGGCTGTTTACCCTTGAATTCACCCATCACGAGAGCAAGCCTTACCGAAGCGCAACTGCTGGCGCAGATCGACCTGGAGCGCCTGCCACGGCACATTGCGGTGATCATGGACGGCAACGGTCGGTGGGCCAAGCGCCGTCACCTGCCACGGATTGCGGGGCATCGCGCCGGCATTCGCGCCGTCCGTCAAGCGGTGGAGGCGTGTGCCCGCCTCGGCGTTCCCTGCCTCACCCTTTATGCCTTCTCGGTGGAAAACTGGAAGCGACCCGACACGGAAGTGAAACTGTTGATGAGCCTGCTGCGCGAGTACCTGCAGAAGGAAATCACCGAACTGAACCGGCAGAATATCCGGTTGGGGGTGATTGGCCGCATCCACGAGTTGTCAAAGCCGGTGCAAAAGGACCTCACCCAGGCTATCCAGAAGACGAGCGCCAACACCGGGCTGCGCCTGACGCTGGCGCTCAACTACGGCGCGCGCGCTGAACTGGTGGACGCGGCGCGGGCGCTGGCGGAAGAACTGAGGAGCAACGGCGTCTTCGAGATCGACGAAGCCTCGTTCAGCCGACACCTCTACACGCGGGACCTGCCCGATCCAGACCTGCTGATCCGAACCAGCGGCGAGCTGAGGCTCAGCAATTTTCTGCTCTGGCAAGTGGCCTACGCGGAGATCTGGGTCACCAACACCCTCTGGCCAGACCTCACGCAGCAGGATATATTTCAGGCAATCATCGACTACCAAAAGCGGGAACGAAGGTATGGAGGCCTGGGTGATCGGTAGTCGGGAAGAAGGGTGAAGGGTAAAGGGTAAAAGGGACGCGTTCAGAACGGCGAAGAACGCTGAGGTAACGGCGAAAGATCCGAAGCGGGAACGTGTGAACGAGAGAGGATAAGGGACGGCTGGGCACGACGCGCTGGTGGCTGCACGCCGATTAATCGCCACTCGACGCTTCTTCCCCGTTTACCCTTTACCCTTCACCCTTTACCCTCGGCTCCAGCCAACCATCGAATGAGAAACCGGATCCTCACCGCCCTGGCTCTGATTCCGCCCGTGGCTTACGTTCTGGGGTGGGCACCGGAATGGCTGTTCGTCCTGGTGCTCATCGCAGTGGCGGAGTTGTGTCTCTACGAGTATTTTGCCATTTGCCGGCACGTCGGTCTTGAACCGATGGCTTGGGTGGGCTACGTCGCAGGGGCGCTCATCTGTTTGGCGTCGGCGACCCAGGCGCAGCGGCTGACGCTGGCGCTGCCGATGTTGCCGGTCGTTCCTTTTCTGATCCTGTCACTGGCCATGCTCGGGACGCCGGACCTCAAGAATTACCTGGGGAAGGTCGCCTGCACCCTATTCGGCCTTGTCTACATTCCCCTCGCGCTCTCGGCGTTGACGCCGATTCGTTTCCGGTCCATTCCAGGGCATTGTGGCCTTGTTCCAGCCTGGGAGCTAAAAGACCCCCGGTGGGCAATCTCGCTGCTGTTCGCGGTGATCTGGGGCGGCGATACTCTGGCCTACTTCGTTGGCCGCGCCATCGGCCGCCACCCCCTCGCGGCGAGAATCTCTCCCAAGAAAACATTGGAAGGAGCGATCGGAGGATTGCTGGGCAGCGTGCTTGCTGGGCTGGGTGCCAGGTTTGCTTTTCCGGGCGATATCCCCAACCTGGACCTCGGTGCGTTTATTGCGGTGGTGATCTTGGTGGCGCTGGCGGGCCAGATCGGCGACCTGGCCGAATCGGCGCTCAAACGTGGAGCGAAAATGAAAGACTCGGGCGCCATCCTGCCCGGCCACGGTGGTATGCTGGATCGGCTGGATAGCCTGTTGTTTGCGGCCCCGACCCTCTGGTTAGTGCTGACGGTCGTCAGTAGATGGTAGACGGAATGAGGGGAAGGACGGTAGGCGGCGGATGGTAGGCGCAATGAGGAACTCGGGGTTCGGGATTCGGGTTTCGGGGTTCGATGAGAAGACAGGGGTCGAGCTTCTGGTTTCGCGGAACGAGAGCCACACGTCCCTGCCAGGCTGTCTTCTTCTGCGAACCCCGAATCCCGAATCCCGAACCCCGATTCCCTCGTTCCGTCTACCGTCTACCGTCTACCCTTTATAATGAAACGCATTTGCATTCTCGGCTCAACCGGCTCCATCGGCACCAACACCTTGCGGGTGGTGCGGAGCCTGCCCGGGCGCTTCCGCGTGGAGTCGCTTTCCGCCGGCAGGAATCTGGACCTCCTCGCCGAACAGATCATCGAATTTCGACCGCGCTTGGTAAGCGTGGGCGCGAGCGAGTGGATCGAGCCGCTGCGCCAACGGGTCAACGCTGAGTGGGCTATGTGGGCCAAGGGGGCCAGGGGCGATCGAGAGCCGCTGCGAATCGTGGCGGGCAGCGCAGGACGGGTGGAGGCAGCGACCTTGCCGGAAGTGGACTTCGTGGTCTCTGCGTCGCACGGGACCACGGGTCTGGTGGCCACTTATGAGGCGGTGCGGGCCGGCAAGTCCGTGGGGCTGGCCAATAAGGAAGTGCTGGTGGTGGCCGGGCAACTGGTCACGGGTGCCGCGCGCGAGCTGGGGGTCGACCTGCTACCCATTGACAGCGAGCACAGCGCCCTCCACCAATGCCTGCGAGCGGGCAGCCCGGCCGAGGTGCGCCGAGTGATTCTGACCGCTTCCGGCGGACCCTTCCTCCGGACCCCGCCAGAGCGCTTCGATTCCATCACCCCGGAACAAGCTCTGAAGCACCCCGTGTGGAAGATGGGAGGACGCGTCACCATCGACTCAGCCACGCTGATGAACAAGGGCCTGGAGATCATCGAAGCCCACTGGCTTTTCGGCGTTCCTTCCGGCCGCATCAGCGTGTTGATTCACCCGGAATCGATCGTGCATTCCATGATAGAATTCAGTGACGGTTCGGTGATGGGCCAGCTTTCGGTAGCCGACATGCGGATTCCGATTCAATACGCCCTCACCTACCCCGAGCGCGTAGGGACGAACGGCGACTGCCCCCGGCTCGACCTGGTTCGCGCCGGGCGATTGAGTTTTGAAGAGCCGGATACCAGCCGTTTTGCGTGCCTCGCGCTCGGCCGCGCGGCCCTGGAACAGGGTGGCGCCATGCCCTGCGCTTTGAATGCGGCGGACGAGGTGGCCGTAGAAGCGTTTCTCGGCGGCAGACTCCGTTTTGGGGACATTCCGCGCGTCATCGAAAAGGTCATGGGCGACATGCCGTCCGCCGATTTGGGTTCTATGGCGGAAGTCCTGGAGTGCGATCAGGAAGGGCGCCGGCGAGCTGCCGAGGTGATCGGGAGCATCTAAACATAGCGTCTTAAGTAATGCCGCATAATCGATGCAGCACCGAGTTCGGTTTTTGCCAAGCGGCCATCTGCTGCGAGACCGCATCGAGCAAATCTTTAAGCTCGGGGAAGTACTGGTTATGGGTACAGAGCCGCC
>DATFYM010000232.1:0-4879 GCA_035315065.1 Terriglobia bacterium
GTCACCAATCCGCTTTCCGTGAATCCCGCGGCGCGCATGCCGCAGTACCACCTGAACCCCGGGGATCTGGATGCGGTCACGACCGCCTTGCTGAGCATGACTGGCCCGCCGGCGACGAACGCTATGGCGCGGCTGACGATAGCCCGCAGCCAGACGCCGTTTCACCCCGCGGGAGCCTTCGGCGAAGTGTACGAGCGATACCGATGCTACGTCTGCCATCAGTTCAACGGCTACGGTGGGACGCTGGCGCCCGACCTTTCGTTCGAAGGCAGCCGCGCTGATCGCAGGTGGCTGGTAGAGTTCCTCAAGAATCCGCAAACCCTGCGCCCCACGCTCGTACTGCGTATGCCGCAGTTCAACATGACGGGCGAGGAAGCGACCATCGTCGCCGACTACTTCGGCATGGTCCTTCAAAGCCCGGCAGTAAGCAGCGGCGTGGACCCCAAGCAATTCACGCCGGCTCTGGCGGCGACGGGCAAGCAACTGTACGAGGTCAAGTACCAGTGCCAGTCGTGCCACACCATCGGGTCGGGAGGAGGCTACGTCGGCCCCAACCTCAACAACCTAGGGAACTGGATGAGGGCGGAGTGGATCGAGGCATGGCTGAGGAACCCCCAGGGCCTGGTGCCGGGCACGATCGAGCCGCGGCGCGACTTCACGGAGGACGAGATCAGGGCTTTGACGGCCTATCTGCTGACCTTGCGGCAAGCCGTCAAGCCGCCGACCGGCGCCGCACACGGAGCGGGACGATGAACGGGCTCCGGTGTGAAAAATTAAACACGGATGCGCGGAGACGCCGAGCAACGAAAGAGACCTCAACACAGAGTTCACTGAGGCTTCATGGAGGCCACAGAGAAGAAGCCAAGAATGAGGCGCCGTGCTCTCTTCGTCCTCTCCGTGGCCTCTGCGAGCCCTCCGCGAACTCTGTGTTGAGATCTTATTCTTCGCGAGGCAGGGCGACCTCGGAACAGTAAGACGGAGAAGAGGAAGAAAATCACATGCAGATGTCGTTTGTCACTTCACGTTTCAGGTTCTTCTCCGCGCCTCTGTGTCTCTGTGTTGGAAGGTCCTTCGCGGTTACTTCATCCCTTGTTCTGCTTCTCGTTGGCCTGTCGGCCTGCCGCCAGAAGAGCGTCGCCGCTAAAACCGATGCGCTCGCCCAAGCCTACGACACCGAGCCGGACTGGAACGATGCGACGAAAGCGATCCCTTTGAATTACCAGCAGGCTCAGGGCAAGCGTTTGTTTTACGCAGACTGCGTGTGGTGCCACGCCGACGCGACGCCCGCCGGGCCTTCCAATCGCAGCAATGTAACGCCAGCGCCGTCCCTGATGAACGACGGCGACAAGTTGAACGGCCTGAGCGACGAGTACATGGAAAACATGATTGCTTTGGGCGGGGCCGCCATGGGGAAGTCGGCGATGATGCCCCCGTGGGGACGAACCCTGTCGCAGGAAGAGATTCGCGCCATCATTGCTTTTGCGCGCGCCATTGCGCAACCACCGTATCAGGCGCCCGCCCACCAAGGTCCGAAATACTCGGCCAAATAGTGGTTCTTGGGCCATAATAATCATAGTTGAGGCTCGAGGGGCATGGTGCGACCGTTGAGTCCTGATCAATTCGATGGGCGTGACGTAGGGGCAGGGTTTGCCCTGTTCTTTTCGCGGCAGTCTGAGTTTGACCCCGGGAGGAGAAGGCAAGCCGTCCACCGACAAAGGTACGGAGCCTTGGTGTTGTTGCCAGCCATGATCTTCTTTAGCGGCGTGGTGGGTTTGGCGCAGGTGAGCCCCGCCGAGGTTCTGAACCCTCAACTCAAAACCGCCGAGCAGACCTATTTCCCGCAGCTCGAGGCCCTGAACCGCGCCATTACCTCCACTCAATTTCCATTCGCTTTTCAACTGAGTCGCTTCGTGGGCTTGGATCCCAAGCAGCAGGTGGAAACGGACACCCGTGGCGTCGAGTTTGTCCGGTTTCACGACCGTGTGGTGTTGAAGGTCACCGGCAACTACAATGCTGCTTACAGCGCCGACGTGCTCACCGACAACGAGCGCGCCAGCCGCACGTTTCAGGATGTGATGGTTCCTATGCTCCGCCTGGTCATCAAGACGATCCCGGTCGGCGTCAACTGTGATGCCGTCGGTTTCGAGATCTCCTACCATGTGCGGTCCAGAACCACGAGTTTCGACTACGAGGGCAAGGAGATCCTGGTGGTGGTTCTGGACAAGCCCGACGCCTTCAGTTTCTTTGACTCGGCAAGCAACTCCCAGCGTCAGGACATTCTGAATCGCTCCGAGATTTATCTGAACGGCAAGGATTACGGGCTGCAACTCGGCGAACGACAAGCGGCGCCCGTGGAGGCGCTGGGCCGCCCGACCTCACACCCGTCGGCTCCGGTCGCGACCTCGTCCCCGGTGGTGCCGGCTGGGGTTCCTTCCCCGGTTGCGCCGACTGTGGCGGTTGCACCGCCGACCGCCTCAGGGACTGACGTGCGGCTCCCGGCCCTTCATCGGGATCTCCCGGTGGGCTTTCATCTTCCCGAAGCGTCGAGCACTGCCGCTGCCAGGCTCACTGCCCGTGCCGACTCGGGGCCCGACCCTAGGCCTGACTCTGGGCCCGCCAACGGAAATGCCAACCCTGAGTCGACCCAGCCTGTCTCTGGCCCGATTCGGCCTGCCCTTGCCCCGACCCAACCTGCCTCTGCCCCGACGCAGGAAGATGCCGACCGCCTCCAGGCTGAGTACCAGTCGCAACTGGATACGCTGGCCAAAGGAGGGGCCAGCCAGTTTCACTTCGTCGACTACGCGCCGCCTTCCTTTGCCATCTTTCACAACCAAATCGTGTTGCAGATTTCGTTGCGCAATACCCTGGGCTTCGAAAATGACTCCAGCTCGATCTACAGGCGCGCTGCCCGGACTTTCGACCTTTTCCTCGCCCCCCAATTGAAGGGCATCATGGAGAAGTTCCCCTCCGGCGGATTCGACGCGGTCGACATCTCGGTCATCAACAACCTCGGCTCAAAACCCAAGCCGGTTTCCGAAGCCATCGAGTTCATCAGCCCGCTCAAACTGCTCCGCCTGTTTGCGGATGCCGAGATCACAAACCAGGACCTGATCAACCAGAGTGTGGTGCTGGTGAACGGCGTGCGCATCGCGCTGAACCTCGCCCAAGTCGAGTAAGGCCGCCCCACGAAATGAAATCTAACTCGGCGCGACCCCAGTTGCCGACGTTGGCGGTTTTTTCGCTAACCATAAGACTATTGGTAACTTAGCGAAAGCAGGATGAGACTTTAGTCCCATTGACAAGCTCTGCCGCCGGTGTTAGTCTTTTCAGGATGAGGTAGCATTACCCTCTGCTCGCCGTGCTCTTGACGGTCCGCACCGTTGGAAGAGCACTGTCGTTGAACACCAGAAGTCAACCGTGGTGAGTAAGTTTCCCTTTAATCAGACTAAAGTCCTACATAGTGCGGTCACTTCCAGGCGGCAGCACAACGGACAATCAAGTGACGCGGCAAGTGACGTGGAAGGATACGGAGGTACTTCCGGCAAAGAGAGCGCGGTGGGAGCTTATACGTCCCAAGTCGGCGACAGGACAGTGCTGACGGGTATGACGATCACCGGACCGGCAAAGGTGTGTGTGAAATGCTGAAGAGACTGATTCTATTTCTAGCGTTCTCGCTCGCGTTCTTCTCCCAGGCTAGGGGGCAGGTCTGCGCCGCTACGAACGAACCTGTAACAATCAACTCTACCTGGTCGCAGGAGGGCTGCAACGCTATCTATGGTTCGACTCCCGCCAGTTGTGGAATTTCCTGCTATTACTCTTCGCTGGGTCTACTTCACGACGTCGCAGTTAATGCGAATGATTCTGTGAGCGTGTTTTTCGATGAGGACAACTTTGACAGCAACACAACCATCGTCTCAATGGCGGTAGCCGACAACGCCCTTGGGTCGGGCACGGTCAACACCAGCAATTCCGGCAGCAACACGGCTATCGTCGCCGCTTCGGGAACCACCTTCACTTCCGCGTGGGTAGGTGGGTACATTTTGATTCAGTCCAATCTCTATCAGATCATAGGCTTCACTGACGGCACCCACATCACGGCTAGCGGAAACGCAGGAACTCTAACGGGAACTCCTTATGTTGCCGGCAACGGCTTTACGCCTGTACCGCAACCTAATTGGCGATTCGTCTGGCAATCGGGAACCCGTTCCCTTATAGGTAACAACTTTTGTCTGCTGGGATCGGCGTATTCAAAGGCGTCTGGTTATCAGGTTAGGTGCGCGGTTACAGTTTCGGCGGGCAGCAGCCTCGACGATCTTGACATTGGTTTTGGACTGTATCGGCAAACAGGAGGCGGAGCGAGTGCTGGCCTGGATGCTTCAAGTGCCTGGACCACCGGGACTACCTCAAGTACTCCTTATACGTGTGGATCGAGCACTTGCTATCTTCAAGGAACCACTCCGCCCATAACAATTGGAGCGAACGACTTGGTTATCGGCGTGGGAAATGAAATTGGTGGTCCGTTGGGAGGTAGCTTTAGCTCTGGGAGTCTGATTCCATGTGACCACGGCTCAGGCTGGGGGAGCAGTGCAGCACTTTATTTCTTCGCGGCTTGTTCGTCAACTGCGGCTGCGGGCAGCATTACTTATACGAGTTATGAAAGCAGCTATGGCTATCCTTACGTCAACGGAATTTTTGCTTTGAAGCCCGCAGGCACGTTTCTGCTCAGTGCCACTCCCGCCCGGCTCAACTTGGGGAATGTGATCGTGGGCAGCAGCAGCAGTCAGAACATGACCCTGACCAACACGGGCACGGGCAGCGTGACGGTTTCGCAAGCGACCGTAACGGGGCCCGGGTTCAGCATCAGCGGGCTTTCGCTGCC
>DATFYM010000233.1:0-27859 GCA_035315065.1 Terriglobia bacterium
ACGCCAGCCCAGCAGCGCGCCTTCGACTTGCTCGGGATCCGCCTCAAGCCTGACTAACCGTAGTCAGTAAATCTCTCCCTCTGATCCGCCAACTCTTGGTATCATCTATACTTACGCTCCGACGGTCCAGGAACTTCGGCCAAGCGGCGGGCGGCACAGCGCTGACGAAGAGAAACGAAAGGAAAATCAAATGGCAAAGGGCAAAAGGCAAAAGTAAGGCAAGAACAATGGGCAAGCCTGGCGACATCGCGATTGTGCTTTGAGCACCGCCGGTTTCTTCCGTCCTTCACTTTTGCCATTTGCCCTTTGCCATTTGCCTTTTGATTTTCCTTTCTTTTGCCAGTGCCAACTCGAAATCACTCCCCCCTCTGAACGAACGCCGCGTAGCACCGGTCGCAAAGCCGGTCCAGGCCGTTCGTCCAGGCGGCGCTGGCGTTGGGATCCCTGGGGTCAAAGAGGTCGCGCCAGCAGATCGCGCAATGGTAGTGCGTCCAGCCGCGGTCCACACGGTCGAACTTCTTTGGGTCGAACGGTCCGCCGGTGTAAAGCGCCACGCGCCCACTGCTACGCTCCACCAGCTTGTCCTCAGGCTCGCACTGCCGCCGCTCCCAGTGGAACAGTCGTCCGAAAGCCTCGGTCTTACGAATGAGCCCGCCGCCCCAGCGGCCACCCTCGCCGCGAGGAATATCTTCGAACGCCGGCGCAGCGGCGGGGCGCCAAGGTGATGCCTTGTGGTCGGCCAGTTTGGCGCGCCAACCCTTGTCCCACCGGTGCCGAACATCGTAGGCTGCCTGTTCAATCTCCCCGCGGACCTTGGTCAGTTCCAAGCCGTAGCCCCGCAGGATCTCAGTCGCCGGGTACCTCTCTTCGCCGACCAACCCCAGCAGGCCGAGGAAAAGGTGCTCGTTGCCGATGGTGGCGTCTTTGAGGCGGTCTGCTTCCTCGGCCGCTCGGTCGAGAACCTTTTTGGACGCAGAGCTCAGGGGCATGTCGACGCTCGTGGATAGCTTTTCGCCCGCCGGCGGCGACTGTTCTTCGATCTGGCGCCGGATATCTTCGCCCCGATGAGCCGGCAGGAAATCACCCAGCAGGACCTTGGCTTCCCGCAGCAGGCCCAGCAGGAGATGCTCCGGGGTAATCTCGGGGGAGCCCAATTGGCTGGCCTCATAACGCGAGAAGAAGATCGTGCGCCGCGCGCCTTCTGTTAAACGTTCAAACATTCTCGTAAAATCAGAAATCAGAAATTAGAAATCAGAATCAAAAACCACACCGTCCGCTTCCCTAGTTTAGATCAGAAACATCGGCGAGGCTGTCTTCTCTTGCCTTCTGTCTTCTGCTTTCTGCTTTCTGATTTGTTTTCCCCTCCTTCTAGTGTCTAATAAATCCGCTATGCGCTCCCGCCCTATCGTGTTGTTTGTCACGCTGGTAGCCTTCGTTTACGCCGCGCTCCTCGCGCTCCATGCGGCCTTCCTGCGGCTCCCCTATTACTGGGACGAGGCCGGCTATTACATTCCGGCGGCCCTCGATTTCTACCATCACGCGTTCCTGATTCCCCGGAGCACTATGACCAACGGCCATACCCCGCTGGTGCCGATCTACCTGGGAACCCTCTGGCACGTGTTCGGTTTCTCGCCGCTGGTGACGCGCGCGGCCATGCTGCTGACGGCGTCAGCAGCGGTCGCCGCCACGTACGCCGTAGGCCGACAGATCGCCGGCCGCGAAGTCGCCGCCTGGGGTGCGGGGCTCCTGGCGGTGTCGCCCGTTTTCTTTGCCCAGAGTTCGCTCGCCCACCTCGACATCACTGTGGCCCTCTTCACTACCCTGGCCGTACTTGCCCTGCTGCGCGGAAAGATGCCCGGCTTCGCGGTGGCCGCATCGCTCGCCGTCCTGAGCAAGGAGACGGCGGTGGTCCTGGTCCCAGTAGCCGTGGCCGCAGTCTTGGCGCTCGGTGGGAAGCGCCGCCGGGAATTGACGCCGGGCGCGTGGTGGTGGCTCCTGTCGCCTACGTTGGTGCTGGCAGTCTGGGCCGCCTACTACCATCACTCCACCGGCTTTTGGACCGGCAACCGCGAGTACCTTCAATACAACCTCTATTCCACGCTCAACCCGATCCGCATCCTGCTCACCCTGTTGCGGCGGCTCTATGAATTGTTCGTCGCCGGATTCAACTGGCTGCCGGTGGCGGGAGCGGCGGTGGGTGCGTGGAGGGCAGTCGGCAGTTGGCAGGAAGCAGAAGGCAGTAGGCAGAAGGCAGTAGGCAGAAGGCAGAACGCCGAATCTGGCTCCCGGCCGTCTGCCTTTTGCTTTCTGCTTTCTGCCGACTGCCGACCGCCGACTGCCGACTGTCTTTTCTGGCTCCTCACCGCCGGACTCCTGGCCGTAAACCTGGTGATGCTGAGTGTGGTGGGCGGCGCCGTCCTGCCTCGTTACCTGTTGCCCGTTCTGCCCGTCTACTACCTGGCCCTGGTGGTGCTGATCTGGAGGTTGCCGAAGCCTTGGGCGCGCGCCATCCTGACCCTGGCGGCGGCGGGCTTCGTCTCGGCCTGGTTCATCAATCCCCCAAGCCCCTTTCCTTATGAGGATAATCTCTCCTACGCCGACTTCATCAAGCTGCACCAACAGGCGGCGGCATTCCTGGAAAAGCAACCCGGCCAGCCCCGGATCCTGACGGCGTGGCCGGCCTCCGACGAACTGGTCCAGCCCTACCTCGGCTACGTCGGCGCGCCGCTGCGGGTGGTACCCTTGGACGGGTTCGAGGCCGATGACTTTGCCCAAGTACGTCCTGATTCCTTCGACCTGCTCTACCTCTACTCGCGCAAGTGGGAGCCGCCCCATAACTGGCTCGACCGGTCGCCCTGGCTGCGCCGTCTGGGCAAGCACTACTTCGACTACAGCACCCAGGTCCGTGAAAAGGCGTTGGTGGACCGGTTCCACCTCAGGCTCATCCGGCAGTTTGACAGGGCCGGTCAGTGGGTGCGGATCTATGCCAACGGTCGCGGCAGGGACGCCGGTTACCCGACGCCCCCCGCACGGATCCGTACGTGAAGAATTACCTCATACGGCTCTTGCCGCGGATTCCGGCGTCGATGCCGGTCACCGGTTCCTCGATGGCTCGGCACCCCGCACAACCAGGCAATCCAAGAAGCCGCCTTAACCCGGCTCGGTGTCCGGAAACGGCGGGCCGCCCGTTTGTTCTCCTTGGCCGATGGCCTTCTCTCCCTGCCCTCCGGCGACAGTTTCCTACCTGCCCTTGTTCGGGCATTTCTTCGGTCGCTGAGGCATCTTTTTGCTTGCATTCATATTCAAACAGAGGGATTATACTTAATTGCCGGCGTGGCCAAGAGTCTAAGGCACCTGCCCTGTAAGCAGGACATCGCTGGCAAAAATGGAGCCGTCAGTTCCAGAGTCGAGCATGCCGAGATTCCCCAAACCCGAAACGCGATGCGAGCGGCAAGGTAAGCCGAGTCGCATATTCGTGTGCGCCTATTCCCAGGTCGATAGCACCATCATGGCGACGAATCCAGGGCGCGGAGGCGGCGGGTAGAGTCCAGGCACAATCAGGATTCTCAGAAGGCCCGCCCTAAAAAGCGGGCCTTTTTTTGCTCTTTGACAACCGAACGGCAAATCAGCACAGGAGTATGGTGTAGTGGTAGAGCGGCGGTCTCCAAAACCGCAAGTGGGGGTTCGATTCCTCCTGCTCCTGCCATGGTTTTAAGAGGGCGCGGTAGCCAAGTGGGAAGGCGGCTCTCTGCAAAAGAGTCCAATCGTCGGTTCGATTCCGACCCGCGCCTCCATAAGAATTGCCGATTTACGATTGACGATTGGAAGAGAGGCTCAGCTACGATTGTGGATGGCCTGTTGAGAGAGCCCGCCTTGCCTCCTCTTCTCTTGCAATCGTCAATCGTCAATCTGCAATCGTCAATTTTATGCCTCCGTCGTCCAAAGGATAGGGCACCACGCTACGAACGTGGAAATCGGGATTCGAGTTCTCGCGGGGGTACCATTTTTCGGGCGCGTGCGGCCAACCGGATCGGCCACCAGCCTCCTAAGCTGGAGACATGTGAGTTCGAATCTCACCGCGCCTTCTTTACTACTATCGGCTGGTTTCTTTTGCCGGGTGCGACGATTCTTCTTGCTCGCCACTCGCCACTAGTCACTAGCCACTTCTTCCAATTTCGCTGCGGCCCAAGGCCGCGCTGTGCCGGGGTAGTTCAACGTTAGAACGCACCCCTGATGAGGGTGAGATGGGAGTTAAACTCTCCAACCCGGCACCAGGATTATTCCGGCCTATCACAAAGGTAGTGAAACGCACTGTTAATGCGTGCTATCTCCGTTCGAGTCGGAGGGCCGGAGCCATTTTAGGGAGTGGAGCTCGAGCGGCAGAGCACTCGCCTTTTAAGCGAAAAGGTGCGGGTCCAAGTCCCGTCGCTCCCACCATGCTGTGGTAGCTCAATGGGAGAGCCGCCGCCTCGTAAGCGGCAGACTGGAGTTCGATTCTCCATCACAGCTCCATGGTGACTGAACCCAAACGGTGCGGGGCCTGACTGTGGATCAGGTGCTAGCGGGTTCGACTCCCGTCAGTCACCCCAGAATTTGGTCGGGTAGATCAATGATAGATCACCGCTCTCCGAAAGCGGAGGTTGAGGGTTAAAGCCCCTCCCCGACTACCACGCTGGCGTAGCTCAGTGGAAGAGCAGTCGCTTGGTAAGCGACCGACCTGAGTCCAATTCTCAGCGCTAGCTCCATCGGTGCGGGGCGCGAGTGGCAGCGCATCCGGCTCTTACCCGGAGAGGTGAGGGTTCAAGTCCCTTCGCACCGACCAGAGATTGCCCCGTTAGCTCAGATGGTAGAGCGCCGGTCCTACAAACCGGAAGTCGGAGACTCGAACCCTCCACGGGGTACCAGATTGGGGTCGTGGGGCTGCATGGGGTGGCCGCCGCACTTGCAATGCGGATAGTCAGGCGAGTTCGATTCAAATCCTCTCATCCCGACCAGATTTCGGGAAGTGGCCTAGTGCTCAAGGCGCCGGTTTCGGGTACCGGAGACCGCTGGTTGAAATCCAGCCTTCCCGACCAAATTTTGCGGAGTAGACTGGAGCCAGGTCCCAGCATGGTCTCATAAGCCATTCTACGTCGGTTCAAATCCGACCTCCGCAACCAAGTTTGTCCTCGTCGTCTAGCGGCTAGGATTCCTGATTCTCGATCAGGGGACGCGGATTCGACTTCCGCCGAGGATACGGGCTTGTAGGGGAGTTGCCCGTCCCGCCTCCCTGTCACGGAGGAGATCGCCGGTTGGAATCCGGTCAGGCCCGCCAGTTTTTGGAGTGGAAGGCGAAGTGGCCGAGCCCCCGGTCTTTCCAGCCGGGCATTATCGGGTTCAAGTCCCGTCCACTCTACCATGGGCGCGTCGTCCAACGGACAAGGGCCGAGGTCTTCTAAACCTCAGACGGCGGTTCGACTCCGCCCGCGCCTTCCATTTTGGCCCCGGTGAGCTAGTGCGGTTCATAGCGCCCGTCTGAAGAGCGGGAGAACGGCGTTCGACTCGCCGACCGGGGACCATTCCGGCCTCGTTCAACGGTAGGACTACGCACTTTGAATGCGACAATCTTGGTTCGATTCCAGGGGCCGGAGCCAAATCTTTGCGAGATCGTTCAACTGGTAGGACTCCCGACTCTGAATCGGGCAATGCTTGTTCGACCCAAGCTCTCGCAGCCAGCCTCCCCTCACACTCGATTCCAAAGTGGCGAGGGGCATTTGTGCCGGGGGGCAAACCACAATCTGTTGTGGTTACCTGGGTCAAGTGGATACCCAGATTACCTTATTTTACCTTGCGATCGTGGAGCGGGGCACGCTACTCGTGGTGCAGCGCGACAATGGGATCGAGGCGGGCAGCCTTCATGGCTGGCCACATGCCAAAGAACAAGCCGATGCTGACGGCGACGCAGAATCCCGCGCCCACGGACCATAGGGGCACGCTCGAGGGCAGAATATCGAGCGCCCGAACCAGACCACTGATGCCGAAGCCGCCCAGGATACCCAGGATGCCGCCCAGACCGGTGAGGGTCATGGCCTCGAGCAGAAACTGCCAGGTAATGTCGCGCCGGCGAGCGCCGATGGCCTTGCGCACGCCGATCTCACGGGTACGCTCGGTCACCGAGACCAGCATGATGTTCATCACCCCGATGCCGCCCACCAGCAGCCCAATGGAGGAGATGACCACCGTCACCAGAACCACGGTCCCGATGAGGCCACGGAACTGCTCCACCAGGGCTTCGGCCGACGAGATGCCGAAGTTGTCGGGCTCGTTGGGCTTGACGTGGCGATGCCGGCGCAGGGAATTAGCGGCCTCTTCCTGGGCCTGATCCAGCCGACCCTCAACGGCCATGGCTGCCACGAAGTTCTCCTTTTCGTTCGGGTAAAACTCCTTGAAGGTCTGGTACGGGATCTTCACCACGCGATCGGACCCGTTGTCGCCCGGGAATGCCTTGCGCTTGTCGAGGGTGCCCACTACCTCAAAGCTGTTGTTGCCCAGCGTGATCTGCTTGCCGATCGGATCGACCCCGGCAAAGAAACGCTGCACGATGTCGGAGCCGATTACCGCCACGCGGCGGTGGTGCAGGTCGTCAATCTCGTTGAAGAAGTGGCCGTCTTTCAGCGCGTCGTTCAGCACGCGGAAGTCGTCGGCCGTGACGCCGTTAAACTGATAGTCCAACACCTGCATGCCCTTGTATTTGAGGGCGGGCGGCGGCCCCCACCAGATGAAGGTCTCAATGGCCACCGCTTCGATGTCGGGACACTCGTCCTTTAATGCCGAGCCCTCCTCGAAGGTGATGGGCTTTCGAAGGCGCTCCTCGCGCGACAGCCGCCCGATATGAATACCGGGGTCGAACTTGAAGATGAATAGCGTGCGGGTGCCGAAGTCACGGGCCGCGTCGGCCACCTCCTGATCGAGCCCAGCGAACACGGAGGCCACGGCGATCACGGTCATGGTGCCGATCAGCACCCCGAGGATGGTGAGAAACGAACGGAACTTGTGCGTGCGGAGCGTATCCAGCGCCAGCAACAGGTTCTCTCGCACGTGATGGACTTTCGGTCTCATGTTAACAGGTAGACAGTAGACGGTAGACGGTATATGGGGGAAGAAGGTAGACGGCAGATGGCAGACAGCATCAGGGCAGACGGTAGACGGTAGACGGCATAGGGGCAAGAAACCCTTGCGGTCTAGCGTCTACCCTCCGGAGGTCGCCCGTATACCGTCTACCATCTACCGTCTACTTTCCTCCCCCTTATGCCGTCTGCCACCTACCTTCTACGTTCTTCCCCCTTATGCTGTCTACCGTCTGCCATCTACCACCCTCAGTTCTCCGTCCGCAGCGCCTCGATGGGATCGAGCTTGGAGGCACGGCTGGCAGGATAGATGCCGAAGAACAGGCCAACGCCGGTGGAAAGCAGCAATCCCACGAGGATGGCGTTCATCGGTACGGAGGCAGTGAACACCATGTCCACCAGCTTGGCGATGAGAACCGCCAGCAAGATACCAATGATTCCTCCGACGCCTGCCATGACACCGGACTCGATGATGAACTGCAGCAAAATGTCGCGCCGGCGAGCTCCCAACGACTTGCGGACACCGATTTCGTGGGTGCGTTCGGTGACGCTGGCCAGCATAATGTTCATGATGACGATGCCGCCCACCACCATGAAAACCGCCACCACGGCAATGGTTAGGGCGAAGATGTTGCCGGTGAGTTGCTGCCAAAGCCCCATGATGGTGTCGGATTGGTTGAGACCGAAATCATCCTTCTCGTGATAGGAAAGGTGATGGCGGGCGCGCACCAGCGCCGTCACCTCGCCCTTCAGCTCCAGCATCTCATCCGCGTTCCCCGCCTGGATGATCACGTTCATGCGAGGACGAGCCACAAAGACCTTTTGCAGAGTGGTGAGTGGAACCTGCACGAAATAGTCCTGGCTCTCCCCCAGCGTCTTGCCGATCCGTTTGGCTACTCCCACTACGCGGAAGGGTTGTCCACCGATCAGAAGGGTTTTTTCCAGCGGATCGACGTTGGGAAAGAAGTTGTCGACTAGATCCTGACCGATGAAGCAGACGGCGGCATCGTGATCGTACTCCGACTCGTTGAAGAAGCGGCCGTATCCCACTTGCTGCTGTTCCATATCAATCATGGCCGGCGTCTGGCCACTGAAATCGACGTCGAAGAGGCTCTTCCCCTTGTAGCGGATCTCGGGCGATGGCCGGAACCAAGCCGAGGCGCCGATGCTCTTGTAACCGGGCAGGGTCTCCTTGAGGAACTGGAAGTCCTCGAGGCGGATGGGCTTGTTGCGGCGGCGCTCGCGTAGCCATTCCTCGTCTTCGGCGGCCCAGTTGTATTGGGAGAGAACGAAAACATTGGCGCCTAGGTTGGCGATGTGGTCGGCAATGTAAAGGTTCATGCCGTTGACCACCGACATCACCACAATCAAGGTGGTGGTGGCGATGACGACGCCTAATAAGGTGAGGAAGGTGCGCAGCTTGTGGGCGCGCAAGGTATCCAGAGCGATCCAGAAGGCCTCGCGGGCGCTCACCCACAAGCTCGCCTGGGCGCGGTCCCCGCGCCGTTTTTCGAGAGTGAGCCTTTGCGCCTGACTGAATGCTGCCATAAGAAGAAGTGACCAGTGGCTAGTGGTTAGTGGCTAGCCCACTGCAAGCTTGATTCTCTGCAACGTCCGTGCCCACCCAATCGGGGTCGGCCACGACCACCAACGGAGAATTGACGATTGACGCCCTTTCGAATAGGGTCATCCACAATCGGCAATCGTCAATTCTTCCGCGCCTACTCGTGGTGCAAAGCCACGATGGGATCGAGGCGCGAAGCCTTCATCGCGGGCCAAATGCCGAAGAACAATCCGATGCTGACCGCGACCATGAAGCCCACCGCAATCGACCAGAGGGGCACGACAGAGGGAATGTCCGCGGCGGCGCGGATCAGCAAGCTGATCAAGCCTCCCAGCAGGATCCCCATCACCCCGCCGGCGCCGGTCAGGGTCATGGCTTCGAGCAAGAACTGCCAAATGATATCGCTGCGGCGGGCGCCGATGGCTTTGCGCACTCCGATCTCGCGGGTGCGCTCTGTGACCGAGACCAGCATGATGTTCATCACTCCGATGCCACCCACCAGCAAGCCGATGGAAGAGATGACGACCGTCACCAGAACCACCATCGACATAATCTGCCGGAACTGGTCAATGAAGGACTGGGCCGTGGAAATGCCGAAGCTGTTCTGCTCCGAGGGCTTCACATGGCGGCGGCGCCTGAGCACGCCGGTGGCCTCGTCGATGGCTTGGTCGAGCTTGCCCTCAAAGGCCATAGCCAGGAGGAGGTTCTCCTTGGTGTTGGGGTAGAACTTCATGTAGGTGAGGTAGGGGACCTTGATCACCCGGTCGCTGCCCGTGTCGCCCAACTCCTTGCGCTGCCCCAGGGTACCGATCACCTCAAAGCCGTTGCCATCCACCAGGATCGTCTTGCCAATAGGATCCTCGTTGCCGAAGAACCGCTTGACGATACCCGGGCCAATCACCGCCACGTCGCGACGGTGAACATTGTCGGCGTCCGTAAAAAACCGGCCGTCAGCCAAGTGATCGTTCACCACTTGGAAGCCCGGAGGGGTCGACCCGAGGAAGAGGGCATCGACAATTTGCATGCCTTTGTACTTCACCAAGGGAGGGGGACCCTCGAAGTTTCGCGGCTCAACCGCCACCTCTTCAATTGACGGGCACTGCTCTTTCAAGGCCATGGCATCGTCGTAGGTGAGGGGCTTGCGCATCCGCTCCTCCTTTGACAACCCCCCCATATGAATGCCAGGGTTGAACTTGAAGATGAACATAGTCCGCGTGCCAAAGTCTTCGGCCATATCAGCGAACTTGCGGTCCAGTCCCGCGAAGATGGAGGCGACCGCGATCACGGTGGCGGTGCCGATGAGCACGCCGAGAATCGTTAGGAAAGACCGAAACTTGTGCGTCCGAAGGGTATCGAGCGCCAGCAGGAGATTTTCGCGAACACTGTTCCAGTAGGAAACCATAGTCAGTTCTCGATTAGTTCTCAGTTTTCAGTAAAGAACGGGAAGAAGCGGTTTTCTTACTGAGAACTGAGAACTGAAAACTGAGGACTATTCTCTTCAGTTCTCAGTACGCAAAGCTTCAATGGGGCTCAACTTGGAAGCCCGGCTCGCGGGATAGATGCCAAAGAAGAGCCCGACGGCGGTGGAGAGTGTCAGTCCCACCAGAACGGCGCTCAGGGGCACCTCGGCCGTGAAGACCGCGGCAACGATCTGGGCAATGAGTACTGCCAGCAACACTCCGATCAACCCGCCCACCACCGACATCACCGCAGACTCAATCAGGAACTGCGTCAGGATGTCTCGTCGTCTTGCTCCAAGCGACTTACGGACGCCGATTTCGTGAGTGCGTTCGGTGACGCTGGCCAGCATGATATTCATGATGACGATGCCGCCCACCACCATGAAAACGGCCACGATGGCGATGGCGACGGCAAAGATCGAGCCCGTCAAGTCCGTCCAGACGCTCATCAAGGCTTGGGACGAGTTGACCCCGAAGTCGTCGTCCTCCTTGTAGGGCAGGTGATGCCGGGCACGCATCAAGGCGGTCACCTCGCCCCCGAGAACGATCATCGATGCATTATCGAAGCCTTGAATGTCGACGTTGAGGCGCGGCCGGGCCACGAACGCCTTTCCCAGGGTGGTCAAAGGAATCTGAACGAAGGCATCCTGGCTCTGGCCGAAAATGGTGCCGAGTTTCTCCGCCACCCCAATCACCCGAAAGGCCTTGCCGCCAATCATCAGCGTCTTATCCAGGGGGTCCGTCATGGGAAAGAACTGGTCGACGAGATCCGTGCCGATGAAACAGACCATGGACTCGTGCTCGTAGTCGGTGTCGTTGATGAATCGCCCGAAACCCACCTTCTCGTTGCCGACGTCGATCATACTGGGCGTCACGCCGCCCACCTGCGCCTGTTCCAGTGAACGTCCCTTGTACTTCACCTCCGGCGGTGGCCAAACTCCCGCTTCCGCCGCGATCGTCTTGTAACCCTGCAGGTGGTCCTTCAAGAACACATAGTCATCGAGACGGATCGGCTTGTTGCGACGCTGCGCTTTCAGCCACTCCTCGTCAGTGCTGGTCCACTTGAATTGGCTCAGCACGAGAGTATTGGCGCCGAGGTTCGCAATCTTGTTGGCGACGTACAGGTTCATGCCATTGATCACCGACATCACCACGATCAAGGTGGTGGTGGCGATGACCACACCCAGGAGAGTGAGGAAAGTGCGCAGCTTATGACTGCGGAGCGTATCGAGCGCGATCCAGAAGGCCTCGCGGGCGCTCACCCACAAGCTCGCTTGGCCGCGTTCCTGCGGCTGTGTCCCGACCGCCAGTGTCTGTGCCTGACTGAATGCTGCCATAAGAAATTATGAATGATGAATGATGAACAGAAGAACGAAGACAGGAGACAGGAGTCAGGAGTCAGGAGACAGAATGAAGACTTCCTCCCGTCTTCTTGGCTTCTGTCTTCTCTTCTGTTCATCCTTCATCATTCATAATTCATAATCTCTTCTTTTTTCTTCTTCTATCTTACCCGCTCATCGCGGGCGATCTTTCCGTCGCGGATGTGGATGATGCGATTGGCGTGGGCCGCGATGTCGTGTTCGTGAGTCACCAGCACGATGGTATTGCCGGCCGACTGCAAGCGGTCGAAAAGGAGCATGATCTCCTCTCCCGTAGCGCTATCCAGGTTGCCCGTGGGCTCGTCCGCCAGAATGATTGAGGGATTGTTAACCAAGGCTCGCGCCACCGCCACCCTTTGACGCTGGCCGCCGGAGAGTTCGTTGGGTTTGTGGTGAGTGCGGTCAGCCAAGTCGACTTTGCGCAGGGCATCTTGAGCCTTTGCCAGACGCTCCTCGGCCGGGGTGCCGTTGTAAATCAGCGGCAACTCCACGTTGTGCAGGGCCGTGGCCCGCGCCAGCAGGTTAAACGTCTGGAACACGAAGCCGATCTCCTTGTTGCGGATATAGGCCAACTCATCGTCGGAGAGTTCGCTCACCAGCCGGCCGTTCAGCCAGTACTTCCCCTTGGTGGGCGTGTCCAGGCAGCCGATCAGGTTCATTAAGGTCGACTTACCGGATCCCGAGGGTCCCATGATGGCTAGGTACTCTCCGCGCTGCACCTCAAAAGACACGCCACTCAGCGCGTTCACTGCCATCGCGCCCATGTCGTAGGTCTTCCAGAGGTCGTCGGTTTTGATGACCACCCCCGCCGCCGGGGCCACGACTGGCTGTGCCGGCGCAACCCCAACTTGAGTTCCCATGCTCTCTCCTTTCAGTGGCTAGTGACTAGTGGCTAGTGGCTAGTGAGGATGAAAAGCCCACTGCGCAGAGCCTGGTCACTTACCACTAACCACTGCTTCTCGGTCTTCACTAACCACTAGCCACTAGTTGCCACTAGTCACTAGCCACTGCTCTTAGGACGTCGCCTGCCCGGCGGCTGGCGTGGCGGTGACCGTGTTATCGATCTTGACCTTGGTGCCGTTCTTCAACGTGCGGAGCACCTGGTAACTTCCGGTCACGATCTGGTCGCCGGCCTGTAGTCCCTTCACCACTTCCACGTCCATCGAGCCCATGATGCCGGTTTGCAATTCGCGGAACTGGGCCCGGCCGTCCTTGTCGATCACGAACACCCCCTGCACTTCTTCCTTGGCTTTCGCCTTTTGCTCTGGGGTCATGTTCTCCGGCTTGGTGGCCGCCAAGGCCTGTCCGCTTTTCGGCTTATCGCTTTGCTCGAGTTCGCCGCGCGTGCGGATGGTCAAGGCCTGGATGGGAATCCCCACCGCGTTCTGGCGGGTGGCGGTGGTGATCTTGGCCGTCGCCGAGAGGCCCGGGCGCATGTTGGGCGGCGGGCTGTCAAGCGTTACCACCACCTTGAAATCCTTGGCCTCTTCACTGGTGGTGCCAGAGGTGGAGCCCGTGGTGGTTTGCCCGGTCGTTTGGCTCAGCGCGCTCTCGCCGATGTCCGTGACTTTTCCCTTGAAGGTCGCGTTGGGAATGGCGTCGATAGTGACCTCGGCCGGCTGACCCAGCTTCACGTTGACGATGTCCGACTCGTCCACCTTCACCACCGCCGTAATCACCGAGAGGTCCGACACTTGGTACAACACGCTTCCCACCGAGTTCTGGATACCGGGGACCACATTCTCGCCCTGGTGCACCGGAAGCGACGTGATAACGCCGTCGAGCGGCGACTTGTAGATGGTCTGACTGTAGATATCGTTGATGCTGATGAGTGACGCCTTGCTCTGGGCAAGGCGGGCCTGAACCGAATGCTGGTTCTGTAACGCCTGCTGGTACAGCGCCTTCTGCTGGGTTACCTGCGCTTCGTTCGATTGTACGGTCGCTTTGGCCACCTCGTAATTGCTCAGGTCCTGATCAAAAACCTGGCGGGCAATCAGGTCTTGCTTGAACGATTCCTGCGCTCGCTGCCAGTCGTCGCTGGCCTGTTTGTACTTGGCCTGGGCTTGAACCAAATTGGCCTCCGCCGTTTTCAAAGCCGCCGCTGCTGAATCCACAGTGGCTTGTTGCGCGGCCAAGTCTGCCTCGGCGGTCTTCACCGCCGCCTCCTGGCCCTGCACAGCGGCGCCCGCCTGGATATCCTGCGTCCTCAGCAACAACTGGCCCTTCTGGACTTTGTCGCCTTCCTTGATCAGGAGTTCGGTAATCTTGCCCACCGAATTCGCGTTCACGTTCGCCCACTTATCCGGAGGCGGCTCGATATCGCCGGAGGCCGTGACCACGGCCGCCAAGTCCTCCTTGGCCACCTTGCCCGTCTGCACCGTGACGGTCCCCTTCTTGCTCCACGAAATGCCGACCACCACCAGAATCACCAGAAGCAACAAAACCCCACCGATCAGAAGTTTCTTTTTCATACTCGACTCCATTTTGAGAGCTTGACCAACGAGACAGAAGTCAGGAGACAGAAGTCAGGAGTCAGCATAAGACCGTCTTGATTCTGTCTCCGAACTCCTGTCTCAGGCTCCCTCGGATTCACACACTTAGTCGCTCTCCATCCCGTTATACGTTTGACGACATCGGAAAGTTTCCGTTAGATTCCAAACTCAGATCCGAGCGAGGCTCAAGTGGCGGGCCGGAGAGAATGGCTCGTAAAACCCTTCGAGGGGAGGCGTCGTTCTTCACCGCTCCGGCCGCCGGGAGCCTTCCGCTTCGCTCGCGTGCCACCCCGCGTCGTTCATAGCTATTCTAAACCCTTTCGCGGGCTGTCGCCAATCAGGAAAAAAGGAGTCAGAAGACAGGAGTCAGGAGTCAGAATGAAGACGATCCCTTTGGTAGCGCGGGCGTCTCGCCCGCTCTTGATCCTGAAGCTCTGACATTAGGAGAAAAGAGCGGGCGAGACGCCCGCGCTACCAGGGTCGGCTGACTTCTGGCACGCCTGGCACGGGCGCTGCATCGGACCCTCCCGGAACGAGGCACTGGACTGCCGCCTCGATCTCGCGGACGGTACGGTAGTGTCGCGGGTAGTTGATCACCTGCAGTTCCGAGGTGAAACGGTTGCTGGCGCCTGACGCGTCGAGCAGCCCTTCCTCCAAGCGGCTGGCCGAGCGCCGGGCCACGTCAAGGGTGATGCCGGGAAGCAAGATGGCAAAGGCGCCGCTGCCGATCAGGAACATGGAATCTTCCGGCCGCAACCGCCGCTTCAAGGCGTTGCCGGCGTCGCCGAAAGCGGAAACCGCTTCCTCGGTGCCGGAGACCACCGCCGAAGGGACGACCAGGACCACGACGACGGATAGCGAGTCCCGGGCGTTGGCTGTCCGCAGGAACTCCATGGCGATGCGATCCTGAAAGTCATTGAAACCCGGCAGCGCCGCCAGCACGTCTGCGCCGGCCTGATGGCGAAGCGCCACGTTGCGCTCCAGCGCCTCCGTGAGCTGCTGCCGAAGGTGCCGGACCACGATGCGGCGGTCCACAAGGTAGGCAATAAGGAGCGTCGCCAGGGCGCAGAAGGCGAAGAACGCGGTACGCACAAAACTCCCGGTCAGCACGAAGGCATGGGCGAAGATGCGGAAATACATCAGCACCGCCACGCCGACCGCCAGAATGGCGATGACGGCGATTGTCAGCAACCACAGCTCACGCTCGCGGCGCTCGATATTCCCGGGATCGATCCGATCAAAGACCCTCATCATTCCTCACTCTTCAGGACGTTATCGGCAATGTGTCGCGGAAGCGTGAGCAATTGGGGAAATAGGGAGTCGGGAGTCGGGAGTCGGGAAAAACCGGCTGGGGCCGGTCCCTCCCGACTCCCTACTCCCTATTCCTTACTCCCTTTTTCGAGGGCAATCCTTTTTCCCCGGCGGCGCATCTCACGTACCAGTCGGGGATTGGTAGTGGAGTTGTCATATTTTCCTGTGGGGGATCGCGATAATGGACCAATTTAATCCACGTGCCTGCCACTTGACTTCCTCTTCGTTGAGTCATACAATCGGGCAGATGCTGGAAGACTCTCTTTGGCGATACACTCGTGATTCCGTGAGGGGCCCTTGGGCGCGAAGGCTGGGCTTGACGGTGCTTTTCCTCATGCTGGCGACCCTGGCCGGCGCCTCCCTGCATGCTTTCCAGGACCAGACCCAGGAAAAGCAGGACAAGGAAGATAAGAAAGAGAGGAAGGAAGAGAAGCGCCGCAGGAAGGCCATCCAGAACGAATACGAGAGCGCTTACAAGAAGTGGCTCAGCGAAGAAGTCCCTTACATCATCACCTCGGAAGAGAAAGCGTCCTTTAAGAAACTCAGCACCGACGACGAGCGCGAGCAGTTCATCGAGGCGTTTTGGGAGCGGCGCAATCCCAACCCCGGCAGTCCCGAAAACGAATTCAAAGAGGAATACTACCGCCGCATCGCCTATGCCAATGAACACTACGCTTCAGGCATCCCAGGCTGGAAGACCGACCGCGGCCGCATTTACATCATGTACGGTCCGCCCGACGAGATCGACTCTCACCCAAGCGGCGGCACTTATCAGCGCCCGCCGGAGGAAGGCGGTGGCGAAACCTCTACTTATCCGTTCGAAGACTGGCGGTACCGGTATATTGAGGGCATCCAGGAAAACGTGATGCTTGAGTTCGTGGACCCGACGATGACGGGTGAATATCGTCTGACGATGGACCCCGGCGAAAAAGACGCCCTCCTCCACGTTCCCAACGCCGGCCTCACCGATATGGAGGCCATGGGCATGGCCTCCAAGACCGACCGCTTCACACGCACGGACGGCATGACGACCGGCACGGCGATGGGCGGAACGCCGGAGTCCATGGAAGAATTCACCCGCCTGGACCTCTACGCCAAGATCTTCAAGCCGCCTGAGGTCAAGTTTAAAGACCTGAAGGCGGTGGTAACTTCGAGGATTTCCGGAGAGCTTCTTCCTTTTGACGTCCGTGAGGACTTCATCAAGGTCACGGACGAAAGCGTCCTCACCCCGATCACTATTCAGGTGGCGAATCGCGACCTGCAGTTCCAGAACAAGGGCGGTGTGATGCACGCGGTGCTGGATATCTTCGCCCAGATCAGCACTCCGAGCGGACGGATCGTCAACACGATCGAGGAGGGCGTGCAGGTCGACACTCCCGAGCACGATTATCAGGGGTATCTCAGTCGCAAGTCGGTGTACCAGAAGGTGGTTCCTTTGAAGCCGGGACTCTACAAGCTGACCGTGGTGGTGAAGGACGACCTCAGCGGCCACACGGGCAATCTGGAGCTTGGGATTCACGTTCCGCACTACGATGAGGACAAGCTCTCGAACAGTTCGCTGATTCTGGCGGACCAGATCCAGCCGCTGCCCACTAACATGGTGGGTTCGGGACCCTTCGTGATCGGCGGCACCAAAGTGCGTCCCAGCGTGAACCAGACCTTCACCCGCGACCAGCAACTCGGGATCTACATGCAGGTTTACAACTTGGGAGTGGACCCGAAGACGCACAAGCCGTCGGCGGATGTGCAGTACGACATCCTGAAAGACGGCAAACCCATCGTGAGCAAGACGCAAGCGGCGTCCGAGATCAAGAACGCGGCCCAGCAAATGACCCTGTCGCAGCAGATGAAGCTCCAGCAAATGGCGCCCGGCAAGTACACGGTTCAGATTCAAGTGAAGGACAACATCAAGAATCAGACGGTTTCACCGTCAGCAACGTTTACGGTGCAGTAGAGTAGAAGAGGGGACAGGGAACAGGTTACAGGGAACAGGGAATAGGAAGCACGCAGCTCCTGTTCCCTGTAACCTGTTCCGTGCTTCTGGTGAGGAGACCGATGAGCCTGCTTCATTTGCGAAATCGGTTCGTGGCGCTTCCCTTGGTGGCGGGCGCCGTGCTTTCCTGCCTGGCCGGGGCCCCGCAGCGCGGCAATGCCACGCAGTTCGGCGGGCTGACGGGCACAGTCACCGACACACAGGGCAATCTGCTGATGGGAGCAACCATTCTCCTGGTGGGACCTGCCTCGCCTGATTCCCACGGCCTCAAGACCCTCACCCTGCGAGTCATCACGGATGCGCGCGGCAGGTACAAGGTCGACCATCTGCTCCCAGGCCGGTACTCCTTGCGGGTCACATCCATCACCCGTTTGCCGGCGCTGAAGGACGGGGTGCGGGTTGAACCCAACCAGACTTCCCAGCAGAACGTCGTTCTGGAGGACATTTTTGCACCGATTCGCTTGCAGGTACCGCAGGGCAGTTTGACGACCTGGGGCCAGGATTGGAAGTGGGTGCTGCGCACGTCGGGCACCACTCGTCCTGTCCTACGCTATAAGCAGGCCGCTCGCAAGAAGGGATCCCGGAGCGTACGGGACAAGAAGGCACCGCACCCTCCAGGCGAGTACCTCATGGGCATGGTGCCGGGCTCGGGGCTTTACGATCCCCTCTCGAATGACCACGGCATGGGAAGCGTACTGGCTTATTTGCGCCCGATCTCTGCTGACTCTGATTTCCTGGTGGCAGGTTCTCTGGACGCCACCGGTGTTCAGTCCGGTTCGCTGGCGACCGTATTCCGTCGCAATATCCTCAACGGGGACCCGCAAGAGATCGCCCTTGTAGTGCATCAGTTGAGTTTTTCCGATGGGCTTCCCTTCCTGCCTGCGAACGTCGCCAACGGCATGGGTCAGGCCCAGGGAATCACCGCCAGTTACAGCACTTCCCGGCGGCTTTCGGACCACCTGACGCTCACCACCGGCGTCAAGATCGATTATCTGAACTCCATCCGGGTCACTGGAACCGCCAGGCCGCTCGTTCACGTGCAATACCAAATGAGGCCGGACACCGAAGTCAACGTCAGCTACGGGGCAATCGGCTTGGATGAAGGTGGCGGCACGCTGCTCGATCGCGTTGGCGAGTTGAACGCGTTCCCTCGCGTCACCCTGAGCGGATATCGCCCTGAACTCGAGCAGGTTATCCATGGCGAGGTCAATGTCGAGCACCGCTTTGCCAAGTATGGAAAGGTGGAGGCGGCGGCCTACCAGGATAGCTTCGAGAACCGCGCCCTTTGGGGTTTTGCTGGTGCTGGAACGCTGATGTGGCTTTCCGGCAGCGTCCTGCCGAATCCTGCCGGCAACGGCTGGACCTTGAACGCCGGGTCCTACCGTTCTTCCGGCTATCGCGTGGGCTACTCCCAGCAACTTGGCCGCAACGTCGAGGCAGAGGTGGCTTATTCCACGGGCGACGCGCTCGCGGCCAAGCCCGCAGAAGGCCCCGGTGGTGGTGCGCCGGGGAGTGTGCGGGGATTGCTTCGAACCACGGAAACTCAGACCGTTGGCGCCAAGGTCTCGGCCCGGCTTCCGATCACCAAGACGCGCTTCGTCACCTCGTACGGCTGGTTGCCGGGGGGCCGCGTCACCAGTGTCGACCCGTACGGAGAGGTCCGACCCAATCTTGACCTCGAAATCCGACAATCCCTTCCTTCCATCGCGTTCTTGCCCGCGCACATCGAAGCCTTGGCCGACTTCCAAAACATACTGGCACAAGGTTACGTCCCGATGTCGCGTACAGGCGACAATCCCTTGGTGCTGACGGCGGCTTACCGGTATTTCCGGGGCGGCTTTTCCGTGCAGTTCTGAGAAGTAGCTGGAACAGCAGAGGGAGGCATGTCAGAATATCATTTAAAATAAACAGCTTACATACAGATGCCCGCTATCTCATTAAGGACAAATGTCTTCCCGAGGCTCCGTGTGGCTTGGAAGCGTTTGGATTAGACGGTCACCTGGGAAGATCGCTGTTAAGAGGGGGGCCAAAATGAAGGAGGGTCCCACTATATTATTGAAAGCAAAAGACAGGGAAAACTGGTTTCTGGAAGGTCCCACTATCTCTATAAAAACAAATATAGTTATCAGATGATGACCCACTATGTTTATGAAACAAAAGAAGCTTAGGAAACAGCGAGTCTCTGGTTCGAACCGCAGTTGGGTGACTACAAAAATCGGTAGCACATATTCTAAACTCAGTAACCAGAGTCGCCTCTAGTGGACCATAGAAGTTTCTGCGCAAAAGAATGAGGTAGTTAGGAACGTCATCGATTTCAAAAAATGGTATCTAACCTGCACGGCAGTGGGGGTGGTTTTGTCTTCTCTTGCCGTTAGGCGATTAATGCAATGAGGGCACTGCTCCCTTTCCGGTTCAGAACGGTTCTACTCGCGCTGGTGAGCCTTGCTCTGCTGGTTTGTGGATACCTGAACTTCCAACAACGACGGCTCTACACGCTGCCGGCCGACGGAGTCACTTGGGATGACTCGCCGCAGGGGGTGACGGCTTGGATTGTCGCTCATGGGGGAGCAGCGGATCGTGCCGGGATCAGGGAAGGTGATCGGCTGATCTCGATCGACGGGACGCCCATTATCCATGCTCAGGACGCCGGGCGTGCTGTTTTCGAACTGGGGGCGTGGTCCAGAGTCGCATACGGTCTGAGCCGGAGTGGGCAGGACTTCGAAACGTATGTCATCCTGGGGCCGCAGTCGAATACCAAGCCGATCCGGCGTTACCTGGAACTGCTGGGGCTTCTTTATCTCGGTATCGGTGCCTTTGTTCTGGCCCGCCGCCAGTCGGCCCCCCGTTCCGTGCATTTCTACACGTTCTGCCTCGCCTCGTTCGTTCTTTACACTTTCTCTTACACGGGCAAGCTCAACCTCTTCGACTGGAGCATTTACTGGCTTAACGTCACCGCCTGGGTCCTTCAGCCGCTGCTCTTCCTGCATTTCTGCCTGAGCTTCCCCGAGCGCCCGAAATGGGTTCACCAGCGGCCTTGGGTGATTCCCTCACTCTATGGTTCCGGGGCGCTGCTGCTGGCGTTTCACGCTCTGGTGTCGCTCCAAGTGGTGGTTCTGCCCACATCGCTCTCTTCTTCGAACTGGCTTCTGGACCGTCTCGAGCAGATTTACATGGTGGCCGGGCTCCTCGGCGGCGCAGCAGTTCTGGAGCGCTCCCGACTACGGGCGCAAGCACCCCTGATCAAGCAGCAGTTGAAATGGGTGACTCGCGGTGCTTTCCTGGCGATCGTGCCGTTCGGAGTGCTCTACGCCGTACCTTATTGCCTGGGCTACGTGCCCACTCCCTGGATGGCCGTTTCGGTGTTCTCGCTGGCTTTTCTCCCGCTCACCTTCGGCTACGCCATCATGCATTACCGCCTGATGGACGTGGATATTATTTTCCGGCGCGGCATGGCTTACACGCTGGCCACGGCGGCGTTGGTCGCTGGTTACTTCGCATTTATCGGTTTGTTCGCGGATTATTTCCGCAACCACGTGGGTATTACCAGCCGCGGTGGGTGGATCCTGGCGGTGATCGTCACGGCCGTCCTGTTTCAACCCGTGGTTAACTGGATTCAAGGCCGCCTGGACCGGTTCTTCCGCCGCGAGCGCTACAACTACCGCCGGACGCTGCTCGAGTTTGCGCGCGACCTCACTGCTGAGTTGCACGTCGGCCGTCTGCTCGATCAGGTGACGGAGCACCTGGCGGAGACGCTCGACGTGGACCGGATCGCGGTTTTCCTGTCGGCGGAACCGAAAGGCTTCCGGTTGGCGAAATCACGCGGTGTGACGTACGCGGGCCCTATGGATCTGACGTTCCTCGATCCCAGCCGGCCGGAGCTCAGCAAGGGCTACCTCTTCTTTGATAACGTACGGAGGCCGCAAAACGTCTCCGTGGAAGCCCGGGCGACGATCCAGGAACTCGACCTGCATTACTTTTTACCCTTCCAAGTCAAAGACCGCACGCTGGGGTACCTCGGGCTGGGGAAAACCCGGAACGGAGATCTCCTTTCCAGCGAAGATGTCGACTTGCTGCGGACCATTGCCAGTTCGGTGAGCATCGCTCTCGAGAACGCCCGGCTCTACGAGTCGCTCGAGCAGCGCGCACTCCAGTACCAAACCCTGAAGGACTTCAGCGAGAACATCGTGGAGTCGATCAACGCCGGTGTGACTGCCACCAGCCTGACGCAGGAAATTGAGGCCTGGAACTCCGGCATGGAAACGCTTTACGGAATCGACCGGTCGCGCGCCGTGGGCAAGAGACTCGACCAGGTTTTTCCGGCCGATCTCCTCTCCCAATTGCCGCCGGCCTCGGATTCCACCCCGACCTTTTCGCTCTACAAGTTTCACCTCCAAAATGCCGGCGGGCGGCAACTGATTGTAAACGTCTCGGCTACACCACTCATGGGCAAGGACGGGCGCGTGCTGGGGCGACTGTTGATCTTCACCGACCTGACGGAGCGTGTCAGCCTGGAGGATCAGTTGGCGCAGGCGGAGAAACTCTCTTCCATCGGCTTGCTGTCCGCCGGTGTCGCCCACGAAGTGAACACGCCCCTGGCGGTGATTACGGCTCAGGCGCAAATGCTCTTGAGACACATGCCCCCCGAGGACGAGCGCCGCCCGACCCTGGAAAAGATCATCAAAGCGTCATTCCGCGCCTCGGAGATCGTCAATAATCTGCTGAAGTTCTCACGCTTGAGCGGCAGCGAGTACACCGAACTCGATCTTAATCGGGTAATCCGCGAGACTCTGTCGCTGCTAGATCCGATGCTGAAGACGTCCCGGGTAGGCCTGAACCTTCAACTCTCAAAGGATCTCCCACCCGTTTACGGGAATTACGGCAAGCTGCAGCAAGTATTTATGAATCTGATCATGAACGCCCGGGACGCCATGCCGCGCGGCGGCGAGTTAACGCTCGCGTCGGAGGCCGAGAATTCCCACGTGCGCGTCGACGTGGCGGACAACGGCGTGGGAATTGCTCCCGATCATCTCAAAAAAATTTTTGACCCCTTCTTCACCACCAAATCCACCAGCCGCGGCACGGGCCTAGGCCTGGCCGTTACCTATGGGATCATCCGCGAACATTCCGGCGAAATCCGCGTGGAAAGCGCACTGGGACGCGGCACGACCTTCCGTCTGGAATTGCCCGCCGCGAGGAAAGCCGTGAATGTCAGCTAAAGGCGTCATCCTGGTCATCGACGACGAGCAGGAGATCCGCGAAAGCCTCGAAGAGATACTGAAACTTGAGGGTTACGACGTCAGCACGGCGTCGACGGCTCGGGAGGGGCTGCGGAAGGTTGAGGAACGCGTCCTCGATCTCGTGCTGCTCGATATCGGCCTGCCGGATAGCAACGGCCTGGAAGTCCTGAAAGCCATCAAAAGCGACAGCCCGGACACCAGTGTCGTCATGATCACAGCCTATGACTCGGGACAGATGGCTTTCCAGGCCTCCAAGGAAGGAGCCGAGAGCTACGTCACCAAGCCTTGGGACAACGATAAGCTGCTGCTCGAAATCCGCAACACCCTCGATAAGTCGCGCCTGCAAGTGGAAAACGTCCAGCTCCGGCGCGCCCTCAAGCGTTTTGGTCTACCCAATGTCGTCGGCAAGAGCGAGCCCATGTCCAAGGTGATGGACCTGATCACTCAGGTTGCTCCCACCCGCGCCACTATCCTGATCACCGGCGAAAGCGGCACGGGGAAGGAACTGGTGGCCAAGACCATCCACGGCACCAGCACGCGTGCCGATCGGCCCTTCGTTCCCGTGAACACCGGGTCGATGCCCGTGGATCTGCTGGAGAGCACGCTTTTCGGCCACGTCAAGGGCGCGTTCACCTCGGCTGTCGCCACCAAGCGCGGCCTTTTTGAAGTCGCCGACCAGGGCAGTATCTTCTTCGACGAGATCGGCACCGTCGGCGTGGAAACCCAGGCCAAGCTCCTGCGCGTCCTGCAAGAACGTGAATTCATGCGGCTGGGCGGCACGGAAACCATTCGCGTGGACGTCCGCATCATTGCCGCCACCAATGCCGACCTTAGGAAAATGGTGCAGGAGAACAGATTCCGCGAGGACCTCTTCTATCGCTTGAACGTGATCAACATCACGCTGCCACCGTTGCGCGAGCGCAAGGAGGATATCCCGCTATTGGTCGATCATTTCCTCAAGAAGTTCGCCCAGGAAAACGGCCGCGGCGAGCTGCGCTTGCTGCCCGAAGCGCTGAAGGTGATGATGGACTACGACTGGCCGGGTAACGTCCGTGAGCTGGAGAACGCCGTGGAGCGCGCCGTGGTGCTTTCCAACGGGCCCGAGCTCGGTCGCGAAACCCTCCCCGAACAACTCTTCCATACCCGCCCCCAGGGGGCCCACGGTTTCTCCATCGAGGAGATGGACGGGCGCTCGCTCTTCGACATCATGGAGAGCGCCGAACGCCAGGTCATTCTCGATATGTTGACCCGCTGCAACTGGAGTCAGACGGAAGCCGCCGAGCGCTTCAAGATTCCCCTCTCCACCCTCAACCAGAAGATCAAGCGCCTGCAAATCGACATCAAGCGGCGGCGCGAAGTTCCCCTTCGATGAAATGGCGAACGCAGACCGGGTCTGGAGATCGTCAACGTCAATGATGAGCCGCGGAGACGCCGGCGCTCCCAGCCGGAGCTTGCTGGCGCAGATGTTGGTAAAGGTCGAGCTCGTGGCGGGCCGCCGCCTTGTCTCCGGTTCGGCTGTACGCCTGCGCCAGCCGGTAATGCGCCGTGGCGAGAGAAGGCTTCAGCCGTACTGCTGACTGGTACTCCCGGATTGCGTCGGGGTAGTTCGACCGCGACGCGTAGAGGATCCCGAGCTGCAAGTGCGCATCGGCAAAGTTCGGGTCGAGAGCCAGAGCGCTCTTGAGCAACGACTCGATCTGCTCGGAAGGCGCGTCGTCACCAGCGGCCTCCGCTCCGGGGCCTCCCTTGGCCAGGACCAGCGCGTAATAGTAAGGGGCCAACGGATTCTTAGGATCAAGCTTCACCAGCCGCGCCAGCCGTTTGGGGACCTCCTGGTTCGGCGCGGGCGATCCAACGTAGGCTTTGGCAAGCACCAAGTACGGCCGCGGGTCGGAGGGCGCGAGGTCGGTAGCATGCAGGAGGGACGCCATGGCCTTTTCATACTCACCTCGCGCCGAAAAGGCGATGCCGAGCCCAGTCGCCAGCCGGGCGGAGTTGGGGAAGCGCACGACGCCGGCCTGGAATGACTCGATGGAGGCGGCCAGATCATGATGGAGCAGCAGATCGCTGCCGTGCGAGAGGAACTGGCTCTCGTTCCAGGAGTCGAGTTCGGCGGCGGTGGGAGGAACGGGGGAATTAATTTGGGCCTGAGCTTGGCCGTTCACAGCTTGGGTGGGAGGTAAGGCGTGATCCGAAAAGGTTGCTTCCGAGTGAACGTAGTCAAGCATCAGGCTGTAGCTATCAACCTCTTTTGCAGCGCTGTAGCCTCCCGGGTCAACGGCCGCGTTGACGGCACTTGGCTTGAACTGGGCGCTGTCGTCATAGTTGAATCCGTCGCTCGCGTTCCCGGGGACGAGCGTGAAATCGGCCACCACACGCGAGCGGCCAGCTACCACGACGTTCGAACGAGAGGACTTGGGGAAGCCCGCCGACTCCACCTCGAGAGTGTAGGTTCCGGCTGGAATCGCCGCGAAACTGAAGTTGCCCCTGGCGTCGGTCACGACAGTGGTGCCAGTGGGGCCAGCCAAGCCAGTTGGGCGCGCAGCATCTGCCTCCCCCAGCAAGGTGACTCTCGCACCCGCCACCACCACGCCCGATGGACTTTTCACCGTGCCTGCAATCGAGCCGCTGGCCGTGTCTGCTTGGCCGGCAGAATCCTCCGCAGCAGCGCTCGGAACCTTCCCAACGAAAAGGCCTGCGGAGACCACAAGCAACGCCATAGACAGCGGCAATCGGCGTTTACCGTTCATAGCTGATCTGTGCCGGGTCAGATCCCGGCCGCCAAGGCGTCGACCTCGGCGCGGGAGGGCGTCGCGATCTGCGTACCCAGTCGCGTCACCGAGAGCGCAGCCGCTCGATTAGCGAACTTGCAAGCTGCTGCCACATCCAGCCCTTCGCTGAGGCCCACCGCCAGTCCGGCGTTGAATACGTCGCCTGCAGCGGTGGTGTCGACTGCCTTCACCGCCGGGGCTGGCAGTAGTTGCGAGCCGCTATCCACCAGCATACACCCCTGCTCGCCCAGTTTGACGATCACCGTGCTGGCGTGGCGCGCCTGGAGCTTCCGGGCGATCTCCACCGCCTGATCGGGATTGAGACTCGCCGGCGGCTGCCCAGCCAGGATCGCCGCCTCGGTTTCGTTAGGCGTGATGATGTCGCACAACTCAAACAGCTCGGTGGGAACCTCGCGCGCCGGGGCCGGGTCCAAGATCACACGCGCGCCCGCCTGGCGACCGGCGCGTGCCGCGGCCAGAACCGTCGGGAGGGGGTTCTCGAGCTGCAACAGGACCAACGCCGCCCCTTCCAGATACTTTTGGCCAGCGTCGACATCTTCGGGCGAAAAGCAGTCGTTTGCGCCCGGGACGATGATGATCGAGTTCTGGCCGGTATCGGCGACGAAGATGAGCGCGATGCCGCTGGTGAAGCCGGGAACGGCGAGCAGCCCGCTCACGTCGCAGCCCACCTGTTCGAGGTTCTGCCGCATCTCGCGGCCGAACCCATCGCTCCCGACGCGTCCCAGCATGGCCACACGCCCGCCGAGTTTGGCCGCCGCATAGGCCTGGTTGGCTCCTTTGCCTCCCGGCTCGCTGAAGTACTTGTGGCCCACGATTGTCTCGCCCACCACAGGAATGCGCGGCGCGCATCCCACCAGGTCCATGTTGAGGCTGCCGATCACGACGATTTTATCTGGCATCTTCTTCTCCCACGCTGAAGGTAGACAGCAGACGGTATACGGTAGACGGGGGAAGACGGGGAAGACGGTAGATGGTAGACGGCAGACGGCATAAAGGGGAAGAGGCTCCTCTTCCCATATTCCGTGCTACCCGTCCACTGTCTGCCGTCTGCCATCTACCGTCTTCCCCGTCTACCGTCTACCGTCTGCGGTCCACCTTGCCAGGCGTCGGACTGGTCATCAACTTCACAAACAGCCGGTAGAGCTTCTGCGTATCCAGGTCTTGCTGGACGTGTACCAGTTGTTCCCCCAGTCCAGGATTCATGCCTGGAACCCAATTCAGAGTGTTGCCGTAGCCGGCGCCGTGGTCGATCTCGCCATCCAGGTATAGCGTCTCCTCCTTGGTAATGATACTGGGATCGATCCACGCGGCCGCCGCCAGTTCGTCCCACATGTAGCTGCCGGCGCGAGTGTATTGAGAGACATACCGGGCGGCGGCGGTGTCGCCCTTGCCGATCTCGCCGATCAGGTCGGGGGTAAGGCGGGTCTTCACGGAAATGTCCACCGTGGTGCAGACGATCCTTGCCCAATGCCCGTGCAGGACCATGTGGGTAGCCTCGGGGTCCCACCAGAAATTGAACTCCCGCTGCGGGCTGTGGACGAACTCGCGATCGTCTGTCCGCGGATTGATACTGCCGCCCATCACCACCAACTCCTTCGCCAGCTCGGGGAACTGTGGATCGAGCGTCATTGCCAACGCCAGGTTGGTGAGCGGTCCGCCGGCGTAGATGGTGACCTGTTGGGGGTACTGGCGCACCATTCGCACCAGGAAGTGCGCCGCGTCTTCGCTCGATGCCTTGAGCGTTGGGTTGCCTTCCTTCAGTTCCGGGACGACGAACGGATCGTGCCACGTCCAGCCGGGGTAGGAGGCATGCCAGGCTCCCATGTAGTAGATCTTCCCGTACTGCTTCTCCCAATTCTCGGCGCGCTCCTTGCTGTTGACCAGCGGGAAGACAGCGCCGGGCACCACGGGAATGTCCGTCCTGCCCACGATCTCGAGCATCCGCAGCGTGTGAGTCACCTCTTCGTCGCGCCACCCATCGCCGGAAACCACTGTGATTCCCAGGGGCTCAACCTCTGGCGATTGGATGAACACCAGAATCGCGTTCTGATCGGTTCCCGCCGGACCCAGGGCGTCCTGGTCGATGATCACCTTGCGCTTGTTTTCCGCAGATCCGCGGGCGCCCAGCAACAGCATCCCAGCCGCCACTGCGGCCACGAGCAGACGCCCCCTGATTGTTTTGACTTGCATGTCCTCGCGCATCCCAGTTTACTAACCCTGCCGCGCCTTCGCCCTCAAGCGTAGCACCTTTACGAAGCGCGCGATTATACCTCTTTGCCGGTGCTCGTGAATAAGGTTTCCTGCTAAACTGACGGCGGCTTGGGAGTGCGGCAGCTTGCTGCCGCTTTGTTCTCGCCGCTCGTCCAACGCTGCTAAGATAGAAGGCGGCAGCAAGCTGCCGCACTCCATCTATAATGGCGTCGACCCTGTCAAGCAAAAACTTGAAGACACTTCCCCCCTCGCGAGCCGGGACCCTTTTTCTTCGACATCGTTGCGATAGATTTCCCATGCCTCAGAAAACGCGA
>DATFYM010000234.1:0-21817 GCA_035315065.1 Terriglobia bacterium
AATCCCGATCTCCCGCGTCCTCTGCGACACCGAATAAGCGATCACGCCATAGAGCCCCACCCCTCCGAGTAACAGCGCCATGGCCCCCGCCAGCGCGAGCATCACCAGCGTGAACGAGGTCCGCGCCATGGACTTCCCGTAAAGGTATTGCAGTGTGTGGACATCGGCCAGCGGGAGATTGGGATCCACCGACCACACCGCCTGCCGGACCTCGTTCATCAAGCCTTCCGAGCCGGCGCGAGGGCTGCGGATGGCGAACGTAAGGCCACGCTGCACCATGGTCTCATTGCCCCAAAAGTGCTGCATCATCATGGGCCAGTATACGGAGGTGGGCGCGTCCTTGTTCACCCCGTCGTCGCGGACGTCCGCCGCCACGCCGATGATTTCGCGCCATTCGTCTGTGCTGCCCACCCGGATTTGCTTGCCGAGCGCACCGGCCGGGCTGCGCCAATACTCGCGTGCCATGTTTTCCGACACCACGGCCACGGGAAGTTTGCTGTAGAGATCAGTCCAGGTGAAATCTCGGCCCATAACGAGGGGAATGCCCAGGGTTCTGAAGAAGTCAGGCGACACGAACTTGAAGCGGCGAATGGGAGGAAGTTGCCCTTCGGCATAAGCCCGATCCCGCGCAACAACCGGATCGAAGCTGCCGTTCCCATCCATGGGAATGGAGGTGGAGAGGCCCACCGAGGAGACACCCGGAATGGCGGCGACCTTTCGCAGAATCGCTTCCTGCATAGGGACCACCCGCTCCGCTTCCTTGAGCTCTGCCTCCGGGATGAAGAGGCGGAAGAGCTGGACTTCGGTGGGCCGGACGAAGCCGGGCTGGACCCGCGTCAGCGCCCGGAAGGTGCGAATCATCAGGCCCGAGCTGATGAGGAGAACCAGCGCCAGCGCCACCTGCACAATCACCAGCGTATTCCGCGCCCGATGCCGCTCCCGGCTCTGGCTGAGGGTCCTCCCTCCCTGGCGGAGACCGACCCCCGGAAGCGCGCCCGCGTACTTGAAGACGGTGACCGAACCAAAGAGTCCGCTGGCAAGCAGCGAGACCGCCAGAGTAAACAGCAATACCGGCGTATCGATCGCGATTTCGTTGATGCGCGGGAGACCGGCCGGGGCCATCGCGATCAGGACGCGAACGGCGCCGTAAGCAAGTCCTAATCCAAGGGCGCTGCCCGCGAGGCCGAGCACGACGCTCTCCAGCAACAACTCGCCAGCGATCCGGGACTGGCCCGCACCCAGCGCAGCACGAATGGCCAGCTCCTGCTGACGGCCTTCGGTCCTTACCAGGAGCAGGTTGGCCACATTGGCGCAGGCGATCAGCAGCACGATGCCGATGGTACCCATGAGAACCCACAACACGCTGCCCACGTCGCCCACCACATTCTGCTTCAACGGCTGCACGTTAGGCCCAATCCGGGCCTGTTCGAAAAGCTTGAGGCTGAATCCGTCGGGCGCCGGGAAGCTTCGGTTGACCACCGGCAGCAGGCGCGCGATATCAGCATTGGCCTGCGCCACAGTGGTTCCGGGTTTGAGCCTGGCAACCGCCTGATAGCTGAAATTCCCCAGATGCACCTTGCCGCGGTCGAACCCAAAGGGCAGGATCACGGGTGGCTCTTCCTGGTCCATGAAGTTGAACCTCTGGGGCAACACACCAATGACTTGCCGCAACTTGCCATCCACGGTGATGGTGCGTCCGACGATGGAGGGGTCGCCGCCGAACTTGCGGCGCCAGTAACCATAGGTCAGCATCACCGTGTCCGGGCCGCCCGGCGAATCGTCGGCGTGGTTGAACCAGCGCCCCAGCATCGGCGGAATGCCCAGAATTGGGAGCGTGCCGTCGGTGACCACCAGGGCCTGCACCTGCTCCGGCTTCCCAACGCCGGTGATGCTGACTGAGTCGCCGGAATAGAGGCCGATATCCTGAAAAGTGCGGCCTTGCTCGCGATAGATGAAGTACGTTGAGGGCGACAACATCAGGTCCGTGATATTCAAGCCTGGCGCGACGTGCGCGACCCTCACGAGCTTTCCCGCGTCCGGATACGGCAGCGGCTTCAGCAGGACGCCCTCCAGAACACTGAAGATCGCGGTGTTCGCGCCCACGCCCACCGCAAGGGTCACCAGCGTGACGAGCGTGAACATCGGCGTGCGCGCCAAACGGCGCAGAATCGGCTTGAGCTGATTGCTGAACGATCCCATGACCCTACCTCCCGCCGACCTTGTCTTCCCGCATCTGTCGTGTGACGCCTTCAGACCCTACTACGTGAGCGGGCGAGAGAAGTTCCCGCGATTTTTCGCGAGCGGCGCCGCGATGCGGACGACTGGTGGATCGGGTGCTTTCCCCTTCGATCCCCTGACGTCTAAGAACTGAGAGGAATTCACGGGAACCGGCGTGCGCCCCCGTGCGTATAATCCGGCGTCACCCCAAGAAGAGGAGAGACCAACAATGAAGGGGACTGCTATGCAGAGAAAAGAGAGGTTCTTCGTTCCGCTGCGGTTCGCTGTGCAGAAAGAAGAGGGATTCTTCGCTTCGTTGCGCTTCGCTCAGAATGATATCTTGACGGCGCCGACCCTCGTCGCCGTGTGCTTGCTGGCATTGATGTGCCCGGCCGCCCTGCGGGCCGATTATCACCAGGAAAAGAGTCTGAAACTGGCCCCTGGGGGCGAGTTCGATTTGGACGCGAGCGTGGGCAGCGTGACGCTCACCGGCTCGTCAGAATCAGGGGCGCGGATCGAGATCACCTCCAACCGCGACGACCTGGAGAGCCTGCTCGATTTCAGCTTCGATGAAAGCGCGGGCGCAGTGCGCGTAACGGCGCACAAGAAGTACCACGACTGGAACTGGCACAACAACATCCGCGTCCACTTCGAGGTCCGGGTGCCCACCGACACGCGCGTGGAGATCAAGACCGGCGGCGGAAGCGTGCGGATCTCATCGATCAAACGCGACGCTGACTTGAACACCTCGGGCGGTTCGATTGAAGCGGCCGACCTGGGCGCCAGCCTGACAGCGCACACCTCCGGCGGCAGTGTCCGGCTGGAGCGCGTGATGGGCCAAGCGGACGTGAATACCTCCGGCGGCGAGATTCGAGGTAGTTCGATTTCCGGGAGGCTTGAGGCCCGGACCAGCGGCGGCTCGATCGAGTTGGAAAAAGTGGCCGGCGACCTGCTGGCGCACACCTCCGGCGGATCGATCCGTATCGAGGACGCCGGCGGTCGTGTGGACGCCAAGACTTCCGGCGGTTCGGTGGAAGTAAGATTCGCCCCCGGGGACAATCGCGGCGGAGATGTAGAAACGTCCGGCGGTGGCGTCCGAGTGGAAATTGACCGGTCCGCCAACCTGGAACTCGATGCCTCTGCGTCCGGCGGCTCCGTCTCCAGCGATCTTCCCGTCAAGGTGGTGGGGACTATTTCCGCGTCGCACTTGCACGGCTCGATCGGGTCAGGCGGCTCCATGCTCCGGCTGCATTCCGACGGCGGTCCCATCCGCATCGAAGGGCGGTGAGCAGACGGTTGTCGGTTGCTGGTTGTCGGTATCAACGAATGGTGAATGGTGAACAGTGAATTGGGAATGACAGACCCAGTTTTTCACGATTCGGAATACAATTCACTATTCACTATTCGCCGCCCCGGCTCATTGATTCCCAACGTGGCGTCCTTGACTTCCGGCTCCTGATCTTTCAGAATGCCCACATGAATGCCCCTGGTGGTTACGACGAGTACCCCTTCGTTGCCGAATTCTACGACTGGGTGGTTCCCTACCGCGAGCGTCAGGACGTTGGGTTTTTCGTGGAGATGGCGCGCCAGGCGCGCGGGCCGGTGCTCGAGCTCGGCTGTGGCACGGGGCGGATCCTCATTCCGACGGCGCGAGCGGGCGCGGAGATCACCGGGCTCGACTCGTCTTCAAAGATGCTCGACATGTGCCGCCAGAAGCTCGCCGGGGAGGCAGAAGAAGCTCAGTCAAAGGTAAGACTGGTGAAAGCGGATATGCGCCGCTTCGACCTGAGGAACCCCTTCCGCCTGGTCACGATCCCTTTTCGCCCGTTTCAACACCTGCTCACCGTCGGGGACCAAATCGCCTGCCTGAGGAGTGTCCACCTTCACCTCATGGAAGGCGGCAAGCTGATCCTGGATGTCTTCAATCCTTCGCTCGTACGCCTGGCGGACCCGAAGTACCTTAGCGAGTTCGAGGAGGAGCCCGAGTTCACGATGCCGGACGGCCGCAAGGTCACCCGCCGGCATCGCCTGCTGCAGCGGGACTATGTCAATCAGATCATCGACGTGGAGTTCAGCTACCAGGTGACGCACCCCGATGAGCGGCGGGAGGAGCTATGCCAAGCTGCACGCTTGCGGTACCTCTTTCGCTTCGAGGTGGAGCATCTGCTGGCTCGCTGCGGATTCGAGATCGAGCACGTCTACGGCGACTACGACAAGAGTCCTTACGGGAGTGGGGAGACAGGCGAGTTGATCTTTGTCGCCCGCAAGGTGGAGTAGGCCTCAGAGGAATTACCGATTGACGAATTGACGATTGCCGATTGCAAGACGGGATCATTGACGATTGTAGATGGGCTGTTGAAGGCGCCGCGACGTTGGCCAACGCTTCTTTTCCAATCGTCAATCGGCAATCTGCAATCGTCAATCCTCATGGCCTCCAGCCGAGCTTCTCGTACAAAGCACGATCGAGGCGCTCCTTGACGTCATCCGGCAACGCCATCGGCTCCGACTTGCAATACACCTCGATCGTCTTGCGCGTCGTGTCCACCACGATGTTGCAGTCCTCGCAATGGCCGAGATGACGCGACAACTCCTCGACGAGCCTGGGGTCGAGGTTGCCGTCGAGGTAGTCACACAGTCTGCGGAGTACCTGTTTGCAAACCACTTTCTTTTCCTTTCCCGAAAAACTTGTTGAGACGCTCGCGCAGTTGCAAGCGTGCCCTTAGCAGGCGCGACTTCACCGCGGGGACGGACAGGTTGAGCATCTCCGCCGTTTCCTCGGTGGAGAAGTTTTCCACGTCGCGCAGGACGAAGACGGCGCGGTACATGGGCTCCAGGCGTTCGATCACCGAGTCCAGGATGCTCTGCAACTCCACCCGGGCGTAGCGCTGCTCGGGATTGTCGCCCCAGTCTTCGATCTCCCGCAGCACCGGCGCGCGGCCGCCGTCGTCCACCGGTTCGTCGAGAGAGACCTCGCGCGCGTGGGTGGCCCGCTTGCGCAGTTTCATCAGCGCTTCGTTGACGGCGATGCGCACCAGCCAGGTGTAGAATCGCGAATCGCCTTGAAACTGTCCGATCCGGGTGTAGGCCTTGAGCATCGCCTCCTGCAAAACATCCTCGGCATCTTCCTGATTGCCGGTAATGTGCAGCGCCAGACGGTAGATGTAGCGGTCATATTGACGAATTAGCGTACTGAAGGCGTCAACATCGCCGGCGCGCGCCTTGGTGACCAGTTCGGTTTCGTTGGCCAGATGTGTAGGCATAATTGGATACCAACTGGGTCGCCATTGGGATAACGCCGCTTTCGACTGTCTCCAAGGCCCTACGCAATCGCTAGGGCTTGGCAGCGGGCCATAGACTCGCCCCCATCCACCCAGCTTAGATGGGTGCGGCTAGGACACGGATTCACAATTCCAGGGACGGGAGCTCCCAGCGTTACTGCACGCGCTCGATCTGGTAAACGCCTTCAATGCGGCGCAGCGAGGAAACGATCTGGTCGAGGTGATGCAGGTCCGCCACGTCGAGCACGACGTCAATGGAAGCCTTGGTATCCTCGGTACCCGCAGTGATGTTCTGGATGTTGGAGTGACCCTCGCTGATCGCCGCCGTCACGTCGGCCAGCATCCCCTGGCGGTCGGCCGTGAAGATGGTGAGCTTCACGGTGTAGAGCGCGTACTTCGGCCCCACCCACTCCACGTCGATTCGGCGCTCCGCGTCGTACATGAGGCTTTGAACGTTCGGACAGGACTTGGAGTGTACGGCAATACCCTTGCCACGCGTGATGTAGCCGGTAATCTCCTCGCCGCGGATGGGGTTGCAGCACTTGGCGCGATAGACCATCAGGTCGCCATGGCCGTGCACCTGGATGGCTCCGTCCCGGTTCAGGCCGAGGACGCGCTTCAAGGTGCTGCTTACCTTGGACGAATGCGCCACGTCCATGCCGGCGGAGGGAACCAACTTCCCCAGCGCCTGGCGGGCTGAGATTTTGCCGTACCCGATGTCGGCGTAGAGGTCGTCGGCCAGCGCGCATCCGTAATCGCGGGCCACCCGAAGATAATCCTCTTCCGGCACCTTCTTGAGGGTAATCTCGAATTTCCGCGCTTCCTTCTCCAAAAGCTTCTTGCCAATTTCGACGGCCCGCTGGCGCTCGGCAAGGTTGATCCAGTGCTTGATTTTGTTGCGGGCCTTGGAAGTTTTCACGATGGCCAGCCAGTCGCGGCTGGGATTGTGGGTGGGCTGGGTCACAATCTCCACGATGTCGCCGTTGCGCAGCTTGTACTTCAGCGGCGCAATGCGGCCGTTCACCTTGGCTCCCACACAGTGGTGGCCTACTTCAGTATGAATGGAGTACGCGAAGTCAATGGGAGTGGCGTCGCGCGGCAGAACGACCACCTTGCCTTTGGGGGTGAAAGTGTACACTTCCTCCGGGTAGAGATCGATGCGCAGGGTCGAGAGAAATTCGCCCGGGTCTCGCACCTCCTGCTGCCACTCGACGAGATGCCGCAGCCACGCGAAGCGCTCTGCGTCCTGCTCGGCGTGCGGTTGCCCGTCCTTGTAGCGCCAGTGGGAGGCGATGCCTTCCTCGGCCACGCGGTGCATTTCTTCGGTCCGGATCTGCACTTCGAAGGGCTGTCCGTGCGGTCCGATGACCGAAGTGTGGAGCGACTGATAAAGATTGGGGCGGGGGATGGCGATGAAGTCCTTGATGCGGCCCGGGATCGGCCGCCACGTATTGTGGATGACGCCGAGCGCGGCGTAGCAGTTCTGTACGGAGTCGGTCAGGATGCGAACGGCGAGCAGGTCATAGACCTCTTCGATGGTGATGTGCCGCCGAGCCAGCTTTTTCCAGATGCTGTAGAGGCGCTTGATGCGGCCTTCGACGTGCGCCGGGATGGAGTGCTCCTGCATCTTCGCTTCCACCTGGGCGCGTACCTCCGCCAGGAACTCCTCGCTCACTTTGCGCCGGCTGTCGACCGCCGCCTTGGCCTCCTCGTAGGCCTGGGGCTCCAGGTAGCGAAAGGCTAGGTCCTCCAGTTCGCCGCGGATTTTTCCCATGCCCAGACGGTGAGCGATAGGGGCGTAGATCTCGAGCGTCTCGCGCGCGATCCGCTCGCGCTTCTCCGGCGGCAGGTGCTCGAGCGTCCGCATGTTGTGGAGCCGGTCCGCCAGCTTAACCAGGACCACGCGGATGTCGTCCACCATGGCGAGCACCATTTTGCGCAGGCTCTCCGCCTGTTGTGCTTCGGCGCTGGCAAACTCGATGCGGCTGATCTTGGTGACACCCTCAACGATCCGCGCCACCTCGGGTCCAAATTCCTGGCGCACTCGGTCCACGGTGGTGGACGTGTCTTCGACGACGTCGTGGAGCATCCCTCCTGCGAGGCAAACGACGTCGAGTTTCATCTCCGCCAGAATCTTCGCCACTTCCAGCGGATGGGAGACGAAGGGCTCCCCGGAAAGACGCTTCTGCGCCTTGTGCTCGTTGGCGCTAAACTCGTAGGCCTTGCGCAACAGTCCGAGATCGTCGGCCGGACGATAGGCCTGAACCTTGCGCGCAACTTCCTCGAACGTGATCATGGTCGTGCTTGCTCTACTGGTATTCTAGGGTACAGGCAAAGGTGAGTTCAAGCCGCTTCGAACGTGTCGCGGTTCGCCCTGCTGTTAAAGCCGAACGCGGAGTGGGAAAACAACAGGCGTCAGGCTCAGCCCTCTATCTTAGATCTTCGATCTTTCGAGTCTGCCTATGCCTCGTACATTTTTGTGATATGCTGGCGCGTATTCGGGAACGTGCGACCGTTGTTTCGGAGGGCAAATGCGCCACTCGGACCGGCGACCCGATCCAACTAGGAGACTGTATGAAAACAACCCGAGCCCCACTCGTAACGCTTGCACTTCTGGCGAGCTTCCTGGTGACCACTTCCTGTGAAAAGGCGTACCACGAGGAAACCGAGAAGTTCATTTTCGTGGCTGCCAACATCAACCTGCCTTACTGGCAAGAGGCCAAAGCGGGGTTAAACGACGCCGCGCTGGCGATGCACGTAAAGGAGGATTTCACAGGACCGGAGTCCTACGATGTCAACCAGGAACTCGCTTTCTTTCAATCCGCCGTGGCTTCACACCCGACGGGCATCTTGCTTCAGGCCACTCGCCCTGAACTCTTCAAGTCGGACATCGACAAGGCCGTGCAGCAGGGCATTCCAGTAGTGACAGTCGATTCCGACGCACCCGACTCGCGCCGCCTTCTCTTCCTCGGCACGGACAACGTGCGGGCCGGCGTCGAAAGCGGGAAGCACCTCGCTGAACTCCTTCACGGCGAGGGTAACGTGGTGGTGATTTACATCCCTGGCCAACTGAACCTGGAAGAACGGATGCAGGGGGCTACTCAAGCCTTGGGCGGTTACCCCAAGATCAAGATTACCCAGAAACTGGATGACAAGGGCGATCCCCGCGTCGCCAACGATCTCATCGGCGCGCTGCTCGCCAAGAACGAGAAGATCGACGGCATCCTTTGCCTGGAAGCGTCCGGGGCCCCGGGGGCGGCGGAAGTCCTACACCGCCTGAGCCTGGAAGGTACAATCACGATCGTAGGCTTCGACAAGAACCCGGAGACGCTGGATCACATCGAGGACGGCTGGATCAAAGGAACCATCGCCCAGAAGCCGTACACGATGGCTTACTATGGGGTGCGGTTCCTGGACGACCTCCATCACAACATCGTTCACGAGTTCAAGGACTGGCGAACCGCGCCCGCTTCACCACTGCCGACGCGGGTGGATACGGGCACCGCCTGGGTCGACAAGAGTAACGTCGCCGCGTTCAGGGCGGCTCTGGCCAGCCACCAGCAGCCACTCGGTCCGCCGGCCCAGTAGGCTGGGCGCGCTTCTTCGACACAGGTCGAAGAAAGGCGGCGGTTGCCGCACGTCGTAACCCAAAGACGCCCTGAAAAACAAGAAAGCCCTGACCTCAAGCCAGGGCTTTTTTGCTCACAATGCCTCTGCGCCGGAGGCAGCATTTAGCGGGCAAGCCAGTGTTGCGTAACACTTGATTCTTGACGACGGCCTTTGGCACGACCGCCGGATTCTGTTAGGAACTACACCACGATTGCGAGTTCCGGCTACCAGCCACTGCCACTCATCGCCAGCCGCCATTCGGAGAGAGCTAGGTCCCCGCAGTGCCTGCTGCCGGCTGTTTCCTCACGTTAATGGCCTTCTGCGTCCAGTCAGCCGCCGCCTTAACGTCCGCCTCGCGCGCCTCGCCCTTGTCGATATCTGTTTTCTGGCGATACATCAGGTTCAAGTAGCTCATCGTGTCAAAGCTGTTGGGCTTCATCTGGATCGCCTTCTGGAGTGCGTCCAGCCCCTCGTCGACCAGTTTGCCGTTCTTCTCCGCCAGTTTGGCGCGGGCTTTTTCGGGAAGCGGGGGCAGGTCACCATTGGCGTTGGGGACGTTCAGCTTCAAATCGTTCCGCAACTCTCCGTCGCTCTTATAGCAGATTCCCCAGTCAATCACCCCGATCCAGTAGTACGGCTCGGGGTTATTGGGTTCCACTTCGATCCTCTTCCGCTGGTACTCCTTCGCCTTATCGAAATCCTGAAGGTTGTAATACATCTGGCCCATATTGGCAAGAGCAGTGATTTCCGCGTCGCGGGGCGGATTCGCGTCAAGAACATCTTGGAAGGCGGCAATCGTCTGCTTGGCGATCTTGATGTTCTCTTCCGATTGCCCTCCCTGAACGTACTGTTGTGAGTAGGCGGTTGCCAAATAGAGCTTCGCGTTTAACAAGGTCGGATCGAGAGCTATTGCCTGTCTGAAATGCTCGATGGCGGCCTGAAACTGGGCGTTGCGGTACGCGGCCACCCCCTTGTTGAGCTGATCCCGAGCCTTCAGTTTACTGCACCCACAAGAAAAGAGCGCCGCCACTATGACCCCGCACAATAGGGCGAGCTGGTATCGTTTCATCGAGGTCCCTCCCCTCGGCCATAGAAAAAGTGGGGGGCTAAGAGCCTTCCCCAAGTTCGTGCAGAATCAACCCGATCTTGTCGATGCCGGCGCCCTTGGCGATGTCGATCACGTGGGCCACGTCGCCAAACTCCAGGCGATTGTCCCCCTTGACGAACATCACCCGGTCGTTGCGGCTGGCGAAGATCTTCTCCAGTTGTGGACCCAACATTCGGACATCGATAGGAGTGTCCTGGTTGATCTTCACCTGGTGACTGACCGGAAAGTCGGCGTCCACAGAAACGACGATGGTCCGGCTGAGCACAGACTCGTCAGGTTGCTTTTCATTCTTGTTGGGCTGCGGCACCAAGGCGTCGAGCCCTTTTTGGGTCAGAGGCGTGATCACCATGAAAATGATGATCAACACCAGAAGCACATCGATCAGAGGGGTAACGTTCATATCCACCATCGTTCCCCCTTTGCCCCCACCAACGGCCATCGCCATAGTAGTACCCTCCTCGGAGCCTGTTGGCTCCACAGTGTTCCGAATTCCGCCGCCACCCACAAGCCCTTGCGAGCCGCCAGTCGGGCAAGACGCCACGCCGACACAACGGACGCCGGAGTGAACGAGAACGAGCCAGCACCCGGAACCGCCTACATGGCGGTCGCCCCGCCCGCCGGGGCCCCGCGTCTGGTCTCAATCCTCTCGGTCATAAGGCCGAGCGAATCGACGCCCGCGGCGCGCACCTCGTCGATCACCTTCACCACATCACCGTACTTGGCGCGCGAGTCGCTCTTGACGTAGACGGTCTTATCGAGCTTCGACGAGATCCGATCGGTGACCTCAGCCTTGATCTTGTCAAGTTCGATGCGGCCGCTGCCTAGATAGATGGTCCCGTCGCGGGTGATGGCGATCTCGGTTGCGTCTTCCTTGTCCGCGTCGGGCATGAGGCGCGGATTCTGGGTCTTCGTTAGATCAACGCTGACGCCCTTCTGGAGCATGGGTGTGATGACCATGAAGATAATCAACAGCACCAGCATGACGTCCACAAGGGGGGTGACGTTGATGTCCGATACGGCACTCATGTGTCTCTTGACGGCCATTACTTTCTCCCCGATCGTTTAATAAAGTAGTCGATCAACTCCGAGGAGGAGTTGTCCATCTCGACGTCAAAGGCCTCGATCTTGCTGGTAAAGTAGTTATACACCCACACCGCCGGGATGGCCACGAAAAGGCCGAAGGCGGTGGTGACCAGGGCTTCGGAAATACCGCCGGCGACGGCGGCAAGACCGGTGGATTTCTCGGCCGAGATGCCCTGGAACGCGTGAATGATGCCCAGCACAGTTCCGAACAGTCCCACGAAGGGAGCCGTGGAACCGATCGTCGCCAGGCTGGAGACGCCGCGCTTTAGTTCGGCGTGCACGATGGCCGCAGCGCGCTCCAGGGCGCGCTTGGAAGCCTCAATCTCCTCGCCGGAAATCTCGCTCGATACCTGGTGTGCCTGGAACTCCTGCAAACCGGCCGTCACCACCTTGGCCAAGTGGCTGCGCTTGTTCTGCTCGGCGATACTGATGGCCTCATCTACCTTGCCATCTTTCAAAGCACTCGCTACGGCGGGTGCGAAAACACGCGACTGCTTCCGCGCCCCCGAGTAGGCAATGTATCGGTCAATCATCACGCCGATGGACCATGCCGACATAATGCCCAGCACGATGACCACCGCACGCGCCGGCCAGCCCATCGCCTTCCACATACTGATCGGATCGAAACCTACCTCTGCCTGCTCCTGCAACAACCACAGACCTAACGTCATCAAAGTTGAGCCAATCATGGTGTTATGCGTCCTCCTTAAAAAGGTTCTCGAAATCTTCGGTCTAATGCGAAACTGTCGCGCCGCCCGCGAGGGCGGGCAAATGCTGCGAAACTCTACTCCGCCAACGAGAAGTTCACGTCGATCTCCGTCACCACTTCGACGGGATCACCGTTGAGCAGCGTTGGTTGATACCGCCAGCGTTGAACCGCATCCAGTGCTGACTTCACCAGGAGGGGATGGCCGCTGAGCACTTTCAAGTCCTGGATGGTTCCATCTTTGCTGATGACGGCCTCAAGTTTAACCGTTCCCTGGATGCGCGCCATTTTGGCCAGAGGCGGATACTCAGGCTTTGGCTGGAAGATCAGTCTGGCCTGCTCGACGCTTCCGCCCACGCGAATCCGCTTGGGAGCTGCTGCCTTGGGAGGCGGCGGGGGCGGGGGGGCCGCACCGCCCATGACGCCACCGATGATGCCACCAATCACTCCCGTGGCGCTGCCACCGGGAACGCCGCCGGGAACCCCGCCCACCACACCGACGCTGGTCTCAGGTGTCTGCTCCGGTTCATCCTTGATCACCTTAACGGTTTTGGGAATCACCGTGGGCGCTTTCATGACGTCTTCCATGGTGACTTTGTGGACCACCACCTTGGGAGCAGGTGCCGCGGGAGGTGGAGGTGGGGGCGGTGGAGGAGGAGCGGCGAGAGATACCATTAACTGCGCCTTGGGCAGGGCCTCGGTGTAGATGAGCGGATACACGATCAGGCATCCCACCAGAATGATCTCGATGATGTAAGCGATGGGGATCGTGGCGCGCTTCCAATCCCCCGTTTTGCTCGCCGAGTAGATGAGGTAAATGAGAAACCCGATCAGATTGAGCAGGAAGACCACCACCACCCAAGGGACCGGGCTGAAGCCCCCGTGCCGAGCGTCTACCCAGACGTAGCACAGCATCAGGGTGAAGAACATGCAGACAACACCGAAAGCTATGCTCTCTGCGAGCAGCGCCCTTCCTTCGGGTACGCCCACGGACGAACCGGTCAAAACCGAGATCAGGTTAAACAGCACCGAAAGCAAGAAGAAATAGCCCGCGACGGTGAACACCAACCCTACCGTTAGGCTGATCAGCCAGTGAACATTCTTGAGCACCGGAGCATGCGACGGCGAGGAATCAAGCAGATTCTCATCAAACATGGTGGATACCTCCTGTAAGAGCACAGTCGAAAGTCGAAAGTTGCAAGTCGAGAGTAAGAACAAGGACCCCGCATCCTTCCCCTTTCGACTTTCAACTTTCGACTTTCAACTTCTTAACACTTACTGGGACCCGGACCCAGGCGCCACCCGCCTGGGGGCCACCGCAGTGCGTCCCCGATCTGCCGGGGGGCGAACGCTCGCGGTCTTTTCCAAAACAGCGGCCTGTCCGTGGCGCGTCTGCCAAAACACCAACACCGGACTGGCAATCGCGAACGACGAATATGTTCCTATAATCACTCCGATGACCAATGTCAAGGCAAATCCGTGGATGACCTCTCCCCCGAAAAGGTACAGCGACAGGACCGCCAGAAAAGTAAGCCCTGACGTCAGGATGGTCCGGCTGAGAGTTTGGTTGATACTGCGGTTGACGAGGTCGGAGAATTTCTCGCGTTTGCTGAGGCGCACATTCTCTCGAATGCGATCGAACACCACAATCGTGTCGTTCATCGAGTAGCCTACCAAAGTGAGCAGGGCGGCAATCACCGTCAGCGTGATCTCTTTGTTCAAGAGCGAGAAAATTCCGATCGTGATGATGACGTCGTGAAACGTGGCAATAACCGCCGCCACGCCGTAAATTAGCTCAAACCGGAACCAAATGTAAATCAGCATCGCGCCCAGCCCGGCTAAGGTCACATAGAGGGCCTGACGCCGCAGGTCCGCGCCTACTTTGGGACCCACAATCTCGGTATCGACGACCGCGAAGCTGGAAAGATAAAAATCGTTCTCCAAGGCCTCCAGTACCGCCGGCGTCACGCCGGGAACACCCTTGAGCTGCTGGAAGTCGCCGATCAGTCCGCTTTGCGGCGGGCGGTTACGGAAGCTGAAAATAGCGGCAGCCAGATCGTCGTAAGCCTTGCTCTCGGCTTCCGAGCCTTTGGCTGCGAGTCCCAGCGGATCGGCGGCCAGCAGATGGTCAGCCAGCGTGGTGGCGCTGGAATTGTTGAAGTCCGTTTTCCCGGCCGGGCCCTCGCCGTAGATTGCGTTCAGCGCGTCGATAATCTCCCGCTTGCCGGTGTCCAAGGCATCGGTAGAAGTGGTGGTGCGAAGATCGAGACTGACGATCACCTCGTGATCCGAAGCTGGACCAAAGGTTTCCTCCGTGGCGTTGTGCAGGCCGAGCTTGTCGAGCTGGCTGCGAATCGCATCCAGGCTCGGCGCCTTGGCAAACTTCACCGTGACCACCGTCCCGCCGCGAAAATCGATTCCATAGGCCAGGCCATGTTTAGCAATCATGGAAATAATCCCGGCCACGGCAAGCGCAAGAGAGCACCCAATGAGGTACCACTTCTTGCCCATCCAGTCAATTTTCGGTTGATGGAAAAACTCCATGAAAAACGGTTCCTTCCTCTCGTCTAGACACCGCACTCAGTGCGGTCGTTCCATTTTTTCAAAAACCATCAGCCTTCAGCTTTCAGCTTTCAGCGCTCAGCTTTCGGGCGCCGACATTCAGCTCTCAGGCTCGCCAGGGCTTTTTTCTTCATTGCTGACTGCTGATGGCTGAGTGCTGAGAGCTTTCTTCAGATACTCAGCGGCTCTCCCCGGGTGTGCTTGGTCAGCACCCAGTCAAAGATCTCGCGCGAAACAAATACCGACGTGAACAGGTTCGCCAACAAGCCGATGGTCAGGGTAACCGCAAACCCCTTGATGGGACCGGTTCCGAACGTGAACAATATCACGGCGGAAGCGACGGTGGTGACGTGCGTATCGATGATGGTCTTGAAGGCATGTTCAAATCCGCCGGCCACCGCCGCCCCCACGGTTTTACCGCCGCGCAATTCCTCCCGGATGCGCTCAAAGATCAGCACGTTGGAGTCAACGCCCATACCTACGGTGAGGATGACGCCGGCAATTCCGGGCAGCGTGAGCGTCGCTCCGAAATAGGCAAAGGCCGCGATCAGGATGATCAAGTTCAGGATCAGCGCCAGATCGGCGTTGACACCCGCGCCCCGATAGTACACCAGCATGAAGAGCATCACCGCGGCGAAGCCAACAACGGAGGCGACAATGCCATGCCGGATCGAGTCCGCCCCCAGCGAAGGACCGACCGTCTCTTCGGATTGGATATGGATCGAGGCGGGCAAGGCGCCCGAATTGAGGACCAACGAGAGGTCCGCTGTCTGCTGGGGCGTGAAGGTTCCGGTAATCTCGCCCCGGTCGCTGATCTGGGAGTGGATCTCCGGAGCTTCGACCACGCGATTATCGAGAATGATGGCGAGGAACTTACCCACATTTGCCCCGGTCACCCGGCTAAAGCGCTGCGCGCCATCCCGGGTCAGGGTGAAGCTGACGCTGGGCCGGCCCTGCTCGTCATGCGAAGACTGGGCTCCGCCGGGGCTCAGGTCGCGCCCCGTGATGGCGGGAATCTTGTTCAGGACGTACCAGGACAGGTTGCCGTTGGGGCCCCCCGATCCGGAAAGCAGCTCACTATCGGGAGGCAAAATCCCGCCGTGCGCTTCCAGCGCCGCCTCCTTGCTGGAATAAGGACCATCCTGAACGATGCTGAGCTTGAGCATCGCCTGTGCCTGGATGATATCCCTCACCCGGGTAGGGTCGTCCAGGCCGGGAAGTTCGATTACCAGCTCGTAGTCTTCCGCCTTGCCATATTCCGCGATCGTCGGTTCCGTGACGCCGAGCCGGTTGATCCGATTCTCAATCGTGTTCATGGCCTGCTCTATGGCTGAGGTGCGGATGCCCGCGGCCGCGCTCACCTTGAGCGAGAGGATGCGACCGGTGGGGTCTCCCGCCACCCGGCTCAAGTCCCAATCGGAAAACTGCTCGGTAGCCAGCGTCTGGAGATCCTGCGACTTTTCCTGGGGGATGCCCTTGAGGGCAAGGTGAGTGCCGTCGGTCTTCTCAACATCGGCGTAGGGAATGTTCCTTTTCTTGAGCTCGTCTTTAAGGCGCTCAAGTGTTTCGTCGGCGGTGACGTTCACCGCGTCCTCCACTTTAACCTGCACGACAAGGTGCGTTCCGCCTTTCAGATCGAGGCCCAGACGGATGCGGTCGCGAACGTTCTGCTTCAGCTCACCGATATTCTTCGGGAAACCGATGATCGCAACAGCGCAAAGTAGGAGCGCGCCAAGGATCACCAGCGCGCGGTTGCGAATGCTCTTTTCCATGACTCGATTCTTCCAACCCTTCCTTGATCTTACAGTGCTCCACCTCACCCGATGTGGCTAGGATCAGTTTCGCTTATCTTCACCCGCTCGCTCGAACTCAAAGCTGATACCGGGCTGCGACCCCTTCCCACAATTCAGCCAATTAATCCGCATGCCGGTTAGCGAAGCCTCGCAAAAACTGCTCTTGCCCCTAATGAAAACAAATAACCTAACTTATGCGCAATCGGCAATCGAGAAAGTCCCCCATCTCTACCTAGCTTCCTGAAAAAACGCTCAAAAACTAACATAAACTGCTGATAATGTGACTGATAGCTGCAGTGGCTTCGTTCCTGTCATTTCTTAATTATCTCATTGATAATAAGTATGTTGAGTTTGTTGGCTTCGTTTGGGTTCGTTTCCTTCCCCTCGGGCATCGAAACTTGGAGCCTGAGTCCCGTTTCATTCGAGAACTCCACTCTACTTCCTGGCCTTCGCGGTTGCTTGGCCGGAGCCGTTGTCCGACTTCTCCTCCGAAGGCTGAAGGCCCGTGATCGCCGAACGCGCCACGTCCAACTTCACCTGGGGAGCAACCTGCAATTGCACGACAGTGTCCCTGAATCCGACGATCGTGCCGTAGATCCCGCCGCTGGTAACCACCTTGTCGCCCGTTTTCAGGTTCTCCAGCATCTCCTTGAGCTTGGCTCGCTGGCGCTGCTGCGGGCGAATGATGAGGAAATACCAGATCAGGAGGAGAGGGGCAAAGAGGATAAGGAACTGCATCAACCCGTTGCCCGCGCCGGGATCGGCAGCAAGGAACAGGGGCCAGTTTGGCAGGAATGCACACCCAGCGCTCATGCTCGACGTCCAGTGGTCTTCAGAAGTCGAAAGTCCAAAGTTGAAAGTCGAAAGTGGAAGGCTGCGGGTCTTTGTTCTTACTCTCGACTTTTGACTTTTGACTTTCGACGCTTTACTTAGGAGTGGGCACGCACACCGGACCAGGGTGTCTTATACCCTCCAGAGCGGATAGCGTGCCTAATTTTCCTCATGGTGTCAAGGTAAAAGTGCAGATTATGATGGGTGGCCAGAGTAGCACCCAGCATCTCGCTGGCGTTGAAAAGATGACGAAGGTAGGCGCGCGAGTAGCGACGGCAAACGGAACAGCCACACGCGGGATCGAGGGGCCCTTCGTCCTGGGCATAACGGGCGTTCTTCACCACCACCTTTCCCTCGGAAGTAAAGACGGTGCCATTGCGGGCGTTGCGGGTCGGCATCACGCAGTCCATCATATCGATGCCTCGCGCCACGCACTCCACCAAGTCCTCCGGCGTTCCCACGCCCATCAGGTATCGCGGGCGGTCCTGGGGGAGCAACTCCGCCGTAGATTCCACCACGTCATAGGTCTCGCTCTTCGGCTCTCCCACTGAAAGGCCTCCCAAGGCGTATCCGGCGAAACCGATCTCAACCATCTCCTTGGCGCTTTCCCGGCGAAGAGTCTTGTCCACGCCGCCCTGGACGATGCCGAACAATGTCGGGGCCGCGGGAATTGACGATTGATCCCGCCCAGCGGGAACGATTGCCGATTGAAAGAACGGCGTCGCGGCGTCACTCGCCAGAGCCGCACTGGTGGAATCTGAACCAGGGACCGGAGGTTCATCAACTGCAATTCTTTTCTTCCAATCGTCAATCGTCAATCGACAATCGTCAATTCCTTCCAACTTCCCAACACAGTACTCCTTCGCCCGCCGTGCCCACCGACTGGTCAACTGCATGGCCCGCTTGGTGGTCTCATAGCTTGCTGGATACTCGACGCACTCATCGAGACACATGATAATGTCGGCGCCCAGCGCCAACTGAATCTCCATCGCTTTTTCGGGAGAGAGAAAGTGCGACGACCCGTCGAGATGCGAGCGGAACCAGACCCCGTCTTCAGTAACCCGGCCGAGCCCTTTCAGGCTCATCACCTGGAAGCCGCCGCTATCGGTGAGGATCGGATGAGGCCAGCTCATGAAGCGGTGGAGCCCGCCCAAGGCGCGGATGGTCTCATGGCCGGGACGGAGGTAGAGGTGGTAGGTGTTGGCGAGGAGCATCTCGACGCCGATCTGCTCGAGTTGCCCCTGCGAGATGGCCTTGACGGTCCCAGCCGTGCCGACCGGCATAAAGGCCGGAGTTTCCACTACCCCGTGCGGCGTGTAAAGCAGGCCGGCCCGTGCCCGGCTGTTGGGGTCGCGGGCGATGACTTCGAATCTCAATTCGATCTGCACCTCATTCCAGGAAACGGCGTTGGCTCGTGTGAAATATGGCCCTGACGTTCACACAGTCGGGCAAAACTCGATAGAAAATCACGTAGGGTGTGTCGGAAACGATCAGTCTACGGAGGCCGGTCTCGTCCACCTTCGTCCCCAGGTTGGGAAAATCGCTCAGCGTGAGGACTGCCTTTTGTATCCGGCTGATGATCTCTTCCGCCGCGTTGGGACTAAGGTCGGCTAAGTAATCTACGATCTGGTCCAAGTCGTCGTACGCCTTCTTGCCCCAGATGACGGTCATTTAGGCGAGGAAGTTCTGTTAAGCCGAAGTGAGTCAAGTCTGGCAAGGGCCTCTTCATTCGTATAGTACTTCCCTGTGTCGACCAGATCTCTTCTCCGCACTTCAGCAAGCTGAGCTTCTTCGCTGCTGAGCAGGGAATCAATAGCGCAAGCCAACAGTGTCGCGGGCTCTTCACGCCTTTCCTTGGCTATGCGTTCGATTCTCTCCTTCAGCTCGATGGGCAGTCGGAGACTCGAAGTACGGGTCATGACTCACCTTCTGGTTATATCGTAACACGAGGGAAACGCAAAGTCACGCTGGGGACGACGACCAGTTGCCTTGCCTCTAAGAGCGAGATATCCTTCCTGATCGTGCTTCGCTTCCAGAGCGCAACCTACTTCGAGGACGAGGATATCAGGTGCAGTCAGGAGAACTTCGCAGCCTCAAGCACGTGCTCCATCGGCTATCTTTCGCGATCCTGGCGAACGAGCAAATAACTCTCGGTCAGGACCCCGCGCCTTGCCTCGATCGGCGCTCGGCGGCGGCGGATTCTGATCAATAATCGCGAAGCTGACGGGCTCATGCGACGCTTCGCCTTTACCTTAGCCACGGTCAGGGCGCTAGCACTAACGTCCGCGCCTCTCCCCTCCAAAAAGGCAGCCTGCGACCCCTTCTCCGATGATTACTCTCTCATACGGTTATCCTACGCCCTACGCCATCCCTCATCCTCTGGCAACCCCCCGACGCCAGGGAGGGAGGCCCCCTCTTTTTTGGGTCGAAGGCGAGGCCTTCGGCGTCCTACCCCGTCACCATCGCCCAACCCATCTTGATCAACACCAAAATGACCCACAGGCCGAAGAACGTGAGGAAGACCGACATCGGCTTCAGGGTGCGCCGGTCGGCTTCGGAGGACCCTGCCTTGGCAAAACCGATTCCCAGGAGGGCCATGAACCAGAAGGTGAAAACGTCGAGCGAGTTCGCCAGTGCCATCAGAGGCTTAGAGGTCGTCTGAGGGTCGAGGAAGAACCCAAGGTTCCCGGGCACGGGGTTCTGCGGATTGAAGCGTTCGGGGTCGCCAAATAGAATCAACGCAATGGCCATCAGGGCGCCGAGGACGGCGACGAGGTCGGCATAAGCGGTGACCGAGAATGCGGTCTTGAATTTAACCGAGCCGCCAAAAACACCGCTGACGATGAGCATTCCGATCCCCGCGATGATCAACAGCACAATCGGCACCGCGAGGAATCCGGTCACGTGCATGATGATGGCCGTAATCCCCGCGCCCCGGTCCACGGCCTGCTGGATCTGGTCGGCGCTCATCTGCGCTCCTTGCTTGCTCTGCGCGATAGAACTGCGGACGATGGCCGCGGCGCCGATCTTCGCCAGCATGGTTTCCACCGTCGCCACGCTCGCGACTACGAGGACCGCGAGCGGTGCGATCCAATCGGGCTTGCGTACAATGTCGGCAAAGGTCTCGACGGGTGAAACAAACACTCCAATGAACCGCTGCAAGAACGACTTGGCTGGCGGTTCTTCAACAGGCGGCATGGCAACGGCAGTGCTCATAGGCAGTCCCTCCTGAAAGTTGTACGAATCGACGTGCGGTTAGTTTCGGCAATGTCACTCGGCACTATTCTCAGCCACGTTCGTGTCCACAGTGATTCCCTTGCCGCGCGCCGGGTAGTTGATCGATTTCCCGATGCCAAGATTGACGCTTTCACTCAGATCGCCTCTCCTCCACGGCACACGACAGGGAAGTCACCGCGGGCGGAAGCAAAGATATCAATGAATGCTGTTGGAAGCAAGCACGCCAAAGAAGTGACGAGTGACGAGCAAGAAAAGCACCCAGGTTGGGAGCTCGTCCTCCTGGCAATCCCTATTCATAAACACTCTTTGCTTCTTCCGCCTGGGGCAGTTGGTCGGTGGGTCGCGCCCACCAGACATAAAAAGTGGGCAGCAGAAAAATGCTCATCAGCAGGTCGGCGATCAGTCCGCCGACAATCACGATGGCAAAAGGCCGCTGCGAATCCGATCCGATGTCGTGAGAGAGGGCAGCCGGCAAAAGCCCCAGGGAGGCCACCAGCATGGTCATCATAATAGGCCTGAGCCGGCGGACGGCTCCCTCGACAGCAGCGTCTTCAATCGAATGACCACGTGCGCGGAGCTGATTAATATACTCCACCATGATGACGCCGGTCTGAACGGAGACGCCGAACAGGGCCAAGAAGCCCACGCCCGATGACACGCTAAAATGGGTCCCCGTCACCACGAGTGATAGAAGCCCTCCAATGCGCGCCACCAGCATATTAACCAGATTCAAGGTGGCCCACTTGGCCGAGCCGAACGCCACGTAAATGATCATAAATATGAAGAAGACCGTCAGAGGCACAATGAACAAGAGCCGCGCTTCAGCGCGCTTCTGGCTCTCGTACTCACCCTCCCACACGAAGTGATATCCGCGGGAAAGTTGAACCTGTGCAGTGACCTTCTTAATGGCTTCTTCCACGGCGCCGCCCAAGTCACGGCCCCGCACGCTGTACTTGATGGCGATGTACCGCTGATTGCCCTCACGATAGATTTCGGAGCCGCCGTCTTTCACCTCGGCTCTCGCGAGCTGCGCCAGCGACACCCGTTCACCGGAGGGCGATAACAGGCGAATGTTCTCAATCGCCTCCTTGGTGTCGCGGTACTGAGGAAGATAACGCATGACGAGGTCATACCGCTGCTCGCCCTGCAGGACCTGAGTGAGAGCGCTGCCGCCTACGGCGGTCTGAATCGCGTCCTGCACCTCAGCGACGTTGATCTGGTAGCGAGCCGCCTGCTGCCGATCCACGGTGAAATTCAAGTTGGGCTGTCCAAGAACGCGAAAGACGCCAAGATCTTCGATCCCCTTGACCTCCCGCATGACACTGACGACCTCATTGGCTTTTTCCTCCAGGGTCTTCAAATCGTCCCCATAGACCTTGGTGGCGAGCTCACC
>DATFYM010000235.1:0-28916 GCA_035315065.1 Terriglobia bacterium
ATCTGCACGCTGGAGTTTGAGGATCATCGGCCGCTGTACGATTGGTTCGTGGAGAAACTGGGAATTTACCACCCCCAGCAAATCGAGTTCGACCGGCTCAACCTGACTTACACCTTGTTGAGCAAACGGAAGCTGCTCACGCTGGTGCAGAAGGGATACGTCAAGGGCTGGGACGATCCTCGCATGCCGACCATCTGCGGGCTGCGCCGCCGCGGTTACACGCCGGAGGCTATCCGCGCGTTCTGCCGGCGGATCGGGGTAGGGAAGACGAACGGAAGCACTGAACTCTCGCTGCTGGAATACTCCATCCGCGAAGACCTCAACAGGCGTGCGCCGCGCGTGATGGCCGTACTGCGGCCGTTGCGGGTGGTGATCGATAACTACCCCGAAGGCCAGGAAGAAGAAACGCAGGCGTTGAATAATCCGGAAGACAGCAGCGCCGGTAGCCGGGCCGTGCCCTTTTCGCGCGTGCTCTACATCGAGCAGGACGATTTCCGTGAGGACCCGCCCAAGCAATACCACCGGCTGACGGTGGGCCGCGAAGTGCGGCTGCGTTACGCTTATTTTGTTACGTGCACCAGCGCGGAGAAGGACCCCACGACCGGCGAGGTGATCGAGATCCATTGCACCTACGATCCGGCAACGCGCGGCGGCAACGCGCCCGACGGGCGCAAGGTGAAATCGACAATTCACTGGGTATCCGCCAGTCAGGCGGTTGACGCCGAGGTCCGCCTCTATGACAACTTATTCCTGACAAAGAATCCCGATGAAGTCGAGGAAGGCCAGGATTTCACAGCCAATCTGAATCCGAATTCGCTGGAGGTATTGACCGGTTGTAAGCTCGAGCCAAGTCTCGCCGCCGCCGCGCCGGGCGATCGTTACCAGTTCGAACGGCTAGGCTATTTCTGTGTTGATCCTGACAGCACGCCGGAGAGACTGGTGTTTAACCGAACGGTCGCATTGCGCGATACGTGGGCCAAAATTGAGAAGAAGGGCCAGTGAGGCTGATCCGGCAGCGCTCTCCATTGCCGATGGATTCTTGACATCGGCTTACCCGGCCCCTCTCCCCCATGCTCACCGCAGGTTAGGAGACGTTGGCCGAGTGTGAAGAGGAGCTGAAAGGCAACCGAAGAACGCTCCAACGCGATCTTAGGCATGATCCTCAAGACAGAGCGGCTCATCCTCGACACATGGCAAAGCTCCGACTGGACGGCCTTCCGCCCGATCGCAGTTGATGTAGCGGTAATGCGTTATATCACTGGCGGTGTGCCATGGAGCGATGAACAGATCCGGGGGTTCGTCGATCGTCAGGTGAAGCTCTATTCCGAGCGTGGCTTCTGCCGATGGAAGCTCGTGGAAGAGTCCTCTGGGGAGCTGATCGGCTTTTGCGGCGTGGGTTTCTGGCGCGACGCGTTGGACCCGGAGATCGGATGGTGGTTGGCGACTCGCTGGTGGGGTCGCGGTTTGGCGACGGAAGCCGCCCACTGCGCACTAGGTGACGCCTTCGAACGCGTTCGGTTAGACCGAATCATTTCTGTTGCGGCGCTGGCAAATACCGCCTCGACGCGGGTCATGGAAAAACTCGGGCTGAAACTCGAATCGGAATTCGAAAGCGACGGCGTACGCCTGGTACGGTATGCGATTGATCGCGCTCAGTATGCGGCGACCTGCGCTTACGGGCCGGCCCTGACTTTTGCTGCTACTAAGCCGGGTTGCGAGAGCAGCACGCTTTCCGCCGCATACGTTCGCCGCCGCGGCTGCCAGACTGTGGAGTGACGAACGTCGATCGCCTTGTCACCGCCCCAGGACCAAGCCTCTGTGCACGGCGTTCAGGTGCCCTGTAACCGGCACCCTATCCCCTGGCGCCGTGGCACGCCTTGAGAATAAACGCATCCATGCCCAAGTCGAAAGATTGCTTACCGAGGCTACGAAGCTTAAGCATCGCATCACCAGAGCAGCTTCAGGCCGAATTGCACCTGCCGGGCCGTGGTGGATGTGCTCGTGATGGCGCCCGCCGTGCCTGAGAGCCCAGTCAGGTTCGTCGACGTGGGCGGCGTGAAGACGATAAGGTTCGGAGTGTTGAAGTTGGCGCGATTCAAGAGGTTGAAGATTTCCGCGCGAAACTGGAGGCGCAGCCCTTCGCGAAGGGATGTGTCCTTCAGCACCGAGAAGTCCCAGGTTGCAAGCCCGGGACCCGTAAAGGTGTCCCGCCCGAGGTTGCCGTAGAATCCACCGGTAGATGGAGGCGCAATGAACGCGCTGGGATTGAACCACTGCGCCGGTTTGCCAAGAACGACAGTTCCGGTGAAGTCAGGGTTCAGAAACGGGCGGACCGGATTCCGGGTATCGCCGTTGTTCGATGGATTGTAGCTGAGTTGGGGCGTGAACGGAAACCCCGCTTGCGCCGTGACGATGCTGTCCACCGACCACCCGCTCACCAAGGCTTTACTCCAGCCTTCCAAGCCACTCGCAAAGGCTTTGCCCCGGCCGAATGGCAGGTCGTAAAGCGCACTGATAACGCCCATGTTTCGCACGTCGTAGGTGGCAGGCCCCCAGTCTGCGAGCAGGTTGAATGGGTTCGACACCAGCCCTGGCGCGTTGGCGGCGGCTGTCTGATTCAAGGAATCTCCATCGTCGAGCGTCTTCGACCACGTGTAGACCCCCCGCAACGAAGCGCCGTGGCTGAAACGGTGGTTGACATCCACCTGCAACGCATTATAGGAGCTGACTCCGAGCGAGAACCACGTCCACGTGTTGGCCAACGCCGGGTTTGCTTTCGGCGTGCCGGCCGGGATGAAAAAGCTCCCGGCGGGGACCGCTGCTCCCGCCAACGGCGAGCCAGCAGGGAAAGCTGTTGCAATGGTGACCGGCGGAGTGGAAGTGGCATTTACGGTCGGGTACGTAGCAGGACACGGCGCCGCCGGGCAGACCGTCGGGAACGGCTCATTCGCATCAATGCCGATAAGCTCGTGGTAGCCGTGGGAGCCCACGTAGCCGATGGTCAACGCGGTATTGGGAGTGAGCTGCCGCTCGACCCGCAGGGACCAAGAGATGAGGGTGGGAGTCTTCATGTCCGGTTGAACACCACCGGGGACGACTTTCGCCTTTGCAGGCACGGGAGCGGCGGGGTCAATGGGAAGGCTCGCAACCGGCAACGAAGCAATGCTGTAGGCGGGGTTGAACGGCGCGTTCTGGTCGGCACGGTAGCCGAGCGCATCTTGCAAATCGTTGTACATCCCGAAACCGGCGCGAATCACCGTCTTCTCATTGAAGGGGCTCCAGGCCAGGCCGATTCTGGGCTGGGGAAGAAACTTGGCGTTGTTCACTGTGAAGATCGAATTCCCGACGGCTGGATTGGTGTTAATGACGCCGTTGGTGAAAGTATAGTTGGCGGCGCGTCCGTGAGCCTCATTCCAGCCGGTGGTGAATTCGTCGCGGAAGCCCAGGGTGAAAGTGAACCTGGGAGTAATGCGGATCGAGTCTTCGGCATACCATGCTCCAAAGAGCGACCGCCAGTTCATCTCGGTCGGCGTCGGATCGAACAAAAACGACGAGGTCGTACCTTGCAGGAAAGTTGCCAAACTGGAGAACGTCGCCTGCCCGTACTGGCTGAGGGCGATGGTTTCGTTAGATTGAAAAGGCTGGAGCCACGCACCGAAATTGAGCTGATGGCGTCCCCGCGTCAGCGTTACACGGTCCTCAATCGTGAATAGATTTCGGGCGATGGTGAGGTTGCTTCCGTTGTTGCTGCCGGCCAGACCGACCTGGGCCTGGGGGTTGGAGGCGGCGCTCCCGCCCACCACCACCGCACCCACCGGCCGTCCCTTCAGGAACCCCGGAACCGTCGCCGCTGGGGTGCCGGGTGTGGGTTCTCCGGTAAAGAAGTAGCCGGCGCGGGAGAAACCTAACCGGGCGGTGTTGAGCAAGCTGTGAGAAAAGACGTGCGTCTCATCAAAACTCAGCACCTGCTCACGCAGGGTTAGGAGGTCGGTGCTGTACGGATCGAGCGGTGTAGCCGTCACGTCACCGCCGTCATCAACGGTATACACCCCTTCGATCGAATCCCGCGGAGAAAAAATGTGGTCGAGTCGCGCGGTGCCAAAGTCCTCTCGAATCGTCTGCGGGGCGCTGCCGAAGACCTCAGCGATTCCATTAAAGTCGGGAGCGCCAGACGCTGGCGTCGGCCACAGATTGAGCAGCGGTTGGACGCTGGGTACGGCGGCGGCACGAGAGGTCGTGTCGGGCACAAAGGCCGCGGAGGTTTGGTGCAGATCCTGCCGGAATCCTTCGTAATTGGCAAAGACGAACGTCTTCTCCTTCTCGATCGGTCCCCCGATGGAGCCCCCGAATTGGTTGCGTCGAAAAGGCGGAGCGGAGCCCTGATCGAAGAAATTGGGGGCATCGAGGGCGTTGTTGCGCAGGAATTCGAAGGCGGACCCGTGCCACTGATTGCTTCCCGATTGGGTCACAATGATGATCTGCCCGCCGGGGTGTTTGCCGTACTCAGCGCCGTAGGTGTCCCGCAAAACGTTGAACTCGCGCACCGCGTCCACGCCCAGCAACTGTTGGCTGGGCCCTCCTGGTTGCATGTTGTTCTCGGCGGCACCGCTGTATTCCACCCCGTTTAACAGGAAGAGATTCTGTTGGGGCCGATTGCCCGAGACCGCGAAATTGTTTCCCGTGGTTGAGTTGGAGATGCCAGTCCCGCCGGTCTTCTCCCAGGTGAAATTGACGACGCCGGGGTTGAGCGGTAGAAGTAAATCGTAGCTGCGCCCGTTGAGGGGGAGGTTCTTCACCTGCTGCTCCCCTACCAGCCCGGAGATGTCCGCCGTGGTCACGCTAACCAGCGGCGCGTCCGAGTTCACCGTAATCTGCTGGCTGAGCGGTCCCAAACGCAGAGTCACATTCACCGTGGCGTCTTGCCCAACTGCCAGACGAATACCAGTCTGAACCTGTTCCGCGAAGCCCGCTTTCGTTACTCGAACTTCATATTGCCCTATGGGGAGCGCGAACACCTCATACTGCCCCGTCTCGTCGGTGGTCGTGGTGCGGATGGCTCCGGTTTCCACGCTCTTTACCGTGACCGCGGCACCAGAGACCCTGGCGCCGGATGGGTCCGTGACTGTCCCCGACAGGGTTGCTGACACCTGCGCGAATGATCGCGGGGCAAGAATCAGAAGGAAAACGATGAGCGGAACCAACTGGAAGTGCCATTGGTGCGCCGGCGAAAGAGGCAAAGCGGTAACGGCCTTCGTGCCAGGGTTGATCGTGTGCAATTTAGTTCCTCCATCAGACAACAGCATGAATGCCAGCGGAAGCAATCGCGCGTTGCTTTCGGTGTGTCCAGCAAGCTTGAAACGACCCAATACGAAACAGGGTCATAATATAGACGATTTAATGCGGATTGTCCATAGGGTGCTATATGAAATGGCTGGATCGTACCAAGTCGATGCGCTTGGTGGTGTTGCAATTTGGCCCTGGGAGCGCGAGGAACCGCGCCGGCAAAGCTGCGGCGAGAAGAGTCTTCGATCAAAGGTAGCTACCTTGCACTCGGCCGGTATACCATTGATCGAGGGGCTTCCTCGCCCCTCTCGGTCTTTGATCGACGTGCTGGGAAACACGTAGGAGGGAAATATGGCAGTTAGTGCGCGAAACCAACTGAAAGGAACGATCACCGATATCATTCTGGGCACGGTCATGGCCCACATCACGATTCAGGTCGGTGAAAACGTAATCGAGTCCGTGATTACCCGCAAGAGTGCCGACGAGTTGAACTTGAAGAAAGGCGATTCGGTGACTGCGGTGATCAAGGCAACTGAAGTCCTGGTTGCCAAGCCGTAGGGCCTTGGCAGCAGGCCGCGAGAAGACGAGTTCTTCAGGATGCCGGGGATGCCGGCGCGATGATCATCACTTCGGTCGCTTTGATCAGAGCCGCCGCAGTCTGTCCTTTTCTCAAACCGAGGTCGCGACACGCGTCGCTGGTGATGATGGCCGTGACGGTCTGGCCTCCGATGTCGAGCACGACTTTGGCCAGCAATCCCACAATCTCGACCTTGCTCACGCGGCCGATAAGCTGGTTGCGGCCGCTGATGAAGTGCTCTAACCCCGGCGACGACTGCAAGCCGGGCGCAGGCTTCGTCTTTGGGCGCCCGCCCGTCTTTCCCAGAAAGGCGAGGCGATCGATTTCGGATCGAGGAATTCGATGGTGCCCGCCGGCGGTGCGCACGGATCGAATCTTGCGACGATAGATCCACTGTTTTAACGTCGGATAGCTCACCCCGAGCTCGCGGGCGGCATCGCGCAATTGGAGCAGTTCCATTTCAATAGTCCAGCAATTCGGTACGGTTCCGAGCTCTGAATCTACCTGAATTCGGGCGCTAGAATCAACCCGAGAGAAAACCCGTGAGCGCAGACCCCGGCGCGCCAGGATAAGACTGGTCGACCTGGTCATCCTGTGGACGGGCTTCCACCGCGAGACTCCCGAAACCTTCATGCCAAGCTGGATTAATAGGCCATCGATGCGATGGGCGGTGGTGGCCGATAACCCAGCTTAAGGTGCCACTGTCGTGGATGGCAGCCCGTTTACCAAGGCATGGGAGCGCACCTTAGGGGCGCCGCGACCTGCTCGCTTCCCCTCCCGTCCGTACGGCTCCCTGTCTCCTCCTCCCGAGGGGAGGGCAGGGCCCCGCACAGGCGCCCTTGCGTGACCTTACTCGTACGTCTTCACCAGACGGGCTAACGCCGGCTCCAGTCTCTGCAGAGACTCCTCGAGCGCACCCAGTCCCTCCGGTGCGTGGGCCAGATCGCCCGCTCGCCCGATCATCTCCAGGTCGCGAGCCCGATCGAAGGAGCCGCGAGCGGCGAAGTTTCCTACCGCGCCCTTCAGGGCGTGGGCCGTCCTCTCGATCGCCTTGCTGTCCCCTTGTTTCACCGCCTCGCGAAGCGCCGCAAGCTGGATGGGGAGTTCGCCGAGCAACATCTTCGCCAATTCGGCCAGCAACTCTTCGTCTCCGTCAACTTGCATCAAAGCCGCGTTTCGGTTGAAGGGCGGGTCGGCATCCTCCGAGAGGAACGGAGGTGGAACTCCGGCGTCTTGGACGTTGGGGGCCGGGTCTTGCATGGCGTGCAGTACATTCGAATCTTTCATGCTGTCTGTCCTCTCGTTTACCGGCGCTTTCTCACGGCCCGTTACTACCTGTCGTCACGCCCTGCGGCGTGAGAGTAAGCACCAAGATCGGGCACCCCTTACCGGTGTACCCTTACCCATCATCGGCTGAACGAGCCGCGGACTTTAAACGCAATCGCAGGTACCGGTACTGGCATGGCACGTGGCCATGGCACACATGGCACGTTAGTGCTATTGACGAACTCCGGCCGACCGCGATAAGTTAGCAGTATAGTGGGGTGTACCCACGGGCGCGCCGGACGTGCGGGGGCACGTAAGAGGTGGAGCCGTGCACTGCGACGGTTTCGCGGCGCGTTGACCGAGAAGCGGTAAGAACGAGGAAGGATGACCAGTTTCGCCAAAAGAATTCCAATCTTAGGAGCAGCCTTGGCCGCCCCCATCTTGATCCTTGCTGCCAGCCAAGCCAGAGCCGGCCGGATCGAAAACCCTCCGCCGGTGATCGAAGAAAAGGTCCCGGTCACCCTCACCGTGGTCAGCCCCGAGACTCTGGCGGCTCGCGCCGGATGGGGGACCCCGGGGACTGACGGCATCGTTGCTTCGGCTGGTGATGTGCCCCCGCCTCTCGAACTTAAGGGCGTTAGTAGCCCGCCAAGCCAGGCGATGGAAGCCCCTACGTCCGCCAACTACGACGCATCATCCGCTCCCGAGCCGGCTCGCTTCCTGCTGGAACCCCAGTGGCTGGCGCTGGCCGGGGCCATCCTGCTGTCCGCCGCTGCCTTGCTGGGTAAGAAGCTGGCCAGCCGCGGGAATTGACGATTCAAGAAAGCCTCGAGACGTTGCGTTCCACCCCTCGTCGATTTCGCCGCCAAGCTGTCGTTCATTCGTCTCGTCCAATCGACAAGGTCAATCACCGGCGTCCACCACACAGCGGAAGCCCACCGTACCCGAGCGGTCGAGGCTCGGCGCCATCCGTAGATACTTTCCGTGCGCGTCGAGCCGCGTGGCCTGCGGGAAGTACCACAGCGAGCCCTGCGGCTGATAATAACTGCCGCCGTGCAGGATCGCCGCCCGCGTGTGCAGATCCTGGAACTCGTCCGTCCATTGCCAGACGTTGCCCACCAGGTCCATCACCCCGAAGAGGCTGGCGCCGTCGACATGGGAGCCTACATCAGTGGGCTCTCGTATAGCGCGGCGGGTCTCGGGCGCGGGAACCCGGCTCGCGTCCCAGCGGCTGCCCCAAGGGGTAGAGCCGCCCGTCCGCGCCCTGCGCCGCGTATTGCCACTCCCACTCGTGCGGCAATCGCCCTGCGGCGAGTACTTGGTATCCTGGGCGTCGAGGCTGACGGTTCCTAGGGCCACGGCGACCACCACCGCCCCGGCAGCGAGAAACAGCGCGAGCAAACCGGCAAGGACTGTCTTCGCTTCGAACCGCGATTTTGCTTTGAACATTTCTGTTCCGCCCCCTGGCAGACCGTGATGTTACACCAATCTGGTCGCCAGCGGACAACGCCCTTCGCCGAGGAATCGCCGATTGACGATTGGAGGAATCCCCTCCCACACAGGTCGTCTTCCTCTTTCAATCGTCAATCGACCATCGTCAATCGTCAATTCTTCTCCCACCAGCGGCCGGAATAGAGCTTCTCATGCAGTCGCAGTAAGGCGGGGTCGGGCGGCGGCGCCTCCGGGTCCAGGGTGCCGTCTCGGTTCAGCCTGTACTGCATCCGCTCGATGAACCCCGGCCGTCCCAGCCGGAACACCCGCTTGCGCAGCTTCGCTTCCATCACTTCGCCTACGCTGGGTATCGGAATCGGTTCGCCGCTGGCCAAATCCCTCCAGAACCGTTTCATCGTCCAATACCGCCTTGCGCTGCACCCAGTAGACCAGTCCGCGCCTCAGCCAGTAGTTCATGATGCGAAAGCGTGTTGGGGACTGCGGAAAGGAGCGGCGTAGAGGCCCACAGATAATAAAGGAGATTGCGGTTTAGACCCCAACACCCCCGCCGGTCGACGCCTGCTGGGCGATCCTGATTTCGCCCGGCGGGAGTGCTCTGGTCTCCTGGCCGAGTTCTACCATCCGCGTGGAATCGCCCATAATATTGAAAATAAATCGATAACCGTGAATCGGCAATAGAGAAGAACCCTTCATCGGCCCTAACGTACCGAAAATCAGCCTCAAAATTCGTATAACTTACTGACCGTAAACCAGTTAATCATAGTGGCTTCGTTCGTGCCGATTTTCGCGGAAGTTACTGATAATGTGTCTGTTGGTCAGCGTGGCTTCGATTGGCTTCGTCGGTGCCCTCTTTTCCTCTCTACAGTCAGGCCCCACAGTCAGGCTCGAGCCGATGCCGGCGCCAGCCTCCGCCACTACTTGGTCCAGAATGTCGCTCATGGTAGCTTAGGACGGACTTTCCTCTTCGTCGGTCATAATGCCGGGTTCGTTCCCGGGTTTGTTTTCTGGGGCTTCTGCCGCTCTCAAGCACTTACCAGGTTTGTTCCAGGTTTGTTTTTTGTGACCCTTCAATTCTAAAGGACTTACCAGGTCTGTTCCAGGTTTGTTCTTAGGGTTATGTCAATGATTATAATAGACTTGTCAGGTTTGATTGACCCATTTTTTCATTTTTGCCCCAACGGCGCCGGTTCAGATCGGCTTCTCTTCGCGACTCCCGATACCCCGAGTCCCGGCTATTGGCATCTCTCACGCGCACTCCCTGCTCTCCCCGCTCGAACCGTTGGTCCGTTTTGGCACGGGCTCCGGCTTTCACGGACCGTCCGCACCGCGTAGTGTTCCTTCTAACGCCGTCTCTTCTCTGCGAGTCTCGTCCTCGTTTTTCTTTTCAAACCCCAAAACTCCAATCCCGAACCGCGGCTTACCGGTCCAAAGCGAGCCTAGAAGATTATACGGTCCCGCCGCGCCATGCACCAAACCAGGGCCGTCGCCCGCTCCATTCGCTTCATTTCCAGTGGTTCCTCCACCTTGAAAGTGGCGGTGATTTCCGACCGAATCTGCGCATCAAGGGCGGCGGCCGACCGGTATCCGGCGGCCTCCAGCTTTTCCGGGAGGCGGTGGGCGTAGCGGCCGTGCTTCAGGCCATTCAGGGATACGCGAGCCTTGCCTTCCGGGGTGCGTGGGCCGGTACACTTCTGGGCGTTGCGGCGGTTGGCGGCCAGGAACGCCTCGGTCCGAGTCGGCGATTTACGCAGCATGAAACCTCCATCATCCCAAGCCCGTTTACAAAGGACCACCCCACGAGCGAGGCGATAGTCCATATCTTAATCACGTCCGGGTTATCTGTCAAGAAAGAAATGTGAGGGCTTGCTTTTCGGTCTGTCGGCTAGCCGCGGAGTAGTACATCGTACGGTAAGTTCTCTGTACGATGCTCAGCGCATTTCCAGTTTGCCATCAGCTTCTTGGGGAGAGGGTGGACCGCCCCCGGCGCTTTCATCAGCCGGAGTGGCCGGGTGAGGGGTCCTCCACCCCCTAGCGGCGGCGAAAATGGCACCTCGCACCGAGGATCGCCGCCGTAGGTCGGCTTCGGCGCACAGAGGTACCCCCAACCCCGGCTTCGCCGTACCCGCTCCCGGCGAGAGAGGGCGGTAATCAAGCCTCTGGTTCGCGTCCGAGGCACAAAGAACTGTCCGAACGTCCATATGTGACCGTATTTGAAAAGAAGAACTATGCGTTACAGAACACTAAGGGGTCTTGCTGGAATCATCGAAGCCCAGGACGACTTTCACGGTCTTTCCTTCCTCGAGTTCTATTGGCTGCGCTGCGGCCGGGGCTTTTCCGTACACACCCATCGGTGAGCCGGAAGCGGGGTCGGCAACGCCATCATAACTCCCACTCTGGTCCAAGAAGGCCGCCGCATAGACGGGTGAGACACTGAGATTTTTGAAGGTGGCGATCTCATTCTTGCTCGATGCGCCTTGGCGTCGCAGAATGTGACAAACCTCCGCCGTCGGGGCGGGAGGTATTGCGTCGGAAGTGGAATCGACAAGCTTCTTCGCGGTGTAAGGATTGCCGTCGAACAGCAGAACATAGATCTTGTGTTTTTCGTCCACAATTCCCGTTCCGCTGTAATTCAACTTCACCTTGAGCGTCCTGTGGGCGGCTGCGGCCTTGGCGCTGAAGTGTGTCAACGCCAGAACCAATACCGTCGTGGAGGCTAACAGAATGGAGCTTTTTCTGGTCATCTCTTTCTGCTTTCCGGTGGTAAAGCATCCACCTTCTGCAGTCATTGAATCATGAGGGCCCGCATCGTCGTCTGTTCTCGGTCCGGGCTGTAGCTTGCGGCTGTACCCTCCTGGGGAGGCAAGCCCTATTCCAGCGCGTACAGGTTGCCGTCCGTACTGCCGACGTAGATGATCCCTCGATCCACGGTCGGTGAGGAAACAATGGAACCGAGGGAGAACAGCTTGTCCACGGCGCGGTAAATGTCGTCATAGAACTGGGAGCGAAAAATCGCCTTGAAGTCGGGTCTGCCATCCGGGCCGACTATGCCTAGCGCGTCTTTCTTGCCGGCCTGGGTCTGGAACTCCCAGGCGAATTGATCCGTCTTGAGGTCGACGGCGTAGAGTTTGCCGTTGAAGGACCCGAAGTAGGCCATCCCGCCCGCCACGGCGGGCGACGAGAAGACCATAAAACGCGCATCCAAGTGGAATCGCACCTGGCCGGTCTTGATATCCACGGCGCCGAAGAAGGCGGGAATGGACAAGCCAACGTAGGCTGCCCCTTCGTAAATAGCGGGGGAGGTGTTGATCCAGGTCCCGTGGGCGTCGAAATTCCATTTCTCCTGCCCAGTCCGGGCGTCTAGCGCGTAGAGGTGGGAGTCGCGGCACCCGAAGTACACCACTCCGCCGTCCACAGCCGGTGAGGATTGGATCCCCACCTGGTTGAAATTAGTCCTGTCCTCGCCCGTCTTGAACTTCCACTTCTCCTGCCCGGTCGCGGCGTCGAGCGCATACAGATAGCTGTCCCAACTTCCGAAATAGACCACACCGTCCGCGACCGCCGGAGAAGAGTGGACCACCCCCTGGGTCGCGAACTTCCATTTCAACTGCCCGGTTTCGGCGTTGAGCGCATAAAGGTTGCCGTCGCCGCTGCCAAAGTAGACGAGACCCTCGCTCACGGCAGGCGAAGACAAGAAGAAATCCCACATATCGGGTATGGTCTGGGCGCGCGGGTAGTAGCCGTGCAGGCCTTTGGCTTCGAACTGCCTCTCGCCGGCGGTCTCGAACTTCCACTTGAGTTTGCCGGAGGCCGCATCGACGGCATAAAAGCTCCCATCGTAGCTGCCGAAGTATACGGTTCCGGCTTCCACGGCCGGAGAGGAACGAACCGGCCCGCCGGTGGAGAATTTCCACTTCTCCGCCCCGGTCGTTGCGTCGAGGGCGTAGAGATTCTTGTCGTCGCTCCCGAAGTACACGAGACCTCCAGCGAGGGTGGGAGATGAAAGAACCCAGCCATCGGTCTTGAAGGCCCACTTGACGCCGTTGAATTGACGGAGCCCATCGGTTGCGTAGACGCCGGTCCGGGCGGGATTGCCCCGGAACATGTTCTGGCAAAACCCCACTGACGACATCATTCCGATCAGCACTGCAAGTAATAGTATGCGTTTCATAAGCGCCTCCGGCTCGAAGAGCCCGATCATGCAACTAAGTGACAAACAAAAGGGCCAGAACGGTTGCTGTTCCGGCCCTCGGTTTTCCCCCGCCAGGGTCCAGCGTGGTTATTTACCCGTCGAGACGACCGGCACGATCTGGGCAATTATCCTCTCTTCGGGTGCGGCGAGGCGTTTGCCGTGATGCGGTGCGTACTGAAGGACCGTTCCGATTTTGGGCAGGCTCAAGGTGCGCACGGTACCCCGCACCACAATCAACGCAGCGGTGCCGGAGTCGTTCTTGCTCTGGCCCTGGGCCATAATCAGGGCCACACCCTTCCCCTGACGATAGAGCCGCAGCGTGCAAGCCCCGGTCGTACTGTCCAGCGCGAACGAGTAGTCGCCGGCCGGCAATGCGGCCTCGCCCCAACGAGCCTGGAACGGCAGGGTAAATTTGCCTTGGAACACCTGAGCACTTGCGTGCCCCGCGTTGAGGCAGGCCGCCAACAGCGCCAGCCCCAAAAGCCTGAGCAGTTTCGAAGTTCGAGTCCAGTTCATGGTGTGCCTCCTTTATTCCGTTTTGGTATTTGGGGCAATCTCTGTTGCCCTCACCCTATAAGGCGGAAATGGTGCAGGAAAACTATCATGGCGGTGCAAATTCCTATCGCGACAGCGATAGGGCGAAAAGTGCGAAGGAAACGCGTGGAAAAGGCCGGTTAGATGTGATAACTTGCAGTCTGAGGGATTCCCCCCACACGCGGTTGCACGATGGAACCGTCAGCCCACCAAATCACGCGCCTGTTGCAGGCTTGGAGTGAAGGAGAGCAGAGCGCGCTGGAGCGCCTCATCCCTCTGGTTTACGAGGAGTTGCACCGGCTGGCGCACCACTACATGGCGGGCGAGCGCCCCGGCCATACGCTTCAGACCACCGCTCTGCTGAACGAGGCTTACCTCCGGCTGGTCGATTCCGCGAAACCAAGCTGGCAGAACCGCGCTCACTTCTTTGCCGTCAGCGCGCAGGTGATGCGGGACTGGAAGTTCGCCAAGAGCTGGCTGCGGCGTGAACTGAGCAAGGAGAAGCCGGTTGGGGCCTGAGCGATATCGGCAAATCGGGCGCTTGTATCACGCCGCCCTGGAGCGTGAGCCGGGGCAGAGGAGCGCCTTCCTGAAGGAGGCTTGCGTTGGTGATGAGGACCTCCGCCGGGAAGTGGAATCGTTGCTGGCTCAAGACGACGGAAGCGATGGCTTCCTGGAGGCGCCGGCCCTGGAAGTGGCGGCCAGAGCGCTGGCTCACGACGGAACCGAGGCAAACAACACGACCGGCACGGCCGCTCTCCTGGCCGGCCGAACGATCTCGCGTTACCGCTTGCTGGAGAAGTTGGGCGAGGGCGGCATGGGGGTGGTGTACAAGGCTGAGGACACCCGCCTGGGCCGCCTGGTGGCAATGAAATTTCTCAACCCGCCGGCACCGAGCCCCTCTCAAGGGGAGATCGCAAAGCCGCTCCGGCACGATCCCCAGGCGCTGGAACGCTTCGAACGCGAGGCGCGGGCGGCGTCGGGACTGAGTCATCCCAACATCTGCGTGGTTCACGACGTCGGCGAGCACGAAGGGCAGCCCTTCATTGTAATGGAGTTGCTCGAAGGGCGCACCCTCAAACGTGTGATCGAAGCGGGGCCGCTAAAGCTGGAACCGCTTCTCGATCTCGCCATTCAGATTGCCGATGCGCTGGACGCGGCGCATTCGCGCGGCATCATCCATCGTGACATCAAGCCAGCGAATATTTTTGTCACCACCCGCGGCCAAGCCAAGGTTCTGGATTTTGGTTTGGCGAAGTTGGCTCATCGAACGGGCGGCGCAGCCGTGGCTGTGGATCGGCTGACCCCCGGCTCTCTCGGGCAGGATGCCCGTTCCCCGGACGCGCCGACCGCCTCCTCCGATGCCGCCAACCTCACGACGCCGGGCATGGCCATGGGGACGGTCTCCTACATGTCCCCCGAACAAGCGCGCGGCGAGGAACTCGACGCGCGCAGTGACTTGTTCAGCTTCGGCGTTGTGCTTTACGAGATGGCGACCGGTCAGCAGGCATTCGGTGGCGCCACCATAGCGGCTGCTTTCGCCGCACTGCTTACCCGGCCGCCGGTTGCGCCGCACGACCACAACCACGATCTATCCCCGGAGTTGGAACGTATCATCAACAAGGCGCTGGAAAAAGATCGCGAGATGCGCTATCAACACGCCTCGGACATCCGCGCCGACCTCCAGAGGCTGAAGCGAGACTCGGGCCAGACCAAGGCCTCCGCCGCAATCTCCGGGCTTGCCGAGCCCGAGAAGGCCTTTTTGCCCGTGCACAGGGCGCGCCAGTGGGCGGCGATCGGAGCGAGCGTCGTGGCCTTGGCCGCGGTGCTGTTGGTGGTTTGGTTTTTGGCTTCGAAGGCTCGGGCTAAACCCATTAATTCGCTGGCGGTCCTGCCGTTCGCCAATGCCTCGGGCGACCCCGACGCCGAGTACCTTAGCGACGGCGTCGCGGACAGCCTGATCGATTCTCTTTCCCAATTGCCCGACTTGCGGGTGAAGTCCCGAAGCGCCACCTTCCGCTACAAGGGAAAGGATTCGGACCCGCAAGCAGTCGGCCACGACTTGGGAGTTCAAGCGGTCCTCACCGGCCGGGTAGTCGAGAGGGGCGGCGACCTGGTGATTAGCGCCGAACTGGTGGACACGCGCGACAACAGTCACATCTGGGGTGAGCGTTATGAACGCAAGCTGGCGGATATCTTGGGCGTCGAAGGTGAAATCGCCCAGGAGATCTCTCTCGCGCTGCGTTTGAAGCTGAGCGGAGTTGAAAGACAACGCCTCGCCCGCCGCTACACCGAGGACACGGAAGCCTATCAACTTTATCTGCGCGGCCGCTACTTCTGGCGCCAGTTAACGAGCGTTGGAATCGAGAAGAGCATCGGGTACTTCCAGCAAGCCATTGATAAAGACCCGAATTTTGCGCTGGCCTACGCCGGGCTGGCGACCGCTCACGCCTTGTCGAGCGGGGGTTCAGCCGTGATGAAGCCCAGGGAAGGAATGCCCAAAGCCAAAGCCGAGGCGATGAAAGCGCTGGCCATTGATGACTCGCTGGGTGAACCCCACCTGGCCCTGGCGATGGTGCGAACCTTTTATGATTGGGACTGGGCGGGCGCCGGCCAGGAATTCCGGCGCGCCATCGAGTTGAATCCCGAGGACTCGGAAGCTCACCACCTTTATTCGCACTACTTCCTGTATCTTGGTCGGAACGCCGAGTCGCTCGCTGAAAGCAAGCGCGCCCTGGAGATCGACCCGCTTTCCGTCGATCTGGCCTTTCACCTGGCGTGGCACTACCACTACATGCGCGAGGACGATCGGGCGATGGAGCAAGCCCGGAAGGCGCTGGAACTTGACCCCAACAGCAGCCAAACCCATTTGCAGCTTGCCCTGGCGTATGAAGGAAAGCGCATGTTTCCCCAGGCCATCGCCGAGTATCATAGGGTGCGAGCGCTTTCGCCGGAGAGCGTGCTAGGACTTGCCGACCTTGGGTACGTCTACGCGATTTCGGGGCAGCGAGCCGAGGCTCGTAAGATCCTGGGCCAGCTCTTGGAGCTTTCTAAGCGCCAATACATTCCGGAGACGAGCATGGCGGTGGTCTACCAAGGACTCGGACAGGGAGACCTCGCTTTCGAATGGCTAGAAAAGGCCTGGGAGGAGCATGCCCCTGGCGCCTGCCTTCTCAAGGTTGATCCCCGCTATGACAGCCTGCGCTCCGACCCGCGTTTCCAAGACCTTCTGCGCCGCATGAACTTCCCGACGTAGCCCTCCAGGCTTGCGCAGCGCGGACGGTTATACTCGACAGTCATGCTTATCTGTCCCGTCCGCGAGTGCCCTATGGCGCTGATGCGCGAGGAGCGGCGACTGCTCTGTACGCGCGGACATTCGTTCGACGTCGCGCGCAGCGGGTACATCAACCTGCTTCAGCCACAGGACCGGCGATCAAATCAGCCGGGCGACACGGCGGCTGCCGTCGCAGGGCGGCGGCGATTGCACGATCGGGGCGTCGCCGAACCGCTGCTGCGCGCGATAGCGGGCATTATCCGCGGATCGCCCAGCGACATTGTTCTTGATGCCGGATGCGGCGACGGTTTCTACCTCGGCACCCTCGCTCGCCAAGCCGGCTTTGCTGCGCATGGCGTCGACATTTCGATTCCCGCCGTGGACGCCGCGGCGCGGCGCTACCCCGGTTGCGAGTGGATCGTGGCCAATGCCGATCGCGTCGTGCCCTACTCCGACCGCTCGTTCTCGATCGTCCTGTCGATCACCTCGCGGATGAATGCCGGCGAATTCCGTCGGGTCTTGCGCGACGACGGACGCCTCCTCGTCGGCATTCCCGGACCGGAGGATCTCCTCGAGCTGCGCGGCGCAGGGCGCGATCGCGTGGCCCGAACGATGGAAACATTTGCGCACGGCTTCACGCTTGTTGATCGGCAGCGCGTTACCACCGCGGCCGATCTCGATGCTGCCGCCGTTCACGACGTCCTGCTTTCGATTTATCGGCCGAGGCGACTGCAGCCAGCCGAAGCGAAGCGAGTGACTTTCAGCCTGGATCTGCTTCTGTTTCGAGCCTCGTAGCCATTCCTACCTCTACCGGCGTCTCTATTTTCCCGCGAAATATGACATCGGCGGTAGGCGTCGCCGTCGGGCTGGATGGCTTTCTCATGGTCAGCGACGATGACACCAATTCGCTCTGGCGTGTAGCCTACACTGGACATTGAGTCGCGGCCCTTAACCCCGCCATCAGCTTTCAGCCATCAGCTATCAGCAAGAACCGGATTCCCCTGCTGAAAGCTGAGAGCTGACGGCTGATAGCTGACTAGTCCATCAGCATTCCGCCGTTCACCTCTATCGTTTCGCCGGCGATGTAACGGGCGGCGGGCGACGCCAGGAAGACGATCACGTCCGCCACCTCCTCGGACGTCCCGGCGCGGCCCATGGGTACGGTGGAGACAAACTTCTGGAAAACCTCGGGCGGGCTGTAGCGCTCGTGGTACGGGGTGGCGATCACGCCCGGGGCGACTCCGTTCACGCGGACGCCGTATGCGGCCAGCTCGCGGGCGAGTCCCTTGGTGTAAGTCAGCAAGCCGCCCTTGGCCGCCGCGTACGCGGCCGCGCCCGGACCCCCTCCGTTGCGTCCGGCAATCGAGCTCACATTGACGATGCAGCCGCTCCGTCGCGCCGCCATCTCCTCCCACACGGCCTTGACGCACAAAAAGACACTCTTCAGGTTCAAGTCGAAGATGGCGTCCCAATAGTTTTCGGTCATGTCCGCCAGCGACCGGCGCGCCAACAAATCGCCGGCGTTATTCACCAGGATGTCGATCTGCCCCCATTGCTTACGGACCGCCTCGACCATCGCCTGCACATCGGCGCCGGAAGTGACGTCAGCGCGGATCGCGACCGCTTCGGCGCCTCGGGCACGGATGGTCTCGACCGCTTGGTCAGCCCCGGCCTGATTCTTGAGGTAGTTCACCGCTACTCGCGCCCCTTGCGCAGCAAAAGCCAGTGCTGTGGCGTGTCCGATGCCGCTCGAGGCTCCGGTGATCAGAGCAACTTCGTCTTTTGGAACCATGATAGCCTCCGACAGAATTGACGATTGACGATTGTCGATTGGAAGAGAAGACGATCCACAGATTACGCAGATTGAGCAGATTACGAACAAGAGAGTCCAAAGGTGAACGATTCATTCCGCCAATGAATCTTTGAGTCCGTTGACCCACTGAAAAAGCAGACCTTTTCAGTCCCAATGACTCAATCCCGCCCTTTCGGCTCTTCTCTTTCCTAATCTGTCCAATCTGCGTAATCTGTGGATCGTCTTCTCTTCCAATCGACAATCGTCAATCGACAATCGGCAATTCTTCACGACACCAGCAGGCGCAGTTGGCGCATGAACTGGGCAAAGGTCCGCAACTCGGCGAGATTGTCCTCCTCGATGCCCGCCGCGTCAAAATGCATCACTTCGCCGCGGATGCGGGAGATATGCTCCAACCCCCGAATGAACATCCTCCGGTCGATGTCCAGGTTGAGCCGCTCCCAGCGGTCGGGTTGATCGAGCAGGCGGATGTATTCGTCGAACCGGAGGTCGGCAATACCCTCCACTGACCGCGAGGAATCATGGGGATCGCAAGCGGCTTCAAGCTGTTCTCGCGTAAACTTCGTGCCGATGAGGCCGCGAACCTGGGTTTCGATCTCCTCCAGCAGCAGAAACGGCTCTCCAAACTGCGAGAACTTCACGGCCAGGTCGCTGGCGGTGACCATGCCGCGAACCTTGCCCGACTCGCGGACCAGGACGCATCCATGCTCGACAATCAACGGGATCGCATCAAACACCGAAGTTTCGGCGCCTACCTCCCGGTGTTTCTCGGTAAAATCGCCCGCCACCCGGCATCGCTTTCCCAGCGCCAGTCGGCTGCCGAGTGACTTCCAACTGACCATCCCCATCACTTCCTTATCCGGGTTCACCACCACAAGCTGCGAGAAATCCCGGACCAACATCAAGGTGACCACTTCCTCGGTGGTGGTCTCGGAGCTCACCGAAACGGGCGTCTTGCGCGCCGAAGGCAGCTTGCCGATCCGATAGGCCGAGCCTTCGGAAGCGTTTCCCGAGGTCGTGACAATGGCTCCCGCGTTCACGTGCAAGTCGGTTCCCACCGCGCCGGTGGGTTCGCGGATGCCGTCGTACTTAGGAACAAAAGTAATGTTGTCGTCGATTCCGGCAGAGGTGAACTCCGGATCGGTCTTGAGCTTCAGGAACTCCAAAGCCTGCTGCACTTGCTGGTTCGTCTGGCTGTTGCGGCCGTTGAACCCGAACCAAAGCAGCAGGGTGCGCACCGAGGCAATCTGCCGCCGGTTTTGCGTGATTCCTTCTGCAACTGCGCGTAGCTCTTCCGGGACGTGAGGCACGGGACTCGCTCCATTTCTCCCTCCGGGAACCGAGCCGGCGACCGGCCCAAAGCGCCCATGGGGCAAAGGTATCCCCCGAATAGTATCGTAGGGGCGACTAACGTTTCAAGTTCTTGCCGCCCCGCCCGCCCAGCGCCGTGCGGTCAATTAAGTCCTAGTGTTCTTGTGAACGCCAGGAAGAAGTGCCCTCAGGACCTTGGTCCGCACCGGAACATCTTTCCAGCCGTTTCGTTGGCGACATCGCGTCTCACCGCGCTGACCGCACCGGGCGGAGAGCCACCAGTAGCGAGCTCAGCCCGGAGGCGGTCAACAGGAGCAGCAAACTTCCGGGCTCTGGCACCACGTCCACTTGCGCAGGAGCCGACACTTGAAGGCCATTTGCCAACGTGTCCAGGAACGGATCGAAGCCCGGAGCGTTGGGGCTGACGGAGTAAACATCGTAGGTCAGCACGATCTGGCCCAGCACGATGTCGCCGATTATCGCCGAAGGCGCAATCGTGAAGCTGCCCACACCCGTTAGTGCGTTCGGGTCGAAGCTCTGTACCACGGTTTCGCTTTCCGGCAAGGGTCCGACGACAATGAAATTGGGTCCGATGAAATCGGTGTAGATACCGTCTGCCGCGTTTGGCGTGGGATCAAACTGCGATGCGGTGATCACGCCATAGCAAGCCTCGCCATAAACGCCGTTGCAGGCGACGAGAGTGTTAGTCAGTGTGAAACCCCAGCCGACCGTCGCCCCCGGCTGCCCGGCCATCGTTCCGCTCACCGGGTTCAGCGTGAGGGTAACCGTGCCGGCGCGGGCGATGCATGTACTCCCCGCCCAGAGCGCGAGCAATATGATCAGCGTTCGCTTCTTCATGCCTTCCTTCCTTTCCCGCATTTCTTCATCGTCCTTACTGGAACTGATTGTAGAGGGTCTGAGAGCCGGCCACCGCACCGTTGTCCGACGAGAAGGTGAAGCGAGCCGTAAACCGGGCATTGTTCGCGCAGCCGGTGAAGTTGATGGTCACGACGCCGTTGGCACTTGATCCCGAAGCGATGCTGCCCACCGAGATGGGGAAGGTGCTGGCAATCGCCGGCGTGCAACTCGCGCCGCCCGCCTGGAGAAGGGACAGGCTGTTGACCTGAGCCGCCCCCGCCGGACCCGAGCCACTGTCCTTCAGGGTTATCGTCCAACTGCGTGCGTTTCGCGAGCCGGTCTTGCCCGTAATCAGCCCCGAGAGGCTGGGAGGCGCCAAGACGGTGTAGCTTGCGAAAACCGAAGCCGCCGCGTTGCCCGCATTGTCCACAGCGCCACTGCAGGTGGCCGTGTAGTTCCCGTAGCCGTGGCCGTTACCCCCCGTGATGTTCACCGTTGCTTGAACGGCGACCCCGGAGAGCGCGTCGGTGGTGTTGCAGCCGGCGGCGGGAGCCATGTTGAAGTCGTAGCTCGCGCCGTTGATAACTCCGGTCACCCGAACCACCGGCACTGTCAAGTCGATGTTCACCGGCTGGCTCAAAAGAGAACTGATGTTGCCGGCGTTGTCGAGCGCGCGCACGTAGACGGTACTCTGTCCTTCGCTGTTGAAGGAAAGGCTCGCACTCGCACTGGGGGTGACAGTGGTCGGACCGCCATTCACCCAATACCGAAGCTCGTTGACTCCGCTGCCGCCGCTGTTGTCCGTAGCCGACACGCTGACGTTGACGGGAACAGTGTTGTTCCAGCCATGGGAATCGGCCGAGGGTGAGAGGCTGGCACTGGCCGTGGGTGGAGTGAGGTCCACGGACACCGGAGACGGCAGCAACACAACGCCGCTGAGTCCTGCCAAGGTCAGGGGCACATTTCCACTTGAAACCGCATAAGTACCGCCTCGCAGCGCGTCTTGTAGCACGGTGCCGTCGGGAAAGAACGCGCCCACGGAAATCGCCGGGGCATTGCTGGAACTCCCGTTGTTCAGCGCTACGATCGCCGTCGAACCGCCTCCCGACCGCGCGAAAGCGTACGTGTTCGGCGCGGTCCCCGGCTCCTGCGTGTCGCCGGTCAGCAGGGTGGTGAAGGAGCCCGTGCGCAGCACCGGATACTGTTTGCGCAGGTGCTCAAGCAGGGTGTAGTAACTCTCCACACTCGTGTCCGGGGGCCCGTAGATGGTGGGATCGCCGCTCTGGTCTGTCCACGGGTAGGGCGCCCGCGTATAGGGATCACCGATAGGCCCATTCGAACTGCTGGCCAGCGACGGCGAGTTGATTGCGACCTCGTCGCCGTACATCACCATCGGCGCGCCGACGTAGGTGAACTGGAACAGAGCCGCCAACTCCAGTCGCTGCTTCGCCTGCATGAGGCCGGTATCGCCGAGCTCCGTCATCAGGTAGAGCGCCCGATTGGTATCGTGCGAATCGATCAAGTCCAGCATGGCAGCGGTGGCCTGCGGCGGGTAATCGTCACGCACCGCCCGCAACGCGTGGTCGAACTGGCTGGGCGTGAGGCCGGGGATGTCGTTCGTACCGTTGTTGTTGTCATCGTGCCATTCGGCGTTGCGCGCGAAGCCGGTGATGTTCTTGCGGAATCGGTAGTTCATGGTGGAGTCGAGTTGGTCGCCGGCCAGCCACTGGCTGGCGTTCGGCCAGATCTCGCCGATCAGCGGACCGTCGCTCTTGTAGCCCTTGGCGAAGGTCCGCGTGCCTACCCACCAGGCGTGCGGGAAATTGGGGTCGGGCGCCACGTCGAACCGCCAGCCGGACGCTCCGAGGTTGTACCAGTTCTGCATCACGTTGCCGACACCGCTGTAGAAAAAGCCCTGCACCTGCGGATTCGTGTGATCGAACTGCGGCAAGCTGTCAAATCCGAACCAACCGGGATAGTCGGCCGACGTACACGGGACATTGTTGTCATTGAAGTGGAACCAGGTCCGCCACATCGATTCGAGCGACAGGCACGCGCCGATATTTGGCGGGGAACCGCCATAGCGGTTGTAGCGGTCGAAATAAAGGCTGTCCGACGAGGCGTGGTTGAAGACCCCGTCCAGGATCAGGCGCATGCCACGCCGGTCCATCTCGGTCTGGAGTGCGGCGAACGCGGAGTCCCCGCCCAACGCCGGGTCGATATGCAGGTAGTTATCCGTGTCATAGCGATGGTAGGACCGCGCCCGGAAGATCGGTGTCAGATACAGTGTGTCCGCGCCGAGGGTCTGTAGATAATCGAGTTCGTTCTGGATGCCAAGGAGGTCACCACCATAGAACTGGTTGAAATTGTTGTAGCAACTCGACGATGAATTGCGCGGGTCGCAAATCGCGGTGTTCCAGGTGGTATACGCGATGGCCGAGTTCGGAACTCCATAGAAAACCGGACAACCCGTTGTAGACCCTGCGACACAGTAATCGTTGGTGGGGTCTCCGTTGCGGAACCGGTCCGGCATGATCTGGTAGACGTTGGCATTCTGAAGCCACGTGGGCGTCTGGAAGTTCGGATGGTACACCGTGATCTGAAAGGAGTCGAACGGCTCGCTGTTGCTGGCCGTGCCGATGCCATCTTTGTTGAGGTTGTCATTGTCGTCGAGATAGTCGTCGCTATAGAACGCCTCGTTCGAGCCTTTGACGATGCGGAATTTGTAGTAGAAGACGGTAGGTGCGGACGGCATCGTCTGGGTGGTCGTCCAGACGTCATAGGTGGTGCTGTTCTCCGTGATGTTCTCCAGGAACGACATCTGCGTGTCAATTGGTCCGGTGGTCGTCCCCGTTCCAGTGTCAAACAGGTAGGCCCGCAGAAACACCTGATCCACGTCGAAGTGCGCGGTGCGGAAGTTGAGCGTCACCTGGGTTCCTTCCGGTACCGAGCCCTCCAGGCTCCGGTAGAAGGGGTCGAACGTGTCATGCTTCAGCGCGCCGAGGTTGATCCCGCTTAGATTGGTGTAACTCTCGATGGAAAAGGGTGGAGTGCTCGTCCCGTCGCCCGTGCTGTTGACGGTGAAATAGTGCGCGGCAGCCGCGGAGGTGCCGACGAACGCGCCCGGATTGTCGGCCGGCGCCTGGCCGTAGATGTATCCGCCGGAAGAGGTCAAGAACCCGAAGAAAAGAAAGGACGCGGGTCGGCCCCCGCCGTTGGTGATGGCCGCCCACGGAATGGCCAACTCGCGCACGTTGCCAGCACCCGAGGCATAAACTCCGAAGTTCGCTGTCGATCCCGTCCAGTTTCCGCTACCATCCGCCAGGCGGTATTCCCGGTAGCCATCCTTGAAATAGGTGACGAACCCTGCCCGGAACGGCAACTCGGCGAAGTCCTCGCCGTCGTAGTTGAACCCGCTCAGGTTTCCATTGGCGTTCGTGCCTCCATTGACCGGAAAAATCGGGCTGGGGTCAATATAAATCACCGCTGCCTCACCAAGGTTAGCGTTAGTCACTGCCACGTACAGGTTGGTATCGTCCCACGTCATGTACCAGGTTTGCTGGGTGTTGCTATTGTAAAACGAGTTGTTCGATCCGTACTCGCCGGATTGGATGACCCCGTCCACGCTGGGCGTGGCAAACTGGGCCTTGAGACGCGGCGACAGCAGAAACAGAACTGCGCTCACCATCAGAACCAGGACGGTCTTTCGACGGGACATTGGCAGCCTCCTCGGGACGTGCTTCGGTGGCTGGATCGCGCGCGAGTTCCGCTACCCTCCGCCGCAACGTGCAGCCCACTGTTGTCGGCAGAGTATAGTCGATCCCCATGGCGAGTTCAATGACTCATCACGTCCACGTCGGACGTCGGCCAGAGAGGAGTCAGAAGCCAGCCGCTATGCCCAAGACGGGGACAGTAGGCGGAATCGGAAGGCAGAGCGCCCGTTGCCGTCCCTCGGCCAAAACGGCCGCTTGGGTCAATAGCACCATCTCCTTCGCGAACACCGCCAGCAGCAAAGCCGCGAGCGCCCGCCACTGCCAGTGTGGACTCTCGTCCTCCAACTCCAGCCGCCACCCTGACTTCGGCGTCGGGCCCGCCGGCAGCTTCGGGTCCCACGTGTCCACCTCTTGCGGCCCGCTCGCCTGCTCCAGCGTCTCGTCAAGTTCAAGAGCCTCGCTATCTAGCCAGCGCAGGAACACCATCAGGCGCGCCCACAAGGATCTCGGAAATTGACGATTGCTCGGAAGACGAAACTCGAAACTCGAAATTCGAAACTCGCCCCCCGGATTCAGTTTCGGGTTGCGAATCCCGACCTTCGTCCCCCCGGCCATCGGCGACCGGCGAAGGATTGCCGTCTTCTCGCGGTGCGCCTCCGGCTTGGCTTTGTCCTCGCCCGCCAGCGCCAGGCTGTTCTCCAGGTGACGGCAGGAGGTCCCGTTGTAAGTATGGGTGGGGGATCGCTTGCCGGGTGGTCCCAGCTTCAAATGCGCCAGGGAGAGGTTGGCGTACCAGGCCAGTTGCCGTCTCGGAGTAAACTGGTTGCGCTTTTCGGGAGGGGCGGCGTTAGCTTTTTCGAGCGCCTTCATCGACGCCGCGTGGCGCGCCGGAGTGAAAACGTAGACCTTGCGTGCCTGCTTCAGGTTGGCGGGGGAAGAGGCGCGGACCTTGTCGCTGGTGCGGTACTTGCGCTTCGGCTTCGTCGGGCTTGTTGACGGTTCCGTGGCCGCCGCGTCGGACTGGTCGACGCGGCCGCTGTTCGGCTCCTTCGCTGCGCTCAGGACAGGGCTTTGGTCGTCTGGCGACGGCGGGTCGCCTACGGTTCTTGCGCCTCGGGATTCGAGATTTCAGATTCCGGATTCAAGACATCACCTGCGCTCGTGATGTAAATCTGCGAACCGAGACGCATCTACGCTACACCATGTCGAAGTAATATTTCAAGGGAAAAATTATCATGGAATGGAAGGGAAGCGAGTCTTAGCCTAGCCGATAGCGAAACGAGTCTTCGGCCCAACCCTTGAATGTCTTGTTGATGGGTCTGACCCGAAGAGTACGGTATTCCGCCCCGATTTTATCCGCCAGCTTGCGAGCCTGCGGTGAGACGATGATTAGCGTCCGTTCTCGCGATTTATCCAGCGCATGGAGGATCGGCTCGTAGGATGGCCGGTCATGGTTATTGAAGCTATATCCGACCGCCACCAGGACTCCCGACTCGCGCACCAGCGAACACGCCTTCCGGTAGGTTTCGCTGATGAACGGCAGCTTCAGTGCGTCGGCCTTGTCCGGAATAGGGGCGATCACACGTTCTTCGATGGAAACGCGGCCGGTCCTGGATGTTGCGGGCCGATACGGCGGGAAACAGGAGGTGATCGAGTCGGGGTCGAAACTGTAGCGTGGCCGGTCAAGCTGATTGAGCCACTCCATTTCGTCACCCGGGTTGCGTTTTATGTCGAACTCGGACGTGTAGACGCAAAAACTTCCGTGGAGGTGCAGCACCACGCAGGTGGACGCGCGCTCAGCGAATTCGATCGGTTTGAGAGCCGCCAGATCGGTCTCCACTGGCAAGCCGTACCCGTCGCGCGGGTACTACCGATCAGCGCCGGCTTTGCGATCTGCATAGATCCCGTAACCCCCTGGTCAGCTACAAGCCTTCACTCGTGGCGTCGGTCCCAAGCTACAATCTCCGCCCCGGTAATCGGCATCTGTTTATCGCCGAAGATTCTGCGCCGGCGGGCGGCGAAATCCGGCCAGTAGGGCTTCTCGGGTTCGAGCCGGAACGGGACCAGCTTGGCAATCGGCCGGTTGCGTTTGCGGATTTCCGTGGCACTCTTCATGATCCACATTCTGTGTGGTTCCTGTTGTTGAGTCAAGCCGAGGAATGCAAGAGAAGAGATGAATCCACAGACTACGCAGATTTCACAGATGCGTAAGAAGGCTAGAGAAGCGAATTGTGGGGCAGTGGCGCAGCACCACTACCGAATTGTGGTGTTCTCGGTCTGTATCTGTGTAATCTGCGAAATCTGTGGATTCTCTTCTTGTCTTGCAACTGTCAGTTCTTTCCGACAATCTCGACGATTTGCGCGTCAGGAATCGTCCACCCCTGGGCCCCCTCGTGGCTTAACTTCTGGGCTGCATCGTTCCAGTGCAGGCGCGTGATCCGGCTGTCGCCCTTCTCGTAGGCGTAGGTCAGGCCGTCGTCCTGGTAGAGCGTGAAGTCGGCATCCGCGCCGCGATAAACGCGCACTTTGGCGATGTTCTGCGTCTGGCTGGTGTTTTCGATGGGCTCTCCCAACGGCACGATGGAGCCCGCGCGGACAAAGAGCGGCAGTGTGTCAATCGGCGCCTCCACCCGGATCGTCTGCCCACCGTGGACACGCTCGCTGGTCCAGTAGTTGTACCAGTCTGTACCGCCTGTACCGGCCGGCAAGTAAACCATGCGGCTGGTGGCGCCCTGCTCGGTCACAGGAGCCACCAGAAACGCGGGGCCGAACATGTACTCGTCGCCGAGATCGGCCGCTTTGGGGTCGTCGGGAAAATCCATGAAGAGCGCGCGCATGTACGGCGCGCCGGTTTGATTGGTGTAGTAGCCTAGCGAGTAGATATAGGGCATCAGTTGGTAGCGCAGCCGAAGATACTTGGCCAGAATCGGCTCGGCCTGTTTGCCGTACGACCAGGCTTCGTTGGTGCGGCGGCTGCCGTGGGTGCGGAAGATGGGAAGAAAAGCCGCGTACTCAAACCAGCGCGTGTAAAGCTCCGGGTAGTCATCGTAGCCGCCCACGTTGTCGCGGGCATCGGAGGGGTCGAGCAGCGGCGGATGCGCGGGATGATGCTCGGCGGGCAGGTATTGCCAGCCGCCGATATCCTGGGTCCAATAAGCGAGGCCGGAGGCGGTGAAGTCGAGTCCGGTGGGAATCTGGCGCTTCAGCGTGTCCCACGTGGGATAGATATCCGAGGACCAAAAGAAAGTGCCGTTGCGCTGCGCCCCCAGGTAAGCGTCGCGCGAGAGGATGAGCGCGCGATGTTTGACGTCGCGGCGGAAACCGTCGTAGAGCGCTGCCGTGTGGACCAGCGGATAGATGTTGAAGAAGCGCGTGCCGGGCCCGGCGTAGAAGTAGCTGCCGTTGGGCGGCAGGTCGGGCTCGGTCTCATCGGCCCAGATAGCGTCAAAACCCTGGCTGAGGATGTTGTCGCGGATCACGTTCCAGTACCAGCGCGCAGCCTCGGGGTTGGTGGTGTCGATGTCGGAACCGGCGCGGTCGTAAGGCAGGCCGTCGGTGGGGGTGCCGTCGGCGAGGTGCTCGAACCAGCCCTTTTGCAAAAGAAAGTCATAGTATCGTGAACCGGGCGTGAAGCGCGGCCAGACGCTGATCATGGTCTGGAAGCCCATCTCGTGAAGTTGCTTGTTCATGGCCGCGGGATCGGGCCATTTTACGGGATCGAAATCCATCTGGCCCATCTTGGTGTAATAGAACCAGTCGACCACCATGACGTCGGCGGGCAGGTGGCGCTCGCGGTATCCTTTGGCGACGCTGAGGACCTCGTCCTGGCTGGCGTAGCGCTGCTTGCACTGGATGAAGCCGTAGGCGGCCTGGGGCAGCATCGGGGTGGGCCCGGTGAGGGCGCGATATCCGGCGTAGATTTCGTCGGTGGTGTCACCGGCGATGACGAAGAAAGAGACGCGGTTGCCGACCTCGGAGGTCCACTTGGTCTGCTCGTTGAAGCCAGGCTCGATGGTGGTTTTGGAGGGATTGTCCCAGATCATTCCATAGCCACGATTGGTCACCACAAACGGCACGCAGACGCTGGGACCGCCGGTGGCCGTGTAGTTGTGCCAGCAGTCGATGGTGTGGCCGCGATGGTCGAGAAATCCTTCCTGGTTCTGCCCCAGGCCGTAGTAGTGCTCGTCGTCCGGCGAAGTGAAGTTGGCGCCGACTTGGTAGAAGGCCTCGTCCGATGGGCGCTTGTCGTTCAAGATCGCAGCGTTGCCGTCCTTATGATTGGGCACCGACATCCACCAGCCGGTCAGATGGAGAAGCGTCTTGCCTTGCGGCGTGCCGATGGTGATGTTGGCCGGCGGGGTAGAGCCGCTGAAGAACTTGCCGATGTCCACCGCGGTCGCCAGTGGCTTGCCGGGATGGTTCACGGCGACGGTCACGACGAGGCGCGAGGATCGATAGACCTCTCCCTGGTCATTCTGCTGGTGCCGCCAGCCTTCATCCGAAGGAGCGGCGATGAAGCCATAACCCGGAGGCGCGGTGGCCTGCTCCTTGGACAAGCTGAGGCTGACGCGGATGATGTTGGGAGCGTACGGCTCGAGAACGACCGTGCTGCCATCGCGGCTCAAAACCAGCCCGTCTTGGAGTGT
>DATFYM010000236.1:0-6185 GCA_035315065.1 Terriglobia bacterium
GGAGTAGTTGCATTCACAGTAACAATTTCACTGGCAACGGTTTTGTTGCTATGTGGCACCGCTGCGGCCCAGTCCGCTAAAGCCGAGGGGCTGATAGCCGGACGAAGCGGTGACACCATGACGATACGAACTGCAGATTCGTCGAGTGTGGTGGTGGTTCTCACCGACACTACACAAGTGGCCCAAGTACAGGGCGCCTTCAAGGCGCGACGCAAGCAAATGTCGATGGCCGCGCTCATACCGGGTCTCCAGGTCAAGGTAGAGGGGTCCTACAACCCCCAAAACCAACTGGTGGCCAAGTCAGTTACGTTCAAAGGCAACGATCTCGAGGACGCGGAGAAGATCCAGGCCGGCATGGCCCCGGCGAAGGAGCAGATACAGCAGAGCGAACAGGAGCTGGCGGAGCAGAAGGCAGCGCTGGCGCGGCAACAGCAAGAAATGCAGGAACAACAACAACAAATGAAGGAGGCGCAAGACAAGATTGACGCCAATAAAGCGGCCATTGAGGCCGCCAACAAACGCTTCGGCCAGTTGGACGATTACAATATCCTCGACGAGGTGACGGTTTACTTCGGCAATGGCAAAGTTAAAGTTGATCCCAAGTACACTCCCCAACTGCTGGAACTGGTGAAGAAAGCCCAAACCATCAACGGCTACGTGATACAGGTGAAAGGCTACGCCTCCTCTGTCGGCAGTGCTTCGTTGAATCAGAAGCTCAGCGACGACCGCGCCTCCAATGTGACGAATATCTTGATTCAGCAGGGCCATGTTCCGCTCACCAGAATGCTGGCCCCAGGCGCAATGGGCGAGAGCCACCAAGTCGGCAGCGACAAGACGGCTGAAGGACAGGCGGAGAACCGTCGCGTCGTGGTCCGGGTGCTTCAGAACAAGGGGATTGCGGGGACGTAGTAACTGCGTTTGGTTTGGCGGGAGCATGAAGCGTATGACCGCAACTGCAAAGGTTGTGCCAATTAGGGTGAGTAAGAAGACTCCCGCGTTGCCAGTGCATGGTTCACGCGATGAGCTTTATCAAGCGGGTAAAGCACTGCGAGACAAGTGTCCGCGAACTTCCCAGGCTGAATGGAAAGTACCGCGCGGCCGGCCAGACCCGGTCGAACTGGTGTTGCAGGCCGAGAAGGGACGCCTCCCCGACCTGCTGCCGTTACGCCATGGGCGCATGGTTCGCTCCGCGTTCACGTTCTATCGCGGGTCGGCCCTCACAATGGCCTGCGACCTGGCCTCCACGCCATCCACTGGAGTTCGCGTCCAATGCTGCGGCGACGCCCACCTGTGCAATTTCGGCGGATTCGCCACCCCGGAGCGGAGGGTCATCTTCTCCGTCAATGATCTGGACGAAACTCTGCCGGCCCCGTGGGAGTGGGACGTCAAGCGCCTTGCCGCGAGCTTCGTCGTGGCTTGCCGGGATAACGGTCTGAGCGATGCCGCAGCCAAAGATGTGGTGATGACCTGTATTCGCACTTACCGCGAGTCAATGGCCGAATTCAGCCAACTGAAGACGCTGGAGGTGTGGTATCAGGCGATGGATGTCGACGAACTGGTGGCAAGCATCAAGGACCCCGAGCTCCGTAGCAGGGGTCTGAAGCGCCTTCAGAAGGAGCGGGGACGCAGCATCGCCGAGGACATTTTTCCCAAGCTGGTTGAGCACAAGGGCGAGATGCCCTTCATCAAGGATCAGCTTCCGACGATCTTCCACATGGAAGGCTATCCCCCGGGAAAAATCCAGAGCGCCGTCATGGCCGCGTTCGCCCAATACCGCGATACTCTGCCTGCCTCTTACCACTCATTGCTTGATCGACACGAGATCCGGGATGCCGCTATCAAGGTAGTAGGCATCGGAAGCGTCGGGACTTCCTGCTGGGTGCTCCTCTTAATGGCCGGCGAGGGGGATCCTCTTTTCCTCCAGATCAAGGAGGCGCGCGCCTCGGTGCTGGAGCCCTACGCCGGTGCGAGCCCTTTCCCCAACCACGGCCAGCGGGTGGTGGACGGCTACCGGCTCATGCAGCCCGCCAGCGACATGTTCCTGGGTTGGACTCAAGGACCCAAACGGCACTTCTTCGTCCGCCAGCTTAAGGACATCAAGATCAGCATTCGCGTGGAGAGCTTCGGCGCCCCTGAGATGGATCTTTACGCTACGTGGTGCGGCAGGGCGCTAGCGCTCTCCCATGCCCGCGCCGGATCGTCGGTCCTGCTCAGCAGTTACATGGGCAAGAGCGACACATTCGACAAGGCCATATCCACATTCTCACTCGCCTACGCCGACCAGAACGAGAGCGACCACGCCGCCCTTGAGCGGGCGGTGCGCAAAGGCAAGGTGAAGGCGGTCTTCGAGGAGACGAAGTGAGCGGGCCGGGCGAAGCCCCAGATGAGATCTGGCGATAAACAGCTCGTTACACAAGCAAGCCTGCGGGGCGCCCCCGGAGTCGAATCACTTGTGAAGTGGCGATTACAAGTTGCGTTCATGCCAGTAAACGCCTTCATCACGCGGGAAATCCTCACAGCGATGGGCTTCGAAAGTGGCTTGTCCTGCGCTAACATCGTCGCCCTCTATCCGAAGAGTCCATGCGCAGCGCCCGCACGTGTATATGATGATTCCTTTCGGCGTTCGGACAGGGCATAGAAAGCGCGGAGGGTCATCGTCCGGCATATGAATAGTTTACAAAACCGTTCCCGGTCTAGATGAAAACAGGAATCCGACGATTCTGCGAATGGCATTCATCTATCCTCAAAACACGACCTTGATGATGCGCATAATAAGTTCTTCCGGGGAGAAAATCGTGAGCAAGAGAGGTACGAGGGGAGCTGCCGTAGCGGCGGCCAGACGGGCGATGTCCTGAAGTCCGAACGGGACCGGACGCACCTCGCGGACAATGTCGTAGCTATTGCCGAGATCGGCGAGCGACTGGATGTCGGCAGCTCCGAGCAGTTCTTCGGAAGGGGCTGGATCGCGGACCCATTTCTGTTCGAAGCTCTCGACGTAACGCTGAGCGAGCAGGCCGTACTCGGCCAATCCCTTCCTTTTTGCGCGAGCCATCCGGGGAGTAAACATCAAGAGCGGGCCGAGCAGGACAAGCACGAAAAAGGCCACAAAGCCGCCGGCCTGTAACTTGAAGGACAGCAAACTTTCCCCCCTGTAAAGGACGCGAGCGGCAACCAGGCCGGCGAGCATAGCCCCCTGAGCGAAAAGGATCGGACCGAAGGCGTAGGAACTCTTGCCCAGGAAGGCGAGACCGGCACAGCGATCGGGGTGAGTCGCAATAAGGTTCAGGTCGATTCGGGAGACGTGCCACAAAAAGCGAAACCAGATGAAGAGCCTCAAGTACCAGCGCAGCAGGAGGAACTGCACGATGGGGATGCTGATGAACACGTACCAGAAGCCGGCGGGGCTCAGGTGCCAGCGTCCGCCGGGATTGGCGTACCAGGTCGGGGTGTCGAATGCAACCCGACCGTGCCAGAACCACAGGCCAAAGGTGTAGACGAGAATCAAGAGTCCGACCTCGGCGGGGATGGAATTGCGCAACCTGGTGGCTGAGTCGATCGCGCCGTGAAAGCGGGTCAGGTCTTGGGACAAAACGATGCGCCGTTCGACGAAGCAGCGCACAACGGGACGTATCCGGGAATGAACAACCAGCTCGGCAACGATCAGCACCGGAAGTGCAACGAGGAATCGTACATGCACTTCAACGTCGTGAAAGAAGGAAAGGCGACCGAAGCTACTAGCTGAGGAGCCGAGCATGGAGAGGAGCAACAGCGGCAGCCATGCGACCAGCGTGACAATGAGCAGCCGGCGATACAAGAGCTCTAAGCCATCTCCAGCGAGCCGCGACCTCCGAAAAAGCTGGAAGATCGGGCCACCTAGTACCAAGGAGAAATCGGATGGTTGCTCAACAAGACTAGGATCCGTCATCGTGTGTAAGCCTTGCTCTCAAAGTACTTTCGAATAGTTTCTTGGTCGCCTAAGAGGAAATCCGGCTCACGTGTATTGATTGACCGCAGGCGTTCCCTCGAGCCAAGCGAGGAACAACTTATAACCTACCGATAAAACGATCGCACCGACAAACAGGCCGATGATGCCCATGGCCACGAATCCGCCAATCGCTCCGAGAAAAACCACGGCGATGGGAACCGCGACGCCGCGCCCCAGCAGCAGGGGCTTCAGCACGTTGTCCATCAACCCCACGATGATGCACCAAATCAGAAAAATCACGGCCTTAGTGGTACTGGCGGTCGCAAATACGTAAATCACCGCAGGAACGAGTACGAGGCCTCCCACCTGAAGTACGGCTGCGATCAGGAAAATCACTGCCCACAGACCCATCGCAGGAAGCCCCACCACCAGAAAGCCGAGCAAGGCGAAAGCCGATTGGATGATAGCAACGCCGATAATACCGAAGGTGACGCTGCGTATCGTGGACCCTACCAGTTTCTGAAACTCAGGTCCCTTCTCACCGAAAAGGCGGTTGGCCAGGGAGCGGGTCATCTCATAAGCGGCCTGTGCGTTGGCTAGAAGCACACCGGAAACCACGATGGAAAGGAGCAATTGCAACACCGTAACGCCCAATCCCGCGGTTGCAGAGAGTACCCCGGGAAGCGCGGCCTTGATTTGTGGAGCGAACTCTTTGAGCAACTCTGTCAGGTCTCTGGAAGCCAGAAGCCACACCTTTGTCAGGGGAGCGCCTATCAGAGGCCAACCGGCGATGCCGGGTGGTGGCGGAGGGACGATGGCGGCTCCCGACTTTACGTGGGCAGTGACGGCTTGGACGCCCTCGACCAGGCTGTCTGCAAGCAAAAAGACGGGAAGAATTAAGACAGCCAGAAGAATCAAGGTAAACAATACGGCGGCCAGGACGCCACGCCCTCCTATCAGTTTCTGCAACCTCTTGAAAGCCGGGTAAGCAGCGACCGCGATGATAATCCCCCAGGCCAGCAGAGGAATGAACGGCCGCAGGATCAGGAGACAGGCGGTGGCCAGCAGAACAGTCAGGCCAATGTGGATAGACGCTTCGAGGGCGCGGTTTATCTGGGCCTCGTTGTACGCACGTGGTTCAACAGTCACGGCCGAGTCCTCCCGAAGACGCCAGCAACCTTACCCGGCACCTGAACTCAGTTGGTTTGGCCAACTTCTCCCTTTCATGAAGAGGTCCGGATCAAGGCCCGATCATACGGGCAGCCGTTAGATCTCACAACTGGGGATTTCCCTAGTACGCCAACGCGCGAAGTTCGAAGAAAGAAATGGCTTCAGGAAGACTCTTGTGTCGGCACAGGTCCAGAATTCAGAGAGGTCGCTACTGGGCTTGCTAACCGCGACTTGAACCCTTTACGCAGATCCCATACTGGGTCTGCCTACGTACCATATTCTCCAGTATCGGGCGCCAATCCGTATCTGCTGGGCTAACGCCGTCGGCCTCCGCCCATTCTAGCGCCGCCCATTCGTGCTCCGCCATAACTGCGCGTGGAGTTGAAGTTTTGGGTCCGCTGCGCTCCTTGGGTACGTGCCTGTTGTTGACGCTGGAGACTGGCATCTGGCTTGGTTGCGGGCTGCCATCCGCTGCCGCTGTTACTCGACCAGTTGCCGCTGTCCCGGTTGTAGCGGTACACCGTGCCATCTTTGCCGGCGTAGACGTTGTTCTTCCCCGCCGCTACTCCCGTGTTCGTGTTCGTGTTGTAGGCAAATCCACCGCGTCCTGCTGTGCCCTGGCCGGTGTAGATGTTCCCCACGTAACCGGCTCCGCCACCCGCGACGATGCCGGTGTTCGGATTGTAAGTCGCGCCGCCGCGATACCCGGCTGTGTTACCCGTGTAGATGTTGGTGTTGGTGCCGCGCCCGGCGACCGTCGTCCGGCCGGTCAGGGTGTTGTGGTAGGCTCCGCGGGTCGCCGCTCCATAGTTTCCGGTGTAAGGATTTGCCCAAGCAGCGCCAGTTCGAGAGTATGCCGTGTTGCCCCAGACTCCGTAAACGTTGGCGACCGCAGCCCCTCCCCATGCTCCCCAGCCGTAATAGGGGTACCAGCCATATCCGTAGTACCCCATTGGCCCCCACCACGGGTAATACCAGGGATAGTAGGCATATCCGTAGCCGAACCCGAAGCTCCATCCGGAATCGCTCGTGTAGGTGAATCCAGCTCCCACACCGTAGGTGTAAGGCCAGCCGTACCACACTGTGGGAC
>DATFYM010000237.1:0-21825 GCA_035315065.1 Terriglobia bacterium
CACGCCAGCCCAGCAGCGCGCCTTCGACTTGCTCGGGATCCGCCTCAAGCCTGACTAACCGTAGTCAGTAAATCTCTCCCTCTGATCCGCCAACTCTTGGTATCATCTATACTTACGCTCCGACGGTCCAGGAACTTCGGCTTAATCTCCGAAATCTGCGTAATCTGTGGATTCCGCTGTTTTTGGCCAAACCCCAGCGGCAACGGCTGCCATGTCGCGCCGTTGACAGCCGCGCCGAAAGATGTTATAAAGTAGAGAACAGAGTTTGCACGCGGTCTTCGGTGGTGAGCGTAGCTCAGCTTGGTAGAGCGCCAGACTGTGGATCTGGACGTCGCGGGTTCGAATCCCGTCGCTCACCCCAACTGTTGGCCCCTTGGAACGTCCTCTCCGTTTCCTATGGACATTTTGGGCGCCACCGTGAGAAGAAGTTCGTAGCGCGGGCGTCTCGCCCGCTGTGGCGGGAGCGTCCCGCTCACGCATAAAGAGAGGTCCAGCCGCCTGAGGTAAGATGTAGATACAAGCGAGCAGAAGGCCTAGGCCGCGCGGGCAGAGCCTGCCCTGAGCGTAGCGAAGGGATGCCCGTCCCGCCGAGGCGGGATCCGGTGGACCAGTTTTCACTCTTATGTCGCGCGGCCGGCGGCAGCGGCAGCGGTCAGTTGACTTGTCTCAAGGCGACCGCTTATCATTCGAGCAGTGCTCTCGCGAAGGGCGTGTAGCTCAGGTGGATAGAGCATCGGATTTCTAATCCGAGGGTCGGGGGTTCGAGTCCCTCCACGCCTGCCACTTTCTGGCTTGATTTCCGCAGCCACTTACGCCGCCGTGACGTGAATCCCGGGCGCCTGCCGAGGCCCGGACCGGCGGTTGACGATTTCCACATCACGCCCGAGAATCCTCAGATTGGGAAGGCGGCGGCGCTTTCTTCTTTCAGAATTCACAATTCGCCATTTGCCATCCCAAGGACCCACCCCGCTTGCAGATTTTCCTTGACTTTTCCCAATGGTGTGATAGCCTAGGAATAGCCAGTGCTCGGGGCTAGGAAAGAAATGGTGAACGGGAGCCAATTCCGGTGAGCAAGTCGGGACATGGGCCAACGAGGGTGAACAAAGCCAAACGAAGCCACGGGGATCAACCTCTTTATGGGGAAGGGGATAGACGTGGAATGACAAGAACGAAGCCACGGCGACCATCGTTCGTTGTTTCAATCGTTTACGGCCATTCTGACCCCGCTTTCTCGCTAGCTGCTACCGACGGCATTGCCTTCTGTATTGCCGATTCGGATTCAAGGCAGCCGGAGTGGCGGATTCGGGGGTTTCCGGGTTTGGCAAAAATATCAAGCTATTGAAAAAAAGGGACTTAAAACGAAATGCAATCGCTATCTCGCGTTTTTTCTATAACATAAGCGATTTGTGGGCGAACGAAATATTTGGCGTCGTGCCTTTTATTATGTTGAAGATAGTTGCTGGAAAGTCACCATATGATTGAAAACTATGGGAGTTAATTAGGATGCTGGGGAGAGAGTCAAATCGCGCGAGAACTAACGTCGGGCAGCCGTCGTCGCCGATTTGCGTTCCTTTCGACCCTCAACCCTTGACTTTTCGACTTCTCTCACAACCACCGGTCCTGCCCGTCATAAAACGTCACCGGCCCCTGAGGGTGTTTCCGGCGGAAGTCACGATAGCGGCGCAGCATCACTTGGTGGCGGCGGTCGGAGGTCTCCAACTTCCAGTGGGGCATTTCGATCAACCGGCGCTCCACCGCCCAGACGTTACGGCGAGAGAGGCGCCAGTCGCACCGCGAGAGCGTGCGCAGATCGAGCACCCCGTACCCCTTGACGCGCGCCGTGTTATCCACGTAGGGGTCGACGTAGCTCATGGCCAGGCTGCGGAGGGTGCGGAAAACGGGTTTGCGTCCATGCAAGCCGAAGTCGCGCGAGCGGGCCACAGTGCCCCAACGGCCATGCTGGCGAAAGAGGAAAACGACGTGGTCCAACTTGTCCTGCGACTCGAGGTCCATGAGCAACGGCGGGTAGCCGTGCTGCTCGAGAATCGTCGCAGCGGTAAGAGCCGCCTCCAGGCAATGCGCGCTCCCGTGTTGCACCACTCCGCGAAAGGTGCGCAGCGTCTCACCGTTCCTCTCCCAGTTGTAGGGCAGCCCGCGGAGAAAATCCTGAACCTGCTTGGGGGTGCGGTATTGCCGGACGAGCGACCATTCTTTAGGGAGGAACCGGTTCCGCGTCTCGGCTCCTGGGTCGGGGACGGAAGACGACCGGCGATTGGACTTTGCCATCTCCGCAATTAACGATACCGAAGGAAGAATATTGGTAACCGTCATCTCTCCAATTCGAGGGAGGGGAGACGGCAGACGGTAGGCGGAATAAGGGGAAGAGGCGTTCACCCTTTACCCTTTACAGCGGCTAGCCCCTCGCCTCATGCCGTATACCGTATGCCGGCTACCGCCTACGACTCAGAACCGGTAGATTGGTTCCTCTCCGGGCGGCCGCGTCTTCCAGCGCCGGTGGACCCACAACCATTGCTCGGGATAGCGCCGAGCGTACTCCTCGATCAGTCGCGTAAAGTTGGCCGTATTGGCGATGATCTCTTCTTCCGGGTCGTCGCGCTTGATCCACTCGACAGGCTCGAAACGCAAGCGGTATTTGCCGATCTTCGCGTCCCAGATGGTCAGGCCCAGAACCATCGCCGCACCCATTTTGCGCGCAATGCGGGCCGGGCCCGGCGTGGTGCAAGCGAGCATGCCGAAGAAAGGTACAAAAACACCCTCGGCGGGCAGCATGTTCTGGTCCATCAAGATTCCCACCGCCTCGCCGTTTTCGAGGGCGCGCAGCACCGGGCGGGCGGAGTCTGTCTTCTCGATCGGTCGACCGCCACTCAGAGAGCGATAGCCGTTGATCAAGCGGTCGAGCAACGGATTATCCATGTGTCGCACCAGGAAGTTCAGCGGGTGGCCGTACAATCCATGGGCAAAGGAGCTCAGTTCCCAGTTGCTGAAGTGGGCGGTGAGGAAGAGAACGCCCTTCCCTTGCGCGCGGGCGCGCTCGTAGTTCTCGAAGCCGTCGTAGATGATGATCTTCTCGATGTTGTCCCGGGTCCACTGCGGGAAGTGCGCGAAGTCGGCCAGCATACGGCCGAAGTTCTGGAACAAACCAAACAAGGCGCGGCGGCGCCGGCGCGGCGACCAGTCCGGAAACGCCAGGTGAAGGTTGAAACTACCCACTCGCCGCAGCCGCGGCCACAACCAGTAACAGAGCGCGGCCAGCACCCGGCACATGGCGCGCGCCAGCGGGTGCGGAAGCCACCCCAGGAACTTCAGCAGGCCGGCTACGGCGGCATACTCCACCCGGTACCGAAGCGAGATCGGCGCGGGCGCCCGCGAACCGGGGCTTGTCGAGTTATTCTTTGCGGGGGCCGCTTCCATAAGGAGTCAGAAGTCAGGAGTCAAGAGTCAGAAGTCAGAATGAAGAAGCACTCTTCCCGATTTACGCCTCCAGTGATCCATGTGGCGGCTGAACGCCACCCCGAGCATCATAAACCACCAGGCGGCAGAAGAATAGAAGTCAGGAGTCAGAAGACAGAAGACAGAATGAAGAAGCGTGCGTGCCATCCCCGCGCGGCACTCTTTTCAAGGCCGGTTCAAGTGAACCACTGCAAGCGCCTCTTCTTTCTGACTTCTGACTTCTGACTTCTGCCTTCTGACTCCTATCTTTGGGTTATACTCTCCAGCGTGCCGACGCTCGCGAACCCGGAGATCATCGACATCCGCCGCTTCAAGGCTGGCGACTTCCGCCTCCTTCTCGACGCCGAGTCCAAGGCCTGGGGAGACGCCCTGCGCTGGGATTACGTCTCTGCCTCGCAACTAGTCTTCACCTGTCTGGAAGAAAAACGTCTCTCGGGCTACGCTCTCCTGAACGGCCGAGAGATCGATGGGTATGGCTTCTTCTTTTACGAGGGGGAAAAGGCCCTGATTGGCGATTTGTTTGTCATGCCCGGCGGCGATGCCAAGGCCCGGGCGCTGGTGCTGCTCGAACGCGTCCTTGAAACGCTGCTCGCCACTCCCGGCATTGGTCGTGTCGAGGCCCAGTTGCCGCACTTCCATCTGGAAGATCTCGATCCTTGTTTCCGCGCTCACGGGTTTGAGAGTTACCTTCGCCGCTTCATGGCCGCGCCGCTCGCGGGCTGGGACCGGCCGTCCGACAGCAGCGGTTCCGGCTTTCACGGCGCCACCAACCCCCTGGCGATGCGCGAGGCTCGGGTATCCGCCGACTTCCTGATCGAGCCTTGGGACCGGAGACACGACCACCAGGTAGCTCAGTTGATTTATCACACCTATCACCACCACGTCGATGGTTTTATCAATGACCAGTACATGTCGACGGAAGGAGCGACGCGGCTGATGGAGACCATCACCCACCTGGGTGGCTGCGGCGAGTATCTGGCCGATGAGTCTCTCGTGGCCATCCATCGGCCGACGCGGAGAGTGGCGGCGCTGCTGGCGCTCACGGCGGTGCGTCCCCGCCGGACCGCCCACATACCACAGGTTGCCGTCGCCCGCGAGTTTCAGGGCATGGGGCTGGGTACGGCCCTCATGAAGAGAGCCTTTGCCCGCCTCGCCGTGAAGGGGTTCAAGGAGGTCTCGCTTACGGTCACTGATCTGAATGCGGGCGCCGTGCGGCTGTATGAACATCTGGGGTTCACCACTTTTCAAACCTTCGGCGCGTTCGTTTGGAACAGCCGGGAGTGATTTCGAAAGTCGAAATTCGAAGATCGAAAATGCCCACTCCCAGCACTAGAAACGATTTTCGAATTTCGAGTTTCGATTTTCCATTTCGAAAGGCCCTCAACTCGCCCCGCCGCTCCGCCGATATCCCAGGTATGAACAGTCACGAGATCGGACCTGAGATAGAGCAAGACGAGCACGGACGCTTCACCGTGGTCGCACCGCCCAAGACGCTGAACCATTCAAGCTTAGACCGGGCGCTGTGGCGCGCGAGCGAAAGCCGGGGAGGACCCGACGGCAAAGGGGTCTGGCCGAGCGACGAACTCCGTCGCGAGGTTCAAGCCATAGAGCGACGGGACCCCAACTTCTGGCCGATGCTCGTCCTGGCGATCCTGATGCTGGCGGCGGGATTCCTCTCTCTGCTCTGGCCGAGTATCGCGCCGACTTCCGGCTCCTGGCGCCTCCAGGGCCAGTACCTTCCGCTGCTGCTCTTCGGCTTCGTCGCCATGGTGGTCCTCTATAACCTGTACCTTCTCGATCAAAACCGGACGATCAGCCGTGCGCGGGAAAAGTTGGTGCGGCAGTTGATCCGAAACGAGGCGGCCGAGATGCTCGCGGTGATCGACCCCCTGACAGAGCTTTTCAACCACCGCTATTTCGACCGCGTCATTCTCCGCGAAATCGCCCGCGTGGAAAGAAAGGGAACCCCTCTCGTCTTCCTCCTGGTGGCCGTGGATAATCTGAAGCTGGCGAACACGCTCTATGGGCACCTGGTCGGAGATCGCCTCCTGATAGAAATGGCCCGATTGCTCGAAAACAACCTGCGGCCTTCGGATATCCCCATCCGCCACACCGGCGACGATTTCTTGGTGTTGCTTCCCGAGACCCGTCCCGAGGATGCCCGCGTCGTGGCCGACCGGCTGGTGCAAGCCGTCCAGGGCTGGAACGCGGCCAATCCCGGCTTGAACTACAAGATGTCCATCAGTTACGGCTTGGCCCTATACACCATGGGCTCCGAAGTCAACGCCGTCCTTGATGAGACTGAGCGCCAATTGTTCCAGCACCGGGCCCACAAGCTCGCGCAAAGCTAGCCCCGCCAAAACAGACGCGCCCTTTCGCCCTTCGACTACCACACCACCTATCACTCCTCGTGGCTCCGCCCGGCGGCCACCCGATGGTCGCCACAAGCCGTATTTGCGACCTTAGCCCGCCGTCGCGCATCATTAAATCAATCAGTCTGCTAAACTGGCCATAGGGTCAGCGAGGGCCGATCTTTTATGCCACACGAAAAATCCGGTTCTTGCTGACGGCTGATAGCTGAACGCTGTATCACCATTCACCATTCTCTGTTGCTTGCTCGGGAGAGAAAAATGCCGGACGTGCTGGAGAGTCAGTTAAAAGATGAAAGGGAAGTAACGCTTCCGGGTGGCGAGCCAGTCTCGCCGTCGCTGCATCACCATCTGGGCTTCAAGTGGGCGCTAGTGGGTGCGGGGTTGGCGTTGGTGGTGTTGCTGGCGATGGTCTGGCATTACTTCTCGATTCGCGAGTCGACCGATGATGCGGAAATCGATGGTCACATCATCCCCATCAGCGCCAAAGTGGGTGGCACGGTGATCGAGGTGGACGTGCTGGATAATCAGCCGGTGAAGGCGGGTCAGGTGCTGGCGAAGATCGACCCGCGGGACTACGAGGTGGCGGCGGACCGCGCCCAGGCCGACTTGGCGCAAGCCGAGGCCTCGGCGCAGGCGGCGCAGACGGACGTGCCCATCATCAGCGTCACCTCAGGATCGGAGGTCAGCACTGCGGAAGCCCGCCTCCGAAACGCTCTGGCCGGCGAGGCGGCCGCGCGCCAGGAAGTCGACGCCGCCGAGGCCACGGAGACCGCGTCCAAGGCGCGTTTGACAGAAGCAGAAGCCAACGCCAACAAGGCCGAGCACGATCTGGCGCGCATCAAGCCGCTGGCGGCGAAGGATGAGGTCTCGCAGCAGCAGTACGACGCCACCATCGCGGCGGCGGAATCCGCGCGCGCCGCCGTGGCCTCCGCGAAGGCCGACGTGGCAGTGGCCCAGCAAAATGTGGCCGTGGCCCGGAGCCACCTCACGCAGGCGCAGTCGATGGTGGCGATGGCGCAGGCCGACGTGCGAGCGGCCGCCATGGCGCCCGAGCACGTGGCCATGTCGCGCGCCCAAGCCGCTTCCGCCGACGCGCGGGCGGCGCAGACCAAGGCTGCCTTGGCCCAGGCCAGGCTCAACCTGGATTACACGGTGGTGAGAGCTCCGGTAGACGGCGTGGTCAGCAAGAAGACCGTGCAACTGGGAGAGGTGATCGCCCCCGGGCAACCCCTCATGGCGGTGGTTCAACTCGACGACGTCTGGGTCACGGCCAACTTCAAGGAGAATCAGCTCCGGAACATGCGGATAGGACAGCAAGCCGTCGTTTCGGTTGATGCTTACGGCGGACGGACCTATCGCGGTCATGTGGACAGCCTCGCCGCCGCCACGGGTGAGAAGTTCAGCGTCCTGCCGCCCGAGAACGCTACCGGCAATTACGTGAAGGTGGTGCAGCGAGTGCCGGTGAAGATCCGGTTCGACCCGGACCAGAACGCCGACCAGTCGCTGAGGCCGGGCATGAGCGTCGAGCCAACGGTGATCACAAAATAGTGACTAGTGGCGAGTGGCGAGTGAAGGCATGATTGACGAAGACCAGAGCGAACATCGGCACATCAACCCGTGGATCATCGCCATCGCGGTGATGCTCAGCACGTTTATGGAAGTGCTGGACACCACGGTGGTGAACGTCTCCCTGCCGCACATTGCCGGGAACCTTTCCGCCACCCCGGATGAAGCCACCTGGGCGCTGACATCGTATCTGGTTGCCAATGCCATCATCCTTCCAATCACCGGTTGGTTGGGAAACTATTTCGGACGCAAGCGGCTACTGATGTTGTCGGTGACGTTGTTCACCACCGCGTCCTTCCTCTGCGGGCTTGCGCCCAGCTTGCCGGCGTTGATCTTCTTTCGCATCCTCCAGGGCGCGAGCGGCGGCTGCCTGCAACCGATCTCGCAGGCGGTGCTGCTGGAGGCCTTCAAGCCCGAAGACCGGGGCAAGGCCATGGGCTTCTGGGGACTGGGCATCGTGGTGGCGCCGATGCTGGGCCCGGTGCTGGGCGGCTGGCTGACCGACAGCTACAGTTGGCGCTGGGTGTTCTACATTAACGTCCCCATCGGCATCGCGTCGCTCATCATGACCAGGGCGTTCATCTTCGATCCGCCGTACATCCGGCGCGGAACGGCGCGCGTAGACTATTGGGGCATCGGGATGCTGGCGGTCGGGGTCGGCGCGCTTCAGTTGGTACTCGACAAGGGCCAGGAAAAGGACTGGTTCTCGAGCCACTGGATCGCCGCGCTCACCATTCTCGCGTTGACCGCCCTCGCCGCTTTCGTGATTTACGAGTTGCGCGCCAAGAGCCCGGTGGTGAACCTGCGCGTCCTCAAGAACCGGACTTTTGCGAGCGGCGTCTTTCTGATGACGGCGCTCGGCTTTGTGCTTTACGGCAGCCTGGTGCTGCTGCCGTTGTTGTTGCAGACGCTTCTCGGGTATCCCGCGCTTCAGGCCGGCTTCGCCATGGCCCCGCGCGGCCTGGGATCGTTCATCGCCATGCCGGTGGTGGGGATCATCATTGCGCGGTTTGACGCTCGCAAGCTCTTGGCCCTTGGCATCACGGTGTGCGCCTTGACCCTGTGGCAGCTTTCGCGCTTGAGCCTGGTGGCCGGATACTGGGACATCTTCTGGCCGCAGTTCATTCAGGGCCTGTCGCTGGCGTTCCTGTTCGTGCCGCTCACCACCGCCACCATGGACCCCATTCCGAAGGAGCAAATGGGCAACGCCACCAGCATCTTTAACTTGATGCGCAACCTGGGCGGCAGTATGGGGATCGCCGGGTCCGCGACGATGTCGGAACGCTGGCGGCAGGGGGATACCAACGTCCTCGGCGCCAACTTCAATCCCTACGACTACGGGTCCCAGGAGATGATGCATAGGCTGCAGCAGGGTTTCATGGCCCAAGGGTCGGACCCCGCCACGGCCCTCCATCGAGCCTATGCAGCTACATTCGGGCTGGTGCAGCGGCAGGCCGCGATGCTCGCCTTTAACAAAGTCTTTCTCGTGCTGTCAGCCCTGTTTCTGGTGATGGTCCCATTTCTGTTCTTGATGGGCCGGCCCGGGTCGGGGAAACCGGTGATCGTGCACTGAAGAATTGATGATTGCAGATTGACGATTGACGATTGGAAGAGACGACGGACGATTGTCGGGGCCTATTGAAAAGCCGCGCGGCTCGCCTTTTCTTCTCTTTCAATCGTCAATCGCCAATCTGCAATCGTCAATTCTTCGCCTGGTCAGGATTGAATGTTACAGAGCACTAGTTTGGCTCCTGGTACACAGCCGAGGCCACACTATCGGGACTCGCGTCGTCGACCGACTTACCGGGGCCGTACGCAGCCTTCTGGAACCTGTTGCCTTCCTTGCGGATGACATCATGCCATCCGTCGTCCCAGGCGATGCGCGCCTCGCCGTTCACCACCGCCCATGTGCCGTCTCCGCCCGCGCCGATATCCTTGTGGGCCGTGCCATCCGGCTTCAAGATGATCTTGAAGGTTCCGCTCACGCCACCGCCGACACCCACCTTCCACTCTCCGGTAAAGCGGCTCCTGCCGGTCACTACGGCTGGGCCCACGTGCTCGAACTCGATGCGAGCGATCTGGGCGACCGGGAAGCTTTGCCTGTGGCCATCCTTAAAAACGATCACTAGGCTGCCCACGGACTCTTGGGACCAGAGCGCGGGTATGACGCCGCCGAAAACCAGCGAGGCCAGGACTATGCCGGCGGAAAGTAGTCTAGTCAGTTTGAACATCGCACACCTCCAGACGGATTCTACGGAATTCTCGATTGCGAAGTTCCGAGTCGCGGTGCCTCCTAAAGCACGATCTTGCTTTAAGGCTGCGGGTCGAACGTATAGCGAGTACGGCTCTTTTCCTGGTGGCGCTCGATCGCCAGCTCCACGAGCCGATCGATGAGTTTCGCATAGGGAAGGCCCGAGGCTTCCCAGAGTTTCGGATACATGCTGATGGGCGTGAAGCCCGGGATGGTATTGATCTCGTTGACGAAGATGGCGGCCGTCCGGCGGTCGAGAAGAAGGTCCACGCGCGCCATGCCGGCGCCATCGACGGCCCGGAAAGATTGGACGGCGAGTTGCTGGACGCGTCTCGTCTGGCGTGGGCGAAGCTTGGCCGGGATGATCAGTTGCGACCCTTCCTTGACGTACTTGGCTTCGTAGTCGTAAAACTCGTTTACCGGAACCACTTCCCCGGGGACCGAAGCCTGCGGAGAGTCGTTGCCCAGCACCGAACACTCGATCTCCCTGGCATCTATCCCTTTTTCAACGATGATCTTGCGATCGTACTCGGCCGCGAGGTCGAGCGCGGGCTTCAGTTCCTTCGCGCTGTGCACCTTGCTGATTCCGACCGACGAGCCCAGGTTGGCGGGCTTGACAAAAAGCGGGTACCGCAGTTTCTTTTGGATGGCGGCCAGCACGTGCTCCGGGTTGCGCTCCCATTCGCTGCGCAGCACGGTGATCCACGGCACGACCGGGATGCGCGCGTCGCGAAACAAACGCTTCATCAGGTCCTTGTCCATGCCGGCGGCCGAGCCAAGGACGCCGGAGCCGACGTAGGGAATATCCGCTAGCTCCAGCAGACCCTGGACGGTGCCGTCCTCGCCGAACGTCCCGTGCAGAAGCGGGAAGATCACGTCGATCTCGGGGCGCGTGTCTGCCGCCTCTCGGCGCGAGAGTTGGCGGGAAGACGCAGGATCAAGCGGGATGAATCGGGGACCGGTGGGCGCGACGGATGCCGTCACCGGCTTGCCATTCGTGAGCACGCCCGGCAGGAGCTTGTCGGCGCTCGAGCCGAGCAGCCAGCGGCCTTCGTGCGTGATGCCGATGGGGATCACCTCGTACTTCTCCGAATCCACCGCCTGCATCACCGAAGCCGCGGAAGTGAGCGAGACTTCGTGCTCTCCCGACCGGCCGCCAAATAGGATTCCCAGCCGGATTTTTTGGTTCACAGTATCTTCTTTCCCAGCGCCGAAGTTATGAGGCCGACGGCGAGCCCGGCGGTGCGATTATGGGCGTCGAGGATGGGGTTCACCTCCACCACCTCCAGCGAAAGCAACTGCTTGCTGTCGGCGATGATTTCCATGGCTAGGTGCGCCTCGCGAAAAGTGATGCCGCCCGCCACAGGCGTCCCCACCCCCGGCGCCTCGTCGGGATCGACCACATCCATGTCGAACGAGACCGCGAAGCCAGCGGTGGATCGCGTGGCCAGCTCGATGCTGCGTTCCATCACCGACCGCATGCCCTGCTCGTCGATGTCGCGCATGGTGAACACGTGGACGCCGGCGTCCTTCACGATCCGGCGCTCACGCGCGTCGAGGTCGCGGGCGCCGATCAGCACGCAATCCGGGGCGCGCAGTTTCGGCGCATATCCGAAAATCTTGGTGAGAGGGTCGGGACCATAACCCAGCAGTGCTGCAAACGGCATTCCGTGAATGTTGCCGCTGGGGCTCGACTCCGGCGTATTCATGTCGGCGTGGGCGTCAATCCAGAGGCAGCCGATGCTCTGTCCGCGGTCGTGGTGGTGCTTGGCCACACCCGAGAGCGTTCCGATGGCGATCGAGTGGTCCCCGCCCAAGGAAATCGGGAACAGCCCTTCGTCCAGCGTCTGTGCCACGCGCTGCGCCACCTCCTCCGACACGGCGGCGATTTCGTGCAGATACTTCGCCCGCCGGTCTCCGAACGGCTGCTCCTCGGCAATCTTGACGTGGATGTTCCCGCAATCTTCCACGTGCTGACCGATAGCCTTCAACGCCGCATCGAGGCCCGCCGCGCGCACGGCCGAGGGTCCCATATCGACGCCGCGACGCTCCTGGCCGAGGTCCAGTGGTATGCCCAGAACTCGAATCTTCATCCTGCACTCTTCACTCTTGACCGTTGACCCTTGCCCTTTGACCTTCTTCCTCGCTATGGATCGCGGCCTCTGGCCTTCGGAAGTAGGCATTGGAAACGTACTGCTCGAGCATGCGTTGCGTATTGAAGAATGAGCCATTGAGGGCGATGGAGTGGCGCATGACTTCATGGAAAGCGTGCGGCCGGCCGTAGAACATGGGCAGAATCACCAGCTCGAGCTTATCGTAAAGCGAGGCTACCTCGGCGATGTAGTCCTCCGGGTGGCTGCTTCCGTCGCGGCCGATGGCCCAGCCCGTGGCCCCCTCAACGCACCCTTCAATCCACCAGCCGTCGAGCACGCTCAGGCTGGGGACGCCGTTAAGCGCCGCCTTCATGCCGCTGGTACCCGAGGCTTCGTAAGGGCGCTGGGGCGTGTTCAGCCACACATCGACGCCGCCGGTCAGCAACTGCCCCCATCGCATGTCGTAATCAGGGATGTAGACTACGCGGACGCTGTCCTTGAGGCCCGCCGCGGCTTTGAACACCCGACGGATCATCGCCTTGCCGTCGGCGTCGTGCGGATGGGCCTTGCCGGCGTAAATCACTTGCAGCGGACCCACCTGTTGCGTGATCCACTCCAGGCGGGCGGGGTTGGCAAACAAGAGGTCGGCTCGCTTGTAGGTGGCGGCACGCCGGGCGAAGCCAAAGGTGAGAAATTTCGGATCGAGCGACTCTCCCGTGGCCTGGCGCACCTCACGGAACAAGGCGCGCTTGGCCTCCTCGTGCGCCTGGCGGATTTCATCGAGCCCGATGCCGATGGCATACCGCAGATAGAGGTTGTCGCGACGCCACTCAGGAATGTGCCGGTCATAGAGGGCTTGCAAAGGCGGCGAAGTCCAGGTTACAGCGTGGACGCCGTTGGTGATGGCGCGGACCGGGTAATTAGGAAACATGCCGTGCGAAACCTCGCCGTGGCGCATAGCCACGCCATTGACGTAGTGCGAGAACTGCAAGGCGACGAGGGTCATGTTCACGGTTGCTTCCGGACAGCAGCGGCTGACATCGACCCCGAAGGCTCGCGCGGCGCCCAGCACCTGAACCACCATTGCCTTGGGAAATAGGTCGTGCCCGGCGGGAACCGGCGTATGGGTGGTGAAGACGCACTGGCTCCGGACGGCCTCCACGTCATCCGGCGACGCCAATCCGAGATCCGGCCGTCCCATCCGCTGCTCCAACAGAGCCAGGGTGAGGAAAGCCGAGTGCCCTTCGTTCATATGATAGCTTTCGATCTCCGTGTGTCCCAGGGCGCGCAGGATGCCGACCCCGCCCATTCCCAGCACCACTTCCTGGCACAGGCGGTAGTGTTCGTCGCCGCCATAGAGAGAGTCGGTGAGGGCCTGGTCTTCCTCACTGTTCTCGGGGAGACAGGTGTCCAGAAGGTAGACCGGCACCTCGTGACCCGAGAGGCCGCGGACCGCGGCGCGCCAGGCTCGTACCTGAACCCGCCGGCCCCCGATTTCCACCTCTGCCCGCGGCGCCATCTCCTTCAGCTTTTCTTCCTTTTCCGGACTCCAGACGTCCGGCTCCTCGGTCTGGTTGCCATTCACATCGAGGCGCTGTGTAAAGTAGCCCTTGCGGTAGACCAGCGTGATCCCGGCCATGGGCACCTCGAGGTCCGCAGCGGATCGCAACATGTCTCCTGCCAGCACCCCCAGACCGCCCGAGTAGGTGGGGATAGACGCGTCGAACGCGATCTCCATCGAAAAAAATGCGACCTTGACAGTGCCGTTAGCACCCATTCTTCGTTCCCCAGTTGGCGACGATGATGCGTCGCGGAATTTGCCAAATAGGCCCGACTCCCAGTCAGCGGAGTTCGGGTTTCGGGGGTCTCTCTTCGAACCCCAAACCCCGAATCCCGAACCCCGCTTGCACCGTCACCGTATTCGCGAAATCCAGCATTTAGTTTAGCAGACTCCCGAGGATTGGCGAGGTCCTCTGAGGCAGCGACACGCCGGCCGCATCCGAAGACGGGCGGGCAAGAAGGGAAAAGCGGGTCAAATCAGAAGGGAAACTTGCACTCGGGCTTAAAGGGCGAGATCGGATGCAGGCTGGCGTGTGTTGATTTCTGACCCCAAGCCGGCGGGTCCGCACCGCGGCGAGAGGAGGAGGAAGACTCGCTCGCAGCGCGGAAACCCGCCAGACCGAGGGATAATCGATAGCATTCAAAACTCGAGACGGTGGGAGCGTTCTCCAAACCTTCGGCGGTGAAAGATAGTATCGACATAACGGTCCCACCCTCTTGACGTGAAGCAGACTACCGGAGTCGAGAGGGCTCGGCCTATGACGGCCATCACGCCCCTTTGTGATTGTCGTCACAAAATGGTAGACAGTAGACGGTAGATGGCATACAGGGAAGACCGGCATCCACTGCTCTTCCCCGTCTACTGTCTACCGTCTACCATCTACCGCTATTCCCCTTCTGCTACAATCTACCGCTATTGGGCCGGCAGCCGGCTGCCGATGAACTCGGTCACCTGCGTCGCAGCGGGAGGATCGAGGTTGGCCAGCACCGCCACCACATAGCCGGGCTGCGGGTAGATCCGCAGCTCTCCGTTCATGCCCGGAGCGCCGCCGCCGTGACCGAAGGAGCGGACCCCGACCTCGGTACGGTCATCGAAGCCGTAAGCATATTTGGAGCCGCCCGGAGTATCCACCTTCCCGGTGGTAAGCAACTCAGTGTAGTGGGCGTCCAGCAGCTTGTAACCGGTGACGGCGTTGGCGAACCTCAGCAAGTCCTCGACGGTTGAATAGCCGCCGCCCGCCGAGGTCCCGCGGTAAGGCAGCGTGTCGGTATTCGGCTGCCAAGTGCCGCTCTCCATCCTGGTATAACCGATCGAGCGGTCTGGCACCGCTTGGTCCTCCGGCGAGGAGTCGGTGGACGTCATGCCGGCCGGTTCGTAAACGTGCTCTCGGACGTAGTCGTAGTAACTCTCGCCGCTGACTTTTTCCACCACCACGCCCAGCAACAGAAAGCCGTAGTTGCTGTACTCCCACCGGCTCCCTGGCGCAAATTCGAGGCCGCGCTTCCCGTACAGCTTCACGTAGTCCTGAAGGGTGCGGAGTTCCAGACGGTGGGCGTCGAACTCAGGGCCGAAGAAGTCGCCCGTGCCGCCGGTGTGGGTCAACAGGTGGTGGATGGTCACCTTGGTGGCCACATCCTGGTTGGGATAATCGGTGAGGTACTTTCCCAGCGGATCGTTGAGTTTGATCTTGCCCGCCTGGACGAGTTGGAGGACAGCCACCGCCGTGAACATCTTGTTCATCGAGCCGATGCGGAAGCGCGTTTCCAGCCGGTTCGGGATCTTCCCTTCCCGGTCGGCCATTCCATAGGCGCCGGTGAAGATGGGCTGATCGTTCTTCGCCACCAGGACGGCCCCCGCGAACTTGCCGGCAGCGGCGTCAGCCTGGACTTTGGCGCGCAGTGCCGCCAGCGCGTCGCCCTCGCTTAAACGCGCGATGGCGAATCCGGCCGGGCGGGGAATGGCCTGCAACTCGAGATTGGTGATCCGATGCGCCGGCGCGGGTTCCACTTCGATGGTGAATCGGGCAAACTGGTCGGAGCCTCGCTCCTGGACCAGGCCAGAGAAGCGGGTGGGGATGGATTCTTCGACCTTCTTGAAGTCAAAGCCGCCGGTCCGCTGGCGAAAGTCGAGTTCGCCGTCAATGCGGGAAGCGCGCGCCGGAAAGTTCTTCTGCAAAAACTGCAGGAGGGTAGCGCGATCGCCGCTGTTGAAGGCGTTCAGCCAGGCGGAGAACTGGTGCGCTGCCGGTGTGTCCGGGAGCTGGGCGCGGGCCGCCGGAAGCCAAAGAACTGAAAGCAAGGCGACAACGAGTATTCGGATTCGGGTTCGCATAGTGGTTTAGAAAAAGAAGACAGGAGTCAGGAGACAGAATGAAGACGTTCACAATTCGAGTCTCACTATCTTCTCTTCATTCTGACCACCTACTCCTGTCTCCTGACTCCTCCTTGTTCTCCTGTCTTCTGACTTCTGACTCCTTCCAGCAATCCTCGCAGCGCTGGCAACGAGCGGCGAGCCGCCACTTCGCCGGCGCGGACCAGTTCGGAGAAATGTTCGAAATCGTCCCAGTCGAACGCCGCCACGTCCGGCTCGATCACCAAGTCACACTGGCGGCGCCACCTGTCCTCGGCCTGGGCTTCGGCAATCTGAAAAGCGTTTCCCACCACCTGGAAAAGGTTCTTCGGACGCCGAGGCCGCTCACCCGCCCCGAGCGAGATGGCCACTTTCACGTCCACGCCGAAATCGCGCAACGCGCCCACCGGAACGTTGCTGACGATGGCGCCATCCACCAGCATCCTCCCCTCGATCTCCACCGGAACAAACAGGCCGGGCACGCTGCAACTGGCGCGGATCGGCTGGATCAGGTCGCCGCTCCGGAAGATGACCGTCTCGCCGGTCGAGATGTCGGCGGCCACCACCGCTAAGGGAATCTTCAGATCCTCAAAGCGCGTGCAGCCGAGCATGGCGGTGAGCATGCGCTCCATGCGCTGGTTGGTGGCAAAACCGAGGCTGGGAATCGTCCAGCGGCCGACACTGCTCCAGCGCATACCCCGGGCGTGTTCCATCGACTCGTCCAGGGGCCGACCGCATGCAAGCGCCGCCGCGGCAACGGCCCCGGCGCTGGTTCCGGCCAGGGCGTCGATCGGAATGCGATTTGCCTGCAAGACCTTCAGCACTCCGATGTGCGCCAGTCCGCGTGCGAAGCCGCCCCCCAGCGCCAAGCCCAAGCGAGGCCGGACACCCGGCAACTGGGGACCTTGCTTCGGACGGGGCCCGGCATAGGCAAAATCCCGAAGGCCCGCTACGGCCGCGCGTAGCGCCCTTCTCGCCCAGCTTGTTGCCTCCGACCGCGAGCCTCCGCCTCCCAGCGAACCTGTCGCCCTGCGCCCCGTTGAGTCTCCTGCCACGTCCGATCCCAAATCTTCCTCATCCAAGCGACTTAGATGCTGCCATCTTAACGGAAGTGCTTCTCGCGGCTTCCAGAGTTCGCCACAGTTATTCAAAGCCCTGGCCGGTGCCCTGACTCGAGCCGCAGGACTCGACACGTTTCTGATAAGATCCGGTCGCGAAAGGCCCGATTTTCTGCGATTATCTGCACGTTTTTGGCAGAAAATGGCGGGATTTGGTACGATTCTGCAAAAAAAAGAGGCCTCAAAACGGGGCCCGTTTTCAAATAAACGCCTAAGGCTCGGCGAAACACAGTTAGCAAGTCCTTTAGATTGAGCACGCCTTCGCCCGTTCTCCTCAGCAACTTGGCCAACAACCCTTGCGGAATCAACAGATCGGCCTCGCCACGTTTCAGTCGCCCAACAAAACCCGAAGAGGTCGCCCGACCTCTCGGGGGAAGAACGGTTAGCAAGCCCTTTAGATTGAGCAAACCTTCGCCTGTTCTCCTCAGCAACTTGGCCAACAACCCTTGCGGAATCAACAGATCGGCCTCGCCACGTTTCGGTCGCCCGACAAAACACGAAAGAGTCGCCAGGCTGCTCGGTGAAACACGGTTAGCAAGTCCTTTAGATTCAGCAAGCCTTCGCCTGTTCCCTTCATGAGCTTTGCCAACAACCATTGTTGAATCAATAGATTGCCCTCGCCGCGGTACCGTCGCCCGACAACACTCGAAAATATGACCCGGCGCTAACCGGAGACGCGGCTAGTTAAGTCATTTAGATTCAGCATGTAATGGCTCGTTCGGCCGGGCAGCTTGGCTAGTAACCATTGTCGAATCAATAGATTGGCCCCGCGGACTTGCGGTCGCGCCGGACGAACCCCGAAAGGGCGCTGAAGGCGTGACGGATTCACCACGAACGCACGGAGACACAGAGAGGAGAGCGAGGAAGATATCAAGATGTCTCTTGTTTCCCAGCGTTTCCCATTCTTCTCTGTGCCTCCGTGTCTCTGCGTTGGAAGCTCCTTCGCAATTGCGAAGTGAGCGCCGATTACAGATTGACACGAGCCGAACGACTTGACACGTTTTAATAAAATCGGTCGCAAAAACCCCCCGTTATCTGGCCTTATCTGCCACCTTCGTGCCCGTTCGCTGCACGTTTTGGTAAAAAATGGTAAAATTTGGTGCGATTTGGTAGCCCGAAAACCGACTCAAAACCGGCTTCCTTCCCTGTATCCCCTTTGTTTGCAATACTGGCTTCGCGCCAAGGTCCCGCGAGGGTGGGGGGAAATGGCGAACTAACTCCCTCTCCTAATTTTCTCTGATCTACCATAACTATAAACCATGAACCGGCTCACTGGCGGAGTCCCCCCACCGCCAATTGGCCGGCGCCACCCCGTGCGGTGCGGAAGTTCGGAACCCCAGTCCCTTTTCCTCCTTGGGTGTCCCCCTCCGCGCCCCCCCTGTTTGGCCATCCTCCACGCGTCTCCTTATCTCCACAAATCGCGGCCCTCTCGCGCGCGGCGAGCCGGGCCGCCTCCTTGGCCAACCGCCGGCCTCGGAGCTACGCTCGCCCGAGGCTACCCATTGGCCGCGCGTCGAAGCCGTCTAGCTTAGGATAATACAGGGGACCGTATCTGTCAAGCTAATTATCTTATGGCTATTCTACCATTGGGAGAGCGAGTAGCCACGGTAAGTGCAGTTCTGACCGTGGGTTCTTCTTTGATGGTGAGCGGGGCCTAACGGGTCAGGGGGCCAAGACCGGTGATGCACAAAACCATTGCTTTGAGCCCACTACGTGGTAGTAATCGAAAGCCGATGCCGCCCCGTTCCCCCTAATCGGGCGCAAGGCCTTGGCACATCTCGAAGAGGACGGCCCCTGAGGCGCGAGCGCGGCAAGGGCGAAAGGAAACAGGGCAGTTAAGGCTAAGTTCGATAGCCTACTCGATCCCCCGACACGCCGACTCCACTAATGTTCTACACTTGATGCCAATTCAGTATCAGGCACGGCATGACCCAGGCTTGCCCGCACACCGCTCTTGAGGAAACGATTCACTTCCCGGGCACTTGGCATCGAAGGCTGAGCTCCCATTCTTGTGACCGACAAGGCCGCCACCGCTGAGCCGAATCGAATGGCTGTCAAAAAGCTCTGTCCTTTCATCAGGGCCACAGCCAAGCCGCCGTTGAATGCATCGCCCGCAGCCGTCGAATCAACCGCAGCCACCTTGAACGCGGGCACGAAGGCGCCGCTATCGACCGATGTCGCGGCATAAGCACCCCGGGAGCCCATTTTGATGACGACGTTCTGAAGGCCGCGACCTAGCAACGTCCTGGCGATCTCCGGCGCCGTGGAGGGACTCAGGTCCTTCGTTCGAATACCGCAGATTACGCTGGTTTCGGTCTCGTTCGGAGTGAGGAAGGTGATTTTCTGGATCAGATCGTCGGGAATCGGACGGGCCGGGGCCGGGTCCAACATCAAGGGGATATCGAAGCGTTGAGCAAGAGCCGCTAGGCATTCCACGGTTTCCCAAGGTATTTCCAGTTGGGTGAGAATAATCCCCGCCGAGCGCAAGACCGAGACAGAGTTTTCCAGGTCTGTGGGCAGTAACTTTCCATTGGCGCCCGGGATCACCACGATGCTGTTCTGGCCGCGCGTATCCGTCGAGATGAGGGCAACTCCGGAGGAGATCCGTTTCGCAACCCTTACCGCCCTGACGTCCACTCCGGCCGAGCGCAATCCTTGCCTGAGGCGAACCCCAAACTGGTCGTCCCCGACCTTGGCGACCATGCTCACGGGATACCTCAGGCGCGCCGCGGCGACCGCTTGGTTAGCGCCTTTTCCACCGTGAAACAGCTCGAAACGGCTCCCCGTGACGGTTTCTCCCACTGCCGGTATCCGATCCATGCAACCGACGAGGTCCAGATTAACGCTTCCTACCACAACAATCGGCTTGCGCATGACAGCCTCTAGACACCGACAATAGGCGCAACCGCAATCGCGCCTAAACCTAACACGAAAAGCAGGAACATAAGCGCCAACAGGAGCCGCACACGCGGGGGTGCCTGAGCGAACTCGCGCCAGACAAAAACACCCCAAAAGGCGGAGACCATCGTTGCCCCCTGCCCCAAGGCGTAGGAAGTGGCGGGGCCGATCATTTGCGCGTAGGACGCGACGAAATTGGAGATGGTCCCTACGCCCCAAATCATGCCTCCCAACAGGCCCCAGAAATGGAGCAAGCGGGATCCCGTGAAATAGTCCCGCATGGCGACGGGCGGACCGGATACAGGCCGCCGCATAAAGATGTAATTCACGGGAATGGTGCAGGCGAGCACACCCAGGGCGAACACGAACGCGACCGTGTACGGACCCAGGTGGTTCTCGCCCTTGAGCGCCTTGGCGACAAACGGATAAAACAGCCCCATCCCGATGCCGCAGAGCAGGCTCAGGAGAATGCCCTTGGCGCTCACTTTGAGGTCCTGGGATATTCTCCGATAGGCCAGGGCGTCAAAAACTATGGCCACGCAAACCAGTGCGATGCCCCCAAATAACAAAACGGGATTTCCTTTCGGAGTGATGATGTAGTTGAGGACGGAGCCGACTACCAACGCCACGCCGATGCCAATGGGAAAGGCCACCGCCAGTCCGGCGATGGCGATGGCGGCCACGAGCAAGATGTTGGCCACGTTAAACACCACCCCACCCACGAATGCGAGGAGGATATGATGCGCATCCGCCGCCCTCAGGTTGGGGAGGAAACTGTCGGGGCTGGTCGGATCGGTGCGGCCTAAAGTAAATCCCAGGAGGACGGAAACGAGCAGGATTCCCCAAACATAATCCCAGTAAAAAAGCTCGAACCGCCACTTCCCGCAAAGCTTCTGGGTGTTCGCCCAGCTTCCCCAGCAGAGCATGCTGACGATCATCATTCCGAGAGCGACGGTGTATGTGTCAGGAATAAACATAGGCCCACCCTTTTGCCCCGAACCGATTGCTTCAGTCATCGGAAGGTGTGAAGTAATTGCGAAGGCGCTTCCAACACAGAGACACAGAGGCACAGAGAAGAATGGGAAACGTCTGGATACAAATGACATCTCATGTGATTTCTCACTCTTTCTCTGTGTCTCCGCGCCTCTGTGTTTAGTTTCTCGTCCCTCTGAAAGCGGCCCGAGTCGGTGGCTACTCCGCTTCCTTAACGCACCGGAAGCCAAGCGTGCCGGAGCGGTCTTTGCTCGGGGCGATCAGCAGATACTTCCCGTGCTCATTCACCTTGTACGCCTCCGGAAAATACCACAGCGAACCTTGCGGCTGATAATAGTTTCCGCCTTTCAGGATTCCGTTGCGGGTGTGCTCGTCCGCCACTTCATCGGTCCATTGCCAGACGTTCCCCACCAGGTCCGTGACGCCAAACGGGCTGGCACCCTTGGGAAACGCATCCACATTGGTCGGCTCGCGCATTTCGCGACCTTTTTCCGGAGTGGGGACGGCGGAGGGATTCCATTCGTTACCCCAAGGATAGATGCGACCATCGGTTCCCTGGGCGGCGTATTGCCACTCCCACTCGTGCGGCAGCCGCTTGCCTGCCCATGCGGCATAGGCACGGGCGTCCTCAAGTGAAACCCATGTGACAGGCTTGTTGGCCCAGCCGTCCGGGTAGCTGCCGCTCTTCCAATCGCGCAAGAAGTTGTGATCATCCTTCGGATGGTATTGGGTAGCGTCCAGGAACTTCTTAAAGTCGGCGTTGGTAACGGGATACTTGTCGATGTAAAAGGAGTTTACGTGCATCCGGTGCAGGTGATAGCGGTGGGGCGCATCCTCCCACGGATACTGCACGTCGACCCCCGCGTCATTCCCGCCTTCAATCATGATTCCAGCCGTGCGAAACTCGTAGTCCGCCCCGGGGATTTTGATCATATTCGCGGGAGCCGACGAAGCCGCCTGAGCGGGCGCGATTTCTACCAGTTGCTGGGGCAGGACCTTCCATTCGTGCGACAGACTCTTGAGCGGGGTGCGGGTCAGTTCGTGCATCTCCGCGAGGAGTTTGGGCACATCACCCGTCGCGGCCTGATCCGTCCCCAGTACCGCACCAAAGCCGTGCCCTTCGATCTCGAAACTCAGCGTGGCGGCGGAGCCC